>NZ_JAFCXJ010000002.1:0-750166 GCF_049898265.1 Pseudomonas sp. PSPC2-3 | reverse complement strand
CAAGACCTTCTGGCGCTGCAGCACATCCGCGAGTGCAGGGCTTTGCCCGACGTGGTGGCCGGGCGGATCGAAACGGCTATCGCGAAGTGCCGGAACATCTGGGCCAGCCTGCCCGGCGCGGGATATGGGCAGCGCGAGCATCGGCTTGAGGACTTGCTCAAGCAGTACCGCCTGGCCGGCGGGGTGATGTCGTGACGCCCGGGCAGATCCTGGCCGCGGTTCTGCTGGCGATGGCCATCGCCTTTGGCGGTGCCTGGCAGGTGCAGGACTGGCGTATGGGCAAGAAGCTCTCCGAGCAGGCCGGCCTGCACAAGGATGACCTGGTGGAGATCACCAATGCTGCCGCCGCCCAAGCGCGCGACGAGACCGATAAGCGCCTGGCCCTGGAGCAGCAGCTCGCCGGCCAGGACCAACAACACACCAGGGAATTATCCGATGCCCAACGCAACCAGGCTGCTCTGCGCGATCGCCTTGCCACTTCTGATGTCAGGCTGTCAGTCCTTCTCGACGCCGCGGATTCAGCCAGTGGCTGCAACGTGCCTTCCACCCCCGGCGCCGTCGGCGTGGTTCATGCAGTCGCGCGAGCCCAACTTGACCCAGCGCATGCTCAACGAATTCTCGCCATCACCGGTGACGGGGATAACGCCATAATCGCGCTGCGTGCGTGCCAGGCGTATGTGAGAGAAATTAAAAAGTAGGGGATTGTGTTCGTTCGGCAGAACGCCGGGGAAGGGGGCAGAAAAGGCTCAGTGACTTTACGAGTGACTTTGTAAAATACGGTTGCGCACTGTTGGGCATCGTTGCAGCGAGCGCCAAGCGCGAAGCCTTGTAGTTAGCGGGCTGTAGAGGTGTCCGCTTGCATGGGGTGCTAGGGGTCGAGTGTTCGAATCACTCCGTCCCGACCATATAATTTAACGACTTAGGCCAATGTTCACAGCATTGGCCTTTTTCGTGTGCGTGACATTTGCGTGACTTCTCTATTTTTCACGCCTGCTTCCCGCTCCAAATGGGAGATGCCGGGAAAACCAAAGGTCATTCGCCTCTTGCCGGTGTGGCCGCATTTTGAGCAGTCGCTTGCTTCATACGAGCAACGGTATTCAGCGCCGCAATCACACGAACATCCACTGCACTCGAGCGTGCATGTCTGGATCTGCTTGTCTTGGCCATTCCGCTTGATCAGGTAATTGGTGCGTCGTTCCAGCCGAAAGCCGGTTAGTTTCTCGGCCACCGTGTAAGTAGCCGGATCCCATCGGAAGTTGTATTTGGCCTTTGGATCATCGGCGAGTCAGTTTACTTGGCGCATGGCGATTCCTCGTCCTCGAATCAAGCGGGGGCGCTCACCGAGCCTGGGTATCTCTTGCGCAAGACGCAACGCGACGTTGCGTCCTGACCATATTCTCTCAAGATGCAGTGCCGCCTATGTTGTTGACCTGGAAAACATCAATGCGCGTGACTTTTTCTGAAGAGTCACCGCTGTCGAACCTCAGGAGTCTATGGCATGGGCGTTTCTACAAGAGATACAGCAGCGACGATACAAAAAGCGTCGATGACAAAGGGGCTCGTGCTTCTGTTTGCTTTTTGTTGCGGTGCCATCGTGGCCAACATCTATTACGCTCAACCGATTATCAGCTTGATCGCTCCGGATATCGGCATGTCGAGTGGACGCGCGAGTTTCATCGTTTCGCTGACTCAGATTGGTTATGCGCTCGGATTGTTTTTCCTGGTGCCCTTGGCGGATCTGGTAGAAAACCGTCGGCTGATGATCGCGACAATTGTGATTACGATCTTCAGCCTGGTAGCCGCCGGTTTGTCCAAGCAGCCGAGTGTATTTCTAGTGGTGTCGGCACTCATCGGTTTCAGCTCAGTCTCCGTGCAGATGCTTATCCCGTTGGCGGCACATCTGACACCGGAAGAATCTCGCGGTCGGGTAGTTGGCGGGATTATGGGTGGCTTGCTGCTAGGGATTCTGCTTGCGCGGCCGCTGTCGAGTCTGGTTGCCGATCATTTGGGCTGGCGGGCGGTGTTTATCGGGGCCGCCGCCTTGATGCTCGTTATCTCCATCGTGATTGGCATGACCATGCCTAAATGGCAACCGACCCATCGCGCGTCGTATGGTCAATTGCTGATGTCCCTGGGACAACTGTTTTGTCGCGAGCCCGTGCTGCGTCAGCGCGCGCTTTATCAAGGGCTGATGTTTGCGGCGTTCAGTTTATTCTGGACCGCTGTGCCGTTGATATTGAGTCGTGAGTTCGGCCTCACGCAAAGTCAGATTGCGATTTTCTCTCTGGTCGGCGCGATCGGTGCAATTGCCGCACCTATCAGTGGTCGACTCGCTGATGCAGGACATACTCGACGAGCGTCGCAGTTGGCCATGGTGCTGGGTATATTGAGTTTCCTACCGGCCTTCATCAATCCCTTCTACGGTGTGATTGGGTTAGCGGTCACCGGTGTAGCGCTGGATTTTGCAGTGCAAATGAACATGGTGTTGGGTCAGCGAGCCGTCTACGCCTTGGGCATTGCTAACAGAGGCCGTCTGAATGCGTTGTACATGATCAGTATCTTTATCGGTGGTGCAATCGGTTCTTCGGTGGCCAGTTCGCTTTATGAACATGCCGGCTGGTTGGCGATTGCTGCGGTGGGAAGCGGATTGTCACTGGTCGCTTTGGTCGTCTTCTCGGTGGTTTCTCGTCGGACCCGAACTGGCGCAATGCTCAAGATGAACAACGGGTGAGTCAAGGAGTGTCATGGACAAGCTGCTCGCATTGAAGATGTTCGTCCAGGCTGTGGATTCGAAGGGCTTTTCTTCTGCCGCTCGACAGTTAGGCCTGGCGACGTCTTCTGTGACTCGGATGATCGATGGGCTTGAGGCGGAACTAGGCGCTGTCCTGCTTAATCGATCCACGCGTCAAATCTCATTATCAGATGCCGGGGCCGCCTACTACTTGAAAGCGCGGGAGGTGCTGAATGCTGTCGCCGAGGCGGATGCCTCGGTCACTGACCGCGGGGAACTCCCTGCGGGCCATCTTCGTATTTCCGTGCCCGTAGCGCTGGGGCGCCGTCTGATTGCGCCGCATATTGCCTCGCTGTTGAAGCGATACCCTCAACTTGTGTTGGACATGACGCTCTCCGATGACATCGTCGAACTACTGGGGGAACGCGTTGATCTGGCGATCCGATTGGGATCGGCAGCAGCCATGGATGGTGTCGTCAGTCGTCCCGTCGGTCATTTCAGACGCCGGGTTGTGGCCAGTGCCGAGTACCTGAATGCACATGGTTTTCCTGAACATCCCATGGACCTCATGCAACACGAGTGTCTGCGTTTTAGTTACGGCCCAAAGCAGCAGGTGTGGACTTTCTTAAAGGAAGGTGAGGAGACTCGGGTACCGATTGAGGGGCGCTTCAAAAGCAACAATGCGGAAGTTTTACGTGAGGTTGCGCTGGCGGGTGGCGGGGTGGCTCTGTTACCTGACTGGCTCGTCAACGACGATATTGGCAGCGGTGATTTGACGTCATTGTTCGAGTCCTTTGTTATCAATCCGAACGATGCCAGTTCGGCCATTTCTGCGTTGTATCTTCCCAATCATCGTGGCTCCAAACGCGTCAATGCGTTTATCGATTTCATCAGCGAATTGCTCGGGCCTGAAGGCTTGGCCGAGCGCTGATCGCCTCATTGCTGTTTTCGCATGTTTGATCCACGACGTAACGAACCCCTTTCGCCGTGTGGCACGGCAGATCCCGGAGATTTGAATGAGCACTGCGACATTGCATTACGTCTACGACCCGTTCTGTGGCTGGTGCTATGGGGCGGCGCCGATGATCACGGCGGCCACCGCTATTCCTGGCCTGGAAATTCAGGCCCATGGCGTGGGCATGCTTTCGGGGGACAAAAGCAAGTTGATGTCGGGTGAGTGGCGCGATTTTGTTCGTCCTCACGAAGCCCGGATTACGGCATTCAGCAAACAGACCTTCGCGGACGCCTATGTTCAAGGCGTACTGGAACATGAAAATGTCCAGCTGGACTCTTCGCCACCGATTGCAGCGATGTTGACCGCTCAACAGCTGTCCGGACGTGGCATCGAAATGCTCAAACGCCTGCAAATTGCCTACTACCAAGAAGGTCAGGCCATTGCTGACCGAGGGGTAATCGCCGGCATTGCCAATGAGCTTGGGTTTGAACCCGAATCGTTTATGGCAACTTTTGATTTGATCACGGCAGACTCATTGCAAGACCACATCAAGCGCAGCAACGAGATGCTTGAAGCTCTGAATGCGCGCGGCTTTCCGGCATTTGCGCTGGAGATCGACGGCCAAATGGAAGTGTTGGCCATGGGGCATTATTTAAGCCGACCTGCGTTGTTCAAGAAGGATATTGAAAGTCGTCTGGCCAAATAGGTGTGGTTCATAGCCAGTGCATTCTTTTGTTTTGTATGATGCCTTAATGAAGCTCCAGCGAGGTGTTATGCAAGACTCAAAAGATAGAGACGAGAACGAGTCGGGAAAATCAGCGAAATCAGCAGACCCCGTCAAATCGACGACTCGACGCCTTTCGCCTGAGGTCAGGGAAAAGCAAATCGTGCAGAAAGCTATCGAGCATTTTGCGACGTGCGGATTCTCGGGCAGTACCCGTGAGCTGGCGCGACAACTGGATATTACCCAACCGTTACTCTATCGATATTTCCCCAGCAAAGAGGCACTGATAGACCGCGTGTACGACGAGGTATATCAGTGGGATTCCTCGTGGGAGGCGATGATCAAGGATCGCTCCGAACCCCTTCAGTCTCGCCTGGTTCATTTCTACACCTCATACGCTCGTGTGATTCTGCGGCGAGAGTGGATTCGTATCTTCGTATTCGCCGGGCTGACACGTGAAGGTATCAATGATCGGTATCTGGCTAAATTGCGTGAGCGGGTCTTCATCCCTGTCATTGCAGAAATCCGTCAGACTCATGGATTGGCTCCATCCTCAGGTGACACGATCAATGAAAAAGAGCTCGAGCTGATCTGGAGTCTGCATGCCAGCATTTTCTATATCGGTGTTCGCAAATGGATTTACGATCTTCCAGTGACTGAGGACATAGATGCGCTGATCGAGCAAATGGTCGATGCGTTCCTTAACGGCAGTCCCCACGTATTGCAGCAAGTCGATAACGATTTGGGTAAGAAGCCTCGCTTGAATTGATCGGTTTCGATTTCCTGTTTGTTGCCTCCTGATCGCCTATTTTGCCCTGCTTTTTTGTCGACCACTCATCACCTGTTTCAGCCTTCAACTGAGCGGGTGAAGAGGGGTTTCCGCGCACCATCCTGCTCTGAAAAGCCCTTTCCCAACGCCTGAAGCCCGTTCGCTGTTGGCGACGCCACCGCGTGGTTCAAGCCTGTCCTCAAAAATTTGATCCGCCACCTATTTACTTCAATTTCAGCTGGTCGTATTGTTTATCAACTGATAAATAAATACAAAAAAACTGTTGGAGGCACCATGCAAGTCGTGAAGCTCGCTCACTACTCGATCCGGTCGTTCGACCTGGAAAAGTCCAGTCGATTCTATGAAAGGGTCCTCGGTTTTACTCCTGGCTACCGGCCGCCATTCGATTTTCCTGGCGTTTGGTTGTACATGGGCGGTGATGAGAAGGACTTCGGCACGGTCCACATTATCGGGATTGATCCTTCCAATCCTGAAGGCCTGAAAAAATACCTGGGCGATAAAGAAATCCCGCTGACAGGCACTGGGACGGTTGATCACATTGCTTTTTTGGTCACCGGCCTGGTCGAGTTCTGGGACGTCTTCAAAGCCGAAGGGATTGCGTGGCGCGATCGCACCGTGCCGAGCCTAGGCCTGCATCAAGTGTTCATCGAAGATCCGTCTGGTGTCACCATCGAGCTCAATTTCCCGGCCTCCGAGATCGATGCTGTGGGTTCTTACGCCTCCCATGCCTCTGCAACGGTGGGAGAGCAGCCATGATGAACGCCTCGAACAAGCCCCGCGCCATAGTCGTGGGCGGCTCGCTGGGCGGCCTGTTTGCAGCAAATATGCTGTTGCGCAACGGTTGGGACGTTGAGGTCTTCGAACGCGTTCCGGATGAACTCGCTGGACGAGGCGCAGGGATCGTTACACACCCTGAGTTGTTCGAAGCGATGGCCGCAGCGGGAATTCCCCTCGACGCATCGGTAGGTATCGATGTGCTGTCGCGCGTCACTTTGGCCCAGGACGGCGAAGCCGTACTTGAGAATGCGCTTCCACAAACGTTGACCGCGTGGGGGAAGATGTACCAGGTGCTTCGCTGTGCATTCCCAGACTCACGGTATCGCTGCGGTGGCAGTGTGGTGTCGGTCGAAAGTACTGAAACCCATGCCAGCGTGACATTGGCCGATGGGACGACTCATCAAGCAGACGTCATTGTTGCGGCTGATGGGTTTCGGTCGACGATTCGCCAACATTTTTTACCCGATGTGCATCTGCAATATGCCGGCTATATCGCCTGGCGCGGGTTAGTCGATGAAAGTGCTCTGTCTGACGCTGCCCACGCCACACTTTTCGATAAATTCGCGTTTTGTTTGCCCCCGCATGAGCAGATCTTGGGGTATCCAGTTGCCGGGCATTCCAACAGCACCCTTGTCGGCGAGCGCCGTTACAACTTCGTGTGGTACCGCACCAGCGATGACGATGACTTGAAGGATTTGCTGCGTGATGAAAGCGGTAAACAGTTTGAAGGCGGAATTCCTCCGGCGCTGATACGTCGTGATGTGCTCGACAATATGTACAAGTCCGCAGAGACATTACTGGCCCCGCAGTTTGCCGAAGTCGTTAAGAAAGCTGCTCAGCCGTTATTCCAGCCAATTTACGACCTGGAAGTACCGAAGATGAATTTTGGCCGTGTCGCGTTGCTCGGCGACGCGGCATTCGTGGCGCGTCCCCATTGTGGGATGGGCGTTACCAAGGCCGCCGGTGATGCGTTGGCAATCGTGGACGCACTTGCGCGACATGCAACGGTTGAAGAGGCATTGGCGGACTACAGCGAGCGGCGCTGTCGTTTCGGCGCGTCGATTGTTCAGCACGCCAGGCATCTTGGCGCGTATATGCAGGCGCAACTGAAAAGCGAGGAAGAGCGTGACATGGCGGAGTTGTACCGGACTCCGGAAGCCGTGATGCGTGAGACTGCAGTGCCCGTGAAGTTTTAACTCAGCCACAAGCCATTTGCTGGAGATCACCATGGAACATACATATCCGCAAGACGGTGGCCCGACCATGTCCGCTGAACAGGTTGACGACACTATTCAAAACCCGATTCTCGAAAATACGGAGTTTCGTGCTTTGGTAAAACAGCGCCGACTATTTTCGTGGAGCATGACGGCGCTTATGCTCGCCGTCTATTTTGGTTTTATTCTTTCCCTGGCCTTTATACCTGCCCGTTTGGGTACGCCTATCACAGAAGGGCAGCCGATGACGTGGGGCGTGCCAATCGGTTTTGGAATGCTCGCTTTCACGACTCTCCTCGTTGCTGTCTATGTCTGGCGCACTAACACCTGCTACGACCCTAAAATAAAAACAATTATCAGGAGCTTCAACAAATGAAGCGTCTACTTATTACAATCTCCGCCATGCTTGCTTCGGTAACGGTATACGCGGCCGATCTCCCTGGCGCCGTACAAAAACATAATCCCATTGCCATCGGCATGTTTTTGGCCTTCGTTATTTTCACGCTGTTCGTCACCCGCTGGGCGGCACGCAAAAACAATAGCGTCGCGGATCACTATGCCGCAGGAGGAAAAATCACCGGCTTCCAGAATGGCTGGGCTATCGCTGGCGACTACATGTCTGCGGCGTCTTTGCTGGGCATCTCCGCCTTGGTTTTCACCAGTGGATTTGATGGGCTGATTTACTCGATCGGCTTCCTTGCCAGTTGGCCGATCATTCTGTTTCTGATTGCGGAGCCACTGCGAAACCTGGGGCGCTACACCCTGGCGGATGTACTGTCCTATCGGTTGAAACCGCGGCCCATACGGGCATTTTCAGCCTCCAGTTCCATTGTGATCGTGTTGCTTTACCTGGTTTCTCAACTGGTAGGTGCCGGAAAACTAGTGGAGTTGCTGTTTGGTTTCGATTACACCGCAGCAGTGCTTCTAGTGGGCACGCTAATGGTGATTTATGTTTTCTTTGGTGGGATGTTAGCAACCACCTGGATTCAGATTATCAAGGCCGTATTACTGCTGACCGGCTGCGTCTTCATGGCTTTCATGGTGCTGTCCCAATTCGGATTCAGCCTGAACCAGCTGTTTACTCAAGCGACCCAGGTGCATCCTTCCCATATAGCAATCATGAGTCCAGGCGGTCTGATCAGCGACCCGGTGTCTGCGATTTCCCTAGGCCTGGCGTTAGTCTTCGGCACGGCAGGCCTTCCACATATTCTCATGCGGTTTTTCACTGTCGGTAACGTTAAGGCCGCACGCCAAAGTATTCTTTATGCCACCGGTCTTGTCGGCATAGGGTATGCCCTGATCGTAATCATCGGCTTCGGCACTATCGCCTTGGTTGCCAGCAATCCGGCCTATCACGATGCATCAGGGGGAATATCAGGCGGCGTTAATATGGTTGCGATTCACCTCGCACACAACGTAGGCGGTAATGTGTTCCTAGGGTTTATGTGTGCTGTGTCGTTCTCGACGATATTGGCGGTGGTGGCTGGGCTCACCCTTGCAGGCTCGTCTGCTGTTTCGCATGACCTCTATGCACATGCCTTGCGCCGGGGCACCGCCAGCGACCGTGAAGAGATGCGCGTCTCTCGCGTTACAACCATCGCGTTGGGGGTGTTGTCGATTCTATTGGCCATTGCTTTTGAAAAACAGAACATCGCATTTATTGTGAGCTTAACGTTCTCCATCGCCGCAAGTTCCAACTTTCCCGTGCTGTTATTGTCGATTTACTGGAAGGGCCTGACGACACGTGGCGCCGTGATTGGCGGATCGCTGGGGCTGGTATCAGCCATTACCCTATGCGTTCTTAGCCCGACTGTGTGGGTCAAGATCCTCCATAATCCGCAAGCCTGGTTCCCATACGAATATCCGGCCTTGTTTTCCATGGCCGTAGCATTTGTCGGTATCTTTTGGTTCTCTATTACCGATCGCTCGGTCAGTGCCATAGGTGAGCGCAATCGATTCGAAAATCAGTTGGTCGATTCTGAACTGGGTACGCCGGCAACATGGAGAGCGCTGCTGAAGGCTGATTGATTCGGGTTATTAGTGTTCGCGTTAACTAGTTGCTGCATGAACTCCAGGCGCTCACGAGCGTGCGCCTGGCTACCGATTCAGACGTTTCGCCGGAATCGGGTGGCTTACTTTTGGCTGAAGGGCATAACGTCGACACCGCCCGGATCGGTCATGACCCCAGGGCATCCTGCCAGCCACGTCGTGCCAGGGGCAGATCGAGCAAACGCTTGCCGGTGGCATCGTTGATGGCATTGCCCAGTGCTGCGGCCATGGGGCCCTGGACGATTTCCGCGGCACCCAGAAATGGCTGATCCGGCTGATCAATCATGTGGACCTCGACCTGTTGCGGTAAATCCGGAAAACGCATGATCGGATAGCCGCTCCAGTCGAAGCTGTGCATGCCGCTGGCGTCATAGAGGATTCGTTCATAGAGCGTCCAACTCGCGGACTGCACGATGCCCCCCTGGATCTGATTGAGCAGCCCGTCGGGGCTGACAATTTGCCCCACGTCGACGGCGGCGACTACGCGATCGATCATCACTTGCCCGGTCTGGCGCTGCACATGCAACTGCACGGCGATCGCGCAGTAACCCATGATGTTTTTGTAGCGGGCAAAGGCGAAGCCGATTCCGCTGCCGGGTCCCGTTGCTTTGTGCGGCCAGCGGAACTCACCGGCCACGCGCTCCACCACCGCCCGTGCTCGCGGATCGCTCAAGTGATTCAGGCGAAATTGCACCGGGTCGATGGTGGCCCTAGCCGCCAGTTCATCGACGGTGCTCTCGATGGCGAACACGTTGATATGGGCACCGAGCGAACGCATGGCCGAGGTCCTGAATGGCATGGTCAGCACAAAGTTCATGTCGACCTTCAGGTTGGGTATCTCATACAACGGAACGGCATTACGGTCGCCGTCACCTTCGGGCTGAGCAATCGGCACCGAAGGTGCCGGGGTGAAGGGATTGGCCAACAGCCACGCCGGCAACAGGCGCCCGGCATTGACGATACGTTCGTTGTGCGGGGTGCTCCAGAGCTCGTATTTCCAGTCGCGAAGACGCCCACTGTCGTCCAGCCCCGCTTCCACCTCGGCAAGCATGGCCGAGCTGTACGGCTCCCAGAGGTTTTCCTGTTCGCGCATCCATTGCACCCGAATCGGCTTGCCGGGAATGGCCATGGCAATCAGCGCGGCATCGGCGGCGGCGTCATCGGCGCCATTGTGGCCATAGCAACCGGAACCTTCAGCGTGGATGCAACGCACCTGAGCCACTGGCAGGCCGACCATCTCGGCGATACCCGCGCGCAGAGGGTAGACACCTTGGGTATGGGTCCAGACGGTCAATGTTCCATCCTTGAACCAGGCCACTGCGCAGGAGGGCCCGATGGAGCCGTGCATCAGGTATTGCTTGGTCACCCGGGCCTTGTAAGCACGCGGCAGCGGTTGCGGGAGGTCACCCTTGGCGCTCACCGGATAGCGCCGCGCCGGTAATTCGGTGAGGAGTTGATGGATGTGTGTCGAGTCAGGCAGCGGGTTACCTTCTGTCCAGCGGGCCTTGGCGTAGCCTTCGCGCATCGCTTTGACCGCCAGCCATTCGTCGGTGGCGACCACGGCGAGGTAGCTGCCATTGCGGACCAGTTTCACCTCGCCGGGAAGTTGCCTGAGGGCGGCCTCGTCGATCTCCAGAAGCTGACTGCCGCGCCGGGGCGGGCGTATCACCCGGGCGTGCAGCATATCGGGCAGCCGCATGTCCTGCACATAGGCCGCACCGCCGCTGACTTTGGCCGGGATGTCCAGCCGAGGCAACGATTTGCCGATCAGGGTGAAAGTGCCAGCGGGCTTGAAGGGCGAGTTGGCCGACGCAAAGCGATGCAGTTGAACCCCCACCACTGCCTGTGCGTAGGTCATGCTGCGGCCTTGTGTATCGTAGATCACCGCATCCCGCGTGGTCAGGCTGTCGATGCTGCGCTGCCATTGCCGTGCTGCGGACTCGAGTAACAACTGCCGCACCTGGGCCGCGGCGTTGAACAGTGCAGTGCCGCTGTCGACGATCGTATGGCTGCCGGCGGTGTAACCCTCATTGGGTGTCAGTGCGGTGTCGGCAGTGAGAAAACGGATGAGCCCAGGTGACACTTCAAGGCGTTCGGCGGCGATCTGCAGGAGCGCAGTTTTAACACCCGTGCCCAGCTCCACTTTGCCGGTGTAGACGGTGATGCCATCTTTCGCATCAATGCGGATCCAGGCGTCCAGATAGGGCGTGGCCCGCAGGCTGCCGGGCAGATCAGGCGCCAGGATTGTCGTACCCAAGGTGTCCACCTCGGTGTCAGCGAAGGCCCGGGGAATACCTGGAAGCATCGCGAACCCCATCACCAAAGCCCCGTTTATCACGAAGGCGCGGCGGCTCAGATTGACGTTTTGCGTGGGGGTTTTCATACCTTGCCTCCCTGCGCGACAACCGACTTGATCGCGGCGAAGATCCGCACGTGGGTGCCGCAGCGGCATAAATTCGGTGCCATGTGGCGGCGGATCGTTTCATCGTCCGGATGAGGGTTGGCCTCCAGCAGCACCTGCGCCCTCACGATCATTCCCGCGATGCAATAACCACACTGGGCGGCCTGTTCATCGATAAAGGCTTTCTGCAACGGCCCCGGTTGGTCGACGCTGCCCAGGCTCTCGACGGTGCGTACCGATTTGCCCGCCAGTGCGCCGCACGGCGTCAGGCAGGAAAACACCGGCTTGTCGTTCACTAACACGGTGCACGCGCCGCACTGACCCAGGCCGCAGCCGTATTTGGCGCCATTGAGCCCCACCTGGTTGCGCAAGGCATATAGCAGGGGCATGTCGTCCGCGATGTCCAGTTCGTGAGTCTTGCCGTTGATGTCAAGTGTGATCACGGTTGCTGCTCCTGAGCCCGAATACTTTTGATTGTCTTGTCGAGATCCGTCCAGGGTCGGTTTGCACAGCTTTCATTGCGCAAGTACTCGGCAAGTGCGGCCACATGGGTGTCGTCCAGGTTGTGGGCGAAGGCAGGCATGTAGTGGCTGGAAGCGGCGCTGGACATCGGAATGCCCTGCAGGATGGTCTGGATCAAATTGCGTGGCGAGTCCGCCCTCACCGCCGAGGTGTTCGCCAGTGCCGGCCGCGATTCAATGACGCGCATCGGCGCCGCGCGGCCATGGCAACTCGCGCAGGCCCCCTCGAACAACGCGGCGCCCCGCAGCGCCGTGGCGCTGGGCTTGACCCCAGAGGTGCAGGGCGGCGATGGGGCATCCGATGAAGTTTTCTTGAGGTCAAGAATGTACTGCGCGATGGCATGCGCGTCTTCCGCCGGCAATTGCGCGATGCTCAGGCTGACCGGCAACATCGGGCCCGCCGCTGCGCCATGTCCTTCGGCGACCTCGCCCGTCAGATAGGCGACCAACTGGGCCTCATTCCAGGGGTGTTGTGCCTCGGTCATTCCGCGCAGGGCAGGAGCTGTCCAGCCGTCGACGACGCCACCGTTGAACAGTTCGCTGCCTCTCTCCCCACCAATCAGATTCAGGGGCGAATGGCACGACGAACAGTGCCCCGCGCCCTCGACCAGATAACGTCCGCGGTTCCATTGTGCTGATCGGTTGGGAAGTGGTTCCAGCGGATCCCCATGCAGGAACAGTAAGTTCCAGAAAGACACCAGCGGACGGAAGTTCATGGGGAAGACCATATGATTTTCCGGTGCGGTGTATTTGATCGGGTCCACGCTCATCAGGAAAGCATAGGCGTCGGCAATATCGGCATCGCTCAGCTTCCGGTAATGCACGTAGGGGAAGGCCGGATAGAGAAAGTGGCCGTCACGCGCGATGCCTTCACGCATGGCCCGTTCAAAGGCGTCCAGCGACCACTGACCGATACCGGACTGCGGGTCCGGGGTGATGTTGGTGGTGAAGAGGGTTCCGAAGGGCGTTACCAGCGGCAAACCGCCGGCCATGTAGGCGCCCCCTGGCCGTGTGTGACAGACCGCACAGTCGCCCGCTTCGACCACGCGGCGGCCTCTGTCCAGCGTCTCGCGATCAGCATTCAGGTGTTGGCTGACAGTGGCAATTTCCGGCCTCCACATCATCCAGAACGCAAAGCCTAACCCCGCGACGCCGATTGCCAGAACGGCACCGATGATCGTCTTGCGCTTCATCGCCTTACCTCTCGAGCTGAATTAACGACAGATTTTTCAATCCGCCGCGTGCGATGGGCGGCGATTTTCCATGTCGTGAGCTTAGAGAGGGCGCTTGTGATGGAGTACCCCATCAAGGCGCAACGCTACATTGCGCCAGGCGCAACGGCGGCAGAATTAACAACCGTTAACTCGCGCAGGGTGCGCCGATGTCCAAAGATAGGCGCTCAAGGAGCGTAATGACGGAAGGGGTTTCATGGACAAGCTGCTCGCACTGAAAATATTCATCCAGTCAGTAGATTCCAAAGGCTTTTCGTCTGCCGCCAGGCAACTCAATCTGGCGACCTCTTCAGTCACCAGAATGATCGACAGGCTTGAGGATGACCTGGGTGCCGTGCTGCTGAATCGCTCTACCCGGCAAGTCACGTTGACCGATGCCGGTAGTGTGTACTACCTGAAAAGCCGGGATATTCTGAGCGCCATGGCTGACGCCGACGAGTCAGTTTCGGACCGCGGTGAAGTGCCCGCGGGACAGTTGCGTATCTCCGTGCCCGTGGCGTTTGGACAGCGTCTTATTGCCCCTCATATCGGCGCGCTTTTAGCGCGCTATCCCCTGCTCGTACTGGATATGACGCTATCGGACGACATCGTCGATTTGCTCGGCGAACGCATCGATCTATCGATCCGGCTGGGGTCGCCAGCGGCGATGGAAACGCTGGTCAGCCGCTGCATCGGCAACTTTCGCCGCCGCGTAGTCGCCAGCGCCGAGTACCTGAACGCTCGAGGATTTCCCGACCGACCCATGGACCTCATGCAGCACGAGTGCATGCGCTTCAACTATGGCGCGCCACAGCAGTTCTGGACATTTACAGAGCAGGGCCAAGAGCTGCGCGTGCCCGTCGAAGGGCAATTCAAGAGCAACAATGCCGAGGTCCTGCGCGAAGTGGTGCTGGCCGGGTGCGGGGTGGCGCTGTTACCCGATTGGTTGGTCAATGATGACGTCGACAGTGGTCGACTCACTGCCTTGTTCGACGCTTTTGTCGTCAATCCGAACAGCGCCAGTTCAGCGATCTCGGCTTTGTACCTGCCCAATCATCGCGGCTCGAAACGTATCAATGCGTTCATTGATTTCCTCACCGAATTGCTCAAGTCGCAAACACAGCCGACGACGTGATCGGTGCATCGTTGCGTTTTGCGAAAAGCAACGTTGTGCAGCAGGTGGATTCTCTGTCGGCGCTCCGGCACCTACCTTGGGGGGGTGAAACATTCAACCACGGAGACCGTCATGAGTTTGCATTCATCCAAAATTCAGGTGACTTACGACTTCATCTGCCCATGGTGCTGGATCGGTGAGGAAAATCTTGAACGCGCGCTGGCCGCTTCGGGTTTTTCAACGGACCGCCCAATCAGTTTCCTGCCTTATCAGTTGAACCCGGACATGCCGGTTCGAGGCATGGATCGCAAAGCCTATCGCTCTGGCAAGTTCGGCAGCTGGGCGCGTAGCCAGGCGATGGACGCACAGGTCACTCACGCCGGTAAGGCCGTCGGTCTTGAGTTCGATTACGAGCGCGTCGAAAAAACCCCCAACACCCTGGCCGCGCATCGGTTGGTATGGCGCGAGCAACAGGCGGGTCGAGATGCTTCCTTGCTGGTCAAGGCCATTTTCAAGGCGTACTTCAGCGAAGGGCGGGATATCGGCGACCTCACTGTGCTGGCCGACATCGCTGCCGAAACCGGGCTGGACCGAGAGGTCATTGTCGACTTTCTCAAGGCCGATGAAGGCACCGCTGAAGTCTTGAAGCTCGAAGCCCAAACCAAGGCGTCCGGTGTGCGCTCGGTGCCGAGTATTCAGATCGCAGATGACGTGATCAGTGGCGCGCAGCCCATCGAAATAATGATCCAGATACTGAAGCGAAGCCAAGCCGCCTGAGGCGGTTTTTCAATCCCAATCCATTCAGGACATCATCATGACTCATCACTTGTTCAGCCCTATCAAACTCGGCCAATTCACCCTCGATCACCGCGTCGTCATGGCGCCTCTGACTCGCTCGCGAGCGGGGCAACCTGGCAACGTACCGACATCGATGAACGTCGAGTACTACCGTCAGCGTGCCAGTGCTGCATTGATCATTACCGAGGCTACACAGATTTCGCAGCAGGGCCAGGGTTACGCCTGGACGCCCGGCATCCATAGCGACGAGCAGATTCAGGGCTGGAAGGCTGTCAGCGAAGCCGTGCACGCAGAAGGCGGGCGCATTTTCCTGCAGCTCTGGCATGTGGGGCGGGTGTCGCACCCGGTGTTCCAGCCTAACGGCGGCTTGCCGGTGGCACCGACCGCGCAGCCAGTGCCCGGCAAGACCTTCATCCTGAATGAAGAGGGCGAGGGCGTATGGGGTGATGTACCTGTCCCTCAGGCGCTGGACATTCCTGGGATCGAAGCGATCGTTGGTGACTTCCGCAGGGCCGCTCGCAACGCGATTCTGGCCGGTATGGATGGTGTGGAAATTCACGCGGGCAACGGCTACCTGCTCGACCAATTCATCAACAGCGCCAGCAATCAGCGAAGTGATCGCTACGGGGGAAGTATCGAAAACCGTGCGCGGTTGCTGCTTGAAGTCGTGGAAGCCGTGACCGCGGAAGTAGGTGCCGAACGTGTTGCTGTCCGCCTGACACCGATGGGACGTTTCATGGGAATGGGCGATGACACCCCGGAACAAACCTTTGGCTACATCGCATCCCGGCTCAATCACTGGCATCTCGCTTATCTGCACCTGGTAGAACCGATGATGGTCGGCACAGTGCTCGATGAAAGTAACGATCCACGCTGGGACGCGATCATCAAGCAACTGCGTACTGACTTCCACGGCGTTCTGATGTTGGCGGGTGGCTACTCCGGCGAAACGGCCGAACAGGCCATTGCGCAGGGCCGTGCAGACCTCATTGCGTTTGGTCGCCCGTTCATTGCCAACCCCGACTTACCGGCTCGCTTGCGTGGTCGCAACGAACTCAACGTGGCTGACGGCAACAGCTTTTTTGGCGGCGACGCCAAGGGGTACATCGACTATCCGGTGTTGGCATAACGCAACGGTAAACCGCAGCTGCGGGAATCACCCTGCAACGAGGAGAAAGGTAATGAAGAGTTCAGGCGTTCCAAAGGCCTTGGTCATTGGTGGATCCCTAGGCGGGCTGTTCGCCGCCACGGCGTTACGCGCGATTGGTTGGCAGGTCGATATTTACGAGCGATCCCCTGCGGCGATGGATAGTCGTGGCGGGGGCATCGTTCTGCAAGCGGACGTCCTGCACCATTTTCGTTATGCGGGCATTCATCCGGCAGGAGCGCTCGGCGTCCGGTCCCATGATCGTCTCTATCTGGATCGAGAGGGTAGCGTCGTGCATAAAGAGCCGATGCCGCAAACCCAGACGTCCTGGAACACACTGTACAGCTCATTATTTTCTGCATTTGCTGCTGAGCATTATCACCGTGGCAAGACGTTGGTGGATCTGACTCAGAATGAACACCGGGTGACTGCGATTTTTGCCGACGGCAGCACTGCCGAGGCAGACCTGCTGATTGGCGCTGATGGCTCGGGTTCAACCGTGCGAAGCGTGGTGTTGCCTGGAACAGTACCCAGCTATTCGGGGTATGTGGTGTGGCGCGGGCTGGTCGATGAAGAGCAACTTCCAGACTTCGCCAAAATGCAGCTTTACGAGGACTTTGTTTTTCAACAAGACCCTGAATCGCTGATGTTGGAATACATGGTGCCGAGCGTGAATGGCTCCGTTAATCCGGGCGAGCGTCGGTTCAATTGGCTGTGGTATTTGAAAGCTGCACAAGGGGCGGAACTGGACGCTGTGCTCACTGACTGCGATGGCCGTCGGCGTAGTCACTCCATTCCACCCGGAGCCTTGGCCGCTGGGCAGGATGCTTACATACGGGGAATGGGGGAGCGGCAGGCGAACCCGGCTTTTCGGGAACTGATTCGCCAGACCCAAGATATTTTTGTGCAAGCGATCCTTGATCTCAAAGTTCCTCAGATGGTGTTTGGCCGTGTGCTGTTGACTGGCGACGCCGCTTTTGTGCCGCGTCCTCATACCGCCGGAAGCACGGCCAAGGCAGCCCGCAATGCACTGGCCCTGGCGCAAGCAATCGACGACATCGGCGACCTCGATAAAGCCCTGCTTGCCTGGCAGCACCAACAACTTGCAGAAGGCATGCGTATGGCGGATTGGGGGGTGAGTATGGGCAATCGGATTATGGGGATCGCCCAAGCCTGATGGAGCGGCTCACATCGGACTTATTGGCGAGAGCCTTGCGTTGGCGGGATGAAAGTGGGCTGTGATCGTTGGGCTGTTGCAGTCTTTCTAGACTGAATATAAAAAGAGGAGATTAGCTTCAGATCGAAGCGGTCTCCTCTTTTTTAGCACCTGTAAACTTTGAAGTTTTAACCATTCTGGCAAGCGCCACCGAGTATTTTGTATTGCAGGTCGTGCGTTATACCCTTGTGATCCACATACACCATGTGCGCGTCCACTGGGCCACAAGCGTTGTTTGTGTCCTCTGCTGTAGTGATGTCGATGACCTTGGCGATATCCAGGTGTTCGGAATAATTGTACCGCTCAGGTTCAGGGGCAGAGGCATTGTTGTTGGCGCCATCATGGGCTGAAGCGTATACGCTAAACATCATCAGTGAGGCGAGCATTGCATATTTCATCAGGGTGTCTTCCAGTAAGAATGAGAGAGGGGACAAGATCTCTTTGTTTGCTTCTGGAGCTGATTATGCTGTCGCCAGGTTGTTTGTAGAAATGCTCAGGCGGGATACTGATTATTACCGAAAATGATGTTTATCCATGTTTGTCTACAGATGGGCCAATATAATCTAATGGGTGTAGTGCTTGCTGTCGGCAATGCGGGTCGGTTGGTTTTTTATAGTCTTTTGACTGATTTATTTAAAGCTGCATGGGCCCATGGTTATGATTGATCAGTATTTGTTTATTCGGTTCGATCATCTTGGCTGGGGTCCCGAGCGAACGGCAGAGACGATCTGGTGAAGTCTTGAACGGTTCGCAAAAAAAAGGCCGGTCAAACCGGCCAAAGGGAAATCGAGAGTTTCACCAACGCTATACGGGGAGTTTCAGGATTCTGGCTGCGTTGGCGCCGAGTACTGCCGCTTTCTCGCGCGGGCCCAAGCCTACGCTTTCGACAAAACGCACCGGCTGTTCATAGCCCATGTCGAAGCAGTAGTCGCTGCCCAGGACCAGATGGTCGATACCGACGTTGGCGATCAAATAGTCCAGCACCGGCCCGGAGTGCGACACGGTGTCGTAGCTGAATCGCGTCAAGTAGCTGCTCGGCTTCTGGGCCAGGCGTCGTGTCTCAGGGCGTGAGGTCCACCCGGCATCGAGACGTCCCACGAGTATTGGCAAAGCCCCACCGGCGTGAGGCAATGACACATGCAGTTGAGGGTATTGATCCAATACTCCGCCGAGGATCAGGTGTGACGCCGCGATAGCGGTATCGAACGGGTTGCCCAGCAAGTTGCTCAAGTAGTAGTTGCTCAGACGGTTGCCGCCGACCGTTTGTTGCGGGTGCAGGAATACTGGGAGTCCGAGCTGTTCTATACGGGCAAAGACGGGCGCGAAGCGCGGATTGTCCAGGTCCAGGCCGTTGATGTTTGTGCCCATGTACACCCCACGAACCCCAGGCAATTCGGCGGCGCGTTCCAGCTCGGCGATGGCATCGTCAGCCTCTAGCATCGGCAACGTGGCCAGCACCACAAAACGTTGTGGGTGTTGGCGATGGACCATCGACGCAGCATCGTTCCAGGCACGTGCCAGGCGGGCATTGAGTTGTCGATCTGCCCAGTACACCATTGGCACGCTAAGGGACAGCGCCTGTACGTCGACGCCGGAACGGTCCATATCGAGCAAACGCGCCTGCACGTCGATGAATTTCAACGGCAATGGCCCCAATCCTCCGGCCGGGGTGGAGAAGCTGAAAGTAGTTTCCTGGCGGGTATAGCTTGCACCGAACGTTTTGCCCTCACTTCCCAGGAGGTGTAAGAACTCTTCAGGGTAGTAATGTGCATGGATGTCCACCGATCGCACCGGGACATCGGCACCTTTCTTGATCGGTGCCGCCGAGGCGGGTGATAAACGGGTAACCAGCAGACCACCGGCGGTAGCTGCCATGATGCCCAGCAGTTGGCGACGGGTCTTTGAAAGACAGCAGGGGCATTGCATCGTCGATCTCCTTTTTATTGTTGTCTTGACGGGTTCAAGTGCGCGCCTTTGTGCTTGCACGGGTTCAGAGCGACCGGTTCCCGCCGTGGCATGTACCCGCTCCGAGACGTCGCTCTATTAATCGGTCGATCATTTGATCAATTTTGATTATCATCCGATCAATAGGGAGATCGCAAGCCTCCTTAACCAATCAAGCCATTGAGCACAGCCATGCAAGACTCCCATTGCCTGGTCATGCACAGTCGCTACCTTTACCTTTCGATCTCGGAATCCGTGCATGGACAAGTTGCTGGCGCTGAAAATGTTTGTCGAAACGGTGCGCTGTGGGGGTTACTCATCTGCGGCGCGTAAGCTCGGCATCTCCACATCGTCTGTGACACGGCAGGTCGCGGGGCTGGAAAGTGAGTTGGGCGCCAGCCTGCTCAACCGCACCACGCGCAATACGAGCGTCACGGTGGCGGGGCAGCACTATTTCGATAAAGTCGTGGCGATCCTTGAGGCCATCGATGGCGCGGATGCCGTCGTTGCCGACCGTGGCAGCGAAGCTCAGGGGCGTTTGCGGGTCAGTGTCCCGGTGGAATTCGGCCGGCGAATCATCGCCCCGCACTTGGGGCGGTTGCTTGAACGCCATCCCGGTCTGGAAATCAGTCTCTCGCTGAGCGACGAGGTCAGTGACCTGCTCAGCGAACAAATCGATGTGTCAGTACGTCTTGGTTCATCGGTTGTCAGTGATGACATCGTCAGCAAGCGGCTGGGCTATTTCCAGCGTTGGGTGGTGGCGAGTCCCGAATACCTGACACGAACCGGACTGCCGCGACACCCTCGCGACTTGCTCGAGCACCCGTGCTTGCGTTTCGATTACCACACCGGCCACCACGACTGGACATTCCTGGGCGATGAGGACGTCATCCGCGTGAATGTGCAGGGACGGCTGCAAAGCAACAATGCCGACATTCTGCGCGAGGCTGCCTTGGCCGGTGGCGGGGTGACGCTATTGGCCGATTGGCTGGTACGTGAGGACGTCAGTGCAGGTCGGCTGACGCGGGTGCTGGAGCAATATGAAGTCAACCCAGGCAGTGCAAGCACCTGCATCAATGCGCTGTATCTGCCCAACCACCGTGGTTCCAGCCGCATCAGTGTATTCATCGCGTTTCTTCAGGAAATACTCGCGCCCTAAGCACGTCCTGCGCATCAGGCAAGATCGCGTTGCGCGTCGCTTTTGATCGAATTGACTGCCAGCCAATACCCGCGCGGCGTGCGAATACCCTCTTCCTCACCCGCAGGCCCACAACGTGTCCGGTTAGGGTAAAGGCAATGGAGCGATTTCGATGAACACACAAGAGAATGTCCAGACCGTGAAGATTTTTTTGCAGCCATGGGCCGCGGTGAGAAGCCAGGGTTACTAAAACTCACGAGGGCACAATTTCCGAGCATTGTTGTGCTGGCTTCTTGTTCCTGAACGGTTGTTGCCAAGCGAGCTGTGTTTGGACTTCCGCCACGGCATCGAGGACTTTCTGTGCCCAGCGCTCATCCTCCGGATGCACGACAACAACGCGAAAACCGTGATCACGCCCTTCAGTCCGCACGCCTTCGGAATCGTCGACATGTAAGTCGATATCGAATGCCGGCGGAAATTTCGAGGGCGCGTTCGACAGGCCATGCACCGTCAGGGCGCGGTTATGCAGCATGCTGTTGACCACCCCGTCGACGCGGATGCCGTACAGCAATAGCCAACGCCTGATGTAGGACGGAGTGCGACCGGACGAGGTGTATACCCAGATACTGCAGCCCTGGCGACGTAACTCTTGGGTCAGGGAGCGTGTGCCGATACGCAGTGGTTCACCCAGCCAACGATGCACACAGGCCGGCAGCCGGCTTGGCTCGACCGCGCAGTGGTGGAGTTGGCAGGCCAGGGTGTCATCGATATCGAACGAAATGCGTATGCGCTGACGCCTGAATCCGTGCATCGGGACGGCGCGCCGCATGGCGTGCCATACCCGGCTGCCGGAAGCTCGGCATTTAGCGAGCGTGGGATACCGGCTCATCGATGACCCTCCTGGTAGAGGGGCGAGGCCTTGTCGTTGAGAAGAAATTTCATTGAATCAGATGCCTGTTCTTCCAGGAAGGCTGCATACTTTTTCTTGATCTTGGGCAATTCATACAACGCCTTGACGCCATGCTTGGCGGAGTTGCGTATGACCGATGACGGGTTGAAGTAGCCCTCGGCGTTTTTCAGCGTCAGCACGAACGGAGGCAAACCTGCGCGCATGAGCAAATAGCTGACGATGAGCGACCCACTGCGGTTATTGCCTTCAATAAACAACTGCGGCTTGCTGAGGATTCGCACGTAGACACCGGCTGCACGTTTCCAGACGGATTCGCTGCGATACGCACAGTACCAATTGAACAAGTCTTTTATCCCCCCCTCGACGTTGTTGAAGAAGTGTTCCTCGGTCGCCGCCAGATGTTGAGCGTATTCTCGTCGGCGTACCGGGTCCCGGCCACAGAGCACGGTGGCGTTGATCTCCAGCATCAGGTTCAGTTGCTGAAGGTCGAACAGGTCTACGCCGCTTGCGACATAGCTGTCAATCAACGCATAACCTTCAAGTACATTGTGCAGCACTTCGTCAGTCAAGGGGTCGCGCGGCTCGGTAAAGTGCCTGCTGAGCTCGGAAAAGCGGCTCTGCACCTCGCGTAGCGCGCGTTCGATTGCAGGTAAATCAAGACGACGGGGTGCAGGCATTGGCAATCCTGGGAAACGGTAGATAAGCAGGTAAAACGACCGGATGCCCGCTAAAGCACCTTTGGCACTATAGCGGTATGCGGTCTTGACTGGACGTTTGCTGTTTAGCTGAACTTGCCGCTGATGTAATCCCCGGTCATTTGTTCGCGCGGGTTATCGAAAATCTGCGCCGTTGGGCCCATCTCAACCAAATAACCGGTGCGCGTGCCCTGAGAAATATCAACCGAGAAAAACGCCGTCGTGTCCGCAACACGGATGGCTTGCTGCATATTGTGGGTGACCAGGGCGATGGTGTAATCCTTCTTCAGCTCAACCATCAACTCCTCGACCCGGCGCGTCGCGATCGGGTCGAGTGCCGAACAGGGCTCATCCAGCAACAGCACTTCAGGTTCGGTCGCGATGGCGCGAGCGATACAAAGCCGTTGTTGCTGGCCGCCGGAGAGTGACAGGCCGCTGACCTTGAGCTTGTCCTTGACCTCATCCCACAGCGCCGCGCCTTGCAGGGCGTGCTTTACACGGTCTCCCAGGTCGCCTTTGTAGCGATTGAGGCGCAGGCCAAACGCAACGTTGTCGAAAATGCTCATCGAAAATGGGTTCGGCTGCTGAAAAACCATGCCGATGTAACGCCGCACGACCACCGGGTCAACGCCCTTGCCATAGACGTCTTGCCCAAGGAAATGCACGTGCCCTTCAAACCGAAAGCCTTTCACCAGATCGTTCATCCGATTGAGGCTACGCAGCACGGTACTTTTGCCGCAGCCAGAAGGGCCGATGAAACCGGTGATCTTGTTTTTTTCGATCGGCACATGGCTGTCACGTACCGCCATGAAGTTGCCGTAGAAAATTTTGTCCAGCTTGCAGTCCATGACCACAGGCGCCTGGGTGACAAACGGAGCGGCTATTTGCGCAGTTGATACGTTCAAAATTCAGATGCTCCCGTTCTCAATACTTGGGCTTGCCGAAAATGCGGCTGACAATATTCACGACCAGTACGATCATCACCAGCACCAGTGAGGCTGCCCATGCGAGCTCGAGTTGGTTGTCGAAGGGCATGCCGGAGAAGTTGTAAATCAGCACGGCAAGCGATGCAGTCGGATTCATGACCGCCAGGCTGCCGTCGTGAAAAATCCAGTAGTTGCTGAACAGCGCGGTAAACAACAACGGCGCGGTTTCGCCCGCGGCGCGGGCCACGGCGAGCATGACGCCCGTCAGGATTGCCGGCATGCCGGTAGGCAAGACGATTTTCCAGATGACCTGCGAGCGGGTACAGCCCATGCCGTAGGCCGCATCCTTCATGATTTTAGGCACCATCCTCATCGACTCTTCAGCCGTCAGCACGACGATGGGCAACATCAGTACCGCCAGTGCCACGCCACCCGCCGGTGCTGAATAGGTACCGGTGGTCATCACCACCAGCGCGTAGGCAAACACCCCGGCCAGAATGGATGGCAGGCCCGTGAGCATCTTGGCGGCAAAGCGCGCGGCGTTTGCCAGCTTGCTGTCTGGCCCCAGTTCCGCCAGAAAGATGGCCGCCATGATGCCGACCGGCACCGCGATTGCCGCCGCGATACCGACCATGACGAAGGTGCCTGCCATCGCGTTGCCGAAGCCACCGCCGGTCTCGAAACCGGTTGGCGGCAGTTCGGTGAATACCTCCAGGCTCAGGCGTGCCCCTCCGCGCGTGATCAGCATGTAGAGCACGGAAATCAGCGGCACGCTGGCCAGTAGAGCACCACCCCAGACCAGTGTGGTCAACACCAGGCTGCGCAGGGCGCGGCCTTCAAACTTGCGCTGCAGGCTTGGTAAAGCGGCTGTAGAGGAAGTGATGTCAGTCATCATTTAGTACCACGTTGGGCATAGACCATGATCATGGAACCGATGACGTTCACCAGGAGCGTGATAAACATCAGTACCAGTGCGGCGTACATCAATACTTCGATTTCGTTCGGCCCGGCTTCAGGGAAGTTCAGCGCCAACAAGGCCGCTAGCGTATTGGCCGGGGCAAACAGAGAAAGCGAGATGTTGTTCGCGTTGCCCACCAGCATGGCCAGCGCCATGGTTTCCCCTAGCGCGCGACCCAGGCCGAGGACCAGGGAACCGAAAATACCGGTGGCGGCGGATGGCACCATCACTTTCAGAATCGCTTCCCAATGGGTGGTCCCCATGCCGTAGGCGGCCTGTTTGGTTTTCATCGGGACACCGGTGAGGGCGTCCTGCGACACGGCCGCAATGGTCGGCAGAATCATGATGGCCAGTACCAACGCCGCAGGAAGCAGCCCCGGCCCGCTCAAGGTTGTGCCAAAAAAAGGTATCCAGCCCAGTTCGCTGTTCAGCCACGCCGTAAGCGGGCGAATCGTCGGGATCACCACGTAAATCCCCCACAGGCCATAAACGACGCTGGGGATGGCCGCGAGTAATTCGACGATGGTTCGAAACACGGCTGCCAGCTTCGCCGGCAGGAAATCCTGGGTCAGGAAAATCGCCATGCTGACGCCGAAAAAGCCTGCGATCAGCAGTGCGATCAGGGCGCTGTAGAGCGTGCCCCAAATGGCCGGCAAAATGCCGTACTTGCCTTGGTTAACGTCCCAGACGCTGCCGAGAAGCACATCAAAACCGTGCTTTTCCATGCCTGGAAGGGCCTTGCGTCCCACCTCGAATACCAAGGCGAAGACCAACGCCAGAATCAGAACCACCCCTATTCGTGCGAGCGCACGGAAGGTGCGATCAACCAGGAAATCCTTTGCAGAGGGTGGCTGGCAGGCAGAATCCTGGTTAACCGGTACGACAAAAGGTGTGCTCATAGGCTAACTCCGGAACAAGGGGGAAACGCTCCCGGTATGGCTGAGCGCGCATACCGAGAGAGGCCTCACGTGCGTTACTGGATGTTGGCGGACGCTTTGCGAACCTCATCGACAACCGATTTCGGCAGCGGGATGTAACCCATCGAGTCGGCGATTTTCTGCCCTTCGGTCAGGCTGTATTCGACCATTTCGCGCATCGCCTTGGCCTTGGCCGGGTTCTCGTTGTGCTTGCGGAAGATCATCCAGGTGTAGGACGTGATCGGGTAGGACTTGGCGCCGTCCGGATCCGGCAGCCAGGCCACCAGGCTTTCCGGCATTTTCACAGCCGCGAGGGCCTCGGCACCGCTTTCTGCGTTAGGGACAACGTACTTGCCGGCCTTGTTCTGCAGTTGGGCAAAGTCAACCTTGGCCAGCTTGGCGAAACCGTATTCGATGTAGCCGATAGCGCCCGGAGTCTGGCGCACGGTCGCTGTCACACCATCGTTCTTCGGCGATTTGATGAATTTGTCGCTGGCAGGCCAGTTGACGGTGTTGCCTTCACCCAAATCTTTCTGGAACTGTGGGTTGATCGTCGCCAGATGCTTTGTGAATACCGCAGTGGTACCGCTGGAGTCTGCACGCACGACCACGGTGATCGGCATATCAGGCAGTTTCAGGCCCGGGTTGGCTGCAACGATTTGCGGGTCGTTCCACTTGGTGATCTTGCCCAAGAAGATGTTGGAGTAAACGTCGCGTGGCAATTTGAGTTCTTTAGGATTGCCCGGCAGGTTAAAAGCCAACACGATTTCACCTGCCGTCATCGGCAGCAACTGCACGCCTTCGGCAACCTTGGCGATATCTTCGTCTTTCATTGCCGAGTCACTGGCGGCGAAATCGACGGTTTTGTTCAGGAAGTCCTGCACACCGGCGCCACTGCCCTTGGATTGATAATCCACAGTGACGCCTGCGGTTTTCTTACTGAAATCCTTGAACCAGGTCAGGTAGATCGGTGCCGGGAAACTAGCGCCTGAGCCGCTCAGACGAACGCTTTCCTCAGCAAAAGCCATGGAACTTGCACAAAGAGAAACCGCAACGGCGAGTGCAGCAGACTTCATCAAATTTTTCATCGAAGGAACTCATTGTGATAACGGGCTCCCGAACTTTGCAGCACTTTCGTTAAGCTTTTATGAAAGTTGAATGGCGGGTCGCGCCAACCGCGCCAGGCGCTAGGGGCTGGCCGTTGTGCATTAGGTCGTCCAGCCTTTGCGAAACGTCGAGGTCAGGTCATTACCGTGAAGGTAAAACCAGTACCACCAGAACCCTGCAGCCGTTCGAGGCATCAGTCAGCGCACTGAGACTCTCCGGTGCGGGTCTTGAGTTCCTGAAAGACATGCAAGGCAACGCGGGAGAGAAAAACAGGGGGGCCGGTTTCTTGTCCCTGGGTGCCTTTGACGGTTTCGCTGGGGCGACGTACAGGATGACGGTTGATCGGTGCGTTACCAGCCCTTGCCGGGCGGTGAGGCGCATTGATCGCAGGGGCCGTCCATCAACGCCTTGGCGCTGGCGGACGGCGCCTGGGGTTACGCCGCAGTGGCGTTGGCACGGGTGTCGCTGGCGGTGTCACGAAACAACCGGGGCGACATGCCGAATGTCGCTTTGAAGTGCCGGCTGAAATGCGAGCTGCTGCCATAGCCCCAGGCATAGGCGATCTCGGTGAGGGAGCGATGGGCCTGTTCATGGTTGCGCAGGTCCTCGGCGCAACGGGACAGCCGACGCTGCCAGATGTACTCGCTGACACTGCACCCCAGTTCGTCCTGAAATGCCCGATGCAAGCTGCGCACTGAGCATTGCTCGGCGTTGGCGATGCGCTCGATGCTGAGGTCGCGGTCGGCCAGGTGACGCTCGATATACGCCTTGAGGCGATTCTGTTTGAAAAAGCGGAAGTCATGGTCGAGTTGCTTTTCATCTTGTTTGTTCTTCAGCGCATTGTTCAGCAACCCGGTGATGCTGTCGCCGATCAGCCCGGCCGATTGGCTGTTGAGCAGGGGATATTGGTGATAAGCGTCGCTGATCAAGTGCATCAGCATGCGCCCCAGCCCGTTGCGGCCATTCAAGTGCATGTCGCCGGTCTGCGTCAGTTGCCCGGCGGGGCCCTGGAATAGCAGGATAAAGTGCTCGCAGCCCTGGGTGCTGGTGACGCTGAAGGGTTTGCCGCAGTCGACCAGGAGCATTTCGTCCGGCGCGACGGTGCTGTTTTGCTGGCCTTGCTCGAAATGACTGACACCAGCGACCTGCAGTATCAACATGCGCGGTGTGTCGACGACATCAAGCGCCTTGCTCAGGTGGCGTGAATAGCGATGGGCACTGGCGGTCATGCGGCAGAAACGCAACTGGCCCAAGTCGCCGTATTCCAGGCGGCCCTGGAAGTTGCCGTTGTGCAACGGGTCGATGTTGGTGGACTCCAGGCGCTTTATATACTCCGGCGTGCGGCCCAGGTGATCGCTCATGAACTCTTTCCATTTCATCAGCCGATCAGAGCGAACGACTTGATCGGTGGATACGCAGGCTAGGTTATTCATTGTTTCGCCTTTTGTTTTTTTGTTTTGGGCTGGCGGGCAAGGTGTGAGCCTTGCCCGCTCCTGACAGACGATCAGAACGGGTAGTGATGGCCCCCGGCTTGCCAGGTGACCCAATGGGCTCGGGTAAACTCATCCAAGGCATAGTGGCCGTTGAAGCGTCCAAGACCGGAATTCTTTTCGCCGCCGAACGGCGCATTGGGCTGGTCATCGACGGTGATGTCGTTGATATGGGTCATGCCCGCTACGATGCCCCGGGCAAAGCTCAGGCCGCGTGCCATGTCACGGGTAAACACCGCGCTGGACAGACCGTACTCGCTTGCATTGGCCAACTCCAGGGCATGGGCCTGATTCTGCGCAATCATCAGCGGCAGCAACGGGCCGAACGTTTCATCGCGGGCCAAGGCCTGCTCGGGGCCCACTTCACCGAAGACGTGGGCCGGTAGCACCAGCCCGCGCGCCTGGCCGCCACACAGTTGCTTGAGACCGGCACGCTCGGCGGCGTCGATCTTCCCAAGCAGGCCATCAAGCTGACTCTGGTTGACCACCGGCCCGATTACCGTATCGGCCTTGGCCGGGTCACCGGTCTTGAGATTGCGCACGCGCTCGACCACCAGCGCCGCGAAGTCGGCATACAGCGCACGATCAACAATGACCCGGTTGACGCTCATGCAGATCTGGCCCTGATGCAGGAAGCGCCCGACCACGGCGGCATGCGCCGCTATCTCGATGTCCGCATCCTCCAGCACCACCAGCGGTGCGTTACCGCCCAGTTCCAGGGCCACGCGCTTGATGTGCTTGCCGCCAGTGGCGATGCGTCCGACGTTGCGTCCCACGTCGGTGGAGCCGGTGAAGGAGATCAGGCTCGGTATCGGGTGTTCGACGAACGCATCGCCGATCTCCGCACCCGCGCCGACCACCACGTTCAGCGAGCCCGCCGGGAACCCGGCCTCTTCGAACAGATGGGCAATCAACAGGCCGCCGGTAACCGCCGTATCGCTGGCAGGCTTGAGCACCACGGTATTGCCCAGCGCAAGGGCCGGCACCACCGAGCGCATGCTCAGGTACAGCGGGAAGTTCCACGGGCTGATCACACCGACCACCCCCAGCGGCTCGCGAAACACGAAACTCTGTTCGCCAGGCTTGTAGCTGGTCAGGATCCGGCCTTCAACCTGCATCGGCAGTGTTGCGCATTCGCGAACCAGGTTGAGGGTGAACTGCCATTCCATGCCAGCTTTGATACGGGTACTGCCGGACTCGCGGATCAGCCAGTCGATGATTTCTTCGCTGCGGTTCTGGATGACCTGGGCGAGTTTTTCCAGTTGCGCACTGCGCTGGGTCGGGTGCAGCGCTGCCCAGTCGGTTTGCGCGCGCTGGGCGGCCTGGTAGGCGTCATCCAGGTCGGCCACCGAGGCCAGGGGCATTTCCAGCAAGGGTTCGCCGTTGAAGGGGTTGCGGTCGTCCAGGCGTCGTGCAGAACGACCCGCACGCCAGGTGCCGTTGATGTATTGGTCGCCGTTGATGGCGTAGGCCGCGAGTATTGGAGTTGTCATAGTCTTACCTTAGAGGCAGGTAGCCGCGTCGATTGAGGGTGGTGAGGGCAGACCCTTTAGGTTGAGCGTATTCAGCTTCGGATCCAGGCGCGTCCCCAGGCGTTGAGGGTGTATTCCTCCTGCGGCCAGACGCCAGGCGGGCGGGAGGCTTCGGTGATCTCCAGCTCGGCCGAGAATTCCAGGCGGTTGCGATCGGCATCGACCACCATGAAGAACAGGTTGTTGCCTGGGCCATGTCGTCCCGGGCCGAAGAACAAGGTGATCCGCTCCTTGGCGAAGCGGTCGCCCCAGTCGCGGATGTCATTCCATTCGTTGGTTTCGTAACAGTGGTGATCCCACTCGTTTTTCGACCCGCGGAAGAACGCCAGCGAATGGTGTTCATCGTCCGAACGCAGGAAGCAGGTGGTGAGCTGGCCGCTTTGCTCGTCGACGACATTGTCCGAGACGGTGAACCCCACTGTGTTGACGTAGAAGTCGATCATCGCTTCCAGCTCCGTGGTCTGGAACACCACGTGCTGCAGGCGCCCCGGCATGCCCTTGCGGTCGATGGTGGACGCGCCGCGAGACACGCCAAATAGGGTTTGCCGACCCTGGGGGTCACGGATTTGAAAGGCGCCCGCTTCCAGCAGCGGCGAGTCGAGCGCTTCGACCTGACAACCGTTGCCGAGCAGGCGCGCGCGCAGTTCACTCAAGTGCGCTTGGCTGCCCAGGTCATACGCCGCCGCGAGCAGGCCGCTATGGTCGGCGGGTGAAATCAGCATGGCCCGTTGGGGCCCCTGGAGCAGCCAGCTGCCGTCAGCCTGCGCCAGGCCGTCCATGTCCAGCAGGCGCCGATAGAAGTCGACCTGCTGCTGTGGAGCTTTGCTTGCCAGGTGCAGGTAACACAGGCGGGCGGGGGTGGAAGTCTGCAAGGTTTGCATAAACACCTCTGGGGCTGAAGGTTCAGGGGTAGACGGGCGCCATGCCCGGCTGATCCGCGCAGTTGTTCGTCAGGGTGATGCCGAACAGCGATTGCAATGCGTCGGCGACCGGGTCTTGCGTGGCCATCTCGAAGATGGCGGCGACATAGCGATCCGGACGCAGCAGCAGAAACTTCTGGCTGTCGCCGAGCAGGTCCTTGAGCGCATTCTCGCGGTCTTGCAGCACGGTGCAGCCGGGGATCGACGGTAGCGTCTGAACGTGTGCGGGCAGGATCAGGATGCGTTTGGCTTCCAGGTGGTCCCACAGACCGTGTCGCAGTTCATCGAGACGTGGATGGGGCAGGTCGCCATATTGGATCAGGGCGAAGCCGGCACCGATGGTCGTGTCCAGCAGGTGAGCGCGGCCTTGGGCATCGGTCAGCAATGGCTGAGGAAACATTTGCCCGCAGGCCAGTTTCCCGGCCTTGCCTTCGGGCAATACCAGGCCTTTGGTAAAGCGCGGTTTGGGCTTGAAGCGCATTTGCAGGAAATAATCGCGCAGCGGCGGCACCAGGCCGATGACCGCGAATGCCGCGCTGATCAGGCGAGCCCGCAGCACGGTGGCTGGCGCCATGACCACACCAAGGTTCAGGGCCAGCTTGATCAAGGCCCAGGCATGGTCGCGCCGCTCGCTTTCGTAGGACAGCAGGGCGTTCGCCGCCATTTGGCCCTTGAGCACGGCGACCAGCTTCCAGCCCAGATTGTGGGCATCGCGAACGCCGCTGTTCATCCCTTGCCCCGCGTAGGGCGGGGTCAAATGCGCGGCATCGCCGGCGAGAAATACGCGGCCGACCTGCCAACGTTCGGCGATGCGGGCATGAAAGGTGTACACCGTCTTGCGCACGATGGACACCGGGGCATCGCCTTTGAACGGATGAAGCAGGGTGTGCAGGCATTCGGGGCTGAGCACCTGCGCATCGGTTTCGTCCGGCTTGAGCAGGAATTCAAAGCGCCGCGTGCGGTGTGGGCCGGGCACTTCCACCACGGGGCGGCGGGCATCGCAGTACACGCGGGTCTGCCAGAAGGGGTCGTCATCCTGGTCGGTATCGACCACCAGCCAGCGTGAGGAGAAGCTCGACCCCACCATCTCGATCCCCAGTTGCTTGCGCACCGGGCTGCGGCCGCCGTCGCAGGCGATCAGGTAGCTGGCCTTGACGTTGAGCAACTGGCCATCGGCATCCTTGATCAACGCGTGCACGCCATGCTGGTCTTGGGTGAACTCGAGCAGCTCGTGATTGAAGCGCGCGGTCAGGTTCGCAAAACGCTCAAGGCCGGTCTTCAGCGTGCTTTCGAACAGCGGCTGGCGGAAGGCGTTACGCTTGGGAAACCCATATAACCTGCCGGTCGGCTCGACCTTGCCGAAGCAACGCCCGCCCGCGCGGGTGAAGTAATGCACGCCATAACCGGGCACCACATCGCGCAACACGGCGTCATCCAGCCCGATGGCTTGCATGGTGCGCAAGGATTCATCGTCGATCGAGACGGCACGCGGTTCGGTCACGGTGCCGGGTTTGCGGTCGATGATCAGGCTGTCCACGTTGGCCTGGCCGAGGAGGTTGGCCAGGGTCAGTCCGGTAGGGCCTGCCCCGATGATCAAGACTTGGGTGCTGAAGCTGTTGAGGGTTGTCATTGTTATTCCCTTCCAAAGTTTTCAGTCTGGCTACGCGGGGCGGTGGGTGAGCGTCGCCATGCGCTGCGACAACGCCTGTGCGAGGGCCTGCATTTGTGCCCCTTGTTGCGCTTCCTGGGCGTTGTCGCGCTCCTGAATCGGACGCAGGCAACTGATGCTGCCGACCACCTTGCTGTCGTTGTCGAAGATCGGTGCCGCCAGGCCGTAGACGCCGGGGTCAATTTCAGCCGCGCTGGCGACATAGCCCTGGCGGCGCAGTTGCTGCAGTGAGCGGCGGAATTGTTCCCAGGTCTGTCCCAGATGGCTGGCGCGCACTTCATCGGGGTTTTCCAGAAACAGCTGACTGTGTTGGCGCGACGTCATGTTGGCGAGGATCGCCTTCGAGGTCGCGCCGAGGAACAGCGGCCTGGGTGAGCCGCGGGAGTAGCTGACCTCGCTGAACAAGTCGCCATGCTGGTGGATACACACCACCTGGTTCTTGAACAGCCGGCAGATCAGCCACACCTGTTGCTCGCTCCAACGCGGCAGGTCTTGTTCCAGGGCTTGCGCTGCGCGTACCAGCGGGTCGCTCAGGCGCAGTTGGCGGTCCCAGGTGATAATCCGTGCGCCCAACGCGTAGCGGCCGGCTTCGACCTGAAACAACAGGTTCGCCTCGGCCAGTTCGCGCACGTAGCGGTAGATGGTCGACCGCGTGTAACCCAGCGCAGCGCCCATCTCGTCGACCGCCCAGATCGGGCTGGCCTCGGTAAACAGATCCAGCACCCGCAGCATGCGCTCCAGGCTTGAGCCTTTGCTGTCGGCGTCCTGCTCCGGCAGGTGTTCTGATTCAGGTAATGGCTTCATGGCTTATTGTTCATCGGCGATGCTGTTGCGCAGGATGCCGATGCCCGATATCTCGACCTCGACGGTATCGCCGGGCTTCATCCATACCGGCGGTTCACGGAATGCGCCGACGCCACCGGTGGTGCCGCTGACAATCACATCGCCGGGCGCCAGTTCGGTGAAGGTGGAGCAGTATTCGATCAGGTGGCGCACGTCGAAAATCATGTCGCTGGTGCGGGTGTGTTGCATCACTTGGCCGTTCAGGCGCGTGGTCAATTCCAGGTCCTGCGGGTCGCCGATCTCATCGCAAGTCACCAGCCAGGGACCGAAGCCGCCGGTGTCCGGGAAATTCTTGCCCGGCACGAACTGGATGGTGTGCTTCTGCCAGTCGCGGACGCTGCCATCGTTGTAGCAGGCATAACCGGCCACATACTCCAGCGCCTGCGAAGCCTTGACGTGGCGCGCGGTTTTGCCGATGACCACTGCAAGTTCGCCTTCGAAATCCAGCTTATGCGAAACCTTTGGGCGAATGATCGGTTGCAGGTGTGCAACCTGGCTGTCGGCGAAACGCGTGAAAATCATTGGGTAGGTCGGCATCTCCCGACCGGTTTCACGCACATGGGTGGCGTAGTTGATGCCAATGCACAGCACTTTGCCCGGGTTTGCGATCACCGGCAGGAACGTCACGTCCGCCAACGCTACGCGTGGCAGCGCGGCCAGGATGGTCGGCGTCAGTTCACCCAGGCGATTGATGGCGATGGCTTGCTTGAGGTCGGTGCCAAAGGTGGATTTGACCGATTCCAGGTCAATCACCTGAGCGCCCTCGACCACCCCGTAGGTGGTACGGCCTTGAACGATAAAGCTCGCGAATTTCATGAAGTGTCCTCTCGGAAAGGGGAGCGTGAGATGGGCTGCAATGGGCTCAATCTAGTCTTGCGAACTAATCCTGTAAAGTGGGATTTTTGTATAAATCCTGCATTTCGGAATAAATGTTATTTTTCTGTTCGGTGATCGGATTGCTGCCTGAAACGCCAAGCAGCCCGTGCCATTCCAGTATGTGGATGGCTACGGGCGTGGCTATTGGAGGGGAGGGGAACGCTATGCCGATTTAGCGCGGTGCCCAGCAGCCGTGCAGCGACATCCGCATACGGAATGGGACTTTGATGCGGGCGATGGGGCCGGCCGCCATGTCAGTGGAGTCCAGCACCACCAGTTCACTGCGCCCTTCGACAATCAGGTTGAGCAGGCAGACCACGTAGCCATCGCCTTCCGCTGCCGCGGCGGAGCGTGGAATGAAAATGGGTTCCTGAAAGCACCCGCTGTCACCGGGAAACCATGCGTCGGTGACACCGGTTGTCAGGTTGATGTGAGCCAGCAGGTTGAAGAACTGAAACGGCATCGGGCCATTCGCCGAGTTATACGGCCGCTGCGGATCAAAGGCGAGCAGGAATCCGTGTTCATATTTGCGGCCTATGTAACGGTCATCGCAGCGGGGAAATTCACAGGGATAGTCCGTCAGCGCCTGCGGTTGCAGTTCGTCCTGTGCGCTGCTCAGGTCAAAGACCCAGCGCATCAGGCTGGCCGCCAGGGTTTCCGGCGGCGGTACGAAACCGTCCGCCTGGGGAAAGAAGTAAAAGACGTTGCCGCCGGTGACCGGCATGTCCACATAGACTTTACCGTCTTCGTCGAACGCGTTCAGGGTATGGCCCTGGAAGCCGTCCTTGGGCCCTTTGAACCAACGCACCTCGCGCGCGTCCCCGTGGCGCGGCACCACGGCAAACAGCTGGGGCAGTTCGGGCTGCCACTGGAAATGCTGGCCGCCTTGTTTCATGCGCTCGACGTCCACCGTCAGGGGGATCAGCGGGAACACCACATAATGCTCGGTGACCGCGAAGTCGTGGACCATGGCGGCGTAGGGCGCCTGGAACCAGATCTGGTGCAGCAGTTTGCCCTGCGGCGAAATTTCGAAATACGCCATGTCGGGTGTGCCGTCGCCTTTGGCTTCGTAGCTGAAGGCCAGCAGGTTTCCGGTCACCGGGTCGAGCTTGGGATGGGCGGTGAAGGTGGCTGAGTCGATCTGCCCGTCGAAATTCCACTCGCCGAGGGTCTCCAGCGTCTGCGGGTCCAGTGCCCACGGCATGGCATCTTCCTTGAGTGCCAGCAGGACGTTGTTATGCGGGATCACCGAGGTGTTGGCCGTGGTGTTGTTTTTTGCCGCGAGCGCGTCGTTGGTGTAGGCATTGCGATAGACGCCGTTGAGCGAACGCCCTTCACGGCGCTGGGCGACCAGGCGATCGGTGAGCACATAGCGCCGACGCAACGAGACCTTGCCATCGGCAAAATAGAAGCCGCTGACCATGGCGTCGCCGTTGAAGAAGATATCCGTGCCCAGCATGGGCGGGTATTGCGGGTCCGGCGAGACTTGATAAAAGGTCCCGCGGATCGCCTCAGGCACAGCGCCTTCGATCTCCAGGTCGAATACGTCGGCTTCTACGCGGCTGGGGGTATACAGCGCGCCGGAAAACTCGGGGGTTTTGGGAAATGGAATATTCATCGCGTCATCTCATTGATCCAGTGGGTTCACGTCAGGGCAGGGTATTCAGGCAGATTGTGGCGACAGGGCCGGCGCGCGCGGTTTGAGGCCTCGACGAAAGCGCGCCACCACCAGGCACGAAATGATCAAGGCCACTCCATACGCCGAGGCTGCCAGCCACCCCACGGCCCGGAAATGCCCTTCGCCGACCACCAGCGCGGCACCGAACGGGCCCAGCCCTTGGCCGACAAAAATCGCCGCGTTGCCCAGGCCGGCCAATCGACCGGAAGGGTCCAGTTCGGCCGCCATCGACAGCAGGTAGGGCAGGCTGAAAAACCACACCATATGGATCAGGCACGCCGTGGCGGCGAACGCGACGGTGCTGTCGCCATAGACCATCACCAGGGTCGCCAGCAACGCGGTGCCAAAGCTCAGCAGTTGCGGAAACAGCAAACCCAGGCGGCGCCCCAACAGCCCGGAGAGCCCGGCGCCCAGGGCGCCGGCAAGGATGCTGCCGCCGAGGATGGCGCCGATCTGCTGGGGTTCCAGGCCAATACTTTTGCCAATTCGTTCCTGATACACCCACAGCGCGGAGTGCCCGAAAAACAACAGTGCAAACAACAGGATCAGCAGTACGGCAGTCAGCCCGAACGGCTGAGCCGCACCCTGGGCGATGCGATGGGCGTCAGGGTAGTGCCTGGGGATTTTCCAGCAACCCAGCGCCGCGAACAGGCTGGTGATGGCCAGCAAGGAAAACGCGCCCTGCACGCCAAACGCCTGCAAGAGCATGGGCATGGACGTCACCAGCAGCATGCCCCAGAGCAGGTTGCCGATATTGATCACGGCGAATGTCGCGTCTTTCGACCTGCGCAGCGCCGCAGTCGCATACACCACCGCCATGACCGCGCCACCGCTGGCGCCGCAGATGATCCTGAACACCATCAGCCAGGCCTGGCTGTGCAGTTGTGTGCTCGCCAGGTTGCCGGCGGCCAGGATCAGCAAGGCAACCAGCGCAAAGCGGCGGCGGTCGACCCGTGCCATGAACAGAGCACAGACGCCGCAGGCGATGGCCATCGCGATCAACTCGGCGGCGAAGATCGCGCCGATGGCATTGAGCGGCAGCCCCAGTTGATCAATCAACGCGCCGCCCAGGATCGGCTGGATCTGCAGCGTTCCCAGGGAAATGACCATCATCAGGCAAATAGCGCCCAGTGATTTCTTGCTGTCGATGGAGTCGAGCGCATTCATCGCATATCACCTCAGTCAGAACTTGTGAACGTAGCGGACCTGCACGGCGTAATCCGTCTTGCTGCGGTTTTCCACGCCGGTCTCTTTATAGGTATTGAGCCAAAAGGCCTGGTCTTCGGTCATTTTCCAGAAGAGGCCGGGGCCAATGCCCAGTACTTTTTCCCGAGAATTGCTCAGGCGGTCGCCGTTGACCTGGTCATCGGAAATCTGCCTGAAGTAATAGCCGTTGATCCCGACTGAAACCTTCGGGAACACCTCATACGAAGCCGTAAAGTTGGCCCACGCCGATTGACCCGATTGGGTGTCGTGCACCGGCCGCCCTTCAAAGAACTGCGCCGAACTGCTTGCCGGGTCGTTGTTCTTGAAGTTGTACAAGTAATTCAAGCGCCAACTCACTTCCCAGCGCGGCGCCGGCATCAGGGTCGCGGCCCAGTAGGGGTTGAAGGAGAAGTAATTGGAGCCGGGATTCAAGTCCTTGTGTTTGTCGTACTTGCCGGTGGGCAGGATCGTATCGAAGGCCACGCGCTGCACAAACACCGGCCGGCCTTCGGCGTTGACGATCGGATCGAACTGGATCTGCGGGCCGACAGTGACGTCGCCCAGGCCGACGCCGTTGTCCTTGAGCTTTACGCCGTTGTCGCCAAAGTCGCCGTCCAGGGAGACCACGGGCACCAAAAGGCTCCAGCCCAAATGCGCGCCGCCGCCGATGGTGTCGGGCGAGTAATAGCTGAATTGGTTGATCAGGGTAATGACGTTGATCTTCGGGTTATCGAAGTTGCGGTTGTCCTTGCCGCCATTATCACGAACGCTGCTGGATGTACTGAACTTCAGATAGGTCTGATGCGTTAGCCCGGGGGGGCCTGCGAACCCATCATAAAAGCTGGTACCGCCCAGGTTGATACCGCTGGGTTGGCTCACGGAGGGGGGAGGAGGGCCCTCTGCCGCAAAGACGGCAAGTGATACGAAGCTGAGTGTCAGGCACGCTGGCAAGGATTGTGTCAGTCTCATTGACGTCGCTCTATTATTGGAGTTGTGAGCTGGGGTAGCTTCCCCTGGCGCTTCAACTTTAATTCTCGAGCTTTCGGGTTGCTTGAACACAACGGTCAGAGTTGACTGAGAGCGTCACGTTGCGTGACGTGTGGCTTGGGTTTGAAGGCGGAATTCACTCGGGCTGCACTGGGCGTGCTTGCGAAAAAAGCGGCTGAAGTAACCGACATCGGAAAAGCCCATGCCATGGGCAATCTGCTTCACGCTTTGGGCCGAATGGGCCAGCTCGCGTTTGGCTTCGAGGATCAGCCGGGCGTTGATCAGGGTCATGGGGGTCATGCCGAGTTGTTCGTGGCACAGCCGGCCCAATGTGACGACGGTGACCCCCAGGAAACCGGCATAGTCATGCAGCGAAAGATGCTCGCGAAAGTGCCTGTTCACCAGCTCGCGAAAGGCAACGACCTGCTGGCTGCGTCGATCATGACGGTGTGCATGCAGGTCGTGGCTGTACTCGCTCAGGCGCAGCATCTGGATCACCAGCGCCAACAATAACGACATGCTGCACGCGATGTGTTCCCGACCGCGTCCGTGGTATTCGCCGTACAACGCCCGATACAGAGGCTCCAGCGGATCATCGGCCGGCGCCCAGTGCGGCAGGGCGACTACGCAGGGTTTCTGGATCTGCGGTAACAGGCCAGGGGAGAGCACTTGGACGATGCTTTCCAGCGGGTGTTGGACGGCGGTGATCACATGCCCTTCGACCCGGCCGTGCCAGGCGAAGCCATGCACGATCTGCTCAGGGATGAACAGCAGGCACGGGGCCTTGACCTCGACCCGCTGGTTGTCCAGCAGCACCTCGCCTTCGCCGCTTTGCAGGTACAGCATCTGCAACAACCCATCGTGGCGATGAGCGGCGATCTCCCAGTTATAGGCGCCGGAGCGCAGGGAGATTGACTCGACATGCAGGGAGTCGTGCCATATCGGCGCCGCCGCCTCGCCGTACAGGGCATAGCTGGGAATCTTGTTCATTATTCTTATGGTCTACAGGCACGTGTTTTCTACCTTAGCGAAGAATCCGCGCGTAGGGCAATTTGCCGCTGATTTGTCGTAAAAGTCTCTACGGTTGAAGGTTTTGTCCATTCTTGTGAGTCGTCCCACGCTTCTATGCTGAGCCTCGCCTGCTGCTTGCCATGCAGTGGGCGAACTGTCTTGAAATGCGTGTTGGAGATAACAATGAATAATAACGACCTGCCGAAAAACTGGCTGAACCTCGAGGCCAAAGTCTGTGTCCTCACTGGCGCGGCTGGCGGTATCGGCGCTGCGATCGCCGCCGCGCTGGTTAGCCAGAATGCCCATGTGGTGCTGCTCGATCGCGACGAACGGAAATGCCGTGAACTGGCCGTCGAGCTGGCGAAAAACAGTGAAGCGGATGTCTCGGTGTTGCACTGCGATATTGCCGATCCCTTTAGCGTGCAACAGGCCGCGGAGCAAGTGCAGGCGCTCCATGGGCGTTGCGATGTGCTGATCAACAACGCCAGCGTGCTGCAGGCCGGGGCGCTTGAAACGCTGACCCTGGACGAATGGAACCAGGTGCTGTCGGTCAACCTGACGGGCTATCTGCTGTGTGCCCAGGCGTTCGGGCGCCTGATGCTGGCCCGACAAAGCGGCAGCATCGTGCATATCGCGTCGATCGCCGCGCATTACCCGCAAACCTTCAGCGGTGCCTACAGTACAGCCAAGGCCGGGGTCGCCATGCTTTCTCGGCAGATAGCGGCGGAGTGGGGGCCGCGGGGCATCCGCAGCAATGCCATCTGCCCGGGCCTGATCCGCACGCCGCTGTCGGCAGCGTTCTACGCCGATCCCAAGGTCGAGCAAGAGCGCAAGGCGATGACCGCCAACCAGCGGATCGGCGAGCCGCAGGACATAGCCGATGCCGTCCTGTTCCTTGCGAGCCCGCGGGCAGGTTATGTCAACGCTGCCGAGTTGACCGTCGATGGAGGCCTGGAAAGTATGTTGATGGCGTTGATCCCTCGCCCCGGCTACGAATCACCCACGATCAGCCGCCAGGCCTGACCTCCGTTCGGCCGATGACGGTCGACTCCGAATCCCCCAGCGAACCCTCGCCTGTCGTGCTGTCGATGGCGACGACGGCTGCCGTTCGGCTGGCTTTTACCGAGTGAGACTGACTATGACGACGACAACAACCGCGGCGATCCGCCGGTGCGACGTACTGGTGATCGGCGCCGGTGCCGGTGGCCTGGCGACCGCCATTACGGCGCGCAAGCAGGGGCTGGAAGTCATTGTGATTGAAAAGGATGCGTTCTTCGGCGGCACCACCGCCTTCTCGGGTGGGGTGCTGTGGATTCCCGGCAATGCCTTGTCCCAGGCCAACGGCATCCCGGACAGCCGCGAGGCCGCGCTGACCTATATGAAGCACGAAACGGGCGATTTCTACGATGCCGAGGCCGTCGATGCATTTCTCGATAACGCGCCGCGGATGATCGATTTTTTCCAGCGAGAGACCGAGGTCCAGTTCGTCCCCACCCTCTATCCGGACTATCACCCGGACGTGGCCGGTGGCGTCGATATTGGCCGTTCGATCCTCGCCGCGCCTTTCGACATCCGCAAGCTTGGGGCCGACATGGCACGCCTGCGGCCGCCGCTCAAAACCATCACGTTCATTGGGATGATGTTCAATTCGTCGAATGCCGACCTCAAGCATTTCTTCAATGCCACCAAATCCCTGACCTCATTCCTCTATGTCGCAAAGCGCTTGATGACGCATGCCAAGGAGTTGCTGCTTTACCGGCGCGGCATTCAGGTGACCAGCGGCAATGCCTTGGCCGCGCGGCTGGCGAAATCGGCACTGGACCTGGGGATTCCGATTCTGACGCAAACCAGCGCGCAGCAATTGTTGAAAAGCGCAGACCGGGTCAATGGCGTGGTCGCTCAGACCGCGGGCGGTGAAGTGCGGTTTGAAGCCCGCTACGGTGTGGTGCTGGCCAGCGGTGGGTTTTCCCATGATCTGCAACGGTTGAAGCAGGCCTATCCCCATGTGCGCCGCGGTGGCGAGCATTTCTCCCCGGTGCCGCAGACCAACACCGGAGATGGCGCACGCATGGCCGAGGCCTTGGGTGGCACCGTCGATATACGGCTCAAGGCGCCTGCTGCCTGGATGCCCGTCTCGAAAGTGCCGATGGGTAACGGCAGGTTCACCGCCTTCCCGCATCTGCTCGATCGCTACAAGCCCGGAGTGATCGGCGTGACCCGCAATGGCCAACGGTTCACCAACGAGTCCAACTCGTATCACGACGTGGGCGCGGCAATGATTGACGCCTGCGCCCACCAGGCTGAAACCGCCATGTGGTTGATCTGCGACCGCCGGACCATGGCCAAGTACGGGCTGGGTTATGCCAAGCCGGCACCGATGCCCCTCGCGCCATTGCTGCGCAACGGTTACTTGCACAGCGGCAGCACCCTGGCTGAATTGGCGCGCAACGCCGGGCTCGACGCGGCCGGCTTGGAACAGACCGTGCGTGACTACAATCGCACGGCGGGGCAGGGCGTGGATCAGCAGTTCGGCCGTGGCAGCACCACCTTCAACCGCTACCTCGCCGACCCGCAGAACCTGCCGAATCCGTGCGTGGCGCCGATTGGCGAAGGCCCTTACTACGCCCTCAAAGTGATCATGGGCGACCTCGGCACCTTCGATGGCATCAACACCAGCGTGCGCGGCGAAGTGCTCAACCAACAAGGCCAGGCGATCGATGGGCTTTACGCGGTGGGCAACGACCGGGCGAGCATCATGGGCGGCAACTATCCCGCTGCCGGGATCACGCTCGGGCCGATCATGACCTTCGCTTATCTCACCGGCCTGCACCTGGCTCGCGTGGCTGCAGAAAAAGCTTCGGGCACCCCCCAGCAGGAGGTGGCCTGATGATTCACAAACCGGTCATCGATCACCGCATCTACACCATCCGTCCACGCGGCATGAGCGAGTTCATCGAGGTATTCGATCGTCTGGCAATGCCGACTTTGCTGGAGCATCTGGGCGCGCCGCTGGGTTTTTATACCAGCAGCATCGGCCCATTGAACCAAGTCGTTCACCTCTGGGGCTACGACAGTCTCGATGACTTCGAGCGCCGCAGCCAGGCGCGGGATGGCGACCCCCGCTTCCCGGCCTACCTGCAAGCATCGGCGCATCTGATCCTGGCTCAGGAAACCCGGATTATCCGTCCGGTACGGTTCAACAGTCTCGGCAGCGCTTGAGCCGCCGGTCGCGATCCTCGTTTCACCCCAATAAAAAAGCGGGCGCAGTGGTTGGGCGCCCCCACAACACAGAGGTGACTTTCATGCTGACAACTCAACCCATCGACATCCAGGCGCTGATCAACAGTCGCGCCATTGGCGGCTTTCAGAAGTGGGTCGTATTTCTCGGTTTCCTGATCATCGGCCTGGATGGCTTCGATGTGGCAATCATGGGCTTTATCGCACCGCAATTGAAAATGGACTGGGGCTTGAGCCACCAGCAGTTGGGCCCGGTGTTGAGTGCGGCGCTGATTGGCCTGGCTGTCGGTGCGCTGGTCGCGGGGCCGCTGGCCGACCGTTACGGACGCAAGATCGTGCTGGTGAGCAGTGTGTTCATGTTTGGTCTGTGGACGCTGGCGACGACGTTTTCCCCGGACATCAATACCATGGTCGTACTGCGCTTCATGACGGGCTTGGGGCTCGGCGCGGCCATGCCGAATGCCAGCACCCTGGTGTCGGAGTACGCGCCGCAGCGCAGTCGTTCGTTCCTGATCACGGTGGCGTTTTGCGGGTTTTCCTTGGGCGCCGCGGCAGGCGGCTTTCTGTCAGCCTGGATGATTCCGGCCTTCGGCTGGAAAAGCATGCTGATCCTGGGCGGTGTCTTGCCCCTGCTGGTGGCGCCGCTACTGTATTTCAAACTGCCTGAATCGGTGGCCTTCCTGGTCGCCAGGCAGGCGCCGAACGCGTCTATCCGCGCCATTGTGGAAAAACTCGCACCGGGCGTCAGCGACGCGAAATCGACCTTCTGCCTGCCGGCTCATCCGCTGATGCGCGCTTCGGCGATGCAGATCGTATTGTCCCCGTCCTATCGCTTCGGCACGTTGATGTTGTGGAGCGGTTATGTCCTTGCGTTGTTTCTGGTCTACCTGTTCAGCGGCTGGTTACCGACCCTGGTGAAAGAAGGCGGCGGTTATAGCGTCGCGGACGCGGCCATCGTGACCGCGATGTTCCAGATCGGCGGACCCGCAGGCGCGCTGTGCGTCGGTTGGGTAATGGATCGCTGGAACAAATACCGGGTGCTGATGGCGGTGTTCATGTTGAGCGGTGCGGTGATCTATGCGATCGGCCAGGCCACGGGGCACTTTGTGCTGCTGTGCTCGATTGCCTGGATGGTGGGGTTTTGCCTCAATGGCGCGAGCGTCGGCATGAATGCGCTGGCCGCCACGTTCTACCCCACGCAGGCGCGAGCAACCGGCGCCAGTTGGATGAGCGGTATCGGTCGTGTTGGCGCGATCCTCAGCGCCTTTGCCGGCGCGCAGATGCTGAGTTGGGGCTGGACCTTCGCGCAAGTGTTTGCCGCGCTTGTGGTGCCTTCCGGTCTGGCGGCCCTGGCGATTTATGGGCTGGGCCGCAGCGCCAACAGGGTGTTTACCGATCGACCGGTGGTGTCTGTGCCACCGCGCCGGACGAATCTGTAAGCACCGATATTGGCGATCCGCCGCACCTAGACCTTGAAACGCTCCACCAGCCGTTCCAGCTCATGTCCCAGCCGCGCCAGTTCGTTACTCGACGCGGCGGTTTCCTCGCAGGTGTTGGCCGTCTGGTCGGAGATGTCGCGAACGTTGATCACGCTGCGATTGATCTCCTCGGTGACGGCGCTTTGCTGTTCCGCCGCCGTTGCAATCTGCTGATTCATGGCCTGAATGATCGAGACCTTGCTGGTGATGTTCTCCAGCGCGCTGACGGCACGGTGGGTGCATTCCACGCTGCTTTCGCTCAGCAGCAGGCTGCTTTCCATGCCCGAGGCCACGGCTTGGGTGCCGCTTTGCACACCGGCGACCAGGCTCTCGATTTCTTCGGTGGAGCGCTGGGTGCGCAGGGCGAGGTTGCGCACTTCGTCGGCCACCACCGCAAAACCACGGCCGGCCTCTCCGGCGCGGGCGGCTTCAATCGCGGCGTTCAGCGCCAGCAGGTTGGTTTGCTGGGCGACGGCTTTGATCACGTCCAGGACACCGCCGATTTTATCGCTCTGTTCCTGGAGGTGGCGCACAGCGTCTGCCGACTGGTTGAGTTCTGTCGCCAGGCGCTGGATCTGCTCGATGGCTTCACCCACGATCTGCTCGCCCTCGCTGGCTTGCTGATCGGCGGCCGACGCAGCGACGGAAGCTTCCTCGGCGTTGCGCGCGACGTTGTGGACGGTGGCGGTCATCTCGTTCATTGCGGTGGCGACATGATCTGTTTCGGCTTTCTGGGTGCTGATCCCCGAATTCGTTTGCTCGGTCACCGCCGACAGTTGTTCGGCCGCGCTGGCAACCTGAATAACGCCGGATCGAATGCCATCGATCAGCTCATGAAGGTTGAGCATCATCTGCTGAAGGCCCGACTGCAGTTGGCCCAGCTCATCGCGCCGGGTCACCGCCACATGCTCGGTCAAATCACCCCGGGCAATGCGGTTCACCGCCTGGAGCGTGTGCTGCAGTGGATTGACGATTTGCCGTGTGATCACCCATGCGGCGAGCGCGCCCAGCAGCAGCGCCAGGGCCGCAACGAGGCCCAGCGAGGCCTTGGCGGACGCGGCATCCGAATCGCGTTTGGTGTTTTGCGACTCAATCAGCTTTTGCGTGGTGTCGAGCAACACGTCGCCCAACTGACCCATCCGTTTAAACAAGGCCGCCTGGTCAATATTGGGCGTGGCCAGGTCATGCAGCAGTTGCCCGTACCCTTTGACTGCATTTTCCTGCTGTTGAATCAGGTCTTGATCCTGCGGGTCGATGAATTTTTCCCTGATGCTGTCCAAGTGGGTTGCGAGGCGATCCAGGGTTTGCTGCAGCGGTTGATAGGCATCCGGTTGGGTGTTCGTACCGATGCGCAAGCGAATGATCCGCAAGTCTTTGGTGTAATCGCTGACCTGCGCAATTTCCTCAACCTTGAGCCCGCGGTCGGTCAATGCCACCACGGCGTACCAGCCGGTCGCGGCCAGCAACAACGCAAGCCCCAGTACCAGGCCGAATCCCCAACTTAATTTAGCACTGACTCGGATATTGCTGATCCAGCCGAACATATGGACTCCAGTGAGTAACTCAGGTTGATTGATCCTTTATCACCTGAATGTCGACCATCCCTCTTAATGCTTTAGCACTAGTGTGACGGTCAGGCTGATCCAGATGGCAAATCGGGCCATGTATGAAAAATATCAGGATGCGAGGGAGATTGATTGGCGGTGCGACTGAAAGGATACAGCTCCACGTCTGTCGGGCGTTGGCGGAGTTGTCGGTTATTCAACTAAGGTGGCTTTTTCGACACGCGTAGTGCGGCTTTGTACTTTAGTCGAATATTCAGCCGGCCCGAGTTCTGGCGGGCGCTGTTTTCGGCGCGCGAACGACCGAAAAGAGTGCAGGGCCGTACTGATAAGTCTAGATCTTGATCGCTTTTTTCAGATAGGAAAACAGCTGGTCCTGGCAGGCCCTGTATTGATTTTCAAGGTGTTCCACTTCCCACATGCGAGCCAGCCATACCTCATCACAGGCCGCTTCCAAATGATTGACGGTTGTCATCCAGGCGGTTTGGGCGTTAGCCGTCGCTTGGAGTAATTGCAACAGTTCCTCATTTATCGGAAGGGTATTCGGTGAAGAGGGGATGGGCGACATTCAAAGTACCGGGAGTCGATTTTAATAGTGGGTGATTTTTCTATTACACACTATAAAACGCTGTCCGCGAAAGGCAGTATTCGACTAATGGCTAACGGGGTGAGGCGGTAAAGTTCAATTCCTTTGGGGTGCATATTCATGCGATTTATAATGTTGCGCGCGCACTTATAGTATTTTCTCGGATTAAGCCAGTGATTCGATTCAGCCGATAAGTTGGATATTTATTTAGCCTTTATCTAATAACGTATCGCGCGGGTACTTGTATCTTGGCGGCCCGGGTGATCAACGGCTGCCACGATGGCGCGCCAATGCCCACGCCTGCCAGGCACGACCGAAGCGTGACGTTGAACCCTGACAGGCGTGTTTCACGCACGCCTGGAAAGTCGGGAATCCGCGCTCATGATCCAAGCGCTTTGACCAGCAGGGCCACCGCCACCAGCATCGACACGGCGGCAAATCCGCGTTGCAAGTGCGGGCCTGCCAGCCGCGCCGCGATCAGGCGCCCGCCGGCCATTCCAAACAAGGCGCCCACGGAGAACGGCAGGGCCACGGCCCACTGCAAATGCCCGGCCGCCGAGCTGGCGGCCACGCCGGCCATCGACACCAGCGCAATCACCGCCAGCGACGTCGCCAGCACCGACTGCGCGGTCAAATTGGTGTAGCGCTGCAGCGCCGGCACCATCACAAAGCCGCCACCCACGCCGAGCAAGCCCGAAAGCCCGCCCGCGATCACGCCCGACACCGTGAGCGCCCAGGCGCACGGCGCCGTCCAGTTCAGCTTGCCGCGTTGGGCGTCCAATACGCAGGGCGGCGGTTTGGTCGCGACGGCGGCCTTCGACGCCGGGGACGGCGGCAACGACCGTTTGAATACCCGGAACGCCACGTACATCAGCACGCAGGCAAACAGGATCGTCAACGGACGATTCGGCGTGCGCTGCGCCAACCACAGGCCCAGCGGCGAGCAGATGATCCCGGCGGTGGCGATCAACAGCGCCGCCTTGTAGCGGACGGTGCCGTTTTTCAGGCCCATCACCGCGCCCAGCGTCGCGGCCAGGCCCACCGCCAACAACCCGATGGGCCCGGCCTCGGCCATGCTCAAGCCCGCCCCAAACACCAGCAACGGCACCGCGAGTATGCCGCCGCCGGCGCCGGTCAGGGCCAGAATCACGCCGACTGTCAGCCCGAGCAGTAAGACGATGATCATCTCAGTCTCCTTGCGTTCAGCGCTGATTTCATTGGTCGGTCAACTCGGGTTTCGCCAGCCATTCGCGGCCCTTGAGCATACCCTTCCAATACAGCGGCGGAAGAATCCGCTCTTTGAGCAGCCACGCCAGCCGGGAAGGGCGGGTGCCGTCGATCAGCCATGACGGGAAGCTGGGGGCGACCTTGCCGCCATAGGTGAACTCCGCCAGGACGATCTTGCCGCGCTCCACCGTCAGCGGGCAGGAGCCGTAACCGTCGTACTGCGCGCAACCGTTGGCCTTGCCCATGGCCGCCAGCACGTTATGCGCCACCACCGGCGCCTGCTTGCGCGCAGCGGCCGCGGTCTTGGCGTTGCTCGTGTTGGCCGCGTCGCCCAGCGCATGGATATTGGCAAAGGTTTTGTGACGCAGCGTGGCGGGGTCGACATCGATCCAGCCGGCCGCGTCAGCCAACGGGCTGACCCGAATGAAGTCCGGCGCGACCTGCGGTGGCACCACATGCAGCAAATCAAACTCACGGGTCAGCACACGAGGGCTGCCATCCGGGTTCACGCCGCTGAACGTGGCCGTCCGCGCCGGGCCATCGACGCGGGTGAGGGTGTTGCCGAAATTCAGGTCGATGCCGTAAGCGGTGACGTATTCCATCAGCGCGGGCACATAGTCGGGAACCCCGAACAGCACCGCGCCGGCGCTGTAGAACTCGATCTCGACGGCATCTAGCACACCGCTGCGTTTCCAGTGGTCGGCCGATAAGTACATGGCTTTTTGCGGCGCCCCGGCGCATTTGATCGGCATCGGCGGCTGCGTGAAAATCGCCCGGCCACCCCGCAGTTGCTGGACCTTTTCCCAGGTATAAGGTGCCAGGTGATACAGGTAATTGGAGGTCACGCCGTTGCGGCCGAGGGTCTCCGACAACCCCTCGATGGCATGCCAATCGAGCTTCAGGCCGGGGCACACAATCAGTTGCTCGTATTTGACGACCCGGCAGCCATCCAGAATCACCGCATTTCGCTCGGGTTCGAAAGCCGCCACCGCCGCCTTGATCCAATGCACGCCGCGGGGCAGGGTGGTGCCCATGGTGTGCGCCGTTTGGCGCGCATCGAACACACCGCCACCGACCAGCGTCCAGCCGGGTTGGTAGTAATGCACATCGGCCGGGTCGACGATCGCAATGTCGAGCCCCGGCGCGCGGGCCAGCAGGCTGGAGGCGGTGGCGATACCCGCCGCGCCGGCACCGATGATGACCACGGTATGTTGTGCTTCGGCCACTTCGACCGGCGTGCGGCCCTGGTTCGCGATCCGCCGGATCACGCCTTTCATATCGAAGCCGGCTTTTTTGGCGCTTTCGACGATGTGCGGCAGGTCGTGCTGACCTGCTTGCGACAGCGCCCACATCGTTGTCGAGCGCATCCCGGACCGGCAATAAGCCAACACCGGTTTGGGCAGCGTTTCCAGCAACTCGCCGAAGGCAATCCCCTGCTCGTCGGTGACTTTGCCCGACTCGGCGGGAAGGTAGTGCGCTTCGATGCCGACCGCGTCGGCGGCGCGTTTGATTTCGGCAAACAACGGTTGGTCACTGCCTTCGCCATCGGGGCGGTTGCAGATGACGGCACGAAAGCCGGCGGCTTTCAGTTCGGCCAATTGGCTGGGGAAAATCTGTTCTGATACTGATAAAGCAGGCGCAAGGCGGCGGATATCCATAAGTGTCTCCGTTATGGGTATTTTTCTTATGATTTTTTTTAGGGTGGGGGGAATGTCAGGCGACGTTGAGTGGGATTTTCAGGTAGCGAATCCCGTTCGATTCAGGCTCGGGCAAATGCCCGGCTCGCATGTTGACCTGGACCGAGGGCAGGATCAGGGTCGGCATGTCCATCGAGGCATCCCGCTTGGTACGCATCGCCACGAACTCCTCCTCACTGATGCCATTACGCACATGCACGTTCTGCTCGCGCTGTTCGGCAACGGTGCTGACGAATTGCACCTCGCGGCCGCCCGGCTGGTAGTCGTGGCACATATACAGCAATGTATCCGCCGGCAGGCTCAACACTTTGTTGATTGACTGGAACAGCGTGCGCGCATTGCCGCCGGGGAAGTCACAGCGGGCGGTGCCGTAGTCGGGCATGAACAGCGTGTCGCCGACGAAGGCCGCCGTTTCGCTGCCATCGCTGACGACATAAGTCATGCAGGCCGGCGTATGGCCGGGTGTATGCAGTGCGGTGCAGTGCAGCGTGCCAATGCTGAACGACTCGTCGTTGACGAACAGGTGATCGAACTGACTGCCGTCGCGGGGCATATCGCTACCGGCATTGAACAGCGTGCCGAAGACCTTTTGTACCGTCGAAATCTGGCTGCCGATGCCGATCTTCCCGCCGAGCTTTTCTTTCAGGTAGGGCGCGGCGGTCAGGTGGTCGGCGTGGACGTGGGTCTCGAGAATCCACTCGACCTGCGCATTCAGCTCGCTCACCCGCGCGATCAGGCGGTCGGCGGACGTGGTGGCGGTGTGGCCGGATTTAGGGTCGTAATCCAATACGCTGTCGATGATCGCGCAGTGGAGGGTGGTCTCGTCCAGTACCAGATAGCTGACGGTGTTGGTGGCAGAGTCGAAGAAGCCTTCGACGTGAAGTTTGACGCGCATGAACTGTCTCCTTAGGGGGGGGCTTTTTTTTCGAGCCGCTTAGACTAAGGACTGACATAGCAATAAGTTTGCCAGGCCATGGTTTTGCCGAAATAGCCTAATATCCAATTGATTTTATTGGGCTTTGTGTTTCTGTATAGGGGTATTCAGGCCTGTATCTGGGGGATTCTTCTGCCATTGGCAGTGCCTTGACAGAGGTGGCAGTGCCACAACAGGATGGAAAAATGGATTCCAGGAGCCATGATGAAGACTTTTCTGCCTACCCCAGCCAACGCCGTTCCACACCCGGATCAAGTGCAGTCGCTTGTTTCGTTTCTGGAACACGAACCCAATCCGATGATCGTGCTCGATCCGGACTACAACATCCTGGCAGCCAACACGGCCTATCAGCGCCAGTTCGGCAGCGCTGACAAACCCTTTATCGGCCATAAGTGTTATCAGATCTCACACCATTACGACGTCCCTTGTGACCAGGCGGGTGAGAATTGCCCGATGAAGAAGGCCCAGGAAAAGCGCGGGCCGGATCGTGTCTTGCACATCCACCACACGCCTCGGGGGCCTGAGCATGTCGACGTCGAATTACGGCCGATCCTCGACGAACATGGGGTGATCACCGCTTATGTTGAGCGCCTGACGCTGGTGCGCAGCGCCTCGGCGCGGCCGAGCAACGAAGGGCTGGTCGGTTGTTCACCGGCCTTCAACCTTGCCCTGTCGGAACTGCAGCGGGTGGCGCCGTCCATGCTGCCGGTGCTGCTCCTGGGCGAGTCGGGTACCGGCAAGGAGCTGTTCGCGCGCGCCGTCCATGAAACCAGCGAACGGGCCAGCGGGCCGTTTGTCGTGGTGGATTGCTCGGGCTTGACCGAAACACTCTTTGAGAGCGAGCTGTTCGGCCATGAAAAAGGCGCCTTCACCGGCGCCATCACCCGCAAGCCCGGCTTGGTCGAAACCGCCCAGGGCGGCACATTGTTCCTGGATGAGATCGGCGATGTGCCGTTGGCCATGCAGGTCAAACTGTTGCGCCTGATCGAATCGGGCACCTATCGCCGGGTCGGCAGTGTCGAGACCTTCCACGCCAATTTCAGGTTGATTGCCGCCACCCACAAGCCGCTGGAAAAAATGATGGAAAAAGGCGAGTTCAGGCAGGACCTGTACTACCGCATCAGCGCCTTCCCCATTCATTTGCCGCCCTTGCGCAACCGGGTAGAAGACATCGCCTTGCTGGTGAATTCATTCCTGCAACGGCGTGGTGCCGGCAAACGTCGACTGACCATCGATGCCGAAGCCCTGGCAGCCCTGCAGCAGTACTCATGGCCAGGCAATGTGCGTGAGTTACGCAACGTCCTGGAAAGAGCAAGCTTGTTCGCTGACGATGGGGTCATCCGCGCCATCCATTTACCCCAAGCCTCCGTGGCGCCGCCACCTCAGGCTGCGCCTGCGGCTTCGACGCCGTTCGACGGCAGCACGCTGGCGCAGGCCCTGGCCACATTCAAAGGCACCCGCAGCGAACTGGCCAAGCACCTGGGGATCAGCGACCGGACCTTGTACCGGCGCCTGAAGGAACAAGGCCTGGCCTAACCCTCTACGACTGCCAGTGACTGCCAAGCTGCCAGACTGGCAGCGCATTGACCAGCAGCGGTGCGCCAGGGCTACCGCTAAAAAACTCATAACCAATTGTTTTATAACGATAAAAATAGAAGATCTGGCTTTGGCATGCCCTGTGCTTAGTGCATAGACATGACTATTTCCGACAAACGCCTACTACGCCATCTACTCACCGCGGTGCTGATCAAGCTCGTGCTGCTGAGCGTGCTGTGGTGGCTGTTCATCCGGGATTCGCACGTCAGTGTCGACCCGAACATCGTCGGCAACCGTTTCGGTGTACCCACCTCGACTCAAGGGGCAAGCAAGTGATCTCAGAACAACTGGTGGATTTGTCACGGCTGCAGTTCGCAGCCACTGCGCTTTACCACTTTCTATTCGTACCGCTGACGGTTGGCATGGTGTGGCTACTGGTCATCATGGAAAGCGTCTATGTGATGACCGGGAACGTCATCTGGAAGGACATGACGCGCTTTTGGGGCAAGTTATTCGGTATCAACTTCGCCCTGGGGGTGACAACCGGCATCACCCTGGAATTTCAGTTCGGCACCAACTGGGCGTACTACTCGCACTACGTGGGCGACATCTTCGGTGCCCCGCTGGCCATCGAGGGCTTGATGGCGTTCTTTCTCGAATCGACCATGATCGGTCTGTTCTTTTTTGGCTGGGATCGCCTGAAGAAAGAGCACCACTTGCTGGTCACGTTGCTGATGGCCATCGGTACCAACCTGTCGGCGCTGTGGATTCTGATCGCCAATGGCTGGATGCAGAACCCGGTCGGCTCGGAATTCAGCTACATCACCATGCGTATGGAGATGGTTGATTTCTGGGCCGTGGTATTCAACCCGGTGGCTCAGGCCAAGTTTGTACACACGGTGTCTGCCGGTTATGTCACCGGTTCGATGTTTGTGTTGTCGATTTCCAGCTGGTACCTGCTCAGAAATCGCGATGTCGAGTTCGCCAAGCGCAGTTTCCGGGTGGCGGCGGCGTTCGGCCTGGCCTCGGTGCTGAGCGTCATCGTGCTGGGGGATGAGTCGGGTTACACCGTGGGTGAGGCGCAGCAAACCAAGCTGGCGGCCATGGAAGCCATGTGGGAAACCAAACCCGCGCCGGCCGGCCTGACCTTGCTGGCCAGCATCAACGAAGCCGAGTCCAAGAATAATTGGGAAGTCGATGTGCCGTGGGTGATGGGCTTGATCGGCACGCGCTCGGTCAGCAAGCAGATCCCAGGCATTCATGACATCAAAGCGAAAAACCGCGCGCGCATCCTGCGTGGTATTACCGCCGTCAATGCGCTTGAAGCCCTGCGGGCCGATCGCACCGATAAGGCGGCGTTCGATACCTTCGAAGAGTACAAAGCGGACCTCGGCTTTGGCCTGCTGCTGAAAAAGTACGTTGAAGACGTCAACCAGGCCACGCCGGAGATCATCGACAAGGCGATGAACGACACCGTACCGCACGTGACCCCGATGTTCTGGGCGTTCCGGGTCATGGTCGCGCTGGGTTTCGCCATGCTGTTGCTGTTCGGGCTGGCCTTCTGGAGCACCTTGAAGTCGGTCTGCACACGCCGCCGCTGGCTGTTGCGTTGGGCGCTCTGCATGCTGCCGGCGCCTTGGCTGGCCTGCGAGCTGGGCTGGTTCGTCGCTGAATACGGCCGTCAACCCTGGACCATCTACGGCGTGCTGCCCACTCACATGAGTGTCTCCACCCTTAGCGTCAATAACCTCTATGGCTCGCTGGCAGGCTTCGTCGCTTTCTACACCGTGCTGCTGGTGGTTGAAATGTTCCTGATGGTCAAGTTCGCCCGCCAAGGGCCGGGCAGCCTCGGAACCGGCCGTTATGCCCACGATGCCAACATGAAGGAACTCCACCATGCTTGATTACTTCACTCTGAAAATTATCTGGTGGGCACTGGTCGGCATACTGCTGATCGGCTTCGCCATCATGGACGGCCACGACATGGGCGTCGGCACCTTGCTGCCCTTCGTGGGCCGCTCGGACGTGGAACGCCGCGTCGCGATCAACACCGTAGGGCCGCACTGGGACGGCAACCAAGTATGGTTCATCACCGCGGGCGGCGCGCTGTTCGCCGCGTGGCCGGTGGTGTATGCCACCGCGTTCAGCGGGTTTTATTGGGCGATGATTCTGGTCCTGTGGGCGCTGTTCTTCCGCCCGGTGGGGTTTGACTATCGCAGCAAGATTCACAACGCCAAATGGCGCAGCACCTGGGACTGGGGGCTGTTTGTCGGTGGGGCCGTGCCGCCGCTGGTGTTCGGCATCGCGTTCGGCAACCTGTTGCAAGGCGTACCGTTCCACTTCAACAACATGCTGGTATCGACTTACACCGGGAGTTTCTGGCAACTGCTGAACCCCTTTGCGCTGCTGACCGGTGTGGTGAGCAGTGCAATGATCACCCTGCAAGGCGGTACCTATCTGGCGCACCGCACTGAAGGCGTGATCCAGGCCCGTGCCATCAAGGGCGGGGTGGGCGCGGCGCTGGTGCTGCTGTGTACATTCGTCATTGCCGGTGTGTGGTTGCAATCGATCGACGGCTATCGCATCACCTCGGTGGTGGATACCGCCGGGCTGCCGGACATTCTCAACAAAACCGTGGTACGCGAAGCGGGCGCCTGGATGGCCAACTATGGCCATTACCCTCTGCTGTGGCTGCTGCCTGCGCTGGGCCTGGCGGGCGCCGCTGGTGCTGCGTTGTTGATGATGATGCGCCGCACACTGGCAGCGTTTGTCGCCTCGTCGCTCGCGGTGATCGGGGTGATCAGCACGGCCGGCGTGTCCATGTTCCCCTTCGTCATGCCGTCGTCGACCGTGCCTGCGGCCAGCCTGACTGTGTGGGACAGCGTGTCCAGTCATCTGAGCCTGTCCATCATGTTCTGGGCCACGTTGATCTTCATGCCGCTGATCGTGATCTACACCTCGTGGGCCTATCGCGTCATGCGCGGCAAGGTCACCGTGGCACAGATCAAAGCCAACGAACATTCGGCCTACTAACGCCATCAGAGGAGCAAAGACTATGTGGTATTTCGCTTGGATGCTGGGAGTCGGTTTCGCCTTGTTGCTGGCCATATTGAATGCGATGTGGGGCGAGAACGAAGCGGGGCGCGCCCTGAGCGACCGTGAGGAGCCGCGGCCATGATGCCGCGTGTCGCCGAGGCTCCGGCGCCCTCACGCATTCACCCGCTGAGCTTGCTTATCGCGATCGCGATCATGCTGGTGTGTACGCTCTATCCGCCCCTGATGGCCACCCCGGACGGCAAAGCTGATCATGGGCTGGCAATGGCCTTGTTCGCGGCGATGAGTGTGGCCTTTGTGCGGGGCGTGGGGTTCGTGCCGCGTGCGCGCGTGTGGCGCTGGCTGTTCTCGGGCTGGACCTGCTTTGCCGCGCTGGCGCTGGCTGGCTGGTTGAAGTTCCTGCACTGAAAACGGACGATCCCGACGCCACCGTGGCGGTACTGCGCGGCGCCGGGATCGTCGAGTCAACCTGTCGGTTGATTGAGCCTTAGTGGTTATTTGCTAGAAAAAGCGCGGAAGCCTGTCCCTTTTTTTCACCTCGCCTGTCATTCCAGGTAAGTGAACAAAATCGAGAGCTTCCGCCCATGCCCGCCGTCCGCCCCTTGCTCAAACTGAGCCTGATGCTGAGCCTCAGCGCCAGCCCACTGTTTACCCCGATCAGCTATGCCGAAGACACCGCCACCCGCCGCAGCTACCAAGTGCCGGCCGGTAGCCTGGGTGCCGCGTTGACCCGTTTCGCCGGGTTGTCGGGGGTCAACCTGGCGGTGGACCCGGCGCTGGTCAGTGGCCGCGGTAGCAGTGGTTTATCCGGCGAGTACGCGGTGGAAGAAGGTTTTGCCCGCCTGCTGCAAGGTTCCGGCCTGCAACTGCAGCCGATGGGGGAGCAGGCCTACATGCTGGTGCCGGTGCCGCAGGGCAGCAGCCTGCAACTGTCTCCGACCGCCATCCTCGGGACCCGCAGCGAAGCCGACGGCGATATCTACGCCGGTGGGCAAGTGGCGCGACGCGGTTCGCAGGGCCTGCTGGGCTCGCGGGACTTCATGGACACGCCCTTCAGCATGACCACCTACACCCAGGAGGCGGTGAAGAACCAGCAGGCGCGGACCCTCGGCGACCTGATCGCCAGCGACCCGTCGGTGCGCGCCACCAACCCGGCCGGTGGGCGCTATGAACAGTTCACCATTCGCGGGTTCAGCCTGTTCAACAGTGATGTGGCCTACAACGGCCTGTACGGCGTGTTGCCGACCTACACCATCGACATGGAAATGGCCGACCGCGTCGACATCGTCAAAGGCCCCAGCCAATTGATCAACGGCATCTCGCCGCGCGGCAGTGTGGGCGGCGGGATCAACGTGGTGCCCAAGCGCGCCACCGACAAGGACATCAACTCGTTCACCGGCACCTGGGCCTCCGACAGCCAGGCTGGCGGCGCGGTGGACGTGGGCCGGCGCTTCGGCGAGGACAACAAGTTCGGCCTGCGCTTCAACGGCGTGAAACAGGCCGGCGACACCGAGTGGGACCATCAGCGTGTCGACCGTGAAATGGCCGTGCTGGGCCTGGACTTTCGCGGTGAGCGCCTGCGCCTTTCCAGCGATATCGGCCACACCGAGCGCGACACCAACGCCCCGCAGGAGCGCGTGCAGGTGGCCGCCGCGGCCCCGGTGCCAAGCGCCAACGATGTACGCCGCAACTACGCGCAGTCGTGGAGCAAGGCCAGCACCAACGACACGTTCGGCACGCTCAATGCCGAGTTCGACCTCAGCGATAACCTGATGCTCTACGGCGGTGTCGGCGCGCGCAAAAGCAACCACGACTTCCTGCGTCACGCCGTTTCCGTCAGCAACAGTGCAGGGGATTTCAGCGTGCAGCCGCGCGACTTCAGCCGCGATGAAAATGTGCGTACCGCCACGGCAGGCGTGCGCAGCGGGTTCCATACCGGGCCGGTGAGCCACGAGGTCAACCTGGCGGCCAGCTACTTCTACATGGACTTCACCAACGGCGGCGCACGCTATGCGGCGGCGCCGAGCAATCTTTACAACCCGGTGCAAACACCGACGCCGTCCACCGCCATCCGCCAGGATGCGCAGGTATACACCGAGAATAAATTCAGCGGCGTGGCGTTGTCCGACACCCTGGGCTTTTTCGACGATCGTCTGCTGCTGACCCTCGGCGCACGCTGGCAGCGGGTGAAGGTGGATGACTGGACCAACAACGTCAAAGGCGACACCGCCTACGACGAAGAAAAAATCTCGCCGTCCGGCGGCATCCTGTTCAAGGCCACCGACGCGCTGTCGCTGTACGCCAACTACCTGGAAGGCCTGAGCCAGGGCAAGGTCGCGCCTTCCACCTCGGTCAACGAAGATGAAATCTTCCCGCCGTTCATCAGCCGCCAGGTGGAAGTCGGCGCCAAATACGACGCCGGTGCGTTCGCCGTGACCGCCGCGGTGTTCCGCATCAAGCAACCGGCCTATGAAACCAACGCGACCTCGCGGGTGTTCGGCCCCAACGGCAAGCGCCAGAACGACGGCGTGGAACTCAGCCTGTTCGGCGAACCGCTCAAGGGCCTGCGCCTGCTGGGCGGCGTGATGTACATCGACAGCGAATTGACCCACACCACCAACGGCACGTTCGACGGCAACCGCGCCCCGGCCACGCCCAAGTACAACGTCAACCTCGGCGCGGAATGGGACGTGCCGCGCCTCGAAGGCCTGACCCTGACCACGCGCGGGATCTACTCCAGCTCGCAATACCTGGACCAGGCCAACGTCAAGGAAATCGACGCCTGGAACCGCATCGACGTGGGCGCGCGGTATGCGTTCAAGGTCGATGACAAACACATCACCCTGCGCGCGAATGTGGAAAACGTCGCCGATAAACGCTACTGGAGCTCGGCGGGTGCGTCGGACGACAGCGAACCGGGGCTGACTTTGTCGACACCGCGGACCTACCTGTTGTCGGCGACGGTCGACTTCTGACGGGCAGATCGTCTGTGTTTGCTACCACGCGGCAAACCCAGCGCTCAGCGGCAATGAAGATCAATAACAAGGTTGTTTGAAAGTTTGAGCTTGATGCGCGTCGAGGAAAAACTTCGGCGCCTGGCTCTGATTAGCGAAGTGGCTAATTGCAATTAGCTGAATCCTTGGGTGTCGGCTTGGAGGCTTTAAATCAAGGCTTTCGCGGCTGTTTCAAGGCGGTTGCAGGCTATTCTTTTCAGTTTGTTTCCCCGCTTCAGGAACTAGCGCTGGAACTTCCAGTCGATTAACCCAGTTAACTCCGACTGCGGCGTGGCGAACTAATGGCATTTTATTTTTATATCCAGTAGTTCCAAATAGCCATACTTTCTCGCAACTAGACACCCCACTATGTCGTCAATGCCCATCGATGCCTGCCATACGCAGATACCGCACACCGACCGCGTGTGCGTGTGGCTGATGCAGCACGCCGGGCTGAAAACCGTCGACCTGGAGCGCGCCCGACGCTTGTCCCTGGACGGCAGCGACCTGCTCGGCCTGCTCACGCGCCTGGGGCTGGTGTCCGAAGTCGAACTGGCGCGCGCCTGGGCCGAGTTGCTCGGCGCGCCGCTGTTACTCGCCGATGCCGCGCCGCCGTTGCTCGACCCGTTGCCCGCGCTCACCGAGCGCTTCATGCGCCATTACCAAGTGGTGCCCATGGGCTGGGCCCACGGCGGGCTGCGCGTGCTTGCGGCCAACCCGACGCAGCATTATCCCTTCCAGGCCCTGGCCTACGCCTGTGATGTGCCGGTGTGGCTGGCCATCGGCCCGCGCACTGAAGTCGAGACGCTGATCGAGCGCTATTACGGCCAGGGCCGTTCCGCCATGGGCACCCTGATCGAGAACCTCGATGAGCAGGGCGGCGCGCTGGAAGATATCGAACACCTCAAGGACATGGCTTCCGAAGCGCCGGTGATCCGCCTGGTCAACCTGATCCTGCAGCGGGCGGTGGAGCAGCGTGCGTCGGACATCCATATCGAACCCTTCGAAAACCAACTCAAGGTGCGCTACCGCATCGACGGCGTGCTGCACGACGCCGAAGCGCCGCCCGCCAGTTCGTCGGCGGCGGTGATCTCGCGGGTGAAGATTATGGCGCGCCTGGACATCGCCGAGCGGCGCTTGCCCCAGGACGGGCGGATCATGCTGCGCATCCAGGGCAAGGCGCTGGACTTGCGGGTGTCCACGGTGCCGACCAGCTTCGGCGAGTCGGTGGTCATGCGCCTGCTCGACCGGCAAACCGTGCAGTTCGACTTCCCCAGCCTGGGCTTCGACGGCGAGCGCCTGGCCGCCTTCCTCGACGTGCTCGAACGGCCCCACGGCATCCTGCTGGTCACCGGGCCCACCGGCTCCGGCAAGACCACCACGCTCTACACCGCACTGGCGCGGCTCAACAGCGCCGAGCGCAAGATCATCACCGTCGAAGACCCGGTGGAATACCAGCTCGAAGGCATCAACCAGATCCAGGTCAAGCCGGCCATCGGCCTGGACTTCGCTGGCGCGCTGCGCTCCATCGTGCGCCAGGACCCGGACGTGATCATGATCGGCGAGATCCGCGACCTGGAAACCTGCCGCATCGCGATCCAGTCGTCGCTCACCGGCCATCTCGTGCTCTCCACCCTGCACACCAACAGCGCCGCCGCGAGCATCACGCGCCTGCTGGACATGGGCGTGGAAAGTTACCTGATCGCCTCGACCGTCAGCGGCATCCTCGCGCAGCGCCTGGTGCGGCGCCTGGACCCGGCGACCCGCGTCGCCTTCGAAGCGCCGCCGGAGTTGATCGAGGAACATGGCCTGCAGCGTTTCACCGATGAGCGCCCGATCCTGCTCTACCGCCCCGGCGCCGAAGGCGGCTACCACGGCCGCAGCGCGATCACCGAATTGCTGGTGATGAACGACGAACTGCGCGGCCTGCTGATGCGCCACGCCGATGCCGCGACGCTGGAGCAGGCCGCCCGACGTGCGGGCCTGCGCACCTTGCATGAAGAAGGCCTGCGCCAGGCGGTGGCGGGCGTCACCTCGCTGGAAGAAGTGCTGCGCGTCACCCGTGGTGAGGGCGCGTGAGTCTGTTCACCTTCCGTGCCCTCGACAGCCAGGGCGTGACCCAGCGCGGCACGCTGCAAGCCAAGGATCAGAGCGCCGCCATTGCGATCCTGCACAAGCGCGGCTGGCTGCTGTTGCAGATCGACGCCGCCGGCCGCCAGGGCCTGCGCCATGCCTTGCGGCGGGGGCCGTTGACGGGCGCGGCGTTGGTGAGTTTCACCCAGCAGTTGGCGACGTTGCTCGGCGCCGGTCAGCCGCTGGAACGTTCCCTGGGCTTGCTGCTCAAGCAGCCCGGCCAGCCTCAAGTGCGTGTACTGATCGAGCGTATCCGTGACCACGTCAAGGCGGGTAAACCGTTATCCGCCGCGCTGGAAGAAGAGGGCAGCACCTTTTCCCCGCTGTACCTGAGCATGGTGCGTGCCGGTGAAGCCGGCGGCGCGCTGGAAAGCACCCTGCGCCAACTCAGCGACTACCTCGAACGCAGCCAGCGGCTGCGCGGCGAGGTGATCAATGCGCTGATCTACCCGGCGTTCCTGGTGGTCGGCGTGCTCGGCTCCCTGGCGTTGTTGCTGGCGTATGTGGTGCCGCAGTTCGTGCCGATCTTCCAGGACCTGGACGTGCCGATTCCGCTGATCACCGAAGTGATTCTGGCCCTCGGCCAATTCCTCGGCGCCTACGGCCTGCTGCTGTTGGCCGGGTCGAGCGTCGCGCTGGGCACCCTGGCGGCACGCCTGCGCGACCCCCGGCGCCGCGAACGCTACGACCGCCGCCTGCTCGGCCTGCGTGTGCTCGGCCCGCTGTTGCAGCGGGTCGAAGCGGCGCGTCTGACACGCACCCTGGGCACCTTGCTGAGCAACGGCGTGGCCTTGCTGCCTGCGTTGGTCATCGCCCGACAGGTCTGCACCAACCGCGCGTTGCAGGCCCAAGTGGCCGAGGCCGCCGAGTCGGTGAAAGGCGGCGGCACCCTGGCCAGTGCGTTCGGTGCGCAACCGCTGCTGCCCGACCTGGCCCTGCAAATGATTGACGTCGGCGAACAGGCCGGTGAGCTGGACAGCATGCTGCTCAAGGTCGCCGACATCTTCGACATCGAAGCCAGGCGCGGCATCGAGCGCCTGCTCGCCGCGCTGGTGCCGTCCCTCACCGTGGTCATGGCGCTGCTGGTGGCCGTGATCATGCTGGCGATCATGCTGCCGCTGATGAGCCTGACCAGCCATATATGAACCTTCAAGGAACCCGATCGATGAGAACTCAACGCCGTCAAAGCGGTTTCACCCTGCTGGAAATGCTCGCGGTAATCGTGCTGCTGGGCATTGTCGCGACCATCGTGGTGCGCCAGGTCGGTGGCAATGTGGACAAGGGCAAGTACGGCGCGGGCAAGGCGCAACTGGCCAGCCTGAGCATGAAAATCGACAGCTACGCCCTGGATGTCGGCTCACCGCCCAACAGCCTGCAGCAATTGGTGGACAAGCCCGGCAACGCCAGCAGTTGGGCCGGGCCGTATGCCAAGCTGTCGGAGCTGAAAGACCCGTTCGGCCATGCATTCGGCTATCGCTTCCCGGGCGAACACGGCGCCTTCGACCTGATCTTCTACGGCCAGGACGGCCAACCGGGTGGCGACGGCTACAGCGCCGACCTGGGCAACTGGGAGTAACCCGCCGATGCCCCAACGCGGCTTTACCTTGCTGGAGATGCTGGTGGTCATCCTGTTGATCAGCCTCGCTGTCGGCTTGTTGGGGCTCGGTGTGCGCCAGGCCGTGCAGGCGGCGAACGAGCGCCGCGTGGTCGGGCAGATGGTCGACGCCCTGCGCGCCACGCGGGCCGCGGCGATAGTCGAGGCGCGTGTGGCCAGGACCGAATTCGATCTGCAGCGCCTGACCTTCCAGGCCCCGGGCCGCGCCCCGCACGCCTGGCCGCCGCAGCTGCAGGTCACCGTGCATACCGCCGAACGGGTCGGCGCCGCCGTGGAGTTCTATCCCGACGGCAGTTCCACCGGCGGCCATCTGCTGCTGGCCAACGGTAGCCGGCGTTGGCGCATCGACATTGGCTGGCTGACCGGCAGCGTGCAGTCCAAGGCGCTGCCATGAAGCGCCAGGCCGGTTTCACGTTACTGGAAATGCTCGCCGCCCTGACGTTGATGGCGGTGTGCAGCGCGGTGCTGTTGGTCGCCTTCGGCCAGAGCGCGCGCTCGTTGGCGCAAGCGGCTCACAGCGACCGCCTGACCCATGCCGCCCTGAGTGTGCTGGACCAGGAAGCAGCGGGGCGCCTGGTCGAAGGTGTCAGCCAGGGCGCGCTGGACGGCATCCACTGGCAACTGACCTGCGTGCGTCAGCAAGCCCATCTGTATCGTCTCGACCTGATCGTCAGCGAGGGGCCGCGCCAGGCCCGGTTCAGCACCCTGAAGGTGCGCCAGTGAGGCGCCGCGAGCAGGGCTTCACCCTGCTGGAAATCCTCGTGGTGCTGAGCTTGCTCGCGGTGCTGCTGGTGCTGCTCAGCGGTGCGTTGCTCGGCGCCAATCGCGCGGTGGCCAAGGCCCAGCAGTACACCGTGAGCCTGGACGAAATGCGCGCCGCCCAGCAGTTCCTGCGCACCGCGATCAGTGAGGCGTTGCCGCTGGATGTCAGCGAAGACGACCGCCAGAGCGCCGGGTTTTTCTTAGGGGAGCCCGAGCGTCTGCAGTTTGTCGCGACCTTGCCCGGTGTGCTCGGCGGCGGGATTCAGCGCTTCACCCTGCAACGGGTCGCCGAGGATTTGCAGGTGGGGTTCTCGCGGTTGGAACGGCAGGCCGATGCTTCCCGCGATGCGCCGCAAGTGCTGCTGACGAACCTTGCGGCGCTGCGCTTCAGTTATCGCGGCGTATCGCCCCTGGGCCAACCCACCGGATGGATCGACCAGTGGCCGTGGCCCCGGCGCTTGCCCGCTGCGGTGCGGATCGCCGCGCATGTCGACGGGCCGGTGCCGTGGGTCACTCAGGTGATTGCCTTGCGCTTGAACCTGGCCAGCGGAGCGTCGGGCGAATGAGGCGGCAACGCGGGGCGGCGCTGCTGCTGGTGCTGTGGGTGCTGGCCTTGCTCAGTGTGTTGCTGGGCGGTTTGGCCGGTTGGGTGCAGCTGGAAAGTCGCCAGGCGCTGTGGCATCGCCAGCACACCCAGACGGAGCTCGCAGCGCAAGCCGGCGTCGCCCTGGCGATGGCCGATCGGCACTGGATCGCCGACGGCCGTGAAAGGCTCCTGACCTTCGATGACGCGCAGTTGCACGTCAGCCTGCGCAGCGAGCGCGGCAAGCTGTACCTGGTCAACGCCGAGGCGCACGACCTCACGCGCCTGGCCCTGGCCTGCGGCGCCAGCCCGGCCCAGGCCGCGCAGGTGGCCAAGGCCTTGGACGCACGGCGCAAGCAGGGGCTGGCGCCGTTTCGCGTGCTCGAAGAAGTGCGCCAATTGCCCGGCATGAGCCAGGCGCTGTACCGCCAATTGCTGCCCGAGCTCACCTTGTGGAGCGACCTGGATCGGCCCGCTCCGGCGTTCGCCAGCGCGCTGATGCGCCAGGCCCTCAACCTGCCGCAGCAGAGCGCACAGGGCGCCGACCCTGGCGAGGTGCTGGTGGTCGACAGCCGCGCACAACGCCCCGGCGGCTATGAAGCACGCCTGCAAGTCACGGTTTTATTGAGCCCAACGGAGGACGGCGCACAACCCTACCGGGTGTTGCGTTGGCAAGAATGAATCGACTGGAACCCATCGCCCGTTATTGGCGTGGCAGCCTGCTGCAACAAGGTTGGCGCCTGTGGCTCGCGGAGCTGCGCGTGTGTGTACCGACGTGGCTGGCGTTGCGCGAGCCGCCCGAGCAGCGCTGGCACTGGCCGTTGAGCGAGCCGGTCGCGTCGGCGCCGGGCAATGCGCGGCATGTGTTGGTGCTCGCGGCCGACGCGGTGCTGCTGCAAACCATCCACTTGCCCGTAGCCGCTGCGCGCAACCTCAGCGCCGTGGTCGGCTATGAACTGGATCGCTACACGCCGTTCGAGGCCGATCGGCTGTACTTCGTCGCGCGCCAGGAACGGCGCACGCCGACCCAACTGCAGGTGACGCTGGTGGCGATCCTGCGCGAGCGCCTCGATCAGATCCTCAGCGACTGCGCCGCCCTCGGCCTGCAGCCGCATCGCGTGGATGTCGGCGACCTGGGCATCGACTTGCTGCCCGCGCCTTTGCGCCCGCGTCCGCGTCCGCCGGGCAAGGGTTTGCAACGCAGCTTGCCGTGGCTGTGCGGCGCGTTGCTGATTGCGGCGATGTTGCTGTGGCTCAACGACCGCCAGCGCGTGCTCGACACCATGTACGACAGCGTCCAGCAGCAAAAGGCCCAGGTCGCCGAGGTGCATGCGCTGCGTCAGCAACTGCTCGCCACCCGTGGCGCGGTGCAGTACCTGACCCGGCGCAAGGTGGCCCAGCCGCCGCTGGTGGCGCTGCTCGACGACCTCACCCGATGCCTGCCCGCCGACACCTGGCTCGACCAGTTGGACATCAAGGGCAGCGAGATTGCCTTCTCCGGCCAAAGCGCCAAGGCCAGCGCCCTGATTACCCGGATCAAAGGCTGTCACCGCCTGGACAATGCGCAGTTCGAAGGCGTGATTCAACCCGATGCGCGCAGCGGCAAGGATCAGTTTGCCTTGCGTGCCCACCTTCGCCCGGAGGCCGCCGATGCGCCGACCCCTCACACCCCGTGAACGCCGTGGCACGGCGTTGCTGATCCTGGCCGTGGTGCTCGGCGCGGCGTACTGGCTGCTGATCGACAGCTGGTTCGCCGGGCCCTTGCGTGCCATGGGCGAACAGGCCGAACAACTGCGCGAACAGCAGCAACGCTATGCCGGCGTGTTGCGCCAGGGTGATGCGCTGCGCGAGCAACTGGAGCAGGCTCGCCAGGACCCGGCCAGCCAAACCAGCCTGCTGCCGGGGGATGACCCGGATGGGGTCGCCGCCGACCTGATGCAACGCCTCGCCGATCTGATCAGCCGCCACGCCAACCTCGGCGGCGGCTGCAGCCTGACCCAGCGCAAACCCATCACCCCGGAGCAGGACGACGGCGAACCGTATCGACAGGTGCAGGTCAGCCTGACCCTCGATTGCGCCATCGAACCGCTGACCGCGATCCTGCATGAGCTGGAATACCAGCCGCCGTTTCTGTTCGTCGATGAGCTGCGCATCCGCCGTGGCAAACAGGCGCCGGCCAGCGGCGGGGCGGGGCAGTTGGTGGTGCAGGTGCTGGTGCGCGGTTACCTGCAACCGCAGGTGGCCCGATGATCGGTGTCTTGCGCCCCTTGGAATGGGGCTTGCTCGGCCTGGTCGGGGCATTGGGCCTGTTGATGGCGTTCATCCTGAGCAGCATCGGCGACGAGCCGCAGTGGCTGCCCGAACCGGCGGTGCGCGGGCATTCCTCTGCGCGGGTGCAAGTCGCCCCCAGCGTGACGTTGGACAGCCTCGCCGGCACCTGGCAAACCCCGTTGTTCAGCGCGGACCGCAGCCCCGATCGCGCCGTCGGCAACACCCAGGCCAGCAGCCTGGCCAACCTGACCCTGAGCGGCATCCTGATCACCGGCAATCTGCAAATGGCGATGCTCAAGCAGGCCGACGGCCGCCCGCTGACGGTACACCTGGGCCAGGTGCTGCCCAACGGCTGGCGCCTGGACCACCTCACGCCGCAATCCGCCCGTTTCACCCTGGACGGCCGCACGCAAACCTTGAACCTGTACGCCAAGCGTTTGCCGCCGCCGTCGACCCGGCCACCGATTTCTCTGCCTCGCGAGCCCTTCCCTTGATCGATCTGCGCACCTCGTTGTTTTGCCTGACTACCGCCGTCTCCCTGGGCGGCTGTGGCTCACTGCCCGACCGCCTCGACGCGGACGACGCGTTACTCCACGAAGCCATGCAAGGCACCGGCGCGCAACGCCCGCCGAGTGAGGTGCCCGCCGCGCAAAGCCCGCAGCCCGCGGCGAAGGTAGCGCCCCAACGCCAGATGAGGCGGGGCAGTCAGCAATTCGTGCGCCCACCCAGCGCCAGCCTGCCGGCGAAAGAGCAGGGCGGCGATATCGTGTTCAACTTCGCCGACCAGCCGATCGAAGCGGTGATCAACAGCGTGATGGGCGACCTGTTGCACGAGAACTACAGCATCGCCCAAGGCGTGAAAGGCAATGTCAGCTTTTCCACCTCCAAGCCGGTGGACAAACAGCAGGCGCTGTCGATCCTGGAAACCCTGTTGTCCTGGACCGACAACGCCATGATCAAACAGGGCAACCGCTACGTGATCCTGCCGGCCAACCAGGCGGTGGCGGGCAAGCTGGTGCCGCAGATGAACCTGGCGCCACCGTCCAACGGCCTGTCGGCGCGGCTGTTTCCGTTGCGCTATATCTCCGCCACCGAGATGCAGAAACTGCTCAAGCCGTTCGCCCGCGAAAACGCTTTTCTGCTGGTGGACCCGGCGCGCAATGTGCTGAGTCTGGCCGGCACCCCGGAAGAACTGGCCAACTACCAGGCCACCATCGACACCTTCGATGTGGACTGGCTCAAGGGCATGTCGGTGGGCGTATTCGGCTTGCAACGCGCGTCGGTGGCCGAGCTGATGCCCGAGCTGCAAGCCATGTTCGGCCCGGACAGCGGCATGCCGCTGGCGGGCATGCTGCGCTTTCTGCCGATCGAGCGGACCAACTCGGTGGTGGCGATTTCTTCCCAGCCGCAGTACCTCAGCGAGGTGGGCGACTGGATTCGCACCATCGACGAAGGCGGCGGCAACGAACCGCAGATGTACGTGTACGACGTGCGCAACATGAAGGCTTCGGACCTGGCCAAGTACCTGCGGCAGATCTACGGCAACGGCGCGATCAAGGACGATACGCCGGCCAAGGTCGCGCCGGGGTTGCGCACCACCACGTTGTCATCGCTCAACAACAATACCGGTGGCCTGCAGAACACGCCGCCGCCTGCCGACGAGCCCGAGCCCGTCGCCGAAGCGTCCGAACCGGCACCGGATAAAAGCCTCGAAGCCGGCACCCGCATCACCGCGCAAAAAAGCAGTAACCAACTGCTGGTGCGTACCCGCCCGGCGCAATGGAAAGAGATCGAAACCGCGATCAAACGCCTCGACAATCCGCCGCTGCAAGTGCAGATCGAGACGCGCATCCTCGAAGTCAAACTCACCGGTGAACTGGACCTTGGCGTGCAGTGGTACCTCGGTCGCCTGGCCGGCAATTCCACCAGCACCACAGTCGCCAACGCCTCCGGCAGCCAGGGCGCGTTGGGCGGTGGCGGGGCAGGGTTGGGGGCGTCGGATTCGTTGTTCTATTCCTTCGTCAGTTCCAACCTGCAAGTGGCCTTGCATGCCCTGGAAACCAACGGCCGCACCCAGGTGCTGTCGGCGCCGTCGCTGGTGGTGATGAACAACCAGCCGGCGCAGATCCAGGTGGGCGACAACATTCCTATCAGCCAGACCACGGTGAACACCGGCGATGCCGACACCACCCTGAGCAGCGTCGAGTACGTGCAGACCGGGGTGATTCTGGACGTGGTGCCGCGCATCAATCCGGGCGGCCTGGTGTACATGGATATCCAACAGCAGGTCAGCGATGCCGAGAACCAGACCGGCAGCAGCGACACGCCGGTGAATCCGCGTATCTCCACGCGTTCAGTCTCGACGCAAGTCGCCGTGCAGAGCGGGCAGACCGTATTGCTCGGCGGGTTGATCAAACAGGACAACAGCGAGAGCGTCAGTGCCGTGCCGTACCTGGGGAAAATCCCCGGCCTGCGCTGGTTGTTCGGCAACACCAGCAAATCCAAGGACCGCACTGAGCTGATTGTGCTGATTACGCCGAAGGTGATCACCAGCAGCAGCCAGGCGCGGCAGGTGACGGATGACTATCGCCAGCAGATGCAGCTGCTGCGGCCAGCGAACTGAAGGCGCGCGGTCAAAATGCCGCTTCATGGCTCTTGTAAATCCAGTACGACTTCAAGCGTGTCATCGAGCAAAAGCGGTTCGACCTGAGGGGAAATGCGGACACTGCTGACCCTTCCATTACTCTCGAAGCTCACTGTGAAGAAGCGAGCCTGGGGGCACGAATCCATATTCAGGCTTTACGAGCCGCAGCCGGGCGTCTAAGCAATCCTCGGTTCGCCGGCGCCAAAGTGGGTATCTGATCATTGCGGTATCCACGGCGCGGCCAGGTGCAGCTTGATGAGATAGCGTTCTTCAGTGGGATGTCGAACGTCCTTGAAGCGATTGACCACCATCATCACTTGGTATTTGTCCGCCGCTTGCCAATAGGACGTACCGCCCAGGTTCACGTTCCGCAAGCGGGCACGCCATTGAGGGGTGTCGGCGAAGGGTGGGTCGTCTTTTATATGGATGGGGGTCCAGCCACCTTTGCGCCACTGTTCCTGTAAGTCCAGCACGATTTCAAGCGTGTCATCGAGCAATAGCGGTTCGATTTGAGGGGACATGCGGATGCCATCGATTTGCTCATCATCGAAGCCTATCGTGAAGAAACGGGCCAAAGGAGTTATGAATCCATATTGAGGGTCTACGAGCCGCAGTCGGGCATCGGATTTGGGCGCCCTGAACCAGTGATGCCCCGGAATGGCTGGGCCAATCTTTGCGCTGGAGCGCTGGCGCATATCTTCCCAGGGTTCGCCAGGCGTCAATGCAATCTCCGGTTCATCGGTGCCGAGACGTATCGCTAACCCTAAGAAAAGTACGACAGCGATCAGTCCTAGCCCAACACGTCGCCAACCGATCTGCGTGATCCGGCTCATCGGACACCCCGGTCTTCAGCGATGTCTTCTAGCGCCTGTTCGATTCGCTGCCGCTCATTGCTACGCAGCAGTGCATCAAATTTCGCCGCAGCCTTGAGCACGAAGGCCATGCGTTGATCGATATCGGCCAGGTTAGCGATAGGGCTGTTGCTGAATTCAATGGTTCGATCATCTTCGACGGGGCGGCATTGATTTGCCAGCGTTAGCTCAATGGCTTGCGCGGCCCCGGACGGTATGCCTGTGACATAGGAAAGATGGTTACTACGCAGCAGGGCTACCAGCTTTTGGTCGGTATACATCGCTGGCTGAAGGATGTTTCTTTGTTCGTGGTCAGCGAGATACTCAACACTTTTGGCGATATTGCCAGCTTCAATTGCCTCGAAAGCTTTCAGGATTTCACTGTGATTCGTACCAAACTCTAGTGTCTCGTTTCCGATGGGCCATAGCACGGGTGGCTGAGCCTTTTCATAAATGTTCTTGCGCGACCGAAGACAGGTCTCAAGCAACCCCAACCCCCGCTCCTTATAAAACGCATGCAACGGAAACACATCCAAAAACAGCGTGGTATTGCCCATCGCCATCATCTCGTACACATGTTGATAAAGCTGCTGCACGCTCGATAGCGGTTCACCCTCGCGCCGCCAATCAACATCAGGCACCGGGTTATTACGGCTGGCCTGTTCATGTTCCCGCAGGCGCCGCTCGTACTCCCGCAGCTTTGCCTGCCGCTCACGCTCCTCGGCGCTGAACAACCCCCAAACCCCTTTCCGGGCACTCTTTCGCAATTGCTCCGCCGCTTCAAATTCCGCCTGAATTTTCTCGATGGATTCTGCCGCGTGCAGCAAACCGCACCCCACTTGCTTGGAGGCAAACGCCGCAAGGCCAGCCCACTGAAAACGGTTATCGAGGCGCCAGAGCTGGGCATACGCCGAGTTGATGAGCCGGTTGCGCAATCTGGGGTCGGCGATCAGCTTGCCGCCGGGGGCGATCACGTCTTCTGCCTGCTTCTGGTAGAAGCGCCAATTGCGCTCGCAGGCTGACTCGAGTATTTCGCTGAAAGCGGAAGGTGCTGAGCTCAGGGTAGGATTTCTCGCGGGTGTTGACGCTGGCGCTTCCGATGCGGTCGCGCTTCGGCGGTGTGCCGCGGAGTCTTCGGCGGTAAGGGTCTGAAACCGCTCGAACTGGTCGGCCAGCAGGCGAGGGGGCGGGTCGCATTTACAGCGGCAGAGATCATCCGAGAGCGCCACCCGTCGCCCTAGTGCCCACTGCTCCAGGCGCGGGCCAACACAGACTATGACTCCGGTGGTTTTGCATACCGGGCAAAGCACCTCATGACCTTCAAGGGCGATGTCCACTTGGGTGATGCAAAAGCCCGTCAAACCGCCGACGACGGTCCCGCCAGCGGTGGTCTTGGCTCCTCGGGTAATGAAATAGCGCCGCATGCCAGCCGTGTCCTTTTGTTAGCAGGGACCAGCAGGCTAGGCACGGCAGGCGAGGGCGAGAAGTCAGATGCTTCCGAGCCGGATGTAGGTTGCTTCGGTTATCGGGTTGGTGAGGCCGAAAGTCGGGGGTGTCAGCAACCGCTCGTGTTACCACCATTTCCAGCGGCCTTGTTTTTTCAGGGTGGCGATGATGGCTTCGCGCTTGTGGCGGATTTCTAGCATCGTGTGGCGCAGTTCGCGGCAGCGCTTGCTGTTGAGGATCAGTAGGCCGATCAGGGGGCTGAGGAGGGCCATGGAGTAGAGATAAGCGTTGGGGCGGTAGGCGATTGCGGGAAGTGATACCAGCAGGCAGATGAGGTATATCGCCATGTTCAGCCAGACCCAGTGGATGCGTCCGTATAACACTTCGTATTTGGCAAGGGCAAATACTGCACCAAGCCCCGTAGCGCCGAAAAATGATGTCTTGGTAGCAAAACCAATGGGGTACGTCGAGAGATAGGTGAGCATTGTCAGGATCGCCGTCAATCCTATTGAGGTGCATGCGACAAGAATGTCTGCTCCGATTACTGGCATGTACCGCGTGATGAATTCCCAATGGTTTTCAATAAAGATGCCTGCTGATGATGGCCTGCGCGACCGGCAAGCATTATCCCGAAGCAAGACTGGTAGTGCGCAAGGCGGGCGGTTCCAGCCCAGTGGAGTATCTGGTGATCACCCTCAAGGAAGTCATGGTGGTGTCCTACGGCACCGCTGCTGAAAGTAAGGATGAGGCGCTCTACGACAGCATCGCCTTGAACTTCGCCAGCGTCGACGTCAGCTACCAGCCGCAGAAGGCCGACGGCGCCAAGGACGGTGGGCCAGTGAAGTTCGGCTGGAATATCCGGCAGAACGTTAAAGCCTGAAGCCGCACCTTGTGCCCGGATAGCGGGTCTTTGCGCATCCGGGCGCCAGCACCCGCCGAGGCCATTCAAGATGAGCCTCGGTTTTCGTCAACAAAGGATGCTCGCCGTCGATCAACGGCCGCAGCAGTGCATGGAACATCATGTCGCCGAGGAACGGCAGCGGTTCGCGCTTGGCCATCAACTCGGCATACACGCGCCCGAACGCTACCGGCCCCGCTTCGGCGATGTAGGCCAGGGACAGGCGTTCGGTCAGTGACAAGCCATCCTGACTGCCGGGCAACTCCTGCAACTGGCGCAGTAAAGCGCGTGCAAGAAAGGGCAGCGCCGTGTGCGTCCCGTGGGCCAGTTCCGCCCACTGCACCGGGGAACTGGCGCAATACGCCGACCACGCCTGTTTGGCCAACTGCACCGCCTCGTCGTCGATCAGGCGCCGCTGCGGCCATAACCACGCCAGTACGTCGGGGGCCAATTGGCCAATGCCGATAAACCGTTCTACCCCCGGGATGCGGTCCACCTCGATCAGCTCCAGCTTGCGCGGTGCCTGGTCAAGAGCGGCCAGGGCGCGGATCAGGAACAGTTGGTCATACGCATCCGCCTCGCACCACAGCACGCTGTGTTCGGCGCTGGCCAAGGTTTCCAGTTGGTTGTATTCGTCGGCGACACGGCGCGCCACATCCGCTTCGCCCAGGGCAAAGGCGTGACTGATGAACGCGCTGCGCATGGCGCGGAATGCTTCGCTGGGCAGGTCGCGAACCGGGCCCATGCACAGCGGGTCGGTGAGCATCTGGAAGTGCCCCTTGAACCCCGCCAGTTGCAGGCTGTGGGCAATGTCGTTGCCACAGCGCCAATGGCTGGTGCGGGCTTCATCGCTGGCGGCGAAATCGGGATGGCGGGCGGCGAAGTCGATGGCGTCGACATGGGCCTTGAGCTGCGGCCAACTGCTGAAACCCAGCTGCTTGGCGATCTGCCATTGCGCCTGGGACAAGGTGGCGTCGGGGTTTTCGCTTTTCAGGCGCGGCAACAGTTCCTTGGCGCGCTTGCGCTGCTGCTCAAGGTTGAGACGGCCATCAGTGGTCGAGGATACGCGGCGTTGCGACATACGAGCTCCTTGCACACACCTTTTCCGCTTTAAGGTTGGGAGTCGTAGAAATGATTGAGTGCTTCACTGTCTTGGGCGCAGCCCTTTCCGCGGAAGGTGGCGTAGAGAGCGCCAGGCGGCAAATATAGGCAGGGCAGGGGGTGATTGCAAGGCGCCCGCCACGGGACCGGTCGCCATCACTTGAACTTTTGCTATGAAAAGCCTGCCCGCCTGCTTCACCATTGCGCCTGACCGAAACATGAGGAGCCTCGCGTCCATGAGCGCACTGATCGAAACCCGCGCCCTGGCGCGCCGGGATGAGCGTCGCCAGGCGGTCTTGCTCCAGCCCACTGACTTCGCCCTGCACCGCGCCGACCGCGTGTCGATCACCGGCGCGTCCGGTTCCGGCAAGAGCGTGTTCCTGCGCGCACTGGCGTTGCTGGACGCGCCCACATCGGGGCAGGTCCTGTGGAATCATCGGCCGATCGCTAACGCAGACATTCCCGAGTACCGCAGCCGCATCTGCTACCTGTCCCAACGCCCGGCGCTGATCGACGGCACCGTGCTGGACAACCTGCGTTTCCCGTTCAGCCTCAAGAGCCTGCGTAAACGTCATTTCGAGCTGGCGACCGTCACCGCGCTGCTGCAGCATGCCGGCAAGTCGCCGGACTTCCTGGCAAAAAATGCCAGTGACCTGTCGGGCGGCGAGTCCCAGGTGGTGGCGTTGATCCGCACCCTGCAGCTCAAGCCCGAGGTGCTGTTGCTGGATGAACCCACCGCCGCCCTCGACCCCGCGTCCTCGCGTGATGTCGAAGCGCTGATCGATGCCTGGTTCGCCGATGACCCCACCCGCGCGTATGTCTGGGTGTCCCACGACCTGGAACAGGCCCAACGCATGAGTGACATCCACCTGCACATGAGCGCCGGTGTGCTGAGCGGAGCCACCCAAGCATGAACTACCAGAACCTGACCGCGCTGGACATGGCCATCGCCGCCGCGCTGATCCTGATCAACGGCGCGCTGTCGCTGGCGTTGCGCCTGGGCCTGGAGCGCCAGTTGCTGTGGGCCGCCGTGCGTACCGTGGTGCAACTGCTGGCGATCGGTTATCTGTTGGGCTGGGTGTTCGCGTTCGCCTATTGGTACGTGGTGCTGCCGCTGATGTGCGCGATGACCCTGATTGCCGGCCTGTCGGCGGCGGGGCGCGGGCGGCGCACTTACCGTGGGCAACGGATCGACAGCATCGTCTCGGTGTGGGGTAGTTCGTGGCTGGTCACGGCGGTGGGCTTGTTTGCGGTGATTCGCATCCACCCATGGTACGAGCCGCAGTACGCGATCCCGATCCTCGGCATGATCCTCGGCAATACCCTGACCGGCGTGTCCCTGGGCATCGAGCGCATGACCCAGGAACTGACCTCGGGCCGCAACACCATCGAGATGATCCTCGCCCTCGGCGGCTCACGCTGGGAAGCGGCGCAGGAAGCGATCCGCCAGGCGGTGCGCGCCGGGATGATCCCGACGCTGAACCAGATGGCCGTGGTCGGCATCGTCAGCCTGCCGGGCATGATGACCGGCCAGGTGCTGGCGGGCGAGAGCCCGGTGGATGCGGTGCGCTACCAGATCGTGATCATGTTTCTGATCGCCGCTTCGTCGGCGTTGGGCACGGTCGGCGCGGTGTTGCTCACCTACCGGCGCCTGTTTTCCAGGAGCCATCGGTTTTTGCGCGATCGGCTGCAAGAGCGCTGACGGCCAGGCGATGGACTGTCGGTGATTGTTTCACCGCGTGAAATGCTCGATTGTAAATCCTGGTGATTCCATCGATAGGCGCCACGGCGGAACATGCCTGGCGTCAAGACCCCCACTTCTTTGGAGCCTTTCATGTCCCAGCCTGCGATCAAACTCTATGGTTTCCCCCTGTCCGGCCATTCCCATCGGGTCGAGCTGATGCTGTCGCTGTTGAGTCTGCCCAGCGAATTCATCCTGGTCGACCTCAAGCAAGGCGCGCACAAAACCGCTGAATTCGTCGACACGATCAACCCGTTCGGCCAGGTGCCGGCGATCGATGACAACGGCACCGTACTCGCCGATTCCAACGCGATTCTGCTGTACCTGGCGAGCAAGTACGGCAACGGCCAATGGCTGCCGAGCGACCCGCTGGGGCAGGCGCGTGTGCAGCGCTGGCTGTCGGCCGCCGCCGGTCAGCTCCACGCCGGGCCGGCGACCGCGCGGCTGGCGGTGGTGTTTGGCGCGGATGTCGATACCGTCGCCGCCATCAGCCGCTCCCACGCCTTGTTGCAATTGGTAGAGCAGCAGTTGGGCCGAAGCCGCTTCCTGGTCGGTGAGCAGCCGAGCATTGCCGATATCGCTTTCTACACCTACGTGGCTCACGCGCCGGAAGGCAATGTGTCGCTGGCCGACTACCCTCAAGTACGCGCCTGGCTGGCCAGTATCGAAGCCTTGCCGGGGTTTGTCGGCATGCCACGCACGGCGGTGGGCCTGCAATCACAGTAACCTTCAAGAGGGACACCGATGGACCGCTTTCATGAAATGCAGGTGTTCCTCGCGGTGGCCGAGGAGGAGAGCTTCGCCGCCGCCGCACGCCGCCTGAAAACCTCGCCGCCCAGCGTGACCCGGGCGATTGCCGCGATGGAACAGCGCATCGGCACCCAACTGCTGGCGCGCACCACTCGCAGCCTGCACCTGACCGAAGCCGGCCAGCGCTACCTGGAAGATTGTCGACGCATCCTCGCCGAGCTGAATGAAGCCGAGGAAGCGGCGGCGGGCAGTTATTCCATCCCCTGCGGCCAACTGACCGTGACCGCCCCGGTGCTGTTTGGCGAGCTGTATGTGGCGCCGTTGCTGGGGGCGTACCTCGATCGTTTTCCTCTGGTGAACATCAACGCTTTGCTGGTCGATCGCGTGGTGAACATGACGGACGAAGGTGTCGACGTGGCCGTGCGTATCGGCCATCTGCAGGAGCCGGGGCAACAGGCGATCCAGGTCGGTGAAGTGCGGCGGGTGGTGTGTGCGTCGCCCGGCTATCTCGACCGGCACGGGCGGCCGCAACATCCCACGCAGTTGCGTGAGGCCAAAATCGCTACGTCGTCGGCCAGCCAATTGATCAGCGCATGGCAATTCGTCGACGGCGAGCAGGAACTGACGGTGCCCATCGAACCGCGCCTGGTGGTCACGGCGAACAACGCCGCGATCAACCTGGCGCGCATCGGCTGGGGCATGACCCGGGTGCTGTCCTATCAAGTGGCGGCGGCGGTGGCGGCCGGTGAACTGGAGATTGTCCTCGACGCGTTCGAGCCCGCGCCGCTGCCGATCCAGGTGGTGTTCCAGAAGGGCGCCCGCGTACCGGCGAAGGTGCAGACCTTCGTCGACTTCCTCACCCAGCATTTCGCGCAGGACCGTGGCCTGAACCCAGCGTCGCAGCGGCCGAACTGATGGAGCGCTATCGCGATATGCAGCTGTTTGCGGCGCTGGCCGGGCAACCGAGCCTGGCGGCGGCGGCGCGCAGCGCCCGGGTGTCCGGCGCGACGCTGGTGCGCGCGTTGGCGCGCTTGGAAGCGCGTCTGCAGGTGGCGTTGCTGCAACGCAGTACGCGGGGTGTCCGCCTCACCGAAGCCGGTCGAGCCTACCTCGCCGACTGTGTCCGCCTGCTGGCGGCCGTGGACGCCGCTGAAGCCTCGGCCAACGGCTCGCATGTGCAGGCCCAGGGCAATCTGCGGGTGTTCCTGCCGTTTCTGTTCAGCCGGTATGTGATGGCGCCGATCCTGGCCGGTTATATGGATCGCCATCCCGATGTTTACCTGACAGCCCGCTACCACGACTATTACCCGAACCTGCACGAAGAGGGGCTGGACGTGGCGATCCTGGTCGGTGCGCTGCCCAACTCGTCGCTGATCGCGCGGCCAGTCGGCCAGGTGCGGCAGGTCCTCTGCGCCAGCCCCGATTACCTTGCGGCCCACGGCGAACCCGCGCACCCGCACGACCTCAAGCAGCATCGCCTGATCGCCAGCGCCGATCAGGTTCACTGGGATTTCCCCCATACCCACCTCAAGGCGCGTACACGCCTGCGCTGCACCACGGTGCAAGGTGCGATCAATGCGGCCGTGCATGGCGCGGGGATCATCCGGTGCCTGAGCTACCCGGTTCACGAGCACCTGGTCAGCGCGCAATTGCGCCGCGTCCTGCCCGCCCACGAGCTGGCACCGTTGCCGGTCAACGTGGTCTACCGCGAAGGCCGCCAGGCGCCGATGCGCGTGCGCAGTTTTGTCGATCACTGCGTGGCGGCGTTGCGCGAGCATCCGGCATTTCAGTTGGCGTAATGCTCGATTGCCGAACGTGGGTATTCTCTCGCCGCGTGGCGGGGCGCAGCATCTGGCTATCTGACACGAGGTGATCGCCATGAACCTGATCGAACACTCCCCCTGGCACGCCGGCGAACGGCAGATGCAAGCCAGCGCCGGCGCCTCCGAGCGTATGGACATGATTGGCGCCAAGGTGATCCGCGATCATCTGCCCGAGCAACACCGAGGGTTCTATCCGCTGTTGCCGTACCTGATGCTCGGCGTGGTGGACGCGGATGGCATGCCCTGGGCGACGATGATCGAAGGCGCGCCGGGGTTTGCCCATTCACCCGACCCGCACACCTTACAGATCGACAGCCTGCCCGGCAGCGGCGACCCGGCGCGCTCCGCCCTGCAGCCAGGGGCCGCCGTCGGCTTGCTCGGCATCGACCTCGACACGCGCCGCCGCAATCGCCTGAATGGCCGGGTCGGCGCGCTGGATGCCGAGGGGTTTGCGGTCGATGTGGTCCAGACCTTCGGCAATTGCCCCAAATACATCCAACTGCGCCCTGTCGATGGGATCGCCCGCCAACCCGGGGGCGTGGCCGAGCGCAGCAGCCGCCTGGATGACGCCGCGCGCGTAATGATCCGCAACGCCGACACGTTCTTCGTCGCCAGCTATGTGGACATCGACGGCGAACGCTCGGTGGACGTCTCCCATCGCGGCGGCAACCGCGGCTTCGTGCGCGTGGAGGGCGACGTGCTGACCATCCCCGACTTTGCCGGCAACCTGTTCTTCAACACCCTGGGCAACCTGCACGCCAACCCGGTGGCGGGGTTGTTGTTCATCGACTTTGCATCGGGCGACGTGATGCACCTGGCCGGGCACACTTCGTTGATCCTCAACGGCCCCGAGGTGGCGCGGTTCGAGGGCGCGCAGCGGTTGTGGACGGTCACGGTGGAACAGGTGGTCCGCCGCCCGGCGGCGTTGGCGTTGAGGTGGCGGTTTGCGGAGTTTTCGCCGTACAGCTTGGCGACGGGGCGTTGGTAGGGCTGCGCTGGAAAGCCTGGGGGGTGAGCGGGTGGTCAAACCCTCATCCGTCCCGTACCATTCGCCCCCCTCGCAGTGACGCGAGGCGCAGCGCCAGGATGGCTCATTGCATGTCTTTCCTGTGGCGTCTGCAGCTCCCTTTTTGCCCGCGTTCAGGATTCGACATGTTTTGCTTTTCCAGGCCTTTGGCCTTGCTCTTAATGGCTGCAGCCTTGGCGGGCTGCGGTACCCAGCCCGCGTCGCTGGTCAGTCAGCCGCTGCAACCCGGCCCCGAAGAACCGGTGGCTTATCTTGTGGGCTCCATCGGCCCGCAGAACCTCAAGGCGTCTCCCGCACCCAACCAGCGCCTGTTGTTTCGCAAGCGTGGCTCCGCCTTCGGGGCCGCGGGTATATGGGTCGGTGTCGGGCGGGAAACGCCTCAGGATGTGAAGGACCAGACCGGCGTCGCCAGTGTGTTCGTGCTGCCGCTCAAACCGGGAGATTATGAGTTTTATGATTTCCAGTTCTTCTCCAGCACCTATTCACCCACCCTGGGCACCACTTACACCTCGGTCCAGGCTCGGGAGAAGTTCAACCTGCCGATGCGCCTGCAAGCCGGCAAGGCCTATTACCTCGGTGAATTTCGCTCGCTGTGCCTGGGGGCATCCCTGTGCGCCTTCCGTTGGCGCGACCAGCAAGGTCGCGATGAACCGATCGCGCGACAATCGGTTCCGCGCTTGCCGGCGCTGGAGTTGATACCGCTGGATTATCGCAGCGCCGCCCCGCATATCATCGCGCCGCCGTCTACCGCTGCGGGCCAGAACACCCCTCAAGAGATGCGTCCATGAACCGCGTTATTACCCTGGGCGTCCTGGCGCTGCTGACTGGCTGTGCGGCCACCAATACCCTGCCCGAGCGCGCGTTGCCCGACGGTCAGGACTACCTCAAGCCGATCCATGTCATGGTCGACGACCCGCTGAATGCCGCGCAAATCCGTAACCAGTTACGCGAAACCGGAGTGTTTCGCAGTGTCGAAACCGGCCAAGGCAAGGAAGGGGATTATTCGGTGTTGATCCGCTTCAATAGCCAGCGCGAGTTGCCACCTTTCCCGGTAATTCTGCTGAGTACGGCGACGCTGTTTCTGCTGCCCTTGTCCCAGAGTATCGACACCACCACCGAGTTTTCCCTGCAACAGAATGGAAAGCTGTTGAAGCAATACAGCTATCGCAACGTGACCCACAAATACACTTGGCTGCTCGATGGCAGCGGCGGGATGCAGCAAGAGAACGTAAACCGTATCACCCGCGCCTTTGCCCAGGATGTACAACGTGATGGCCTACTGCCTGTGGAGCACACGCAATGATCAGGATCACCTTAATGGCTGCCGTGCTGTTGCTCGGCGGCTGCGGCACCGCCCTCAAACCCCTGGACTACAAAGCCCAGCGCGCCTATGTGCCGATGAGCGTCACCATGCCGCCGCCCGAATCCCGGTTCGATCAGCAAAAGCAGCGCGAAGTCATCCAGTTGCTGCGTGATACAGGCGCCTTCAGTTTTCTCGACGGTGGTTTCAGCAAGACCGGCTACAGCCTGTTGGTCGACCAGAGTGGCGGTAAAGGGGCCGGAGTGCTCCCCGCAGTACTCGGCGCTCTGACGCTGCTGACCGTGCCAGTGCCCTACACCTACGAGCGGCAATTGCATGGCTCGGTGTTCAAGGACGGTCAACTGCTGAAAACCTATGCCTACAAGCGTGGCGGCTGGACGGCCACGACTTGGTACATCCCCATGACCGAACCGCGCAGCGAGAGTGAAATGCTCGGCGACCTGATGCGAGACCTGGACCGCGATCGCTTGATTCCCTATCAGTGAGCCGGTGAGGGATGTTCGGCGCCGCAGCGGCAACCCCTGCGGCGCCAACAGCGTGTGGCTTTGGCTGTCGTCGAGCGCCAGGGGCGGGCAGGTCAGCGCGACATCGGGATAAACGCCACGCTCCCCCCCGCACGCTGGTGAAACAGCCGCTCGCCATTGTCAGGCTGGGTGGTGATCACCTGATGATCCGCGCCCAGGTAGGCCAGGGGCGTGGGATCGTCCTTGGAGTACTGCGCGATGATAATCGTGTGTTGCGGATCGAAGCGGCGGCCGCTGGTGTGTTCCAGCCAGGTCATGAACGCAGCGCTGTCGCCCTGGCGGGGGAAGTCCTGGGTTTCGGCGACGTAGTAGAACGGCTGACCGCCGTTTTGCAGGTACATCGGCAGTTTGTTGTCGACTTCCACCAGCACCATTTGCCATTGGTTCCATGGCGCGGTCTTCTCGGCTTGAGCTTGCACGTCCTCGACGAAACGCGTCACGCCGCCGTTGCCGTTGGTCCACGGGTACACCACGCCGAGCACCAGCAGCATCAGTGCGGCGGCAATGCCAAAGCCTTTCTGCCAGCGCGGCCAGCTGGCGGTTTTTTTCGCCAGCCGTTCGCTCAGCCACCAGGCTCCCAGCAACTGGGCGAATGGCACCAGTGGCAGCACGTAGTAACTGCGGCGGCTGCCGCTGGCGGTGAAGAACACGAACAGCAGGCCCAGGCCCCATACCAGCCAGCGCACGTTGGGCGGGGTCTGGCGCCAATGCCGCACGGCCAGCCACAGGCCGAGCAACCAGCACGGTGCCCAGGGCAGGGTGTAGGCGGGCAGGTAGATCAGATAGGTGTAGATCGGCCCCATATGGTCGAAGGGGTCGAAGAAACGCACGACGTTTTCGCGGAATACCAGGGCCAGGCCGCTTTCGCCGTAGGTCGGCGCTCCGTAGAAGTGCGACAGCACGAAGGGGATGGCATAGAACCCGGCGGCAATCAGCAGGGCCAGCACCAGGCGCGGGTTGAGGTGACGTTTGTAGCGATGCTCGCTGAGCAGGTGCGGCAGCAGCACCAGGCCCGGCAGCACAAAACCGATCAAGCCCTTGAACAGCGAGGTCGCGGCCAACAGCAGGAAAAACACCGTGTAGCGCCACAGCCGTGTGTCATCCGGCCCGCGCCAGTACCACCACACCGCCGCCAGCACACCGCACACCGTGAGCACATCCGCCGTGGCCACGCGCGCCCAGAACAGGAAGTAGAAGGTGGTGGCGAGCATCCACCCGGCAATCAGCCCGGTGCCTTTGCGAAACAGGCGCTCGCCGATCAGGTACACCAGCCAGATGCTCAACCATGCGGCAATCACCGACGACAGGCGCAGCGACCACGGCCCCAGGCCGCCCATCAGGTTGGCGAACCCGCTGATCAGCCAGTAGGAGGGCAAAGGCTTATCGTAATACGGCGTGCCTTTGAGGTAGGGATCGAAGTAGTCACCGCTTTGCAGCATCTGCACGACGATGTTCGCCCAACGGGTTTCGGGCCCCCACAGGTCGCGACTGCCCAGGCCCAGCAGCAGGAGCAGGGCCGACACGCCCAGCAATAGCAGCAGGGCGCCACGTTCGGTTTTCCAGACACTCATGGACGGTTCCTAGGGGAGTTTTGGATAAATAGTGAGCACCAGGTCGCCCTTGCGATAGCGCTTGCCGCCGGGTGGCAGTTGCCCTTCCTCAAGGTGTTCGCTGGTGCTCCTGACGCGCATCAGCACCCCGACCGCGCCTTGGCGGCGGGCTTCGGCCAGCCACGACTGGACGTCATCCAGCCCGACCTTGCGCTGTACGGTATCTGGGTATTGCAGGCCATATTGCAGCTCGCCTTCGGTGTCATAAAACGCGACATCCGACCGGTTCAGGCGCCACGCCAGCGCCGATGCCGAGCCTAACTCGTTGCTCAGCAGTGCTTGGGTTTGCTGCAGTTCATCCAGGTGTTCAAGCACGAACTGATCGGGCATTTCGTTATTCGATATCCGCGCCGGCATACCCGCTGGCAGGAGTAGTACCAGCAAGCCGATGCCCAGGACCGGCGTCGCCCAGAGTGTCAGCGGGCGAAAGGCTTGCAGCAGGTTGGTCAGCACCCAGCCCAGCAGCACAATGAAGGTCAACGACAGGCTGAACATCTCCGCGTGGCTGTTGCCGTACAGCGGGTCGCCGATCTGCAGATAGATCAACGTCACCATCGCGGCCATGCCGAGCACGAAGTTGAGCAGGCCGTTGATGCAGATCGCGCGGGTTTTGCCCTGCTGCATCACATCGATCAAGGCATGCCCCATCAACAACGCCAGCGGTAACAGGCACGGCATGATGTAGGTCGGCAGCTTGCCGCTGCTCAGGCTGAAGAAGCCCAGCGGCAGCAGCATCCACAGGGCGAGAAAGGCCGTCGCCGGTTGGCGCTTTTCTTTCCAGGTCTTGTGCAGTGTGGTTGGTAGCAACCCCGCCCAGGGCAGGCACGCGACGACCATGATCGGCAGGAAGAACCACCACGGCCGCGCATGTTGTGCAGTGCCCGAAGCAAAACGGCGGATGTGCTCGTGCCAGAAGAAGAAATTCCAGTAGTCAGGCTCCTGCACATGGATCGCCCACACCCACGGCAGGCACACCAGGACTGCCACGACGATCGCCAGCGGGCCGTACCGCAGCAACTCACCCAGGCGCCGCTGCCAGAGCATATAAGGCACCGCGATCAGCACCGGCAGCAGCCACGCGAGGAAGCCCTTGGTCATGAAGCCCATCGCGCAGGCCAGCCCCAGCAAGGCCCAAGCGCCGAGTCGGGCTCGCGGGGTACGGCTGTCGAGGGCAAACCACAGCGCCACCAGGCTGAGGTTGACCCAGAAGGTGAACTGCGGATCAAGATTGGAGTAGCCGGCTTGCCCCGCCACCAGGCCGAAGCTCAAGTAGAGCAGGGCGCAGGCGAAGCTTTTGCGCGGGTCGTTCCACAGGCGGCGGGCGATCAGGTAGGCCAGCAGCACGCTCAGGCCGCTGGTCAACGCCGAGGCGATCCGCACACCGAACAGGTTCTGGCCGAACACCGCCTGACCGAGGGCGATCAGCCAGTAGCCGGCGGCGGGTTTTTCAAAATAACGCACGCCCATGAAATGCGGTGCGGTCCAATTGCCGCTCATGAGCATTTCCTGGCTGATCTGGGCGTAGCGGGTTTCATCGGGTATCCATAGACCGTGCAGGCCCAGGGGCAGGAGATAAAACGCGACGAAGGCCAGTAGCAGTAAGGGAAGGGGTTTGAATCGGGTCATGCGAACGTCGCTCCTTGACGTTTAAGTGTAGGAAAAGGATGTAAGGAAATAGTGCGATAAAATGTCACAGTGTTCACTAATGGGCTGAAAGTATTCATGACGTCCTTAACTAACAGGCGCAGTTAAACATGCCAGAAGTTGGCTGTCGTTTGGCTGAACATCTGCCTCTTGTGTAGGTAAAAGTGTCTAAAGTTGCTTGAGCGCCTCTGGCCAGTCTTCGCTGTTTATAATGCCCACGGCCTTGAGCTTGCCGTTGCCCAGCACCTTGACGAATAACGCGCTGCCGTATTCGGTGGATTTGGCGTGAGGATAGCCGAGGTCCCGTTCGATGTCGCTGATGCAGGCGCTGTGGGTAATCAGCATAAAGTTGTGCCCGGGTTGCTTGTGGCTGAGGATTTCCTCACCCATGGCATCGCCGCAGATCGATAGCTGGCTTGGCGACAGTTCGGTCTTGCCAAACATGAACAGCGAGGTCTGGGCAGTGCGGGTGGTCGGGCTGCTGAACACGTCTGTACCCTCCATGCCCAGTATTTTGAAGGCTTTGCCGATTTCGACGGCCTGTTGGGTGCCTTTGATCGTCAGGCCATCGGCGGGGCCGAAGCAAGGATTGGAGGAACGGTCGCAGCGTTCTTCATGGCGGACCAGCACCACCAGATTGCCGTCGCGCCAATTGGCCAGCAGGCCTGACGTCAGCAGGCGATTGGCCGTACTCAGGTCCGGTGGCGATACAGGCCAGGCCAGCAAACCTGCCAGCAATGTGCCGCACAGGGCGAGCGCTGCCGTGCCCAGCCAGAGTTTTTTCAGGCGTTTTGCCCGAGCTTGATACGAACGCGGTTTGGTCAGGGTCAGGTTAACCACACTATTCACCGTGGGATGTCAGGCAGCTTTTTATTAGTCAGGCACAACCGTTTGACTGTGCCCGTAGTGGAGCAAGAGCCTGTCATACGGTTGCTGTCTTTTTGCTGAAAACTGGAGCGTTAAAAGTTATGTGTGCCGACAACTAATAAGTTGAGCGTTATTGGCGCTTGTTCGGCACTTTATTCGGTGGTCGGTAGGTAACCGGTGAAATGTATGTGAAAAATTTGCGTGGCGAGGGCGGTCAGCCGTTATCCTCGATTGCAGTCCATTGGCGAGCGAGCGTTCCCATGTTGCAGGTGCAAGGTGTCCATAAATGCTACGTCACTGCGCAGGGCCCGCTGACGGTATTGGCCGGGGTTGATCTGCACTTGGCGGAGGGTGGCAGCCTGGCGCTGATGGGCGAGTCCGGCAGCGGGAAAAGCACGCTGCTGCACCTGGTGGCCGGCTTGGATCGTGTCGACGGCGGCAGTATCCGCGTGGGTGAGCAGCGTCTGGATCAGATGAGCGAGCGGCAGTTGGCCGATTGGCGGCGCACTGAGATCGGCCTGGTGTTCCAGCAGTTCAACCTGATCGGCAGCTTGCGCGTCGACGACAACCTGGCGTTCCAGGCGCGCCTGGCGGGGCGCTTTGATCCGCACTGGCAAGCGCAGTTGGTCGAGCGTCTGGGCCTGGGGGATCTGCTCAAGCGCTACCCGGAACAACTCTCCGGCGGCCAGCAGCAACGGGTGGCGGTGGGGCGGGCGCTGGCGTCTCGACCCGGCTTGCTGCTGGCGGACGAACCGACGGGCAATCTGGATGAGGCCACCAGCGATGAAGTGCTGCAACTGCTGCTGGACCTGTTGCGCGACACCCCCACCAGCTTGTTGATGGTCACTCACAGCCCGCGCATTGCCGCACGGCTCGACCGGCAGGTGGTGTTGCACCGCGGCCACGTCCTGCCTGCGGACGTCGGCTGAGATGGCGGTGCTCTATTGGACTTTACGCGCGTTGCTCAGCCACTGGCGGCGCCACCCCGTGCAGTTTTTCAGTGTGCTGACCGGGCTGTGGCTGGCCACCGCGCTGCTGACCGGGGTGCAAGCGCTCAACAGCCAGGCGCGGGACAGCTACGCCCGAGCCAGCCAGTTGATCGGCGGCGAACCCCAGGCCAGCCTCAGCATGCCCGACGGTGCCAGCTTCCCCCAGGCGCTGTTTGCCCAGTTGCGCCGCGCCGGCTGGCCGGTGTCGCCGGTGGTGCAAGGGCGGGTGCAGCTCAAGGGGCATGAGGACCGGCGCCTGCAATTGATGGGCATCGATCCGGTGTCGCTGCCCGGCAGCGGCGCGGTGGCGGGGCAGCGCTTGAGCCAGGCGCAAATGGTCGCGTTCTTCGACCCGCCGGGGCGCACCTGGATCGCCCCACACACCTTGCAGGCGCTGGGGTTGCAGGCCGGTGAACGGCCGCTGACGGCCAGCGGGCAAGCCTTGCCGCCGTTGCAGGTTCAAGCGGACATGGCCCCCGGCCTGTTGCTGACCGACATCGGTTTTGCCCAACCGTTGCTGGACATGCCGGGGCGCCTGTCGCGGTTGTTGCTCGACACATCGTTCGCCGCCACCCATCCCACGCCGCCGGCCGGACTGCAACTCAAACAGGCGCAGGACAATAACCTCGCGCGCCTCACCGAAAGCTTTCACCTGAACCTGGATGCGCTGGGTTTTTTATCCTTTGTGGTCGGGCTGTTTATCGTCCATGCCGCCATCGGCCTGGCCCTGGAACAGCGGCGCGGGCTGCTGCGCACCTTGCGTGCTTGCGGGGTCAGCGGGCGGATGTTGCTCCTCGGCCTGGGCATGGAACTGGGCGCCCTGGCCCTGCTTGGCGGTGTGCTCGGTGTCGCCAGCGGCTATGTGCTCGCCAGTGTCTTGCTGCCGGATGTGGCCGCCAGCCTGCGCGGCCTGTACGGCGCTGAAGTGCCGGGGCAGTTGAGCCTCAGCCCGTGGTGGTGGCTCGCCGGGTTGGGCCTGAGCCTGCTCGGGGCGTTGCTCGCCGGGGCCGGCAGTGTGTGGCGCGCGGCGCGCTTGCCGTTGCTGGCGCTGGCCAACCCCCAGGCCTGGCATGAGGCCCATGGGCGCTGGTTGCGGCGTCAGGGCCGGGTGGCGAGTGCGGCGCTGCTGATCGCGCTGTTGGCGCTATGGTGGGGTAACAGCCTGGCTGCCGGATTTGTGCTGATGGCGGCCTTGCTGCTCGGTGCCGCGTTGGGGCTGCCGGTGCTGCTCAATGCGCTGTTGAAAGCGCTGCTGGGACGCAGCCGCTCGGTGCTCGGGCAGTGGTTTCTCGCCGACTGCCGCCAACAGTTGCCGGCCTTGAGCCTGGCGCTGATGGCGTTGCTGTTGGCGCTGGCGGCCAACATCGGCGCGGGTTCCATGACCTCGGGTTTTCGCCTGACCTTCAGCAATTGGCTGGAACAACGCCTCACCGCCGAGCTGTACCTCAACCCAAGCACCCCGGCCCAGGCCGACCGGTTGAATACCTGGCTCACGCAACAACCGCTGGTGCAGGCGGTGCTGCCTACCTGGCAGGTCGCCGTGCAATTACAGGGCTGGCCGGCGGATGTGTTTGGCGTGGTCGACGCGCCGACCTATCGCCAGCATTGGCCGTTGCTCGAAGCCGTGAGCGCGCCGTGGGACCAGTTGCTGCGCAGTGACACGCTGATGCTCAGCGAGCAACTGGCGCGGCGCTTGAATGTGCAAGTGGGCGACGCCGTCAACATCCCCACGCCCGAGGGTGTGTGGTCGCCCCAGGTGGTGGGGATCTACGCCGACTATGGCAACCCCAAGGGCCACGTGCTGGTCAATGCGCAGCACCTGTTGGCGCATTGGCCGACGCTGTCGCCGGCGCGCTTCAACCTGCGCGTACTGCCGCAAAACGTGGTGCCGCTGGTGCATGAGGTGCAGCGCGAGTTCACCCTGGACGACAGCCGTATCGTTGACCAACAGACCCTCAAGGGCTGGTCGAGCCAAGTGTTCGAACGCACCTTTGCCGCCACCGCCGCCTTGAACAGCCTGACGCTGGGCGTGGCGGGCGTGGCGCTGTTCATCAGCCTGCTGACCCAGAGCCAAAGCCGCCTCGGCCAACTCGCCCCGCTGTGGGCATTGGGCGTGACGCGCCGGCAATTGATGCTGCTCAACCTGGGACAGACCTGGCTGCTCGCGGTGCTGACGCTGCTGCTGGCGTTGCCCTTGGGGTTGCTGTTGGCGTGGTGCCTGGATGCGGTGATCAATGTGCAGGCATTTGGCTGGCGCCTGCCGTTGCATATTTTTCCCTGGCAGCTGGCGCAACTACTGGGGCTGGCGTTGCTGGCCACGTTGCTGGCGTCGGCGTGGCCGCTGTGGCAGTTGTACCGCAGTCGCCCGGCGGATTTGTTGAGGACGTTTGCCCATGAAGATTAAGGCGCTGCTGTGCCTCGCTCTGGTGCTGGTGAGCGGCTGTGACAAAGCCCCTGCGCCCGAGGAAAGTTTCGCCGGCCTGGGCAGTGATGCGGCGGATTTTGCCCAGGTGGTGCCCGGCAAGGTCTTCGCTTTTCCCGAGGACCACGGCCCTCACGCCGGTTTTCGCATCGAGTGGTGGTACGTCACCGCCAACCTGCAAGACGCCCAGGGCCATGTGTTCGGCGTGCAATGGACCTTGTTTCGCAATGCCCTCAAGGCCGGGCCGACGCAACCGGGCTGGCACGACTCAACGATCTGGCTCGGCCACGCCGCCGTCACCTCGGCCACCCGGCACTACGCCGCCGAGCGCTACGCCCGTGGCGGCGTCGGCCAGGCCGGGGCCCAGGCCGCGCCGTTCAGCGCGTGGATCGATGACTGGAGCTTCGCCACCCGCCCAGGCGCCGCCGGCCCTTTGGCGGACATGCAGCTCAAGGCCAGCGGCCCGCAATTCGCCTACGACTTGCAACTGACGTCCAGTCGCCCGTTGGTGCTGCAAGGTGACAACGGCTACAGCCGCAAGTCCGACCAAGGCCAGGCCTCGTACTACTACAGCCAGCCGTTTTTCACCGCCAACGGCAGCGTCAGCCTCGACGGCAAGGTCTACCAGGTCACGGGCCCGGCCTGGCTCGACCGCGAGTGGAGCAGCCAACCCCTGGCCGCCGGCCAGACCGGCTGGGACTGGTTTTCCCTGCACCTGGACCGTGGCGAGCAGTTGATGCTGTTTCGCGTAAGGCAAAAGGACGGCACGGGTTATCTCACCGGCACCTGGATCGACCGCGAGGGCCATACCCAAACCCTGCACAACGCCGATATCCAACTTACGCCACTGGCCAGCACTGACATCGACGGGCGACGTATCCCCACACGCTGGTCGCTGAAAATTCCCGGCAAGCAGCTGGATATCACCACCGATGCCGTCAACCCGAAGGCCTGGATGAACCTGAATATTCCGTACTGGGAAGGACCGGTGCAGTTTGAAGGCGGGGTTGGGTATCTGGAGATGACCGGGTATTAGCACTTTTCTGTAGGTGCTGATCCTCTTCTGCGTAGGCAACTTCCCAAATGTGATTTAGCCCCCTCGGACTTGTGCCGGGGCGGTGTTTGCTTGCTTATATTTCGACGCCAACTTCATCGCATCAAGGATGTAAGGCATGGCGCGGGGATACATCAACGACAAGCCAATCAGCTACAGCAGTTTGAAAACCTGGCTGATGGGCCACGGCATGAGCCGCCAGCACTCTGACCATTTTGATGTGTTGAATCATCACCTGCGCCGCGGGTGGGTGATTCCGGGGCGGATGGTGATTGTTCCAGACACAGAGAGCGTCAGTTGCTCCTGGAATGAATCCTGGTGGGTGCGTTATGCCGAGGAAATTGATCGCAACCTGGAGCTGGACGCTGCGGCTGCACAGACGATGATCGATAACTACGACCTGCTGCAGAGCCTTCTGACGTATGGCTCGATAGGTATCGGCAGTGCGACATCGGCGTGGTCGCGGCACCTGGATGAAGTCGTGAACACGTTGGAGGAAATCGAGCGTCTGCATCAACGCCTGAAAGCCGGCGGGTTGGATCGCCAGGCGTTTATCCGCCAGCGCCAAGTGCTGCTGGCGCTGCTGGGTACGCAACTGCGCGGTGCCGCCCGATTTGGCACGGGGTTGCGCGGCAATCAATCGCTGAAGAAGGTGCTGGGGATTTCAACCAAAAGCTATCTGAATAAGGGCGAGATCGCCGGGTATGCACAGCGCTTGAAGGCGATTTCGCAGACGTCGAAGTGGTTGGGCAAGGGCACTTATGTTGGGCTGGCGCTGGATGTGGGCGCAGCGGGTTTGGAGATCAAGGAGGCGTGTATGGTGGGGCGGGAGGCGCAGTGTCGGCGGGCGAAGTATGTGGAGATGGGGAGGTTGGCGGGTGGGGTTAAGGGGGGAGCTGTTCTTGGAACAGTCGGGGCGAAAGCAGCTCGTCGTACATGCAACATGTTTCTGGGTATTGCTTTGAAAGGACGCGGTGCATTGGCGTGCGAAATTATTGGAGGCGCTGCTGGAGGGTATGTCGGAAGTAGTGAATTTGGCGATGAGGGTGCGTTTCTGGGTGGAAAGATCCTAGAGATCGATGGTGATTTGATATTCCAGCCGGAGGGGGCTTAACCATGGATTTTTTTCTCGTCTATTCCATTGTGTTGTTTGTTGGGATGTCTGTCGTCTTGGGACTGTTGCTATTTGCCGAATATACAAAACTAGATGAGTTGGAAAGTTACTTCAGTGAAAACGAAGAAGTTCGCAACAATAAGCGTTTTTGGCGACGAAACCAGTGGATCGACAGACAATATCGCATGATGCTGATTTTTGAATACCTTGCAGACTCTAAACGCCATGTGAAAGCCGGTCTTGTGACCGAAGCCGAACTCGCGTCTATTCCTTTAGCGCTCAAACGTTGGGTGTTGTGGCCCTATTACCTTGCGTTCATTTGGGCTATCGCAACGGTCGTTTGGTCGGTTTGGCGCAGGTGGTGCAACATTCCAATTTGAACGAGGGAGGGAGTTTAACGATGTCGTTTTTTCCTGCTTACACCCTTGTAATGTCCATTGGGACGTTCGTCGTCCTGGGACTGATGCTTTTTGCCAAACGTACAAAACTCGACGAGCTGGAAAGTTACTTCAGTGAAAACGCAGAGGTTCGTAAACGTAAGCAACTCTGGGGGCCAAGCCCACGGTTCGGCGGATTTCATCGCATGGGCCTGATGATTGATATCCTGCTAATGCCAAAACGCTACGTGAAAGAAGGTCTTGTGACTGAGGAAGAGTTGGCCTGCGTTCCGTTATCACTTAAGCGTTGGGCCGTGTGGCCATATCGCCTTGCGATGATTTTGGCTATTAGCTGGGGCTATTGGTGCACTTGGCTCTAGTGGTCGCTCGTTTTCCTACACCTGAGCAGTTGATGCTGTTTCGCGTAAGGAAAAAGGACAGTACGGGTTACTTCACCGGCACCTGGAACGACCGCGAAGGTCAACCCAAACCCTGCACAACGCCGCTGTCCATAACTGAAGCTGTCAACTCGAAGGCCTGGATATTCCGTACTGGCAAGGGCCGGTGCAGTTTGAAGGTGGGGTTTCTCGGCGGAAAGATCATAGAGAACGATGGTGTTTTTATCTTTCAACCAGAGGGGGCCTGACTATGGATCTTTTTCTCGTCTTTAGTATTTTACTGTTTATAGGCGCTCTGGTTGGCGTGGGACTTATGTTATACGCAGAGTGCAAAAAGCTCGAAGTGTTGGAAAGCTACTTCAGTGAAAACAAGCTGGTTTGCGATAACAAACGTTTTTGGGGAAGAAATATGCGGATCGACAGGTTTCAGCGCATGCTCCTGATCAATCAATTGTTAGGAATGCCCAAACTGCATGTAAAGAGGGGCGATGTGACTGAGGCAGAGCTGGCTTCAATCCCGATATCCCTCAAGCGTTGGGCACTTTGGCCGTATCGTCTTTCTTTTATTTGGCTGATCGCATCAGTCGTTTGGGGCATTTGGTACCGATGGTAGCTCACCTGTCTTCACCGCCACCTGGGTGAACCTGATTATTCCGTACTGGAAGGGTCGGTGAGGTTTAAGGGGCTCTGGAGATGACCAGGTATTAGCACTTTCTGTAGGCACTGATCTTCTTCTGTGTAGGCAACTTCCTAAATGTGATTGAGCCCCCTAGGGCTTGTGTCCGGACAGTATTCGATTGCCTATATTTCGACGCCAACTTCATTGGTGATTTGATATTCCAGCCAGAGGGGGCTTAACCATGGATTTTTTTCTCGCCTATACCATTGTTTGGTTTTTTGGAATGTTTGTCATCTTGGGACTTATGCTATTTGCCGAATATACAAAACTCGACGAGTTGGAAAGTTACTTCAGTGAAAACGAAGAAGTTCGCAACAACAAGCGCTTTTGGCGACGAAACCAGTGGATCGACAGACAATATCGCATGATGCTGATTTTTGAATACCTTGCAGACTCTAAACGCCATGTGAAAGCCGGTCTTGTGACCGAAGCCGAACTGGCGTCTATTCCTTTAGCGCTCAAACGTTGGGTGTTGTGGCCCTATTACCTTGCGTTCATTTGGGCCATCGCAACGGTGGTTTGGTCGGTTTGGCGCAGGTGGTGCAACGTCATCATCTGAAAGGCACTGCATTCCTTTCAAAAAATACTGTACATATATACAGTAATATCCTACAGTCCATCCCAGGTGACCGGATGTCACCTGACCTTCAGTTTTTAACTATGGATGGATAAAAAATGAAATCGAAAAAAAACCTTATGCTGGGTGCAGCCATGGCGGCCTCCTGCTTCGTTTCGGCCTTCGCCCTGGCCGAGCAATACCCTCACCTGGCTGCGCAAGCGCTTCAACCCAACGTCAAACAGGCGTTGAAATCCGGTGCAAAAATCGCCGCCAACAAGGCTCCCACGGCGCTGAAACAGCAACTGCGGGCAGACGCTCAGTCGAAGAAAGCGGTATTCGTCGCGAAGGCCGAGGCCGATTCGGTGGTGGAAGACAACACCGCGCCGGCCCCCGTCACCCAAGTACAGAAAGCCACTGCCAAACAGGCTGCTGCAGTGCAGGCGGCGCTGGTTCAGGGCTGTGAAACCACGCTGGATGTCAACGCGCTCTATACGATCACCGGCGTGCAAACCGGCGATTTGCTGTGCTACCACTTCAACCTGCCGAAGAAGGCCCGGATCAACGCTCTGCTGGTCAGCCAGACGGCGGGCACCGACATGTCGTTGACCTTGTTCCAGGACGACGGCCAGGGCAATCCGCTGCCCTTGGGCACCTCCAATAACCCGGGCACCGCTGATGAGAGCCTTGGCGGCGTGGTGCCGGCCGGTGATTACTACTGGTTCATGGAAGCCAACGCGGCGGTCCAGGGGGCGGGCTTTCAGTTCGGTGTGGCGGTCGATACCAACCTCGACGCCTTCGAACCCAATGACACGCCGGACACCGCCTTCAAACTGCCTGACACGCTGAACTACATCAGTGGCAATGCCGACAGTCTCGATGACGTTGATTACTTCGACTTCACCGCAGTACGTGGCCAGAGCGTGGGGATCGCATTGACTGCCGACGCCGCCAGCGGCAGCGCGCGGGGCAAATGGATACTGGAGCGTTTCGATGGCGCGCAGTGGGTCACCGTGGGCGCGAATGTGCTATCGACCTCGATCCCGAGCCCTGGCGTCGGAGGGGTGGTCAAAGTGCGCGTGCGTCCGAACCAGCACCCGAACGAACCGTGGAGCGCGACGGGCAAATACAACCTGTCGCTGGGTTCCAGCCCGCGGGTGAACAGCCCTGATGTGAAAGGCGAGGCGAATGTGTTGCGCATCCCGTCCTCCGCTTCCAATGTGGGCTATGGCTACATGACCACCCAAGCCTATCGCGATCTGACTTGGACCATGGGCCTGTCGGACAGCACCGGTGCGCCGCTGGTAGGGCTGCATCCGATTGTGTATCTCGATCAGCATATCAACCCGGACACCGGCAATATCGTCTACAAGGCCTACTCGGCAGCCACCGACAGCTCGGGTCAAGCCGGCGGCACGATCAACGTGGGCACGTGCTCCGGTGATTTCCAGACCACCTTTGTCGATTATGCCCAGGGCTACAAAAACACCTGGCGCAGCGACTTTAACTACGGCGTGTGGCGCATGGAAGTACTGGAGTATCCGGGCATCGGTGTCGGTGGTGACAATGTCGAGTACGTCAGCTTCGGCCACTTGTGCAAACAGACGCTGCTCAGCAGCACCAAGAGCTGATGCAGTAAACCGGTAGTACCCAGGGCATACAGGCCGAGCGCCTGTATGCCCTTTTTGCATTATGGCGTCAGCGCCAGTTTCAACGGCACGCGTGCCATGCTCTCGGGCGGTGGCGAATGTGCGAGTTTTTGCTCCAATAGGCGAGCCCGTAATAGGACGGGCTCAGGCGTGAACATTCAAATCAGCGGGTCCCAGCGTTGCGACCAGTCGCTTTCCGCCTTGACCACACCGCGCAGCAACTCCAGCGCCTGCTGCAACACGGCCGAATCCCGCGCCCGTGAGTACACCAGGAACGTCGGGAAGCTGAACTCCGGCGCCTTGGGCGCGCGTTGCATCACGCCGCTGTCGAGGTAGCTTTGCACCACTCGGGTACGGAAATATCCGGCACCGCCGTTCTCCAGAATGTACTGCAGCGCCAAGGGCCCGAGGTTGAAACTCAGCGCGGCGCGGGCCTTGTCGGGCAGCGCGGCGTCATGCTGCTGGCGAAACCCCGGGCCCCAGTCGATGTACACATACGGGCCCGGCTTGCTCACCAGTTGCACCAGGATCAGCTTTTCTTCCAGCACCTGCTCCACCTGCAAACCTGGCCAGTACTGCGGCTGGAACACCAGCGCGGCGTCGAGCACACCCAGTTCCAATTGGCGCAGCAGGTATTCGCCCTCACGGATTTCCGTGCGCAGCGCATAGCCTGGGATATGTTCGCGCAAGGCCTGGGCCCAGCCGAGCATCAACGGGTTGCACAGGCTGACCTCACCGCCGATATGCAGCACATTGCGATAGCCCTCGGGCAATGGCAGGTCGCGGCGCGCGGCTTCCCAGGTTTGCAGCAGCTGGTTGGCGTACACCACAAAGGCCTCGCCGTCGGCGGTCAGTCGCGCACCGGCGCGGTTGCGCACAAACAGCGTGCTGTCCAGCTGGCTTTCGAGGTTCTTCACGCGTGCGGTGATGGCGGTCTGGGTGACGTGCAGTTTCTCGGCCGCCGCGGCCAGGCTGCCGCAGCGGGTGATTTCGAGGAAAGTGCGTGCCAGTTCGATGTCCATGAAGCCCCCGGGGATGATTGGGGGCCTATTGTAGTGGAATGCGCTCAAGAACTGTGGGAGGGGGCTTGCTCCCGATGGGGGTGTGCCAGAACCCGATCAGTCAACTGACACACTGCAATCGGGAGCAAGCCCCCCGCACCGTTGGGTTGGATCTACGCTGTTCCGGTGATCGGGGCTGGCAGGGGGGCGGTAGGGAATGCCTTTGCATATGCCTGGCAAACCCGCAACACCGTCTCATCGGCAAACCGCGCCGCCACCACGTGCAACCCCACCGGCAAGCCATTCGCCGCCAACCCGCACGGCACCGACGCTGCCGGTTGCTGGGTCAGGTTGAAGGGGTAGGTGAACGGTGTCCACTCCATCCATTCCTGCATCCCGGAGCCTGGCGGCACGTTGTGCCCGGCCTCGAACGCGGTGATCGGCATCATCGGCGACACCAGCACATCGTAGTGCTCATGGAACGCCGCCATCCGCGCCACCAGGGCTGCCCGTGCTTCCAGGGCCGCGCTGAAATCGTCCAGGCTCAGGCCCTCACCGCGTTGCGCGATACGCAGCAGACCGGGGTCGAGCAGCTGTTTTTGCGCCTCGCTCATCGGGCCGGTCAGGCGGGCCGCGCCGGCCGCCCATAAGGTGTTGAACACCTCCTGCGGGTCGCTGAAACCCGGGTCGATCTGTTCGACATGGGCGCCCAACTGCACCAGGCCCGCCACAGCCCGGGCGACCACTTTGGCCACCTGCGGGTCGACATCGACGTAGCCGAAGGTGGGGCTGTAGGCAATGCGCAGACCCTTCAAGTCCACGGTCTCCGACAACCAGGGCGTGGTCCTTGGCGCGCCGATCAAGCCGTCTCGCGCATCCGGTTGTGCGACGGTTTGCAGCATCAAGACGCTGTCTTCCACGGTGCGGGTCATCGGCCCCAGGTGCGACAGGATCGTCATCGAACTGGCCGGCCACTGCGGCACATAGCCGAAGGTCGGCTTGATCCCGAAGGTGCCGGTAAACGCACAGGGAATGCGGATCGAGCCGCCGGCATCGCTGCCTTGGTGCAACACCCCCAGGTTCAGCGCAGCCGCCGCGCCCGCGCCGCCGGAGGAACCGCCGGTGGTCATGCGCGTGTCCCACGGGTTGCGGGTGATGCCGTACAGCGGGTTGTCGGTGACGCCTTTCCAGCCGAATTCCGGGGTGGTGGTCTTGCCCAGCAGCACCGCACCGGCCTTGCGCATAAACGCCGGGAAGGGCGCGTCCACGTCCCACGGGCCCTCGGCCGAGGTGGTGCGCGAGCCCTTGCGCGTGGGCATGCCGAGGGTCAGCGTGAGGTCCTTGATCGACGCCGGTACGCCATCCAGCGCACCGCAGGGTGCGCCTTTCAACCAGCGCGCTTGCGAGGCGCGTGCGGCGTTGAGTGCGCCCTCGGCATCGACATGGCAATAGGCATTGACCAGCGGGTTATAGCGCTCGATGCGCAACAGCGCGTCTTCGGTGACTTCCACCGGCGACAAGCTCTTGTCACGAAAATGCTGCAGCAGTTGCACCGCCGTCAGTTGGCCGATCTCACTCATGCCTGATCCCCCTGTGCCGCATTGACCATGGCGCGCAGCAACACCGCGCAACCTGCCGCCAGATCATCCGGTGCGGCGTTCTCGATTTCGTTGTGGCTGATGCCGCCTTCGCATGGCACAAAAATCATCCCGGCCGGGCCCAGTTCGGCGACGAAAATCGCGTCGTGCCCGGCGCCGCTGACGATGTCCATATGACTCAGGCCCAAGGCGTCGGCGGCGTCGCGCACGGCGTTGACGCAGGCCGGGTGGAAGTCCAGCGGCGGGAAGTCGGCGGTAGCGGTCAACTCGAACGTCAGGCCGTGGCGTGCGGCGCTGGCTTCGATCACGCTGCGCACTTCATCGACCATGGCCTGCAGCTTGTCGGCATGCAGATGGCGCAGGTCGATGGTCATCTGGACCTGGCCCGGAATCACATTGCGCGAGCCGGGGCGCAGGCTCAGGCAGCCGACCGTGCCGCAGGCGTGGGGTTGCTGTTGATGTGCGATGCGGTTGACCGCGCTGACCACCTCGGCGGCGCCGACCAGGGCGTCCTTGCGCAGGTGCATCGGCGTCGGGCCGGCGTGGGCTTCGACGCCGGTGAGGGTCAGGTCGAACCACTTCTGGCCCAGGCAGCCCATCACCACGCCGATGGTGGTGGCGCGGTCTTCCAGCACCGGGCCTTGTTCGATATGCGCCTCGAAATACGCACCGACCGGATGGCCGAGCACCGCACGCGAACCGGCATAACCGATGCGCCGCAATTCGGCGCCCACCGACAGGCCCTGGTCGTCCTGCTTGTCCAAGGTGTCCTGCAAGTCGAACTTCCCGGCGAACACCCCGGACCCCATCATGCACGGCGGGAAGCGCGAGCCTTCTTCATTGGTCCATACCACCACCTCGATCGGCGCTTCGGTTTCGATCTTCAAATCACTGAGGGTGCGGATCACTTCCAGGCCGGCCATCACCCCGAAGCAACCGTCGAACTTGCCGCCGGTGGGCTGGGTGTCGATGTGGCTGCCGGTCATCACCGGCGGCAGGGCGGGATTGCGCCCTGGGCGCCGGGCAAAAATATTGCCGATGGCGTCGACGCTGACACTGCACCCGGCCGCCTCGCACCACTGCACGAACAGGTCGCGGGCCTGGCGGTCGAGGTCGGTGAGGGCCAGGCGGCACACGCCGCCTTTGACGGTGGCGCCGAGTCGGGCCAGGTCCATCAGCGATTGCCACAGGCGGTCGCGGTTGATCAGCGGGGCGTTGCTCTGGAGCGGTTGTGCAAAGCTATTCATCTTCGAACTCCGGTCAGGCACTCAGGGCCAGGTAGCGGTTCTTGATCGTCGGGTCGGCGCGGAAGGCTTGCGCGCTGCCCTCGTACACCACGCGGCCCTGTTCGAGCACGTAATGGCGGTCGGCGAGCTTGTCGCAGACCATCAGGTTCTGTTCCACCAGCAGCACCGGCAGGCCGTCGTCCTTGACCTTGCGCAGGATCTTCACCAACTCGTCGACGATCACCGGGGCCAGGCCTTCGGTGGGTTCGTCGAGGATCAGCAGCTTGGGATCGTTGAGCAGGGCGCGGGCGATGGCGAGCATCTGTTGCTCGCCGCCGGAGAGCGCGTGGCCGGCGTTTTTGCGTCGCTCCTTGAGGCGCGGGAACATGCCGTAGACGTCTTCGAGTTGCCAGCGGCTGCTCTTGCGCGCGGCGATGCGCAGGTTTTCCTCGACGGTGAGCAGGCGGAAGATCCCGCGGTTCTCCGGCACCAACGCCAACCCCTGGCGTGCGATTTCAAAGATCTTCTGGCCCACCAGCGCCTGGCCGTTGAAGTGGATCTGGCCCTGGCGCGGGCAGATGATGCCGAGGATGCTGCGCAGCGTGGTGGTCTTGCCGGCGCCGTTGCGGCCGAGCAGGGTCACCAGTTCGCCGGGGTTGACGGTCAGCGACACGCCTTCGAGCACGTGGCTCTTGTCGTAGTAGGAATGGATATTCTCGACGATCAGCATCAGGCAGCCTCCCCAAGATAAGCCGTTCGCACACGTTCATCGGCGCGCACGAACTCCGGCGTGCCTTCCACCAGGATCTGGCCGTGGCTCATCACCGTGATGCGCTGGCTGATGGACATGACGATGCTCATGTTGTGTTCGATCAGCAGCACCGTGTGGTCGCGGCCCAGGTCGCTGATCAGTTGAGTCATGATCGGGATGTCATCGATGCCCATGCCCGAGGTGGGCTCGTCGAGCATCAACAGTTTCGGCTTGGAACAGATCGACATGCCCACCTCCAGCACCCGTTGCTGGCCATGGGACAACTCGCCGGCCAGGGTCGCGGCGCGGGCCGTGAGTTGCAGGCGTTCGAGCACCTGGTCGGCCATCTCCAGGTGTTCGCGCTTGCTCTCGACCCGACGCCAGAAATTCAAGGCGCGCGCACCGTCGCGACCTTGGGCGGCCAGGCGCAGGTTTTCGCGCACGCTGAGGTTCTGGAACAGGCTGGTGAGCTGGAACGAACGCGCCATACCGAGGCCGACGCGGGCGTGGGCCGGTTTGCGCATCAGTGGCTGGCCGTCGAAATGGATCGCCCCGGCGGTGGCCTGGCGTTCGCCGGTCAGGCAGTGGAACAGGCTGGTCTTGCCCGCGCCGTTGGGGCCGATGATGGTGTGGATGGTGCCGGCCGCGACCTTCAGGTTGACGCCGTTGACCGCATGGAACGCGCCATAGGCCAGCTCCAGGTTCTTGGTTTCCAACAGGATGCTCATAGCCCTTGCTCCTTGGCGACGACGACGGCCTTGCGGCGGCCGCGCACTTTCTCGAACAGCGACGCCAGGCCGCCCCACAAACCACCGCGCATGAAGATCACCACCAGGATCAGGATCACCCCCAGCAGCATCAGCCAGCGCGGCCACAGGTCGGAGAGGAAATCCCCCAGCAGCACGATGGAACCGGCGCCCAGCAACGAACCGAACAGCGAGCCGGTGCCGCCGACGATGGTCATGATCAGGATGTTCTCGGACATCGCCAGGTCGATATTCGACAGCGGCACAAAGTGCAGCAACATGGCGTACAGCGCCCCGGCAATCCCGGTGACCGCGCCGGACAGCACGAACACCAGGATCTTGAAGTGGCGCGTGTCATAGCCGATGGCCGAGGCACGGGTTTCGTTTTCGCGGATCGCCATCAGCGTGCTGCCGAATGGCGAGGCGATGACGCGGCGTGCGCCGATAAAGATCAGCAGGAACAGCACCGCGACAAAACCGTAGAACGCGCGGGCGTCGGCCAACGACAGCAACACGCTGTCGCCGATGCGGATCTCCGGGCGCGGCACGCTGAGCAGGCCGTTGTCGCCGCCGGTCCAGTCGCTCAGGGTGTAGGCGACGAAATACGCCATCTGGCTGAACGCGAGCGTCAGCATGACGAAGTAGATGCCGGTGCGGCGGATCGCCAGGGCACCCACCAGCAGCGCCAGAAAGCCGCCGGCCACGGCAGCGCCGAGCAGTGCGCTGAACAGACCCAGTTGCAGGTGGATCATCAGCAGCGCCGCGCAGTACGCACCGGCCCCAAAGAAGATGCCTTGGCCGAACGACAACAGCCCGGTGTAGCCGAGCAACAGGTTGCAGGCCAGGGCGGCCATGGCAAAGATCAGGATCTCGCTGGCCAGGGTCGCCGAGGGCAGGACCAGCGGCAGGCCGATCAGCACTGCCAGCACCCACAGCAACATCGCTTTGGATTGGGTCTTGGCGAACGGCAGGGGATTTTTCTCGCTCATGTCAGGCTCTCCCGAACAGGCCGTAGGGGCGGACCAGAATCACCACGGCCATTGCGCCGTAGATCATCAGGCTCGCACCCTGGGGCCAGAGTGTGGTCATCAGGCTTTGCACCACGCCCACCAGCAAACCGCCGACCAGCGCACCGCTGAACGAGCCCATGCCGCCGATGACGACAACCACAAAGGCGATCCCGAGAATTTCCGGTCCGACAAAGGGCTGGGCACCGCGCAACGGCGCGAACAGTACGCCGGCCATGCCGGCCAGGCCGACGCCGAGGGCAAAGGTCATGGAGAACAGGCGGAAGATATTCGTGCCCAGCAGCGACACGGTTTCGGTGCTCTCGCTGCCGGCGCGCACCAGTGCGCCGAAGCGCGTGCGTTCCAGCAGCAGCCACAGGCCCAGGCCCACCAGCCCGGAAAATACGATGAGGAACAGGCGGTAATAGGGATAGACGAAATCGCCCAGCACCAGCACCCCGCGCAGCAGTTCCGGCACGGCGACGCTTTTGCCCACCGGGCCCCAGATCATCACGCTGGCTTCCTGGATGATCAGCGCGATCCCCAGCGTCACCAGGATCTGGAACATGTGCGGCAAGTGATAAATCCGCTGGATCAGCAAGCGCTCGATCACCCACGCCAGCGCGGCCACCACCAGCGGTGCCAGCAGCAGCGCCAGCCAGAAGCTGCCGGTGAGGCTCACGGCGGTGTAGCAGATGTAGGCGCCCAGCAGGAAGAACGCACCGTGGGCGAAGTTGACGAAGTTGAGCAGGCCGAAAATGATCGTCAGCCCGACCGCGATCAGGAAGTAGATCATCCCCAGGCCAAGGCCATTGAGTATCTGGAACAGGTAAAGATTGAGCATGCAGGAACCCTCGGCAGGAAGCCGCTCGCGCGGCCCTGCGGTGCAAATAGTCAGGGGGTCAGCCGAGCGTGCAGCCCGTGGCCTCGACCGGCGGGAATGACTGGCCGGCGCTGAGCACCTTGGCCAGGTCGTCCTTGTCGGCCATGTCGGCGGCGGCCTTGCCGATCAGCAGGTAGTAATCCTTGATTACCTGGTGGTCGCCGGCACGGATCGACTCCTTGCCGGTGGGGCCCTCGAAACTCAGGCCCTGCATGGCCTTGGCCACGGTCGGCCCGTCGAAGCTGCCGGTGGCGATGATGGTGTCCAGCATGACCTTGGTGCTGATGTAGTCGGCGGCCAGCGGGTAAGTGGGGTTGATGCCGTACTTGGCCTGGGTCAGCTTGACCAGTTCGCGGTTGAGCGGGCTGTCGACCTGGTGCCAGTACTGCGCGCCGAGGTACACGCCTTCGAGCACATCGCTGCCCAGTTCCTGGAACTGGTCGAGGCCGGCAGACCACACCAGCAGCACTTTCATGCGCTCCTTGATGCCGAAGTTGACCGCCTGGCGCAGGGTGTTGGACGACTGGCTGCCGAAGTTGAGCAGCACCAGCACGTCGGGCTTGGTGGCGATGGCGTTGGTCAGGTAGCCGGAGAATTCCTGCTCCTGCAGCGAGTGGTAGCTGTTGCCGACGTGTTCCAGGCCATGTTCCTTGAGCACGTTTTTGGCGCCTTCGAGCAAGGCTTCGCCGAACACGTATTGCGGGGTGATGGTGTACCAGCGCTTGGCGTCCGGCAGCAGCTTGATCAGCGGCACCAGGGTTTCGCGGATCGCGCCGTAGGTCGGCACCGACCAGCGGAAGGTCGCGTGGTTGCAGTCTTTGCCGGTGACCTCATCGGCACCCACCGGGGTCATGAACACGCCGCCGGCCTTGTCGACTTCCTTGGCCACCGCCAGCGCCGACGACGACAGGGTGCAGCCCTGGAAGAACCGCGCGCCGTCCTGCGCAATCGCTTCCTGTACCTTGCGCACCGCCTTGCCCGCGTTGCCTTCGGTGTCGATGACCTTGTAGTTCAGCGGGCGCCCAAGAATCTCGGGGTGCTGCGCCACCGCCAGGCGCGAACCCATGTCGGCGAACTTGCCATAACTGGCAAAGGCGCCAGACATGGACTTGAGGCCGTAAAAGGTAAAAGGCTCGGCGGCGAATGCCGAGCGCACGCTCAGCGGCAGGCTCAGGGCGGAAGCGAGGGTGAGGCTGGCTTTCAATAACGTACGACGCTGCATGGGGTGACTCCCTGGTTTAGTTATTGGCAGGAGCGGCAAGGGCGATACGGTGGAGCAGGGCCTGTGGGCAGGCATTTTTTTATTGGGGTAACGCAGTGTGCGGGTTGGAATGCAGTCAACTGTGGGAGGGGCGGTGCGACGATTTGACTTGCTCCCGATAGCGGTGTGTCAGTCGATATAACGGTGACTGTGCCGGCCTCATCGGGAGCAAGCTCCCTCCCACATTGGATCTGGGGTGTTCTTAAGAGTGATCGAACTCCAGTAGAAAATGCGGGCTGACCTGGCCTTCGAGCGCGGTCATATGGTGTTCGGCGTCGCACATGTGTTCATGCATCAGGCTGCGCACCGCGCTTTCATCGCCGGCGCGAAAGGCGCTCAACAGTTGCTTGTGATAGTCGAGGTTGGCCGCGTCGAACTGCTTGCGCTTGGGCTTGTAGGCTTTTTTCAGCACCACCAGGTCGCGCAGCAGGTCGTTGAGAAATTGCGCCGTAAAGCTCAGCAGCGGGTTGGGGCAGGCCTTGGCGAGCAGGTTGTGGAACTCCAGTTCCGCCAGGCGTTGTTCGCGCTGGCCGGCCTCGCTGTCTTCCGGCGCGCTGCAAAAATCCACGTTGGCCTGCAGGGCCTGGTAGTCGTCTTCGCTCAGGCGCCCGAGCACCGACACCGCCAGTTCCACTTCGATGACCTTGCGCAACTGGTACACCTGCTCGCCATCCAGGTGCTGGAAGTGCAGGTAGTTGCGCAGTGCGCGGCTGGCCGGTTCGGTGCCGGCCTGGTTCAGGTAGGCTCCGCCACTCGGGCCGGTGCGCGTGCTGACCAGGCCTTCGACTTCCAGGGCCTTGAGCGCTTCGCGGGCCGAGCCCTTGGAGCACTGGAAGCTTTCCATCAGCTCGCGCTCGGTGGGCAGGCGGTCGCCGGGCTTCAAAGCGTCGGTGACGATGGAGCGCTTGACCGACTCGACAATCACGTCGGACAGCTTCTGGCGTTTGCGTCGTAGCGGGCGAGTGAGCATGGGGTCTATTTATCGTATTAATGCGGATAAATAGCACTTAATAACGATTGGGCCGTAGCGTCAACGCAGGGTGTCGTTTCTGGTGTGGAAAGGTCGCAAACGGAGACTCATTGCACAGTGGCATCCGTACACACCGTCGAGCGCGGCGGTTTGTTCCCATGCATCAGATAATCGCCCACCCACTGGTTCACACAGGCACTCACGCCGCTGAACGAAACCCCGTGGGCATAGGCGTTCTTCAGTTGTACGCGGCTCGCCGGGAAGGTGCGCTCGAAGGCCCAGGCGGCGCCGGTGGACGGGGTTTGGTCGTCGAATTCGGCCTGGACCATCAGCAGACTGTCGAGCCGGGCGAGTTCCTTGTACGGCAAGCCCCGGCTGTGTTGTTGCGGCCAGGTGGTGCATTGACGCGCCTCGAGGGCGCTGCCGGCGACCGGGTACTTGGCGAGTGATTCGGTTTCTTTCTGCTGCCAGAGGTCTTCGTTGGAGTAGGTCGAGTCATTGCACAGGATCGCGGTTTTGACCGAGTCGGCGGCCGACATGCGCAACGGCCCGGGCTTGGGCACGTTGGCCTGCAAGGGTTCGCGCACGCGCTGCAGCAGCAGGCTGAACATCGACTTGGCGCGCTCTTCGATCACCGGGTCGGGGCTGAAGCGGTGCGCGCGGGCACGCGTTTCCAGCGCCAGGTCGTCGCCGTCGGGAGTGTCCCGCAGCCAGCGACTGAGCACGTGGGCGCCCATCAGGCCGGCGGGGTCGCTGTAGAAACGGTTGCTGGAACGCAGCGCGGTACGCACGCTGGGCAGCAGTTCCATGAACACACGGCGCACGGCGGCCGGCGTGTCGCCCAGCTGATACACGCCAGGGTCGAGGGCGGCGGCCTGGGCCACGAAGCGCTCGAAAATCTTCTCCTTTTCGCTGGCGACGATCACGCTGGCGTGCTCGAACGTTGAGGTCCAGTTGATGTTCGAGTCGAGCACCATGCGCCCCACGTTCGCCGGAAACAGGCCGCCGTACCAGGCGCCGAGCCAGGTGCCGTAGGCGTTGCCCAGGTAGTTGAACTGCAACTCGCCCAATTGCTTGCGCACAAATTCCAGGTCGCGGGCGGTTTGCTCGGTGGTGATGTAAGGCGTCAGCGGATGGCTGGCGCAGGCTTGGGCGATCAACCGCGCATTCTGGCGCGCGGCGGCGAGGTTGGCCGCGCTGCGGTCTTCGCTGACGTCCGCTTGCGGCACGATCCGCGCGTCGGAGCGGCATTCCAGGCGTGAGCCCGGCAGCCGGCCCAGGCCCCGCGGGGTGACTTCGATCACATCATAGGTATCGGCCAACTGGCGGTAAGTGTCGCCCCAGTCGGGTTGCCGGGCGTAGTGCTTCCAGACGGTGGCCAGGTGTACGGCGAAGGCGCCGCCGGCGTCGAGCCCGGGGCCCCCCGGGTTGGCGAATATCGCGCCCTGGCGTGACAGCGGCAGTTTGGCGCCGACGCGGGTGATGTCGAAGCTGATGCGACCACGCTCTGGCGCCCCATGGTCCAGGGGCGCGGTGACGATGCCGCATTGGGTGCGTTCGATGACTTCCGGGTCCAGGCGTTCGAGCGCCGGCTGCGGGCAGTCCAGGAACCATTCGATGCCGAACGGCGAGCGCGGCGTTTCAGCGTAAGCGCCGGTGGGCGCCAGGGCTGCGACCAGCACCAGGCAACGGTAGGTGATTGCGCTTGCAGCTGGAAGGGGTTTCATCAGCGATCCTGGCCTGTCGTGTGAGAAAAAGAAGCCACTGTTGTGGCTGCTCATTCGGGACGACTTTTTTACCAAGGACCGTGGGGGGAAAAATGTAGGAGGACAAAACGGCGAGTGTACGAAATGCGACTTTCGTTTATCGGATGTCGGATTCCCAGCCGCCGCCCAAAGCTTTGTACAAGGCGATACTGGCTTGCAGGCGCGACAAGCGCAGTTGCACATTCAGGTCCTGGGCCGTGTACAGGGTGCGCTGGCTGTCCAGCACGCTCAGCCAGTCTTCGGCGCCCGCCTGGTAGCGGCTTTCGGCGATGCGCAAGGCGTTCTGCGCCGCCTGCAGCTCTTGCGTTTGCCATTGGCGCTGCTGGTCCAGGCGCGTGATGTTGCTGAGGGCTTTTTCCACATCGGCGAAACCGTTGATGATCGCCCCGCGATAGGTCTGCAGCAGCTCGTCCTGGCGCGCGCGGGCCTTGTCCCGTTCGGCGGTTAAACGGCCGTTGTTGAAGATCGGTGCGACCAGGCCGCCCGTCAGCGTGTAATACGGGCTGCGCAGGATCTCCACGGCTTTGCCGGCGTCGGAGCCGAAGGTCGCGCCGAGCGTCACCGCAGGCAGCATGGCCGCGCGGGCGACGCGAACATCCGCTTGCGCCGCCGCCAGTTCGGCCTCGGCCTTGGCCAGGTCGGGGCGCCGGCTCAGCAGTTGGCTGGGCACGCCCGGGCCGATGCGCGGCCAGGTGAGGGCCTGGAAGGGCTCGGTGCCCAGGTCCAACGCCTGGACCGGCTGGCCGAGGAGGGCGGCGAGGGTGATCCGCGACTCTTGCGCCAGTTGTTGAATCAGCGGCAATTGCCGTTGCTGGCTGGCGACCAGGCTTTGCTGCTGGGCCAGTTCCAGGGCCGTGGCGGAACCGGCGTCGTAGCGGGTCTGCACCAGTTCCAGCACATTGCGTGCATTCGCCAGGTTCAACTCGGCGATCTGCTCGCGCTGGCGTGCGGCGAGGGTTTGCGCGTAGCGGTCGGCGACGTTGCTGAGCAGGGTCAGTTCCACGGTAGCCTGGTCCGACGCGCTGGCCCGCAGGCTATGCAGGGCGCTGTCTCGCGCGGCCGTGCGGCCGCCCCAGAAATCCACTTCATAACTGGCGCTGAGGTTGGCGCCGAAGCTGTTGACCGTGTCATTGCTTTGCGTCGCGTCCAGGTCCGGCCCGCCCTGGCCGCGCAGTAACTTCTGATGGCTGGTGGACAGGTTGAACTTCACTTCCGGCAACAGCGGTGCGCCGGCGATCACTGCCGTGGCTTGGGCCTGGCGCACCCGTGCGACGGCGGCCGCCACGTCAAAACTGTCACGGCGCGCCTGTTCGATCAGGCGGTTCAGTTGCGGGCTGCCGAATTGCGTCCACCAGCGCTGGTTGTTGAGTTGGGCGGCGTCACGCTCGGCGTACTGCCAGGCGGTCGGTGCTGCCACGCCGCTGTCGACGGCGGGCAGGCTGGCGGCGCAGGCATTGAGCAGCAGGCACAGGCCGAGTACGCACACAGGGGGGGCGGGGGATCGTTTATTCACTGGTCAACGCCTTAACCGGATCGAGCCGGGCAGCTTTACGGGCCGGCATAAAGCCGAATACGACACCGGTGACCAGTGCGCAGCCAAACGCGCCGAGCACCGCCACCAGGGAAAACTGCACTGCGACCTTGGCCAGCATCAGCACGCCGCCGACCAGCAGCGCCAGGCCGATACCGCACAGGCCGCCAACCACCGAGAGCATCAGCGCCTCGGTCAGGAACTGGCGCAGGATGTCGCGCTGGCGCGCGCCGGTGGCCATGCGGATACCGATTTCGCGGGTGCGTTCGCGCACGGTCATCAACATGATGTTCATCACCCCGATGCCGCCCACCAGCAGCGAAATCGCGGCGATCGAACCGAGCATCAGCGACAGCGTGTTTTGCGTGTGCGCCTCGGCCTGGATCATTGCCGCGTTGTTGGTCAGTTGGTAGTCACGCTTGCCGTTATGCAGGCGCAGCATCAGTTGGTCGATGGCTTGTTCGGCTTCCCGTACCTTGCGCGCATCGGCGGCGGCAATCACCACGTATTCGGGGTTGTACGTGCCGAACAGGCGCACGCTGGCGGCGGAGTAGGGAATGGCCACGCGGTCGTCGCTGTCTTTATTGCCGGAGCTGGAGCCCTTTTCCGCGAGCACGCCGATCACCTGGAAAGGCACGTTTTCGATGAGGATGTATTGGCCGATCGGGCTGACCTGCTTGAACAGTTTCTCGCGGATGCGGTGGCCGATCACCGCGACCGTGGCACCGGCGCGCTCGTCGGCTTCGGTGAAGTAACTGCCCTCGACCACCGGCCAGTTGAAGATCTGCGGAAAGTTGACGTCGTTGCCGCCCACATAGGCCAGGTAATCCAGGTTGCCGTAGCGGATGCCGGCGTCGCTGCCGTTGACCGGCATGATCCGCTTGATCTGCGGCAGCGTCGCCAATGCCGCGACATCGTTGAGGGTCACGATGCCCAGCGGCGTGCGCGGGTTGGGCGAGGAGCCACTGAGGTAGAGGATGTTGGAGCCGAATGCGCCCATCTGTGCCATGACCTGGCGCTTGCTGCCTTCGCCCACCGCCAGCATCACCACCACCGAGGCCACGCCGATGATGATCCCGAGCAGGGTCAGGGCGGTGCGGAAGCGGTTGATCCACATCACGCGCCAGGCGGCCTGCACGGCGTCGAGCAGTTCGGCCTTCCACGCGCCGTTGTGCTCGGCGCCTTCGGCCAGGCGCTGGCGCAGGTCGACGGCTTGCAGCGCCGCGCTGTCGGCGCTGTCGGCGCTGGCCGGGCGGTGGCGGGTGCTGTCGGCCGAGTCGCTGATGATCAGGCCGTCGCGAATTTCGATGATGCGGTTGGCCCGCGCCGCCACGTCGCGGTCGTGGGTGATCAGGATCACCACGTGGCCCTGGCTGGCCAGTTCGTCGAGCAGGCGCATTACCTCGGCGCCGCTGTGGCTGTCGAGGGCGCCGGTGGGCTCGTCGGCGAGGATGATATGCCCGCCGTTCATCAGCGCGCGGGCGATGGAGACCCGTTGCTGCTGGCCGCCGGACAGTTGATGCGGACGGTTGCCGGTGCGGTCGGCCAGGCCCAGGCGCGTGAGCAGGGCCCTGGCGCGGGCGTGGCGTTCGGCGGCGCTGATGCCGGCGTAGATCGCCGGCATTTCGACGTTTTCCTGGGCCGACGCCGACGGGATCAAGTGGTAGCCCTGGAACACAAAGCCGAAGGCTTCGCGGCGCAGCCAAGCCAGTGCGTCGCTGTCCAGGTGCGCGACGTTTTCGCCGGCGAACAGGTAGTCGCCGGCGGTGGGGCGGTCGAGGCAGCCGAGGATGTTCATCAGTGTGGATTTGCCGGAACCCGAGGCGCCGACGATGGCGACGAATTCCCCGGCATGGATCGACAGGTCGACGCCGCGCAATACGTCGACCTGCGGGCTGTCGCCGCCGCCGTAGGATTTGCGGATGTGCTTGAGTTCGATCAGGGGCGTGCTCAATTCAACCCCCCGCTGCCGTCGCCCGGCCCGATCAGCAGGTGATCGCCTTCGCTGAGGCCTTCCAACACTTCGACGCGCAGGCGGTCGCTGATGCCCAGACGCACGACGCGCTCTTCGATGCGGCCGTTTTCCGCGACCACGCGGGCGGTCTGCCGGTCGGCGCTGGTGCTGTCTTGCAGGGCGGCGACCGGCGCGGTGAGCGCATCCTTGACCTGGCCGGCGACGAAAAACACTTGGGTGGTCATTTCGGCCATCAAGGCGTTGTCGCTGTTGTCCACGTCCAGCAGCACGGTGTACAGCACCACGCGGCCGCTGCCGCTCTTGTTCGAACTGCTGGGGCTGCCGCTGCCCTGGGTTTCGTTCAGCGGCTTGGGCGGGATCGGCAGGATCTGCCGCACGCTGCTGGTCCAGCGGCGGTTGCCGCCGCTGAGGGTGGTGAAATAGGCGGTCATACCGGGTTTGACGTGGCCGATATCGGCTTCCGAGACCTCGGCCCACACGGTCATCGGTGACAACTTGGCGATGCGCAGGATCAGCGGCGTTTGCTGCTGGGCATTGAGGGTCTGGCCGACCCGTGCGTCCACCGCCACCACGGTGCCGGTCATCGGCGCATAGATGCGCGTATAGCCCAATTCCGCCTCGTCCCTGCGCAGGCTGGCCTGGGCCTGGAGAATCTGCGCCTGGAACATGTCGACCCGCGCCTGGGTGGCGCTCAGTTCGGACTTGGCGGTTTGCACGTCCTCTTCGCGGGTCGCGTTGCCGGCGGCCAGGCGCTGCTGGCGCTGGTACTTCTGGCGCGCCAGTGCGTGCTGGGCTTTCTGCTCCTGCAATTGGGCCTTGAGGTTTTCGATGGCGTAGCGGCTGGCGTCGAGCTTGGCTTTTTGCGTCGAGGGGTCGATCTCTACCAGCAACTGGCCTTCCTGCACCTGATCGCCGGCTTCGACATGGATCTTGCGGATCTGCCCGGACGCCTGGGCGCCCACATCCACATAGCGTCGCGGTTGCAGGGTGCCCAGGGCGGTGACGCTGTTTTCAATGTTGCCGCGGGTCACGGTAACGGTGACCAGGCTGTCGCGCCCCGGCGGCTGCAATTGCCAGGCGGCGATGCCGATAACAGGGATCAGGCACGCCACAACCAGCAGGGCGTGTCGGGCAGGTCGAGGGCGTTTCATGGGTTGGTTCCAGCCAGGAAAGTTCGGACCGCAGTTGCGGGGGGCTGACAGTTAAACGAGAGCATGGCCCGAAGATTTAGGCTGTTTCACAAGTAGTTACAGTGCTGGCGAGTAAAAAAATTGCCCGCTGAAGCAAGTCTTCTTTAAAAGTAGATGAGAATTACTATAAATTGCACTTACCCAAACTGCCATCACTCATGGGCTGTCTTTTTAAGCATTCAAGGACCTAATACCGCCGTCAGGTGGTCGGGAGTCATGTTGGAAAACTACTATCGCGAGCTGGTGTGTTTCCTCAACGCCAAGCTGGGCAACCGCCAGGTGGCCGAAGATGTGGTGCATGACGCTTATGTGCGGGTGCTGGAACGCGCCAGTGACACCCCCATCGACCAGCCCCGCGCCTTTTTGTACCGTACCGCGCTGAACCTGGTGATCGACGGCCATCGACGCAACGCCTTGCGTCAGGTCGAGCCGCTGGAGGTGCTGGACGCCGAAGAGCGCTTCGCCAACGCTTCGCCCCACGCCACCCACGATCACACTCAGCGCCTGCAGATGCTCGAACGCGCCTTGGCCGAGTTGCCGGCGGTCTGCCGCGACAGCTTCCTGCTGCGCAAGCTCGACGGCCTGTCCCACGCGCAGATTGCCGAGCGCCTGGGGATTTCCCGCAGCCTGGTGGAAAAACACATTGTCAATGCGATGAAGCACTGCCGGGTGCGGATGCGCGAGTGGGACGCACCCTGAGCGTCAAGTGGTTAAATTTTAATTCATTGTCCTCGTTTCCTATCAACACATGACCTGTTGTGCAGGTCGTGAAGGTATTCCCGCCCCACCGCCAAGGGGCTTATCCAGAGGACACTGGAATGACACAGGCAATTGCTTCGCCCGCGGTTCACGACTTGATCGGTATCGGTTTCGGCCCTTCGAACCTGGCGCTGGCCATCGCCCTGCAGGAGCGCGAAAAGGCCCAGGGCAAACTCGACGTGCTGTTTCTCGACAAGCAGGCCGACTACCGTTGGCACGGCAATACCCTGGTGACCCAGAGCGAACTGCAGATTTCGTTCCTCAAGGACTTGGTGACCCTGCGCAACCCCACCAGCCCGTATTCCTTCGTCAACTACCTGAAAGCCCACAACCGTCTGGTCGATTTCATCAACCTCGGCACGTTCTATCCGTGCCGCATGGAGTTCAACGACTACCTGCGCTGGGTCGCCGGGCAGTTCCAGGCCCAGAGCCGCTACGGCGAGGAAGTGCTGGCCATCGAACCGATCCTGCATCAGCAGCAGGTTGAAGCACTGCGCGTGATTTCCCGCGATGCGTTGGGTGAACAGCATGTCCGCACCACCCGTTCGGTGGTGGTCAGCGCCGGCGGCACGCCGCGCGTGCCCGACGTGTTCAAGGCGTTCAGGGATGACCCCCGCGTGTTCCACCATTCCCAGTACCTGGCGCGCATGGCCCAGCAACCTTGCGTGCAGGGCAAGGCGATGCGTATCGCGGTGATCGGCGGCGGCCAGAGCGCGGCCGAAGCGTTCATCGATTTGAACGACGGCTTCCCGGCGGTACAAGTCGATATGATCCTCCGCGGCTCGGCGCTGAAACCGGCGGATGACAGCCCGTTCGTCAACGAAGTGTTTTCGCCGGCCTTTACCGACCTGGTGTTCCAGCAGGTCGGCGCCGAGCGTGAGCGGCTGATCGCCGAGTACCAGAACACCAACTATTCGGTGGTCGACCTGGAGTTGATCGAGCGCATCTATGGCATCTTCTATCGCCAGAAAGTCTCCGGCACCGCGCGCCAGGCCTTCCGCACCATGACCGTGGTCGAGAACGTCAGCGCCGGTCCGTTGGGCATCGAGTTGACCCTGCGCAATAACGCCAGTGGCGAAACCAGCGTCAGCCATTACGACGCGGTGATCCTGGCCACCGGCTACGAGCGCCAGATGCACCGCGAGTTGCTGGCGCCGCTGCAGGCCTATATGAGCGATTTCGAAGTCAGCCGTGATTACCGCATCGTGACGGATGAGCGGTGCAAGGCCGGCATCTACATCCAGGGTTTCAGCCAGGCCAGCCATGGGTTGAGCGATACCTTGCTGTCGGTGCTGCCGATCCGGGCGGATGAGATTGCCGCATCGTTGTACGCGCATGATCGCCACCGTGGGCAGGGGCGTTCGGTGCAGGATTTGCTGCTTGCTACGGCGAGCTGATGAACGCTTGTAGCGACTTTTGGAGGCATCTGCCGTACCGGGGTAGAAAATGTGGGAGGGTGCTTGCCCCCGATGGCGGTGTATCAGTCAACTAATTGGTAGCTGGCAGATTGCAATCGGGGGCAAGCCCCCTCCCACACTTTTGACCGCGTTCGGCTTCCAGGATGTGGTCGGCTATAAGGCCGCGGCCAAGAGCAGAATGAGCCCTATCTGATCCACGGAGATCCAAATGTGGGAGGGGGCTTGCCCCCGATGGCGGTGTATCAGTCAACTAATTTGTAGCTGACAGATTGCAATCGGGGGCAAGCCCCCTCCCACACTCTTGACCGCATTCGGCTTCCAGGATGTGGTCGGCTATAAGGCCGCGGCCAAGAGCAGAATGAGCCCTATCTGATCCACGGAGATCCAAATGTGGGAGGGGGCTTGCCCGCGATGGCGGTGTATCAGTCAACTAATTTGTAGCTGACAGATTGCAATCGGGGGCAAGCCCCCTCCCACACTTTTGACCGCGTTCGGCTTCCAGGATGTGGTCGGCTATAAGGCCGCGCCCAAGAGCAGAATGAGCCCTACCTGATCCACGGAGATCCAAATGTGGGAGGGGGCTTGCCCCCGATGGCGGTGTGTCAGTCAACTAATTTGTAGCTGACAGATTGCAATCGGGGGCAAGCCCCCTCCCACACTCTTGACCGCGTTCGGCTTCCAGGATGTGGTCGGCTATAAGGCCGCGGCCAAGAGCAGAATGAGCTTTATCTGATCCACGGAGATCCAAATGTGGGAGGGGGCAAGCCTCCTCCCACAATCTCGACCGCGTTCGGCTTCCCGGATGTGGTCGGCTATAAGGCCGAACCCAAGAGCAGAATGAGCCCTATCTGATCCACGGAGATCCAAATGTGGGAGGGGCTTGCCCCCGATGGCGGTGTATCAGTCAACTAATTTGTAGCTGACAAATTGCCATCGGGGGCAAGCCCCCTCCCACATTTGATCTTCGGTGTCTGGGGATCAGGCCAGTTCGGTGGCGGTGTTTTTGACTACCGCGAGTTCGGGGTGGGCCACCAATTTGTCGATGTGCAATTCATCGTTGTTCAACCAGGTCTCCGTCAGCACTCGGTAATGTTCCATATCCCGGCAACGCATGCGCAGGCTGTAGTCGAACGGCCCGCTGATCAACTGGCATTCGAACACCTGCGGGCAGGCTTTGACGCAGGCTTCGAAGGCCTTTTGCGCCGAGCGCCCGCTCTGGTTGGACAAGGCCACCAGCACCAGCAGCGACAGCCCCGGTGAGACCATCTGCACGTCGATGATCGCCCCGTACCCGCGGATCACCCCGCGCCGTTCGAGCTTGCGCACCCGTTCCAGGCAGGGCCTGGGGGTCAGATGCACCAGCGACGAGAGCTTCTCGTAGGTGATACGCCCCTGATGCCGCAGCACGTCGATGATCGCCTCATCGATGCGATCCAGCGCAGGGGAGGAATGGGGTCCGTTGGCCTTGGTATCCATGGGTTTCACTTCAAGCGGTTGGAAAGAAATTGCTGCAAGCGTTCGCTGTTGGGATGGTCGAGAATTTCGGCACCGCCTTGTTCTTCGACGCGGCCCTGGTGCAAAAACAGCACTTGGCTGGACACCTTGCGGGCAAAGCCCATTTCGTGGGTGACCATCAACATGGTACGACCTTCCTCAGCCAACGTCTGTATGACTTTGAGGACTTCTCCTACAAGCTCAGGGTCCAAGGCGGAGGTCGGTTCGTCGAACAGAATGATTTCCGGTTCCATCGCCAAGGCGCGGGCGATGGCGACGCGCTGCTGCTGGCCGCCGGACAGAAACGCCGGGTATTGATCCGCCACCCGGCCCGGCAAGCCGACCTTGTCCAGGTACAGCCGCGCACGTCGTTCCGCCTCGGCCGCACTCACGCCCAACACCCGGCGCGGGGCCATGGTGATGTTTTCCAGTACGGTCATGTGGCTCCACAGGTTGAAATGCTGGAACACCATGGCCAGGCGTGTGCGCAGGTTCTGCAGTTGCGCCTGGTGCGGTGCGCGGGTGCCGGCGCGGCCCTGGCGCATTTCGATGCTGATGCCGTCCAGGGTGATGACCCCGGCGTCCGGCTGTTCGAGAAAGTTGATGCAGCGCAGCATCGTGCTTTTGCCCGAGCCGCTGGCGCCGATCAGGCTGATCACATCGCCGTTGCGTGCGTTGAGGGAAACGCCCTTGAGCACTTCATGTTCGCCGTAGCGTTTGTGGATGCCTTCGACTTGCAGTTTGACCGCCGCCGTCGCCGCCTTGGCGATAGGGGCTGCGGGTGTATCGACGGGATAAGTGGCCAGGGCCTGCGCGGACTGATTCATGGGTTAGCCTCGGGTAGGAACAAGAAAACGCATCCAGCGACGTTCGGCCAGTCGAAACAGGCCCACCAGTGCAAAGGACAGCAGCATGTAGAGCAGCGCGGCGATACCGAAGGCCTGGAACGTCAGGAACGTCTCGGCATTCGCATCGCGGGCCACCTTGAGGATGTCGGCGACGGTGGCGGTAAACGCCAGCGACGTGGCGTGCAGCATCAGGATCATTTCATTGCTGTAGGCCGGCAACGCACGGCGCAGCGCGGCGGGCACCACCACAAACAGATTCAGTCGCCAGCCGTGCAGGCCATAGGCGCGTGCCGCTTCGATTTCGCCATGGGGAATGTTGCGGATCGCCCCGGCGAAGATTTCCACGGTGTAGGCACAGGTGTTGAGGACGAACGCCAGCAGCGTGCAGTTCAACGCGTTGCGAAAGAACTGGTTGAGCAGGGCGTTGTCCTGCACCACCTCCAGGCTGTACAGCCCGGTGTAGCAAATCAACAGTTGGATATACAGCGGCGTGCCGCGAAACAGGTAGGTGTACACCTCCACCGGCCAGCGCAGCCAGGCGTGTTCCGAGACGCGGGCGATCGCCAGGGGGATCGACAGGAAAAACCCGAACAGCACCGAGATGATGAACAACCACAGGGTCATCGCCACCCCGGACACACCCGCGCCGTCGCTGTACAGGTAGGCCAGGCCGTATTGCTGGAACAGTTCGATCATCGCGCCATCCCCTTGATGCCGAGGTTGTAGCGCCGTTCGAGGCGCTTGAAGATGCGGTTGGAGAGGGTGGTGATCACCAGGTACACCAGGCCCGCGAGGATCAGGAAGTACAGCGGCTCGTTGGTGGTCTTGCCGGCGTTCTGTGCGGCTTTGACCAGGTCGGACAGGCCGATGATCGACACCAGCGCCGTGGACTTGAGCAACACCAGCCAGTTATTGCCCAGCCCCGGCAGGGCGAAGCGCATCAACTGCGGGAACAGCACCAGGCGAAAGCGCTGCCAGCGGCTCAGGCCATAGGCGGTCGCGGCTTCCAGTTGACCGGCCGGCACGCTGAGGATCGCGCCGCGAAAGTTTTCGGTGAAATAGGCGCCGTAGATAAACCCCAGGGTGACCACCCCGGCGGTAAACGGGTCGATTTCAAAGTAGTTCCAGCCGAAGGCTTCGGTCAGGTCGTTCAGCCACAGTTGCAGGCTGTAGAAAATCAGCAGGATCAGCACCAGGTCCGGCACGCTGCGAATCAGCGTGGTGTAGAGCGTGGCCGGCACCCGCAGCAGTTTGACGCTGGAGAGTTTGGCGCCAGCGGCGATCAGGCCCAGGCCAAGGCTCAGGGCCAGTGCGAGGAACGCCAGCTTGACCGTCATCCAGGCGCCCTGGGCGAGCATCGGGCCGTAGCCCTGCAGGTTGAGGAATTCGTTCATGGGGAGATCTCTAAAGGGCGCAGACAGACCCCTGGGGGAGCGGGCTTTTGGGGGAGGGGGATTGCCCCCTCCCACACAAGTCTTCTCTCACAGGGGCGGTGTTGGCTTACTCGTTGTAGATGTCTTGATCGCCGAAGTATTTCTTCTGGATCTGGGCGTAGGTGCCATCGGCCTGGACGGCGGCGATGCCCTTGTTGATCAGCGCGCGCAGTTCCTGGTCGTTCTTGCGCAGGCCCATGGCGATGTCCAGGGGCAGCGTCGGGTCCTTGAAGGCCGGGCCGGTCTTGAAGTCGGCGCCTTCGGGCTTGGACAGGAAGTTGAGCTGGGCTTCGAGTTTGTCGGTCAGGGTGGCGTCGAGGCGGCCGTTTTGCAGGTCGGCGTAGTTCTGGTCCTGGGACTGGTACGCCTTGATCTGGGCGCCGAGCTTGGCCAGGTGCGCGCGGGCGTAGGCTTCCTGCAACGAGCCCTGCAGCACGCCGACCTGTTTACCCTTGAGGGATTCCGGCGTGTCGCCGAAGTCGGCGTTCTTGCGGGTGATCACCGAGGTGGGGCTGAGGAACAGGCGGTCGGTGAAGTCGATCTGTTTTTCCCGCGCCGGGGTCACGGCCATGGAGGACATGATCGCGTCGAACTTGCGCGCGCGCAGGGCGGGGATCATGCCGTCGAATTCGTTATGCACCCAGGTGCATTTGACTTCGAGCTTGGCGCAGATCGCGTTGCCCAGCTCGATATCGAAGCCTTGCAGGCTGCCATCGGCGGCGACGGACTCGAAGGGTGGGTATTCGGGGAATACGCCGAAGCGGATTTCTTTCCAGTCTTGGGCGTGGGCGGCGCTGGCGCACAGCGGCAATAGCAACGCAGCGAACAATGAGCGGAGTGGCGTCATGTGGAGTCCCTATATTTTGTAATTGATGTCAGGGCAGTCAAAGGAGCAGCGCGCATTCATTTGCTGACTCTTCGGTCGCGCTCAGAATGCTTCAAGGTGGTGCGTTTTTTGTGTCGTTTACCCCGTGCTCAAAGCGCGAATTGCGCTGTTAAAACAGGCAATGCAGCGGAATCGGCTGCGGCACCCGCTGAATCGGCTTTTGATCGTCGCGGTTCTGGCCTGCCCTCGGCGCAAAGCGGCAGGCCAGAGCGGTTTCAGGCGCGCTTTTTGTGCTGTACGCGCGGAGGTTGGGCCAGGCGTGCGAACAGGTCTTTCGGGTCGGCCAGGTCGGGCACCAGTTCCAGTTCGCTGCCGACGTCCAGCGCCTTGGCCATGTCCAGCACGTAGCGCAGCGCCGAATAGTCTTCGATGGCAAAACCCACCGAGTCGAACAGGGTGACCTGGCGCGCATTCTCGCGGCCGGGCGCCTGGCCGTTGATCACTTGCCACAGTTCGGTGACCGGCGAATCGGCCGGCATGTGCTGGATTTCACCTTCGATGCGGCTCTGCGGTTCGTATTCGACGATCACCCGCGCACGCTCGACGATGCGTCGATCGAGTTCGGTCTTGCCCGGGCAATCGCCGCCCACGGCGTTGAGGTGCATGCCGGGTTCGATCATCTCGTCGGTGAGGATGGTCGCGTAGGCCTTGTCGGCGGTGACGGTGGTGACGATGTCCGCGCCTTTCACCGCTTCGGCCACGCTGGCGGCCAGGATCACCTTGATTGCCGGGAACGCCTTGAGGTTGGCCGCCAGCTTGGCGGTGGCCCTGGCGTCGATGTCGAACAGGCGGATTTCATTGATGCCCAGCAGGGTGTGGAAGGCCAGGGCCTGGAATTCGCTTTGCGAACCGTTGCCGATCAGCGCCATGCTGCGGCTGTTGTCCCGGGCCAGGTAGCGTGCGACCAGGGCCGAGGTGGCGGCGGTGCGAATCGCGGTGGTCAGGGTCATTTCCGCCAGCAACAGCGGCCGGCCGGTGCCCACGTCACCCAAGGCGCCGAAGGCCATCACGGTGAGCATGCCGGCCTGGGTGTTTTTCGGGTGGCCGTTGACGTATTTGAAGGCATACAGCGACGCGTCGGACACCGGCATCAGTTCGATCACGCCCTCCGGCGAGTGGTTGGCCAGGCGCGCGCACTTCTCGAAATCCTGCCAGCGCAGGTAGTCGGCGCGGATGTACTCGGCCATCTCGGTGATGCAGGTTTGCAGGCCTTTTTGCGAGACCAGGTAGCTGAGGTCGTTGACGTCGATATAGCGGGTCATGGAGTGGCTCCTGTAGTTATTGGAAGGTGGCGCGGGCGGGCAGATGCACCTCCGCGAGCATGCAGCGGGCACTGCCGCCGCCGATGCGTTCGATGTTGTCGATGTTCACCACCACCGGCCGCGTGTGGCGTTCCACATGCCGGCGCTGCGCGGGTTGCAGGGCGTTCCAGGCGCTGGCGGACATCACCAGCAGCGGCTGGCCGTCGCGGTCGTGGACTTCGAGCATGTTGCCGGCGAAGGCTTCCAACTGGTCGAAATCGAGGGCGAGGATGTCCTTGCCGGTGTCGCGCAGGGAATGCTCCAGGGCCTGGCGCTCTTCGGCGTCCGGCAGGGCTTGCAGGCACACCACCGAGAGGTTGCGGCCAACGCTCATCATCACGTTGCTGTGGTAGATCGGCGCGTGGTGGCGGTCGACGGCGTGGAACACGCAGAGCTGGTAGTCGAGGCGTTCGGCGAACTGGCGCAGGGCGTCGTGGTGGGTGCGCCCGGAGTGGCAGGCGTAGCTGATCCGGTGCTGGCGGTCGAGCACCATGCTGCCGGTACCTTCGAGGAAGATGTTCTGTTCTTCGAGATGGCTGAGGTCAATGGTGTCCTTGATTGCAAAACGCTGTTCGAGGACGTGCAGCACGCCCTTGTTGCGCTCCAATCGGCGGTTCTGGCCTTCCATCGGGTAGAGCACCAGGCTGCCGTCGGCATGGCTGCTCCACCAGTTGTTGGGGAAGATCGAGTCGGGGGTGTGCGGTGCCGGGGTGTCCTGCACGACCAGGACTTCGACGCCATGCCGGCGCAGGGTGTCGACATAGCCGTCGAACTCTTCCAGCGCTTTGTGCTGTGCGTCGAGCGGGTCGAGGGGCTGGCGTTGGAAACGGTTGTTGATCGCGGTGTCCGGGTTGAAGGCAAAGCGCGCCGGGCGAATCATCAAGACGGTGTTGGTGGTTTGCATGGGGGCACGAATCCATGGGTTGAGCAGTGGAGCTATTTTGTGCGGGTTGACGGAGGAATCCCGGCTGAAACCGAGGCGGCGCTCAGCCGGGAAAGCTGAAAAGTGGGGTGTGGCAGCCGAATCGGCTGTGCGGGCTGGAATGCGATCAAACGGTGGCGGATAGGTTGGCTGACGGAGCGCTATCGCAGGCAAGCCAGCTCCCACATTAGTATGGGGGTGGTTGTGGTATCCGAGTCAGGAAGGAGAGTGCATGTCTATCGCCGTTCGTATTGCCCAGGCCGCCGATGCAGATGGGATCAGCCGGGTCATCCTCGCCGCCTTGCACAGCAGTAATGCGCGGGATTACCCGGCGGATGTGATCGCCCGGGTGGCGGGCAACTTCACACCCGATGCGGTGCTCGAACTGCTCCGGCGTCGGTCGGTGCTGGTGGCGGTTCAGGACGAAGTGATCGTCGCCACCGCTTCCCTTGACGGTAATGTGGTGCGCTCGGTGTTCGTCAACCCGGCGCTGCAAGGGCAGGGCATCGGTCGGCTGCTGATGATCGAAATCGAATTGCGCGCCCGTGAGGCCGGGGTGACGGTGTTGAACGTGCCGTCTTCGCTGAGCGCCGAGTCGTTCTATACCAAACTGGGCTTTCACACCGTGCGCGACGTCTACCATGGCAACGAGCGCACGTTGGTGATGGAGAAAGCGCTGTCGTCGCGTCACCCTATCGGCGTCTACCGCGACCGTCTGCACCGGGCGCAGGTGGTTACGTTGTGGCAGGACGCTTTTGGTTATGACACCGCGCACAACCTGCCGACCCTGGCGATCGATAAGAAGCTGGCGGTCAATGACGGGCTGTTCTTTGTGGCGACGGATAAGAACGTCGTGATCGGTACTGTTCTGGCGGGGTACGACGGGCATCGTGGTTGGTTGTATTCGGTGGCGGTGCGCGCCGACTATCGCCGGCAAGGGCTGGGTGCGTCGCTGGTGCGGCATGCGGAGCAGGCCTTGAGCGCCTTGGGGTGTATGAAGATCAACCTGCAGATCACCGGCGGCAATGACACGGTGGTGGGGTTCTACGAGGCGTTGGGGTACGGGGTGGAGCCGAGGATCAGCATGGGCAAGAAGATGGTGGAAAATATTCCGACTCAATCCTGAGAATGATCGCAGATCAAATGTGGGAGGGGGCTTGCCCCCGATGACGGTGGGTCAGTCGATACCTCCAGTGACTGACACTCCGCTATCGGGGGCAAGCCCCCTCCTACAGGGTTTTGCGGTGTGGCGGGGTTAGACCTTGACGATCCAGCCTTCTGGCGCTTCGACGTCGCCGGATTGCACGCCGGTCAGCTCTTTATAGAGCTTCTGGGTGATCGGGCCGACTTCGGTCTCGCTGTAGAACACGTGCAGTTTGCCCTGGTACTCGATGCCGCCGATCGGCGAGATCACGGCAGCCGTCCCGCAGGCACCGGCTTCCTGGAAGATATCCAGTTGGTCGATGAACACTTCGCCTTCGACCACTTCCAGGCCCAGGCGGGTCTTGGCCAGTTCGATCAGCGACATGCGGGTGATGCCTGGCAGTACCGAAGGCGACTTCGGCGTGATGAACTTGTTGTCTCGGGTGATCCCAAAGAAGTTGGCCGAACCGACTTCCTCGATCTTCGAGTGCGTGGCTGGGTCCAGGTAGATGCTGTCGGCGAAGCCGGCTTTTTTCGCTTCGGAACCTGGCAGCAGGCTGGCGGCGTAGTTGCCACCGACCTTGGCGGCGCCGGTACCGTGTGGCGCGGCGCGGTCGTAGCCGGAGATCTGGAAGTTGTGCGGCACCAGGCCGCCCTTGAAGTAGGCGCCGACCGGGATCGCGAACACCGAGAAGATGAACTCCGGCGCGGTACGCACGCCGATGTTGTCACCGGTGCCGATCACGAACGGGCGCAGGTACAGCGCGCCGCCGCTGCCATACGGCGGGATGAACCGCTCGTTGGCACGAACCACTTGCTTGCAGGCGTCGATGAAGGCTTCGGTCGGCACTTGCGGCATCAACAGGCGACCGCAACTGCGCTGCATGCGCGCGGCGTTCTGGTCCGGGCGGAACAGGTTGATCGAGCCGTCCTTGCAGCGATAGGCCTTGAGGCCTTCAAAGCACTGTTGGCCGTAGTGCAGGGCGGTGGAGCCCTCGCTGATGTGCAGCACGTTGTCTTCGGTCAGGGTGCCCGCTTGCCACTCGCCGTTTTTCCAGGTCTGGATAAACCGCTTGTCGGTCTTGATGTAGTCAAAACCCAGCTTGTCCCAATTGATGCTTTCGTTACCCATGACACCCTCTATCTCTGGTCAAGTCGGTTTTTTTCTGAATGAGCGCAACAATACTGCATTCTTGCTTCATGTGGGAGCGGGCTTTTGTGGGAGGGGGTGGCCCAGCGCTCGTAGGGCGGCTTCCTGGACGGCTTCGCCTAGGGTCGGGTGGGCGTGGATGGTGCCGGCCACGTCTTCCAGGCGCGCGCCCATTTCCAGGCTCAGCCCAAAGGCGGTGGACAGCTCGGACACGCCGACGCCAACCGCCTGCCAGCCGACAATCAGATGATTGTCACGCCGCGCCACCACCCGCACGAAGCCGCTTTTCGACTCCAGGGTCATGGCCCGGCCATTGGCCGCGAACGGGAAGCTCGACACGATGCAGTCCAGCCCCGCCGCCTTGGCCTCGTCGGGCGACTTGCCGACCACCACCAACTCCGGGTCGGTAAAGCACACGGCCGGGATCGCCGCCGGGTTGAATTCGCGGTGTTGACCGCTGATCAGTTCGGCGACCATTTCGCCCTGGGCCATGGCCCGGTGCGCGAGCATCGGCTCGCCGCTGAGGTCGCCGATGGCCCACACATTGCGCATGCTGGTCTGGCAGCGGTGGTCGATCCTGACCGCCGCGCCGTGCATCTCCAGGTCCAGCGCTTCGAGGTTCCAGCCCCGGGTGTTGGGGGTGCGACCGACGGCGACCAGCACCTGATCGGTCTCCAGCGACACGGTGTCGCCCTTCGGGTCGCGCACTTGCAGGCGGTTGTGCTCAAAGCCGGTGACGCTGTGCTTGAGGTACAGCTTCACACCCAATTGCTTGAGGGAGTCGGCCACCGGCTGGGTCAGCTCGGCGTCGTAGGCCGGCAGGATACGCTCCTGCGCTTCGACCACGCTGACTTCGGCGCCCAGCTTGCGGTAGGCAATCCCCAGTTCCAGGCCGATATAACCGCCACCCACCACAATCAGGCGCTTGGGCACGCGGGTCGGCGCCAGGGCTTCGGTGGACGAGATGATCGGCCCGCCGATCGGCAGCATCGGCAGGTTGACGCTTTTCGAGCCGGTGGCCAGCAGCAGGTGTTCGCACTGGATACGCTGGCCGTCGACGTCGACGGTCTTGCCGTCCACCACCTTGGCCCACCCGTGGATGACCTGCACCTTGTGTTTCTTCAGCAGCGCGGCAACCCCGCTGGTCAGGCGGTCGACGATGGCGTCTTTCCAAGCCACGCTTTTGCGGATGTCCAGGGTCGGCACATCCACTTCGATGCCCAGTTGGGAGCCCTGGCTGTGGTGTACGGTCTGCTGGAACTGTTCGGCCACATGGATCAAGGCCTTGGACGGGATGCAGCCGATATTCAGGCAGGTGCCGCCCAGCGCCTGGCCTTCCACGAGGATGGTCGGGATGCCCAGCTGGCCGGCGCGGATCGCCGCCACATAACCGCCAGGGCCGCCGCCGATGATCAGCAGGGTGGTGTGCAATGTCTGAGTCATGCCCTTACTCCAGGAACAGGCTGGCGGGTTGTTCGAGCAGGCCGCGAATGGCCTGGATGAATTGCGCCGCGTCCATACCGTCGACCACGCGGTGATCGAACGAGCTGGAGAGGTTCATCATCTTGCGGATCACGATCTGGCCCTTGATCACCATCGGCCGCTCGACGATGCGGTTGACGCCGACGATGGCCACTTCCGGCAGGTTCAGCACCGGCGTGCTGACGATGCCGCCCAAGGCGCCGAGGCTGGTCAGGGTGATGGTCGACCCCGACAGTTCGTCGCGGCTGGCCTTGCCATTACGCGCGGCGTTGGCCAAACGCGCGATTTCCTCGGCATTGCCCCACAGGCTGCGTGCTTCGGCGTGGCGCACCACCGGCACCATCAGGCCCACATCGCTCTGGGTGGCGACGCCCACATGCACCGCGCCGAGGCGGGTGATGACCTGGGCTTCGTCGTCGTAACGTGCGTTGATCTGTGGGAAATCGCGTAACGCCACGACCATGGCGCGCACGATGAACGGCAGCAGCGTCAGCTTGCCGCGTGTCGCACCGTGTTTTTCATTGAGGTGTACGCGCAGTTCGTCGAGGGCGGTGACGTCGATCTCTTCCACATAGCTGAAATGCGCGGCGCGCCGGGTGGCGTCCTGCATGCGCTGGGCGATTTTGCGGCGCATGCCGATCACCGGGATCTGTTCTTCGTCGTTGCGTTCGGCGTAGGGGTTGGCAGTCGTAGTTTTTTTCGCCGGACTCTGGAGCAAGTAAGCGTCCAAATCTTCGTGCAGAATCCGGCCCGCCGGACCGGACCCCTGCACCAGGCGCAGGGGAATGCCTGCATCCAGCGCATGCTTGCGCACGGCGGGGGAGGCCAGCGGACGCTCGTTGGCATCGCGGGCCACGGGGGCCTGGGGCGCGACGGACGGTTTGAGCGCCAGTGTGTTTTCTACCGCTGGGGCCGGCTTGTTTTGCGCCACCGGCGCAGGCGCCGCCTTGGCCGGTTCGGCCGTCATCGGCACGTCTTTGGTATTGCCCGCGCCTTCCACTTCGATGCTGATCAGCACACTGCCCACGGCCATGACTTCACCCGGCTCGCCGCCGAGGGCAAGTACCTTGCCGTGGACCGGCGAGGGAATGTCCACCATCGCCTTGTCGGTCATCACATCCGCCAGCACCTGGTCTTCGACGACCAGGTCGCCGACCTTCACATGCCAGGCCGAGAGTTCAACTTCTGCGATGCCTTCGCCAATGTCCGGCATCTTGATAACGTGCGTGCCCATTCAGACCTCCATGACCCGTTTCAACGCCGCGCCCACACGGGACGGCCCTGGGAAATACGCCCATTCCTGCGCGTGCGGGTAGGGGGTGTCCCAACCGGTGACGCGTTCGATCGGCGCTTCCAGGTGGTGGAAGCAATGTTCCTGCACCAGCGCCACCAGCTCGGCGCCAAAGCCGCAGGTGCGGGTGGCTTCATGCACCACCACGCAACGGCCGGTCTTTTTCACCGAGTTGACGATGGTTTCCAGGTCCAGCGGCCACAGGCTGCGCAGGTCGATAACTTCGGCGTCGATACCGGTTTCTTCGGCGGCGACTTGCGACACGTACACGGTGGTGCCGTAGGTCAGCACGGTGACGGCCGAACCCGGACGCACGATCGCGGCCACGTCCAGCGGCACGCTGTAGTAACCGTCCGGCACTTGCGCCTGCGGGTGTTTCGACCACGGCGTTACCGGGCGGTCGTGGTGGCCGTCGAACGGGCCGTTGTACAGGCGCTTGGGTTCGAGGAAGATCACCGGGTCGTCGTTTTCGATCGAGGCGATCAACAGGCCCTTGGCGTCATAGGGGTTGGACGGCATCACCGTGCGCAGGCCGCAGACCTGGGTGAACACCGCTTCGATACTCTGGCTGTGGGTCTGGCCGCCGTAGATGCCGCCGCCGCAGGGCATGCGCAGGGTCAACGGCGCGGTGAACTGGCCGGCCGAGCGATAACGCAGGCGTGCCGCTTCGGAGATGATCTGGTCGCTGGCTGGGTAGACGTAGTCGGCGAACTGGATTTCCGCCACCGGGCGCAGGCCGTAGGCGCCCATGCCCACCGCCACGCCGACGATGCCGCTTTCGGAGATCGGCGCGTCAAACACCCGCGAACTGCCGTACTTGTTCTGCAAGCCTTCGGTGCAACGGAATACGCCGCCGAAATAGCCGACGTCCTGGCCGAACACCACCACGTTGTCGTCACGCTCAAGCATCACGTCCATGGCCGAGCGCAGGGCCTGGATCATGGTCATGGTGGTGGTGGTCATGGCGGTTTCCAATTCGATGCTGTTGTTGTGATCGTTCATGTCAGACCCCCAACTCTTGACGCTGGCGCTTCAAGTGCTCCGGCATCTCTTTGTAGACGTCTTCGAACATGGTCGCGGCGCTTGGAATCTGGCCGCCGGCGAGGGTGCCGTACTGTTCGGCTGCTTTCTGCGCCTTGACCACTTCGGCCTCCAGTTCGGCACTGACCGTCGTGTGTTCCTCTTCGGACCACTGGCCAGTCTTGATCAGGTGCTGTTTGAGGCGCGCAATCGGGTCGCCCAACGGGAAGTGGCTCCAGTCATCGGCGGGGCGGTATTTGGAGGGATCATCCGAAGTGGAGTGCGGGCCGGCGCGGTAGGTGACCCATTCGATCAGGGTCGGGCCGAGGTTGCGGCGCGCGCGTTCGGCGGCCCAGGCGGAAGCGGCGTACACCGCGATGAAGTCGTTGCCGTCCACGCGCAGGGAGGCGATGCCGCACCCGACGCCGCGTCCGGCGAAGGTGGTGGCTTCACCGCCGGCGATGGCCTGGAAGGTGGAGATGGCCCACTGGTTGTTGACCACGTTGAGAATCACCGGCGCGCGGTAGACGTGGGCGAAGGTGAGGGCGGTGTGGAAGTCCGATTCGGCAGTGGCGCCGTCGCCGATCCAGGCCGAGGCGATCTTGGTATCGCCCTTGATCGCCGAAGCCATGCCCCAGCCCACACCTTGTACGAATTGGGTAGCAAGGTTGCCGGAAATGGTGAAGAAACCGGCGTCTTTCACCGAATACATGATCGGCAACTGCCGGCCCTTGAGCGGGTCGTGCTCGTTCGACAGCAGTTGGCAGATCAGGTCCACCAGCGGCACGTCGCGGGCCATCAGGATGCTTTGCTGGCGATAGGTGGGGAAGCACATGTCGTCGATGTTCAAGGCCAGGGCCTGGGCGCTGCCGATGGCTTCTTCGCCGAGGCTCTGCATGTAGAACGACATTTTCTTCTGACGCTGGGCGACCACCATGCGGTTGTCGAAGATGCGCGTCTTGAGCATGGCGCGCATGCCCCGGCGCAGGATCTCGACAGGCACGTCTTCAGCCCACGGACCGAGGGCCTGGCCCTGGTCGTCGAGCACGCGGATCAGGCCCTTGGCCAAATCGGCGGTGTCGGCGGGTTCTACGTCGATGCTGGGTTTGCGCACCAGGCCGGCGTCGGTCAGACGCAGGTAGGTAAAGTCAGTCTTGCAGCCTGGGCGGCCCGAGGGTTCGGGAACGTGCAGGCGCAGCGGTGCATACGGCTGGTTCATGGCTTTCTACGCTCGATCTTGTGAATTTCTTGTAGTGGGCGCGCTAGCTGACCGTCATCCTCCGGGTAGGAGAAATCTTGTCCTACAACAATCATAGGCGGGGCGTAGAAGAATATTTATCTGTGTTTCGTTGCGCTCGGGCTCATTTGCGGATAAAAAAACTGCATAAACATAATAAACAGGTGATTTTGTCTCATGCGCAAACTGGACCGTACCGATATCGGCATTCTCAACGCCCTGCAGGAGAATGCGCGCATCACCAACGCCGACCTCGCCCGCTCGGTCAACCTGTCGCCCACGCCGTGTTTCAATCGGGTCAAGGCGATGGAGGAACTGGGCCTGATTCGCGACCAGGTAACCTTGCTCGATGCCGACCTGCTGGGGCTGCACGTCAACGTGTTTATCCATGTCAGCCTGGAAAAGCAGAACGAACTGGCCTTGCAGCAATTCGAAGGGGCGATTTCCGACCGGCCCGAGGTGATGGAGTGCTACTTGATGGCCGGCGACCCGGACTATTTGATCCGTGTGTTGGTGCCGACGATCCAGTCGCTGGAGCGTTTCATGATGGACTTTCTGACCAAAGTGCCAGGTGTTGCCAATATCCGCTCCAGCTTCGCTCTTAAACAAGTGCGCTATAAGACCGCGTTGCCACTGCCGCCGGATGGATTGATGGTCTGAGACAAGGTTCGCGGCGCAACGCAACGCAACTCATGCATTGCTCTTTATTGGCGCGCGCTTTTTAGTATTGACACCTGTCAATGTATGTTTTACCTGAGCGCTCTATTGTATCGGCTACGTTCCCCATTCAAGTGGCCGGACAAGTCATGGAGAATCAGCCGCCAAGGTGCCGTGTACCCTACGACTTTAATCTAACTTCGTATTCTAAATATTGCCGCCTGGCCCGATTGACTTCCAACGCGCTTTGGGCTTCAGGCTGGATGAGTTTTGTTGTTTAGCTAAGTAATTAAAAAGAACGGGGTTTTTTTCTTGCATCATAAAAATTTCCTTGATCGCTCACGAATTTTTCACGCGTTATTAAACAAATTAGTTGCTATAAGCCACCTAACTAACAAGTCCACGTAAAAGGTGAATCGAGATGTCTATGAGATCCCTGAAATTGAATCTACGTACCACCCTTTGTTTCGGAGTGGTTTGCATTCTGCTGTTAATACAAGGGGGCATGACGCTGGTAAAAGTCGATTCCGTCTATTCTTCAACCGTTGAGATTGAAAACAACTGGCTGCCCAGTATTCGCCTGGCCGGAAGAATCGATTCAGCCCTGTTTAAGTTGCGTCTGGAGTTGCGCCGTTTTGCCATGGACAGTGCCCGGCAGGATCAAAGTTCACGGGATAGCCTTCAAAGTGTCCGATCGGAGTTGATGAAGATCGCCCAGAGCTACGCTTCCATGGTGTCGAGTCCCGAGGAACAGGCCAAATATGACGAAGTCATGAGCAGTATTGGCACTTACAACCAGAAGATCGACGAGTTTCTGACACTCTCTACCACAGGCTCCTCCGCGCAGATCGCCGCTTATCTGAGCGACGTGCAAGCCCCCGTCGCCCTCAAGGCGCAGGACTCGATCAACGACCTGATCACCCTGAACGGGCGCGGCTCCAATGAGGCGGTGCGGATCGCCTCCAGCGAATACAACGCGACTCGTCTGTTTACCTGGGTGCTGATGGGCGCTTCAGTGCTGTTGACCGTGGTCGTCGCGAGTCTGTTTACCCGCAGTATCATTACGCCAGTGCGTGAGTTGCTGGTGTCGACCTCCAAGATCGCCGACGGTGATCTGCGCGTGGCCATCGCCGTCAACGGCAAGGATGAGCTGACGGAGCTGCAACAATCGACTGCCGCGATGCAGATGAACCTCAAAACCACTTTGCAGCATATCTCCGAAGCCTCCGGGCAGTTGGCCTCGGCTGCCGAAGAGATGAGTTCGATTACCCGTGAGTCCAGCGCCGGTATCGAGCGCCAGAGCATGGAAACCGACCAGGCCGCCACGGCGGTCAATGAGATGACCGCGGCGGTGGAAGAAGTCGCGCGCAATGCCGTCTCGGCCTCCCAGTCGACCCAGGACTCCCAACGCTCGGCCCAAATCGGCCAGGAGCGTGTGACCCAGACCATCGCGTCGATTGAAAAACTCAGCGCCACCGTGCAGCAGACCGGTATGGAAGTCGAAGGCCTGGCCAAGCAGGCCCAGGACATCGCACGGGTGGTGGAAGTGATCCGCTCGATTGCCGAACAGACCAACCTGCTGGCGCTGAACGCCGCCATCGAAGCGGCGCGGGCTGGCGAGCAAGGCCGAGGGTTTGCGGTGGTGGCCGATGAAGTGCGGGCGCTGGCTCACCGGACCCAGACCTCGACCCAGGAAATCGAGCAGATGATCGCGAAGATCCAGGTCTGTTCCAACGAGGCGGTGTCGTCGATGACCATGAACCGCAGCGAAGCGGTGGACTCCCTGAAAATCGCCCACGAAGCAGGCCAGGCCATCACCCAGATCACCGAAGCGATTGCCGACATCAACGACCGGAACCAGTTGATCGCGACGGCCTCCGAAGAACAGGCGCATGTGGCGCGCTCCGTCGACCAGAACCTGATCAGCATTCGCGACCTGTCGATCCAGAGTTCGTCGGCCGCCGGGCAAACGTCGATTGCCAGCCACGAACTGTCGAAGCTGGCGATGGATCTCAAGCAGATTGTGGCTCAGTTCTCCATCGCGTGAACCCGCGACGCAGGTGGCCGGTTGAGCGCGTTCAGAGCTGATTGAGCGGGATCTTCAGGTACACCACCCCATTCTCTTCGGGCGGCGGCAGATTCCCCGCCCGCACATTCACCTGGATCGCCGGCAGCAGCAGTGTCGGCATCCCCAGCCCGGCATCGCGCTGGGTCCGCATCTGCACAAACGCCGCTTCATCCACCCCGTCATGCACATGGATATTGCCCGCGCGCTGCTCGGCCACGGTGGTCTGGCACCGGGCCTCACGGCCTTGTGGCGGGTAGTCGTGGCATACGTACAGTCGCGTCTGCGGCGGGAAGGCCAGGAGCTTGCGCATCGACGCATACAGCTGGTGTGCATCGCCACCGGGGAAGTCGCAGCGGGCGGTGCCGACGTCGGGCATGAACAGGGTGTCGCCGACCAGGATCAGTTGATCGTCGATCAGGTAGGCCATGTCCGCCGGGGTGTGGCCGGGCACGTGCAAGGCCTGGGCCTTCAAGTTGCCGATAGGGAAGATTTCATCCGGGGCGAACAGGTGGTCGAACTGCGAACCGTCGACGCGAAATTCCGGCTCCAGGTTGAACAGGTGCTTGAACACGTGCTGCACCTTGCTGATGGCCTGGCCAATGGCGATCTTGCCGCCCAACGTCCGGCGCAGGTAAGGCGCGGCGGACAGATGGTCGGCATGGGCGTGGGTTTCCAGCAGCCATTGCACCTGCAAGCGATGTTCGCGCACGTAGGCGATCACCTTGTCGGCCTGGCGTGTGTCGGTGCGCCCGGAGGCCGGGTCGTAATTGAGCACCGAGTCGACGATGGCGCAGGGGCCATCGTCGGCCTCATGCACCACATAGGTGTAGGTCGACGATGCCTCGTCCAGAAAAGCCTGAATCAACGCGGGCATGGGCGGCGGTCCTTGGTGGCGGGCTGCGGGTTACATTCGCGATGTGTCCCACATGGACTTGGCAGATTAAGGGAAAAAAACGCTGCGAGGCAAAGTGTCGACCTGTAACAGGACATGACGCGGTCTTTCGGCATGTTGTTCAGGGTCGGTCTTACACCCTAAGTGCCGCGTCTGTGAACGGGCCGGTCTTACACCGAATTTGCCGAGCCCCCGCTGCCCGTCCAAAGCACCCTGAAATTGGCGCCAAGGCAGCGTAGGCCGTGGCCTGGCAGCTTTCGATAATCGCCTCCGACATCATGTCCCCGTTGCGGAGCGCACCATGCATAACAATAAGAAACTCCCCCTGCGTCTGTTGCCTGTGTTTCTCGTCGGCCTGGGCCTGAGCCCGTTCGCCAGCGCTGAAATCATGCTGTACGACAAAGACGAAACCACCTTCTCCACCGATGGCTACATCAACGCCTTCTACGTCAACAGCAACGTAGACCGCGCCGGTGACCAATACGACCGCCGCCAGGCCCGGGTGAAGATGGGCTTTTTGCCCAACTACCTGGGCTTCAACATGACCAAGCAGGCCGACGACCTCAAGCTCGGCGCCCGTGCCTCGTTCTGGGTGACCATCAACGACAGCCAGACCAACGGCACCGACACTGCCATCGATGTGCGCCAGTTCTACGGCACCGTAGCCAATCCGGAGTGGGGCGAAGTGCTGATCGGCAAGGACTTCGGCCTGTTCGCCCGCTCCAACATCCTGCTCGACGAATTGCTCGCGGGCTACGGCCAGGTCAGCGACAGCCTCGGCCTGGTCGACGGCGGCGGGGTTTCGTTCGGCAATATCGGCAGCGGCTATCCATACCCGTTCCCGACCTCGCAGATCACCTACCGCACCCCGGTGATGGACGGCCTGCGTGTTGCCGTCGGCATCCTCGACCCGGTCGATACCAACGACAGCAGCCCCCAAGGCAAGGCCTACCAGAAAAACCCGCGTACCGAGAGCGAGATCACCTACCAGTTCGACCTGGGCGGGGCGAAGATCTACAGCTGGCTCAACGGCAGCTACCAGACCTCGGACAACACCGATTCCAATGTCGACAGCGTCACCTCCAAAGGCGTGGGCTACGGCGTACAGGCGAAAATGGGCGGCCTGTCCCTGACCGGCTCGGGCTTCCAGGCCAAGGGCATCAACCCGTTCTTCACCAACAATGCCGGCGAAGCGACCCTGCGCAATGTCGACAGCAACGGCTACCTGCTGCAAGGCTCCTACAAGCTGGGCAAGAACCGCCTGGCGCTGTCGTATGGCAAGACCAAGGACGACGGCAACGGCGTGGTGGGCAGCGGCGCCGACTATGACACCCGTGGCATTGCGCTGTTTCACGACGTGAACGACAACCTGAAGCTGGTCGCTGAATACAACCAGTTCCAGATCAAGGGGCATGACACCAGCGCACAAAATGAAGACACCGACACCTTCGCCGTCGGTGCCGTGCTCACCTGGTAAGACCTGACTGCCCTGGTCTTTAAGTGGTACGCGGTCAAAATGTGGGAGGGGGCTTGCCCCCGATAGCGGTGGTTCAGTTGGCTCATTTGTAGCTGATCCACCACCATCGGGAGCAAGCTCCCTCCCACATTTGATTACCTGCATCCTGGGCGTCTCATCCCATCGCATCCCCCACCCAGTACCCAAGTAGCATAGGTTCCGCCCCCCCAGCCTTCGTACACTCATGCCTCAGAGCGGAGAGTCGACGATGCACAACCATGAAGGCGTAGTCAGTGCCATGTCTCTGGCCACCGATGCCGGGCAGGCCGCCGAAGAATTGGCCGAGCAACTGCTGCATCCGTACCTGGGCTTCGTGCTGTTTTTCTGCTCGGCTTCCTACGACCTGCAGGCGCTCGGCCAAGCCCTGCAACGTTGTTTCGGCAATGTGCGCCTCGTCGGTTGCACCAGCGCCGGCGAGATCACACCCCAAGGCTACGGGCGCAATTGCGTGACGGCGATGGGCTTTAACCACGCGCATTTTTCGATTGCCACCGAACTGATCGACCAGGTGGAACACTTCAGCCTGATCGACGCCCAGCACATGGTTGAACGTCTGGTGGGCGGCTGTCGCAGCAACACCCTGGCGCCGATCAAGGGCAACACTTTCGCCCTGACCTTGCTCGACGGGCTGTCCAGCCGTGAAGAAATGGTGCTCGCGGCCCTCAGCGCGGCGCTCGGCGATATCCCGCATTTCGGCGGCTCGGCCGGCGACGACAATTACCTCACGCACACCCACGTGTATTTCAACGGCGCGTTCCACAGCGGCGCGGCCGTGGTGGTGCTGGTCAATACCTGGCTGGACTTCGAGGTGTTCACCACCCACCACATTCTGCCGCGTGCGGAAAAACTCGTGGTGACCGGCGCCGACAGCCCGTCGCGGCGGGTATTCGAGCTCAACGCCGAGCCCGCCGCGGAGGAGTACGCGCGGCACATCGGCGTGGCCGTGGCCGACCTCGACCACCGTGTCTTCGCCGCGCACCCGCTGGCGGTACGTATCCACGACCAGTACTACGTCAGGGCGATCCAGCAGGTGCATGACGACCTGAGCCTGAGTTTCTACTGCGCCGTGGAAAACGGCATCGTCCTCACGGTGATGACACCCGGGCCGATCCTGCCGAACCTGGTAACCCTGTTCGACGGCCTGCAATCGCGCCTCGGCGAGCTGCTGCTGACCATTGGCTGCGACTGCTTCCTGCGCCGCCTGGAGCTGGAAGACAGCGGCACCCTGGAGCAGATCGGCGGCTTCCTGCGCGACCAGCGGGTGATGGGGTTCAACACCTACGGAGAACAGTTCAATGGCATGCATATCAACCAGACCTTCACCGGCGTCGCCATTGCCCGAGGGCGAGCCCCAGGATCGCAATGAACTGTTGGCCGAGTTGGCGCGGCTACGCCTGGACAACTACAAGCTGACGCGGATCAACGCGGCGCTGATCGAGCGCATCGAGTCCGGGGTGACCCAGGGCAACGACCCCTACACCACGTTCCAGCACTCGGTGGTGCTCGCCGAACAAGTGCGCGAGCGCACCGACGCGCTGAACCAGGCGATGGCCGAACTGCGCGCCAGCAACCACTTGCTGATCAACGCCCGCCTGCGCGCCGAAACCCTGCGCCGCGAGCAGGCCGCGGCGCAAAAGGCGCAGGAGAGCGAGCGCTGGATTCGCCTGATCACCGACCATGTGCCGGCGCTGATCGGCTACCTGAATGCCGACCTGGTGTATGAGTTCACCAACAAGGTCTATGAAGAATGGTACTGCTGGCCGCGGGGCATGATGCTCGGCCAGAGCCTGCGCGAAGTCCACAGCGAACAACACTGTCAGCGCCTGGATGCCTACGTCTCGCGGGCGCTGGCGGGGGAGAGCGTGACCTTCGAATTCGCCGAAACCAACATCAACAACCAGGAGCGCTACATGCTGCGCTCCTACGTGCCCAACCGCCTGGCCAGTGGCGAAGTGGTGGGGATCTTTGTGCTGATCCGCGACATCACCGAGCGCCGGCGCACCGCCGAAGCCTTGCACCAGGCCTATCAGAACCTGGAGCTGCGCGTCGCCCAGCGCACCTCGGAACTGACCTCGCTGAACGACCAGTTGCTGCGCGAAATCGACGAACGCCGCCGCGTGGAATCGCGCCTGCGCGAAGCCAAGCTCGAAGCCGAGCAGGCCAACCTGTCGAAAACCAAATTCCTCGCCGCCGTCAGCCACGACCTGTTGCAACCGCTGAACGCCGCGCGCCTGTTCACCGGCGCCTTGCTTGAACGCCGCGAACCCCAGGCCAATGAAACCCTGGTGCGCAACGTGAGCAACTCGCTGGAAGACGTGGAAAACCTGTTGGGCACCCTGGTCGATATTTCCAAGCTGGATGCCGGGGTGATCAAAGCCGATATCGCCCCGTTCGCCCTCAGCGAGCTGCTCGACAACCTCGCCGTCGAATTCACCCAACTGGCGCGCAGCGAAGGCCTGGAGTTGCACTTCGTCGGCTGCTCGGCGCTGGTGCGCAGCGATATCCAGCTGCTGGCGCGGATTCTGCGCAACCTGCTGAGCAATGCGATTCGCTACACCTACTCGGGGCGCGTGGTGCTGGGCTGCCGCCGCCAGCACCAGCGCTTGTCGATCCAGGTCTGGGACAGCGGCATGGGCATTGCCGAAGATCGCCTGGAGGAAATTTTCCAGGAGTTCAAACGCGGCGATGTGCAGCGGCGCGACCAGGATCGCGGGTTGGGCCTGGGCCTGGCCATCGTGGAAAAAATCGCCGGCATCCTCGGCCATCGCATCACCGTCAAGTCGTGGCCGGGCAAGGGCTCGATGTTCGCGGTGGACGTGCCCTTGAGCGCCACCGCGCCCAAATCGCTGCCGCAGCCGTCCATGAGCGAACCGATGCTGGAGCGCCTGCAAGGCGCGCGGGTGTGGGTGCTGGATAACGACGCAGCGATCTGCGCCGGAATGCGGACCTTGCTGGAGGGGTGGGGCTGCCGGGTGGTCACCGCGTTATCGGAACAAGACCTGGCGCGGCAGGTGGACAACTATCACGCCGAGGCCGACCTGCTGATCGCCGATTACCACCTGGACGATGAGCAGAACGGCGTCGACGCCGTGGCACGCATCAACGCCCGGCGCGCCAGCCCGATCCCGGCCATGATGATCACCGCCAATTACAGCAACGAACTGAAGCTGCAGATCCGCGAACTGGGACACACCTTAATGCACAAGCCGGTGCGGCCGATGAAGCTCAAGACCGCGATGAGCCACCTCTTAGGCAAATGACCACCGAACGCTCCTCAAACAGCGATCAAACAGCGATCCAGAGATCCAGAGAACAAATGGAGAACCAGAGATCAAATGGAGATCCAATGTGGGAGGGGGCTTGCCCCCGATAGCTGACTGTCAGTCACTGCACCTATAACTGATCCACCGCTATCGGGGGCAAGCCCCCTCCCACACAAGCCCCACACAAGCCCCTTCCCACAAGGGTTCTATGCGCTTTCCGAAAGATCAGCGACGCAGATAAGAACCAAAATCAATATCCCCCGCGCTCAAGATCGCCTGCACCCGATTATGCACATTCAACTTACGCAAAATCGCCGACACATGGGCCTTCACCGTGGTTTCAGCGATCTCCAGAGTGTAGGCAATCTGCTTGTTCGACTCGCCCTTGGTCATCCGCTCCAGCACCAGCAACTGCTTGCGGGTCAACGCCTGCAGCAATTCCGGAGCGAAGCCCGGGTTTTCGTTCAGGCGCCGGTGGGTGCCGGGTTTCTGGGTGCGGATGATGTCCGGCGGCAGGTACACATTGCCGTTGAGAATCTGCTGGATCGCCTCGGTCATTTGCTGGCGCGGCGACGACTTGGTGATAAAACCGACGGCGCCATAGGTGATGGCCTGCAGCACGATTTGCTTGTCTTGCTCGGCGGACACGATCACCACCGGGATGGTCGGCGATTCGTTGCGCAGGTTGATCAGGCCATTGAGACCGTGCATGCCGGGCATGTTCAGGTCGAGCAGGATCAGATCGAGGTCGTCGTGTTCCTGGGTCAGCGCCAGGGCGCTGTCCAGGTCGGCGGTCTCCATCACTTCGCTGCCGGGGAAACCATCGCTGATGACGTTATGAATCGCTTCGCGAAACAGTGGGTGATCATCGGCAATCAGGATTTTGTACATGGCCGTTCACCTTTCTTATTGTGGTTATTCAAATGGCTCGGGTTGCGCCACCGACACCGGCAGCTTCGCCGCTTCCCAGGCATCCAGGCCATCGCGATACCAATACACAGAGGTATAGCCCAGGTTGGCCGCACGTTTTACCGCGTTCCAACTCAGCCAGCAATCGGAGCGGCAATAGAAGACCAATGGTCGTGCCAGGTTGCCGCCGCTGTAGGTGTACAGGTGGCGCACGAAATAGCTTTGCCACTCCGGCGTGAGGTCGCCGTCGCCGGTGTTGGCCAGCCAACGGCTGCCGGGCAGGTTGGCGTGGGGCTGGTCTTCGATGAAGCGGCCTTGCAGCCACTGGCGGCGATACGTATCGATCAGCACCGGGGCTGGGGTTTGGGTCAGCAGGGCTTGCAGGGCAGGGGTGTCGATGATCGTCGCGCCCTGCACATGATCGGGCGTGGGGCTGCGATACAGGCTGATGCGATAGCCGTCGGCGGAAAATAATGCGGTATCGGCCTGTACGTTGGCGGCAAACAGGCACAGCAGCGCCAACAAGGGCAGTCGGGCAGGCAGCATGGCAGGGCGATCCTTATCGTTATGCGCCCATTACACGTGAGTCCCGAGCCCTTGGGAATGCGACGATAGACAGGAAAACCAGTACTAAAGTAGTAGTTTTTGCCGCCCTCAGCCTTTTTTGCGCAACGCCGCATGCTGGGGGTTGAAGGTCAGCACCGCCAACACCGCGAACAGTACGGTCAAGCCCAGGCACACCGCGAGGGCCAGGCCGGCGAAGCGTTCATACAGGGCAAAGCGCACCAGCTCGACGGCGTGGGTGAAGGGGTTGATTGCGCACAGCCAATACAACCACTCGCTGGAGTCGCGCATCTTCCACAACGGGTACAGCGCCGACGACATGAAAAACAGCGGGAAGATCACGAAATTCATCACCCCGGCAAAGTTCTCCAGTTGGCGGATCGCGTTTGACAACAGCAAACCCAGCGCGCTCAGCATCAAGGCCACCAGCAGCAAGGCCGGCAGGGCGATCAACAGCCCCATGACAGGCGGTTGCACGCCGTAGACCCAGGCGATCGCCAGGAACCCGTATACCTGCAACAGTGAAATCAGCGCGGTGGCGAGCAACTTGCTGCACAGCAAAAACGTGCGCGGCAGCGGGCTGGTCAGCAGCACGCGCATGCTGCCCATCTCGCGGTCGTAGACCATCGACAGCGAACCCTGCATGCCGTTGAACAGCAGGATCATGCAAGCCAGCCCCGGGATGATGTAGACCTCATAGGGAATGTAGGTGTCGTAGGGTTCGATCACCGAGATACCCAGCGCGGCGCGGAACCCGGCGGCGAACACCAGCAGCCACAACAGCGGGCGCACCAGGGCGCTGAGAAACCGCGTGCGCTGCAATACAAAGCGCAGCCACTCGCGCAGCACGATGCCGCGCAAGCATTGCCAGTAAGCGTTCATGCCGGGGCTCCCGTCGTCGTGGGGCGGGTCAGGCGCGCAAAGACGCTGCCGAGGTCGCCACCCTGTTCGAGGATCAGCGCATCGACCTGCCCGCTGGCCACCAAGCGGCCCTGGTGCAGGATCATCAACGCATCGTCGGGTTGCACTTCATCGAGCAGGTGCGTGGTCCACAGCACGCTGATGCCTTGCTCAAGGCACAGGTTGCGCACGTGCTGGTTCAGCGCCAGGCGGCTGGCGGGGTCGAGGCCGACGCTGGCTTCATCCAGCAGCAGCAAGCGCGGTTCATGCAACAACGCCCGGGCGATTTCCACGCGGCGCCGGTGCCCGCCGTTGAGCTCGCGGACTTTTTCGCGGCGCCGCTCGGTGAGGGCCTGGCGCGCCAGCTCGGCGGCGACGCGCACGTCGGTCTGGCGCCGCGACAAACCGTGCAGCGCGGCGTGATAACGCAGGTTCTGTTCGACGCTCAAGTCCAGGTCCAGGGTGCTTTGCTGGAACACCACCCCCAGTTGCGTGAGGGCTGCGCGCGGTGCATCGCGCAGGGAGTGGCCGCCGACGCGGATGTCGCCGCTTTGCAGGTCGTACAAGCGCGTGAGCAGGGCGATCAAGGTCGACTTGCCGGCGCCGTTGGGCCCCAGCAACGCGGCAAAGCGCCCCGGTGCCAGGCTGAAACTCACCTCGTGCAAAGCCTGGCGCGCGCCATAGGCGAAGCTCAGGTCGCGCACCTCCAGGGCGTTCATGGCGTGACCACCACGCCCCATGGATAACGCCCGACCTTCACCGACTTGAGCACCTTGAGGCTGTCCACATCGATCACCGACACATCGCCGCTGACGCCATTGGTGGCCAGCAACTGTTTTTCGTCCGGGGTAAATGCCATCTGCCACACGCGGCGGCCCACCAGCAGGTAGTCGAGGATCTCGAAGGTCTTGGCGTCGATCACTGCCACATGGTTGGCCGGGCCCAGGGCGACAAAGGCGTACTTGCCGTCGGAACTGAGCTTGATCCCCACCGGCTGCACCTTGTCCGGGTGGACGCCCTTGATCTTGAACGTCAGGGTTTTGAGGATCGCGCGGCTGGCCACATCGAGAATGGTCACGGTGCCGCCGATCTCCGCCGAGGCCCACAGCTGCGAGCCATCGTGGTTGAACTCGACGAAGCGCGGGCGCTGGTCCACCAGGGTGCTGTCGACCAGGGTCTGGGTGCTGGTGTCGATCCAGTGCAGCATGTTCGTGGTTTCGCTGGTGTTCACCGCCCACTTGCCGTCCGGGCTCACGGCCATGCCTTCGGGCTCTACGCCGACGTTGATCTGGCCTAGCACCTTGGAGGTCTCGGTGTCGATCACGGTGACCAGTGCATCGTCTTCGTTGGACACATACAGCCAGCGGTCATTGGGGTGCAGGGCGAACTGCTCGGGGTCTTTGCCGGAGGGCAGCTCCTTGATGATCTTGCGCGTGGCCACGTCCATCACCTGCACGCGGTCCGAGTCGCTGGCGCAGATGTACAGCAGCTTTTTGTCATGGGACAGCAGCAGGCCCCGCGGGCGCTGGCCGACCTTGAGCGTGTCGGTGACTTGCAGGGTCTGCATGTCGATCAGGCTGAGGGTGTTGTCTTTCTCGTTGGAGACCCAGGCGGTGCTGGCCACGGCGTGCCCGGCGGCAAGCAGCAGGGCGCATGAGAGCAGGGTGCGGCGCATGGCGGATTCCTTATTATTGTGAGTAGGGGAGCGATCAAGGGAAGCGGCAGGTCACCTCGGGTTTGTCGTAGCCCAGGCTGTCCATTTCGTTGAAAGGATGCAGGAAACCGTCCTGGGGTGAGGTGCTGACCAGCGCGCGGGGCTGCACGATCGGAATCGGTTGGCGCAGCTCGCCGTTCCACGCGCGATAGCTGAGCTTGCGGCCCTTGAAGCCGTCCAGCGGCAGTTGCTCGCTGATCTCCAGTTGGCGGATGGCCATGGGGTCGACCTGGCGCAGCTTGTTCACCGCACTGGCAACGCTGCGCACGGCCATCCAGGCGGCGAAGTCGCGGTCGTTCATCCAGCGCCCGGCCAGGGCCTCGAAGCGTTTTTGCAATTGCGCGGCGCCGTAGGTTTCGACGGTCTTGTGCCAGCCGGTGGGCGTCAGGCCCTGGGTGCCGGCGACGGGGCGCGGGTACCAGGTCTGGTAGGGCACGTACTCGCCGAAGTCGCCGCGCTCGTCCGCCACCAGCACCACGTCGTATTCGGCGGTCTGGGTGAACAGCGGCATGTCTGCCTGGGCGCTGCGGCGTTGGTCGTTATCGAAGCGCCAGGCTTTCTCCGCCACCAGATGCACGCCGAAGCGCTTGGCGGCGCGGCGCAGGGCGGCGGCGTAGGCCTGGTCATCCTCGGTGGGGCCGACGATCAGCAGCGCCTTCTGCCATTTGCGCACCACCAGAAATTGCGCCAGGGCATCGGCGAGCATGGCGCGGCTGGGCAGCGTGTGCAGCACGTTGCCCAGGCAGTCGGTGCTGCGCAGGCTGTCATCGGGGCTGCCGGCGTTGAACAGCAGGCTGTCGGGCAGGGCCGCGCTGAGCTGGCGCAGGCTGGCGGCGGGGGCGTTGACCACGAACAGGCGCAGGCCCTGGTCGTGCTGGGCCTGGGCGGCGGTGAGCAGGGCGTCGGGGCTGTCCACCGTGGCGCTGGTCAGGCTGTAGCGTTGGTTGAGAAAGGCGCCGGTGCTGTTGCTGTCGATGATCGCCAGTTCCGCACCGCGTTGCCCGGCGTCGGTGGGCTCGGGGATCACATTCGACAGCAGCGGCCCAGGGTCGGGCCGATAGCCCAGGTAGCCGATCTGCACCGCCAACGGCGCCTCGGCGGCCTGGCTGGCAGTGGCCACCCCGGCGGCGCAGGCAATCGCCAGCAGGTAGAGCACGGCGTAGGGGGCGAGCTGGCGCATAAGGCACTCCATGTCAGGTAGCGCCAGCATAGGAAGCCTTATGTCTGCTGCAAATATGCAGAAAGTACCGCTGAGCCAGTACCAAGGTAGTAGCCCGCGCAGGTGGCGCGGTCTTAGCATGGGTTACCCCCACCGTGTCCATCCGGGAGATGAACGATCATGCAAATCCTCAAGGCGCTGCTTTTGCCGTTCCTGCTGATCGTGAGCCTGATCGGCGTCGACAAGCTGCACGCACCACGCCCGGCGCTGAGCGTGCCCGCCAGCGTGGCGCACTAGGTATGTCGGCACTGTGGCGCATCAACCTGTGGGTGTGCGGTTTCTTCGCCTTGGTCACCTGCGCCTGCACCGCGCTGTTGCTGCATCAGGCCCTGACCGATGTGGAGCGTGAGCTGCAATCGGCCGAAGCGGTGGTGCATTACCTCAGCGCAACCGCCGAGCGCGACCCGGCCAGCCTGCAACCGCATCTCACCGCCAGCCTGCGCCATGTGCGCGTGCATTGGCTGGCCCCCGACGAGACCTTGCCGGCGCCGCTGCCGTCCGGCCTGGACGCCTGGCTCGGGCGCCTGCTGTTTGCCGAGGCGCGGCGCAGTGCCCAGGTGCTGGACCTGCCGGACGGCCGCCGCGTGTCCATCGCCGTCGACCCGCGGGATGAGATCGATGAAGTCTGGGACTCCCTGCAACAACTGTTGAGCCTGTGCGCCCTGGCCCTGGCGCTGAGCCTGCTGACCATCCGCTGGGCGGTGCGCCGTGGCATGGGCGTACTCGACGAACTGCTGCGCGCCTTGCAACAGGTGTGCGCCGGCCAGCTCAATGTGCGCCTGCGCAGCGCCGGTTCGCCGGAAGCGCGGCAACTGGCGCTGCATTTCAACCGCATGACCGCCGCCCTGGAGCAGGCGCGCACCGACAATACCCAACTGACCCAAACCCTGATGGCGGTGCAAGAGCAGGAGCGCAACCACCTGGCCCAGACCCTGCACGATGACCTCGGCCAATACCTGGCCGGTATTCGCGCCCAGGCCTGCCTGTTGCGTCTGGTCACCGACCAACCGCAATTGCTCGCGCGCACGGTGGCGCAACTGGAAGATCACTGCGATCACTTGCAGCAAGGCTTTCGCGCACTGGTCCACGACCTGTACCCGGTGGCCCTGCAGCACCTGCCGCTGGCCGAGGCGTTCGCGATGCTGGTGACGCAGTGGCAGGCCAGCCATGGCATCGATTGCCGGCTGCGGGTCAGCGCGGACCTGCCGGCGTTGTCCGGGGCGAGCAAGACGCACCTCTATCGCCTGCTGCAGGAAGCCCTGACCAATATCGTGCGGCATGCCGATGCCAGCCAGGTGCGCGTGCGCCTGCATCGTCACGGTTCGCGCCTGCGCCTGTGGGTGCGCGATAACGGCTGCGGCGCGCAAACGCCGCAGCGTCCCGGCGTCGGCCTGTATTCGATGTACGAACGCGCGCGCTGCCTGGGCGGCGAACTGACAATCCTCAGCCACCCCGGCGCCGGTTGGGCGCTGGCGTTGAACATGCCATTGGAGGCCTCATGAATATTCTGTTGGTGGACGACCATGCGGTGGTGCGCCAAGGCTATGCCAGCCTGTTGCGTGCACTGTTGCCGGCCATCGAAGTGCGCGAAGCGGCCAGCGGCGAAGAGGCCTTGAGCCGGGTCCAGGAAGCACTGCCGCATTTGGTGATCATGGACTTCGGCCTGCCCGGCATCAGCGGCCTGGAAACCACGCGCCGCCTGCGCCAGCGCCTGCCGCAACTGCGCGTGCTGTTCTTCAGCATGCACGACGAACTGCCGCTGGTGCGCCAGGCCCTGGAAGCCGGCGCCTCGGGCTACCTGACCAAAAGCTCGGCGCCCGAAGTGTTGATCGAAGCGGTGCGGCGCGTCCTCGACGGCCACGCCTATATCGAACAGTCCCTCGCCACCCAACTGGCCTACACGCCAAGCGACCAACGCTTGCAAGGCATGACCCCGCGTGAGCTGGAGATTTTCCTGATGCTGGCCAGAGGCACGCCGACCCGAGTGATTGCCGACCAGTTGAATATCAGCAGCAAGACCGTGTCCAACCACCTGACCCTGCTCAAGAGCAAATTGCAGGTCAGTTCCCATGCCGAACTGGTCCACCTGGGAATCGACCTCGGCGTGGTGCGCGTAGCGGGCTGATCCCCCCATGTACCCCTGTTACCACTGTAGGAGCGAGCTTGCTCGCGAAAACCGTCAACGATAACGCAAAAAACCTGACCCCCCGCAGCGGTCCCGGGTTTTTCGCGAGCAAGCTCGCTCCTACAAAAGTTACCGGTCAGTGCCCATGCCTAGCGCGACACCTAGACCCCACTGTAGGAGCGAGCTTGCTCGCGAAGACCGTCAACGATAACGCAAAAAACCTGACCCCCCGCAGCGGTCCCGGGTTTTTCGCGAGCAAGCTCGCTCCTACAAAAGTTACCGGTCCGTGCCCATGCCTAGCGGGGCACCTAGACCCCACTGTAGGAGCGAGCTTGCTCGCGAAAACCGTCAACGATAACGCGAAAAACCTGACCCCCCGCAGCGGTCCCGGGTTTTTCGCGAGCAAGCTCGCTCCTACAAAAGTTACCGCTCAGTGCCCATGCCTAGCGGGGCACCTAGACCCCACTGTAGGAGCGAGCTTGCTCGCGAAGACCGTCAACGATAACGCGGAAAACCTGACCCCCCGCGGCGGTCCCGGGTTTTTCGCGAGCAAGCTCGCTCCTACAAAAGTTACCGGTCAGTGCCCATGCCTAGCGCGGGCACCTAGACCCCACTGTAGGAGCGAGCTTGCTCGCGAAAACCGTCAACGATAACGCGAAAAACCAGCCCCCCCGCGGCGCTCCCGGGTTTTTCGCGAGCAAGCTCGCTCCTACAAAAGTTACCGGTCATTGCCCATGCCTAGCGCGGGCACCTAGACCCCACTGTAGGAGCGAGCTTGCTCGCGAAAACCGTCAACAATAACGCGGAAAACCTGACCCCCCGCGGCGCTCTCGGGTTTTTCGCGAGCAAGCTCGCTCCTACAAAAGTTACCGATCAGTGCCCATGCCTAGCGCGGGCACCTAGACCCCACTGTAGGAGCGAGCTTGCTCGCGAAAACCGTCAACGATAACGCGAAAAACCAGACCCCCCGCGGCGGTCCCGGGTTTTTCGCGAGCAAGCTCGCTCCTACAAAAGTTACCGGTCAGTGCCCATACCTAGCGCGGCACCTAGACCCCACTGTAGGAGCGAGCTTGCTCGCGAAAACCGTCAACGATAACGCGAAAAACCTGACCCCCCGCAGCGCTCTCGGGTTTTTCGCGAGCAAGCTCGCTCCTACAAAAGTTACCGGTCCGTGCCCATGCCTAGCGCGGGCACCTAGACCCCACTGTAGGAGCGAGCTTGCTCGCGAAGACCGTCAACGATAACGCGAAAAACCTGACCCCCCGCGGCGGTCTCGGTTTTTTCGCGAGCAAGCTCGCTCCTACATTCAAATGGCGGTGTGCTAACGATTCCAGGTGGTGGGGCAGTCCTTGCAGCCTTCCATGTTCGCATCCTGGAAATTCGCATAATGCTGCCGCGCGCCCGTGAGGACCGCGCTTTCCAGGTTGCTCTCACCGAACTTGGCCTCTTGCAAATTAGCATCGCTCAGATCCGCCCCTCGCAGGTCGGCCTTGCTCAGCCAGGTCATTTCCAGGTCGGCGGCGCGCAGGTTGGCCTTGTGCATTTTTGCCCCGGACAGCCGCGCGAATTGCAGGTAGGCCGCGCTCAGGTTGGCGTTTTCAAACTGCGCTCCCTGGGCGAACAGGCCCCAACCCTGGATCGCCATCAGCGTGGCGCCGGTGAAATCGGCCAGGCGCAGGTTGCTTTGTTGCAGGCTGGCGCGGGTCAGGTTGGCGCCCTGCAACTGGGCTTTTTCCAGGTTGGCCAGGTCGAGGTTGGCGTGGCGCAAGTCCGCATCGCGCAGGTCGGCGCCGGCCAGGTTCATTTTGCTGAGGTCCTGGTTGCTCAGGTTGGCGCCCCTGAGGTTGGCGCCGGGGCATTGGCTGTGTTCGGCGAGGGTGCAGCCGTTGATGACCAGCGGGGTGTCGTCGCCGTCGTCGGCGTGGGCCAGGGGCAGGGCGAGCAGGAGTAACAAGGGCAGATAGTTCATCTTGGAACCTCCAGACGAAGCAACCCCGTAACGTAGCAGCTGTCGAGCGCCAGCTGCTACGACGGGGCTGGGGACGGGTTATTTTTGGGCGGTCTTGTTATCCCAGCTCGGGATCTTGAACACCCAGAACGACCCACCCTGTGCCACCGGCTTGGTCAGCTCGGCCATGTCGCCGCCCCACAACGGCACCGCGCCGCCATAGCCGACGGTGACGCCGATGTACTGCTCGCCATCCTGTTCCCAGGTGATCGGCGGCGAGACGATGCCGCTGCCGGTCTGGAACTTCCACAGCTCCTTGCCGGTTTTCGCGTCGAAGGCCTTGAAGAAACCGTCGCCGGTGCCGGTGAACACCAGGTTGCCCTTGGTCGCCAGTACGCCGGCCCACAGTGGCAGGGCTTCCTTGTGCTCCCACACCACCTTGCCGGTGGTCGGGTTCATCGCCCGCAGTGTGCCGACGTGGTCGTCATACATGCGCTTGATACGGAAACCCATGCCCAGGTACGCCGAGCCCTTCTTGTAGTTGACCTCTTCGGTCCAGTATTCCTCTTTCCATTGGTTGCCCGGGATGTAGAACAGGCCGGTGTCCTGGCTGTAGGCCATGGGGTTCCAGTTCTTGCCGCCGAGGAACGGTGGCGAGACTTCCACCGGCTTGCCCTTGGTTTCACCGGGCAGCGGTTTGGCCGGACGCTGGCCCGGGTTTTCCACCGGACGACCGGTCTTCAGGTCGATATGGCTGGCCCAGGTGATGTTGTCGACGAACGGGAAGGCGTTCTGCAGCTTGCCGTTATTGCGGTCGACCACGTAGAAGAACCCGTTGCGGTCGGCGTGACCGGTGGCCTTGACCACTTTGCCGTCCTTGTCCTTGTAGTCGAACAGCACCAGTTCGTTGTTGCCGGAGAAGTCCCAGGCATCGTTCGGGGTGTGCTGGTAGAACCATTTCACTTCGCCGGTGCTCGGGTCGACACCGACCTGGCCCGAGGTGTAGAGGCTGTCGAAATCGTGCGGGTTGCCGTCCTTGGACGTGCGCGCCCAGGTGTTCCACGGGCCGGGGTTGCCGGCGCCGACGATGATGGTGTTGGTCTCGGCATCGAAACTCGCGCTCTGCCAAGGTGCGCCGCCGCCGTGGCTCCAGGCTTCGACCTTGCCGGTTTCGGTGGTCGGGTCATCCGGCCACGACGGCGCTTTGACGTCGCCGGTCGGGGTGCTGTCCTTGCCGTTCAGGCGGCCCATGTGGCCTTCGACGAACGGGCGCATCCACACTTCTTCGCCGGTGTCCGGGTCGCGCGCATACAGCTGGCCGACCACGCCGAACTCATCGCCGGAGCTGCCATGGATCAGCAGCACCTTGCCGCTGACCTTGTCTTTGATCAGCACCGGGGCGCCGGTCATGGTGTAACCGGCGGCGTGGTCGCCGAACTTCTTGTTCCACACCACTTTGCCGGTGTTCTTGTCGAGGGCGATCAGGCGCGCGTCGAGGGTGCCGAAGTAGATCTTGTCGCCGAAGATCGCCGCGCCGCGGTTGACCACGTCACAGCACGGGCGGATGTTTTCGGGCAGGCGGTGGTTGTAGGTCCACAGGCGTTTGCCGGTCTTCGCGTCGAGGGCGAACACGCGGGAGTAGGAGCCGGTGACGTAGACCACGCCGTCGCTGACGATGGCCTGGGATTCCTGGCCGCGCTGCTTCTCATCGCCGAACGAGTACGACCAGGCCGGGGTGAGCTTGAACACGTTCTTGTCGTTGACCTGGGCCAGCGGGCTCCAGCGCTGGGCGTTGGTGCCCATGCCGTATTGCAGCACGTCCTTGGTGCTCAGGTGGTCGTTGGCGATGTCTTCCCAGGTGACGTTGCGCGTCGCCTTTGCGGTGGACGGCGCGGCAGGGTCGGCGGCGGCGAAGCTGGCCGCACTCAAGGACAGGCTGCCGACCAGCAGGAAAGCCTGCACGGCAAGGCTCAGCGGCGAACGGGCGGGTAGCGATCTTATTATCATGGTTGCAGTTCCCAGTGGAGGTTTTGGCCTGCACAGGGTGGAGCGCCAGGGCGCTGCGCGGATACGGAAAAAGTCCCGCTGTTGCCGGGAAGACTTCCCGAAGCGCCGCTGTTTTAGGCGTGCCCCACAAGCCCTACTACCAAGGGAGGACAAGCCGGCCACCAAAGCAGCATACGGCCTATGCCCCAGGGTTTCTAAGATGGTTGCCATAACCTCTGCAATGAGGTTTTGCGTGCAATCCTGAGGGCAAAAATAATGACAACAAAACGCAATGCCTTGCTCGTCGCCGGGCTGTTGGCCGGTGTGATCGGTGCAGGCTCGGCCTGGGCCCACGGCAACGTGGTCCCGCAAGCAGTGGAAACCAAGGGCCTGACCTCGATCAAGGACGCCGGCGTGCCGGTCGACGAGGACGGCTGGGCGGCAGTGAACCCTTACCGCACGTCGCCTGAACACGACCGGGCCCTGGAAATCGGTTCGTCCGCCTACAATCAGAACTGCGCCGCCTGCCACGGCCTGGAAGCCAAGTCCGGCGGCATCGCCCCCGACTTGCGCATGCTGGATGTGGGCGAGGCCGGTGATGAGTGGTTTGTGCAGCGCGTGCGTCACGGCGCGGTGCGCGACGGCCGGGTATATATGCCGAAAATGGCCGATTACCTGAGCCAGGAAGCCTTGTGGGCGGTACGCACCTACCTGGACAGCGTTCACGTCGAGGAGTAAGCCATGCGCCTGTTCGCTTATGTGCTCGGCCTGGCCCTGCTGTGTTGCCAGACGGCACAGGCGCAGGTGCGCAGCTATGACCAGATGATCGCCGCCGGTGAGTTGAAAGTGGCGGTGTACAAGGACTTTGCCCCCTACAGTTTCGAAGACGGTGCCACCCCGCGCGGGGTCGACGTGGAGCTGGCCGAGGCCCTGGCCAAGGCGCTGGGGGTGCAGCTCAAATTGATCTGGGCGCCGGCCGGGGAAAAACTCGACGACGACCTGCGCGACTACATCTGGCGCGGCAGCCAGTTGCATAACCAGCAACTGGCCGACCTGATGATGCGCGCACCCTACGACCACGACTACGCGCAAAGGCGTAACGATCAGGGCGAACTGGAAAACGGCCATGTGGTGATGTTCGGGCCGTACCAGAACGAACAATGGCAGGTGGCCTACGACCGCCGCCGCCTGGACAAGGTCGCCAGCGTGGCGGTGTTCGAGGAGCACCCGATCGGTGTCGAAGTCGACAGCGTGCCGTCGTTCTACCTGACCTCGGTGTTCAACGGCATGCTCGCCCGCCAGACCCATCACTACCCCGGTGTACCCCAGGCGTTCGCGGCGATGAAGGCCGGTGAAGTCGACGCGGTGATGGCGATGCGCGGCGAGATCGACTGGCAAGTGCATCAAGCACGCGATCCGCAACTGGCCCTGGCGCAAAACGCTTACCCGAGCATGGGCCGGCAGCGCTGGGAGATCGGCATGGCGGTACACGAAAGCAATCGTCAGTTGGCCTATGCGGTGGAAGAGGCGCTGGAAGGCCTGATCCGCGACGGTTCGCTGCAAACCATCTACAGCCATTACGGCCTGCAGTACGAAGTGCCCGAAATGTACCAATAGGAGCAGGCGATGAACTGGCGACTGAACTGCATGTTGGCCTGCTGGTTACCGTTGGCGGCCCACGCCGCGGCGGTCGAACCGGGCACGGACCCGGTGCCGTCGGTGATGTGGGCGTTCTACCACAAGCAGTTGCTGGCCGATGCGCCGTTCGTGTTCGATGAGCGGGTCAAGCTGCTGGCGCCGCCGTTCGCCGAAGATGCGCGCCAGGTGCCCCTGGAAATCGACGCGCGGGCGTTCACGGGGCACGTGGTGAAAATCCTCGCCTGGGCCGAACTCAACCCGTTGCCCAGGATTGTCGATTTTCAGCCCAAGGCCGGGGTGCTGCCCTGGCTGTCGATCCGTATCCGCATCGAACAGGCCACGCCCCTGCGTGCGGCGGTGCTCACCGATGACGGGCTGTGGCACGTCGGCTCGACCCTGATCGACGCGGCCGGCGGCGGTTGCACCGCGCCCAGCGTGGTCCGCACCCAGCCGGGTTGGGAAGAGCATATCGGCGAAGTCCTCGGCGGGCGTTACCCACGCGGCGAATTCAGCCGGGTGCGCGTGCAGGTGGCGCACCCGATGGATAACGGCATGGTCAGCGGCATCCCTGAGTTCTATCTCAACCACGCGCAACTGCGTGGCCAGGACGGCCAGGTGCTGGCCGAGCTGGTGCTGTTCCCGGCGGTCAGCGAAAACCCCAACCTGGCCTTTGACATCGACGCACCCGGGCCGACGCGCCTGGTGCTGCGCGACAACAGCGGCAATGAATTCGACGCAGCCATTCCCTGACCAGAAGGAGCGCGGCATGCGCTGGATTCTATTGTTGTGCCTGAGCTTGAGCCTGCCCGCTGTGGCCGACCTCGACTACGCCCTCAAGCCACGACTGATCGCCGACGACACCTGGCTGCTGGAAGGCAGCACCGACAATTTCGCCAAGGACAACGGCGGCAATATCGTCAATACCGCGTTCATCGTCACCGAGGCCGGCGTGGTGGTGATCGACACCGGGCCGTCGCGGCGCTACGGCGAAGCCCTGCGCCGGGCGATCGCCAGCGTCACCGACAAACCGGTGATCCAGGTGCTGCTGACCCACCACCACCCCGACCATGCGCTGGGCAACCAGGCCTTCAAGGACGTGCCCATCGGCGCCCTGGCCGGCACCACGCGCCTGCTGCATGAGCAGGGCGACGGCATGGCGGAGAACCTCTACCGCATGGTCGGCGACTGGATGCGCGGCACCGAAGTGCAATTGCCCACGCAAGTGCTCGAACCCGGTGTGCTCAGCTTTGGCCGCCACGACCTGCGCCTGCTTGCGCTGACCGGCCACACCGACGCCGACCTGGCCATCCTCGACCAGACTACCGGCGTGCTGTTTGCCGGCGACCTGGTGTTCTACCAACGCGCCCTCACCACCCCCAACAGCCCCGGGCTGGCGGCGTGGCTGGCGGACATCGACACCCTGCAGGCCTTGCCCTGGACCCTGGTCGTGCCCGGCCATGGCCCGGTGGCCAACGATGCACAGCCGTTCGCGCAGATGCGCGACTACCTGACCTGGCTCGACCAACTGCTGCGCGACGGCGCCGCCCACGGCAGCGACATGGCCGAGATGATCCGCAGCCCCATCCCCGAGCGCTTCGCCGCGATCAACCTGAGCCGCTATGAACTGATCCGTAGCGTCAGCCACCTGTACCCGCGTTACGAGCGCGAGCAGATGCAGCGCGTGGATTCGGCGCGCTGACGGACCGGACCCGCTACTAAGGAACTAGCAATCTCGATACTGCGGTCAATTGTGACAACCGCCCCTGCGCCCAAGAATCTGTACCAGACCGGGAAAATTTCCCGGGTATAACAAAAAACCGCAGAGGTAGCCGTCATGACCCAACCCGCACGCCGCCAACCCTTCGCCTTGAGTGTGTTGCTCGGTGCCATTCTGTTATCCGGCCAGGCCATGGCGGCCGTGACCGATCAGGAGATTCTCCAGGACCCGAAAAACCCCGGGCAGATCGTCACCAACGGTCTGGGCGTCCAAGGCCAGCGCTATAGCCCGCTCGATACCCTGAATGTGGACAACGTCAAGGACCTGCGCCCGGTCTGGGCGTTCTCCTTTGGCGGCGAGAAACAGCGCGGCCAGCAGGCGCAGCCGATGATCAAGGACGGGGTGATGTACCTCACCGGGTCCTACTCGCGGGTGTTCGCGGTGGACGCACGCACCGGCAAGAAGCTCTGGCAGTACGATGCGCGTCTGCCCGATGACATCCGCCCGTGCTGTGACGTGATCAACCGCGGCGTGGCGCTGTACGGCGACCTGGTGTTCTTCGGCACCCTCGACGCCAAGCTGGTGGCCCTGAACAAAGACACCGGCAAAGTGGTGTGGAGCAAGAAAGTCGCCGACCACAAGGAAGGCTACTCGATCAGCGCCGCGCCCCTGGTGATCAACGGCAAGCTGATTACCGGCGTGGCCGGCGGCGAATTCGGCGTGGTGGGCAAGATCGAAGCCTACGACCCGAAAAACGGTGACCTGCTGTGGACCCGTCCGACTGTCGAAGGTCACATGGGCTACGTCTACAAGGACGGTAAAGCCGTGGAAAACGGCATTTCCGGCGGCGAGGCGGGCAAGACCTGGCCTGGCGACTTGTGGAAAACCGGCGGCGCGGCACCGTGGCTGGGCGGCTACTACGACCCGGAAACCAACCTGCTGCTGTTCGGCACCGGCAACCCGGCGCCGTGGAACTCGCACCTGCGCCCTGGCGACAACCTCTACTCGTCCTCGCGCCTGGCGCTGAACCCGGATGACGGCACCATCAAGTGGCACTTCCAGACCACGCCCCATGACGGCTGGGACTACGACGGCGTGAACGAACTGGTCTCCTTCAACTACACCGAAGGCGGCAAAGAGATCAAAGCGGCGGCCACCGCCGACCGTAACGGCTTCTTCTACGTGCTCGACCGCACCAACGGCAAGTTCATCCGCGGCTTCCCGTTCGTCGACAAGATCACCTGGGCCACCGGCCTGGATAAAGACGGTCGGCCGATCTACAACGAAGCCAGCCGCCCAGGCGCGCCAGGCAGCGAAGCCAAGGGCACCTCGGTGTTCGTCGCCCCGGCGTTCCTCGGCGCGAAGAACTGGATGCCGATGGCCTATAACCGCGACACCGGGTTGTTCTACGTGCCGTCCAATGAATGGGGCATGGACATGTGGAACGAAGGCATCACCTACAAAAAAGGTGCGGCGTTCCTCGGTGCGGGCTTCACCATCAAGCCGTTGAACGAAGACTACATCGGCGTGCTGCGCGCCATCGACCCGAAAACCGGCAAGGAAGTCTGGCGCCACAAGAACTTCGCGCCGCTGTGGGGCGGGGTCCTGACCACCAAGGGCAACCTGGTGTTCACCGGTACGCCGGAAGGCTTCCTGCAGGCGTTCAACGCCAAGACCGGCGAGAAGGTCTGGGAATTCCAGACCGGCTCCGGCGTGCTCGGCTCGCCTGTGACCTGGGAAATGGACGGCGAACAGTACGTCTCGGTGCTCTCCGGCTGGGGCGGCGCGGTGCCGTTGTGGGGCGGTGAAGTGGCCAAACGCATCAAGGACTTCAACCAGGGCGGCATGCTCTGGACCTTCAAATTGCCTAAAGAACTGGTCGCCAAACACTGAATCTACGACCAAATGACAAGAGCCCTCCTGCCAACGGCGCATTCGCCCGGCAGCGGGGGCTCTTTACTATCGGGTCATCGCCTGTTGACCGACAGGCCCGGACCCAGACAGAGGCTTTAACATGATCTACGCACAACCTGGCACCCCTGGCGCCATCGTCAGCTTCAAGTCACGCTACGGCAACTTCATCGGCGGCGAATTCGTTGCGCCGATCAGCGGTGAATACTTCACCAACACCTCGCCGGTGACCGGTGAAGTGATCGCCGAATTCCCGCGTTCCAACGCCGCCGACATCGACAAGGCCCTCGACGCGGCCCACGCCGCCGCCGACGCCTGGGGCAAGACCTCGGCCCAGGATCGCGCCCTGGTGCTGCTGAAAATCGCCGACCGCATCGAACAGAACCTCGAAGTGCTGGCCGTCACCGAAAGCTGGGACAACGGCAAAGCCGTGCGTGAAACCCTCAACGCCGACGTGCCGCTGGCCGCCGACCACTTCCGTTACTTCGCCGGCTGCATCCGCGCCCAGGAAGGCGGCGCCGCCGAGATCAACGAACACACCGCCGCCTACCACTTCCACGAGCCGCTGGGCGTGGTCGGGCAGATCATTCCGTGGAACTTCCCACTGCTGATGGCCGCCTGGAAACTCGCCCCGGCCCTGGCCGCCGGCAACTGCATCGTGCTCAAGCCTGCCGAGCAGACGCCGCTGTCGATCATGGTGTTTGCCGAGCTGATCAACGACCTGCTGCCCGCGGGCGTGCTGAACATCGTCCAGGGCTTTGGCCGTGAAGCCGGCGAAGCGCTGGCCACCAGCAAGCGCATCGCCAAGATCGCCTTTACCGGCTCTACCCCAATCGGCGCGCACATCATGCATTGCGCGGCCGAGAACATCATTCCGTCGACCGTGGAGCTGGGCGGCAAGTCGCCGAACATCTTCTTCGAAGACATCATGAATGCAGAGCCGCAGTTCATCGAGAAAGCCGCCGAAGGCCTGGTGCTGGCGTTCTTCAACCAGGGCGAAGTGTGCACCTGCCCGTCGCGGGCGCTGGTGCAGGAGTCGATCTACGACGACTTCATGAAAGTGGTGATGAAAAAGATCGTCAAGATCAAGCGCGGCAACCCGCTGGACACCGAAACCATGGTCGGCGCCCAGGCGTCCGAGCAGCAATACGACAAGATCCTGTCCTACCTCAAAATCGCCCAGGAAGAGGGCGCCGAACTGCTTACCGGCGGCGCGGCCGAGCGTTTGGAGGGTGACCTGTCCAGCGGTTACTACATCCAGCCGACCCTGCTCAAGGGCCATAACAAAATGCGCGTGTTCCAGGAGGAAATCTTCGGCCCGGTGGTGGGTATTACCACGTTCAAGGACGAAGCCGAAGCCCTGGCCATTGCCAACGACAGCGAGTTCGGCCTGGGTGCCGGCCTGTGGACCCGCGACATCAACCGCGCCTACCGCATGGGCCGGGCGATCAAGGCCGGCCGCGTGTGGACCAACTGCTACCACCTGTACCCGGCGCACGCCGCGTTTGGCGGCTACAAAAAGTCCGGCGTGGGGCGTGAGAACCACAAGATGATGCTCGATCACTACCAACAGACCAAGAACCTGCTGGTGAGCTACGACATCAACCCACTGGGCTTCTTCTAGCCCCGACTTGAAATACAACCCAATGTGGGAGGGGGCTTGCCCCCGATAGCGGTGGATCAGTCAGGCATGTATTGGCTGACACACTGCCATCGGGGGCAAGCCCCCTCCCACATTTTGATCGGCGTACACCCGTTCCGGCACAGCAAGAGGGCTTTGCCTGTTGGATCACTACCTGCCGACCAATCCCCTGGGCCTCTCCTAACCCCGACTTGAAATGCAATCAACTGTGGGAGGGGGCAAGCCCCCTCCCACATTTTGATCGGCGTACACCCGTTTCGGCACAGCAAGAGGGCTTTGCCTGTTGGATCACTACCCGCAGACCAACCCCCTGGGCCTCTTCTAACCCCGACTTGAAATGCAATCAACTGTGGGAGGGGGCAAGCCCCCTCCCACATTTTGATCGGCGTACACCCGTTTCGGCACAACAAGAGGGCTTTGCCTGTTGGATCACTACCCGCAGACCAACCCCCTGGGCCTCTTCTAACCCCGACTTGAAATGCAACCAACTGTGGGAGGGGGCTTGCCCCCGATAGCGGTGGCTCAGTTATGCATGTATTGGCTGACCCACTGCCATCGGGAGCAATCCCCCTCCCACATTTTTGATCGGTGTACATCTGCTACCAAGGCATGCTTCAGGCTCGTTCGAAAGTAGCATTCGCACCCCCATCCCCCCATGCATTAATGCCATTACCGGAATCTTCCGGCACAACAAGAGGATCGCCCCATGTGGACTAAACCCGCGTTTACCGACCTGCGTATCGGCTTTGAAGTGACCATGTACTTCGCCAGCCGCTGATTCACCCCCGGCCAGCCTCGCGCTGGCCGGGGTCGTTTGGGGAATGACTCTTTGGTCTGATTGCATTCGCGCGCGGATGGGTTAGTGTGGAGCGCATCTCTCAAAAATAATAAAAACAGGCTTTCCAATGAGCCCAAATCTCAGCCTTCTGCGTAAGTTCGTTTCGCCTGAAATCATCTTTGGTGCCGGCTGCCGGCACAACGTCGGTAATTACGCCAAGACCTTCGGTGCGCGCAAAGTGCTGGTGGTCAGCGACCCCGGTGTGATCGCCGCCGGCTGGGTCGCCGACGTGGAAGCCAGCCTGCAGGCCATCGGCATCGATTACTGCCTGTACAGCGGCGTCTCACCCAACCCCCGCGTCGAAGAAGTCATGCTCGGTGCCGAGGTGTACCGCGACAACCATTGCGACGTGATCGTGGCCATCGGCGGCGGCAGCCCGATGGACTGCGGCAAGGCCATCGGCATCGTGGTCGCCCATGGGCGCAACATCCTCGAATTCGAAGGCGTGGACACCATTCGCGTGCCCAGCCCCCCGCTGATCCTGATCCCCACCACCGCCGGCACTTCGGCGGATGTCTCGCAGTTCGTGATCATTTCCAACCAGCAGGAGCGCATGAAGTTCTCCATCGTCAGCAAGGCGGTGGTGCCGGACGTGTCGCTGATCGACCCGGAAACCACCGCGAGCATGGACCCGTTCCTGTCCGCCTGCACCGGCATCGATGCGCTGGTGCATGCGATCGAGGCGTTCGTCTCCACCGGCCACGGCCCGCTGACCGACCCCCACGCGCTGGAAGCCATGCGCCTGATCAACGGCAACCTGGTGCAGATGATCGCCAACCCGGCGGACATCGCCCTGCGCGAGAAGATCATGCTCGGCAGCATGCAGGCGGGGCTGGCGTTCTCCAATGCGATCCTCGGCGCGGTGCATGCCATGTCCCACAGCCTCGGCGGCTTCCTCGACCTGCCTCACGGCCTGTGCAACGCGGTGCTGGTGGAGCATGTGGTGGCGTTCAACTACAACTCGGCACCGGAGCGCTTCAAGGTGATTGCCGAGACGTTCGGCATCGACTGCCGCGGCCTGACTCATCCGCAGATCCGCGGGCGGCTGGTCGAGCATCTGATCGCGCTGAAGCGTGCCATCGGCTTCCACGAAACCCTCGGCCTGCATGGCGTGCGGGTGGCGGACATTCCGTTTCTGTCCCAGCATGCCATGCACGACCCGTGCATCCTCACCAACCCCCGCGAATCGAGCCAGCGTGACGTCGAGGTCGTCTATGGCGAAGCTCTCTGACGACCAGCAGCGCGCCCTGGCCGGGCTGCTGGGGCTGGGCGACCAGTCGGCGCGCAAGAGCCACTACCCGGAACTCACGGCCCGCCTCGATGAGCTGGAGGCCGAGCGCAACCGCTACATCCGCCTCAACGATGAGCTGGAGCAGCGGGTGGCGGCGCGCACCGATGAACTGCTCGAAGCCAACCGCAACCTGCAACAGCAGGTCGCCCAGCGCGAACAGGTCGAACAGGAGCTGCGCGACGCCCGCGACGCCGCCGAGGCCGCCAACCGCAGCAAGGACAAGTACCTCGCCGCCGCCAGCCATGACCTGTTGCAGCCGCTCAACGCCGCACGGCTGCTGATCGCCACCCTGCGCGAACGGTCGTTGCCGAGCGTCGAACAGGTGCTGGTGGAGCGCACGCACCAGGCCCTGGAAGGTGCCGAGGATTTGCTCACCGACTTGCTCGATATCTCGCGGCTCGACCAGGCAGCGGTCAAGCCGGACGTGGCGCTGTATCGCCTGGATGAGTTGTTTGCGCCGCTGGTCTCCGAATTCCAGTCCGTCGCCCTGGCCGCCGGACTGAATCTGCGCGCACACACCGGCCATTACGCGATCCGGACCGACCTGCGCCTGGTGACGCGGATTTTGCGTAATTTCCTCAGCAACGCCTGCCGCTACACCGACGACGGCTGCATCCTGCTCGGCGCCCGTCGCCGCGGCGATCACCTGCGCCTGGAAGTGTGGGACACCGGGCGCGGCATCCCGGCCGACCGGCTCGACGCGATCTTCCTCGAATTCAACCAACTGGACGTCGGCCGCGCCTCGGACCGCAAGGGCGTGGGCCTGGGGCTGGCGATTGTCGAGCGGATCGCCGAGATCCTCGGTTACCCGGTGGCGGTGCGCTCGTGGCCGGGACGCGGGTCGATGTTCAGCCTCGAAGTGCCGATCAGCGAAGAAATGCCGTTGGCCATCAGCCAACTGCCCACGCAACCGACCACCGGCAACCCGCTGCCGGGGCGGCGTTTGCTGGTGCTGGACAACGAAGTCAGCATCCTCGAAAGCATGAGCGCGCTGCTCGGGCAGTGGGGCTGCGAGGTGGTCACGGCCACCGACCAGGCCGGCGCGTTGCTGGCATTGCAGGGCAGGGCGCCGGAACTGATCCTGGCGGACTATCACCTGGACCACGGCGTGGTGGGCTGTGAGGTGGTCAAGTACCTGCGCGAGCATTTTGCCCAGACGATTCCCGCCGTGATCATCAGCGCCGACCGCACCGACCAGTGCCGGCGCATCCTGCGGCGGCTGGACGCACCGTTGTTGAACAAACCGGTCAAGCCCGGGAAGTTGCGGGCGGTGTTGAGTCAGTTATTGGCCTAGAGGTTTGATACCTGTCAACACCGCGTGCGGCATTTTGCGCCATGCTCCCAGCCTGATTTGACGCCGACGGAGACTCCCCCATGAGCGCCCCCGCAACAACCGCTGCATCATTCAAGTTGCCCTTGGGCCTGGTCGTCGCTGTACTGGTGATGGTCGGGGTGCTGCTGTTACCGCTGCCCGCGGATTTGCCGGTGGCCGGGCATCGCATGCTGGCGATCCTCGCGTTTGCGGTGGTGGTGTGGATCAGCGAGGCGGTGTCCTATGAGGCCAGCGCGATCATGATCACCTCGCTCATGGCGTTCTTGCTCGGCACCGCGCCGTCGCTGCAAGACCCCGCGCACCTGATCGGCTCCAGCCCGGCCATCGGCATGGCGCTGACCGGCTTCTCCAACCCGGCGCTGGCCCTGGTGGCGGGTGCGTTGTTCATCGCCGCCGCCATGACCCACACCGGCCTGGACCGGCGCATTGCCCTGGTCACGCTGACCCGGGTCGGCACCAGCACCCGCGGCATTCTGCTGGGGGCGATCGCGGTGACTATTCTCCTGAGCCTCGTCGTACCCAGCGCCACCGCGCGCAGTGCCTGCGTGGTGCCGATCATGATGGGCGTGGTGGCGGCGTTTGGCGTCGATAAACGCTCCAACATCGCCGCCGGCCTGATGATCGTGGTGGCCCAGGGCACCAGCATCTGGAACGTCGGCATCCAGACCGCCGCCGCGCAGAACCTGCTGACCGTCGGGTTCATGGACAAGATGCTCGGCCAGCGCGTGTCGTGGATCGACTGGCTGATTGCCGGCGCACCATGGGCGCTGATCATGTCGGCGGTGTTGCTGTTCCTGGTGATCAAACTGCTGCCGCCGGAAAGCGACAGCATCCCCGGCGGCAAAGAAGCCGTGGCCCAGTCGCTGGTGGACATCGGCCCGATGACCGGCCCGCAAAAACGCCTGCTCGCCGTGTCGGTGCTGTTGCTGTTGGCGTGGGCTACCGAAGGGCGCCTGCACAATTTCGACACCACCTCGACCACCTACGCCGGGCTGGTGTTCCTGCTGTTGCCGGGGATCGGCGTGATGACCTGGAAGGATGTGCAGTCGCGGATTCCGTGGGGCACGGTGATTGTGTTCGGCGTCGGCATCAGCCTCGGCACGGCGTTGCTGACCACCCAGGCCGGGCAGTGGCTGGGTTCGCAAGTGGTGGCGCACACCGGGCTGGACCAGGTCGGGCCGTTGGGTGTGTTTGCCATCCTCGGGGCGTTTTTGATCTTGATCCACTTGGGGTTTGCCAGTGCGACCGCGTTGACCTCGGCGTTGTTGCCGATCCTGATTGCGGTGTTGCAGACCTTGCCGGGGGAGTTCAACCGGTTGGGGATGACCATGCTGTTGGGGTTTGTGGTGAGCTACGGGTTTATCCTGCCGATCAATGCGCCGCAGAACATGGTGTGCCTGGGGACCGGGACGTTTACGGCGCGGCAGTTTGCCAAGGTGGGGGTGTTGGTGACGCTGATGGGTTACTTGTTGATGTTGGTGTTTGCGGCGACGTATTGGAGTTGGCTTGGCTGGATCTGATAGGGCGTGTCATGGGGTCGCCAATGCAAAGGAGATCCAATGTGGGAGGGGGCTTGCCCCCGATGGCGGTCTCTGGGCTGACCAGCTTTTTGGGTTGGGTTGAGTACATATCCATTGTTGCGGTCACGGCTGCTATGGGTTCCGCCCTTACGGCGGGTCACTTTGGAAAAGCCCCAAAGTAACCAAAGGGCTCTTGCCCCACCACTCGGTGCCTCGCCTAGGCTCGGCATGCCCTCACTCCGGCTTGAATCCGTGGGCCGCCGTCATGGGCCATCCCTGGCCCAGGACGGCTAACCCGGCGTCCTGCCGGGTTGCCCACGGATTCAAGCCTGCGTTCGGCCAGCGTGGTTTTACGGGGCGCCTAAGATCAAAAGCCAAAGCAAAAGCCAAAGCCAAAGCGAGGCTGCCTTATAGCCGACCTGATCCTGGAAGCCGAACCGGGTCAAAAATGTGGGAGGGGGCTTGCCCCCGATAGCGGTGGGTCAGTCATGCATGTAGTGGCTGACACACTGCCATCGGGGGCAAGCCCCCTCCCACAGTTGGAATGTATTTCAGGGTGAAATTGAGTTGGGTCGACTGGTTTTGCTCCAGCAGTTTCAGGCCCGGCCTGCCCGGCAAGTGATGGGCATTCACCGGATGGCTCACCGGCTCGATGCAGAAGAACCCCAGCCCCGGCGGGCAGTACAGCAAAAAGTAATCGGCGCCGGTGGCCTGGCATTCCAGGGCATAACCCAGCTCCGGCTGTTCGATCCGGCAATGCCCGTCCCACTGGCAAAACCCGTTGTCGACCAACGCTTGGGGCAATCCCTTGAGCTGTTGGAAATCCCAATCGGCGTGTACGGGTGCCAGCGCCGTCGGCAGCTTGGACGCATCACTCATCCATACCTGCCCAGCCTTGGCCTGCAACCGCGTACCCGCCCGGCGCGGGAAGTAAGGATGCAAGCCCAAACCGTGCCACGCGGCGGCTTCGGCCAGATGCGTCACGCTCAGCCCGATACTCAACACGCCGTTGCTCAACCCAAACCGCTGCTCGGCGCGATAGGCGAACGGCGTGGCGCATTCCAGCGCAAGCAGCACTTCATCCGCCGACTGGCTGACCACGCGCCACGCCTGTTGCCAGGCCGAACCGTGAATCGGCAGCGGATCGGTCGCGCTGTTGGGCGTGAGTGCCAGCCAGCCGGCGGGCGTGTCGAAACCGCCGTTGGCAATGCGATTGGACCACGGCGCGAGGGGATAGCAGCCCAGTTTGCCGGGCAGGCCGCTGCCCAGCGCCGCTTGATCGCTAGGCCGCAGCAGGGGCTGGCCGCTGGCGCGCACGCGCCAGTTGACGATGCTGCCGCCCACGGCCGGGGCGAGGGTGAGGTGGGTCAGGTGATCTTCCAGTTCAATCAGCATCACAGCACCAGCCCTGGCAGCCACAGCGATAACGCCGGAATGTAAGTCACCGCGATCAGCACCAAAAACAGCACGCCATAGAACGGCAGCAGCGCCTTCACGGTGTTCTCGATACTCACCTTGCCCACCGCCGCCCCCACGAACAGCACCGCGCCGACCGGTGGAGTGATCAGGCCGATGCCGAGGTTGACCAGCATGATCATGCCGAAGTGAACCGGGTCGACGCCGATGCCGAGCACCACCGGCAGCAGGATCGGCGTGAGGATCAAAATCAGCGGCGCCATGTCCATCACCGTGCCGAGCAACAGCAGCATGACGTTGATGCACATCAGGATCACGTAGCGGTTGTCCGACAGGGTCAGGAACAGCGTGGTGATCTTCGCCGGGATCTGCATCAGGGTCATGATGTAGCCGAAGCTGGCCGCGAAGGCGATCAGGATCATCACGATGGAAATGGTGCGTACCGTGCGGTGCATCAGCTTGGGCAGCTCGTTCCATTTGTAGTCGCGGTAGATGAACATGGTCACGAAGAATGCCCACAGCACCGCGATCGCAGCGGACTCGGTGGCGGTGAAGATGCCCGACAGGATGCCGCCGAGGATGATCACCATGGCCATCAGGCCCCACAGTGCGTCGGCGCAGATTTTCAGCGCTTGCTTGAGCGGGATGACTTCGCCCTTGGGGTAGTCGCGCTTCTTCGCGAAGATCAGGCACAGCACCATCAGGCACGCGCTCATCAGCAGGCCCGGGACCACGCCGGCCATGAACAGCGAGGCGATCGACACCGTGCCGCCCGCCGCCAGGGAGTAGAGCACCGAGTTGTGGCTGGGCGGGGTCAACAGTGCTTGCACCGAACCGCTGATGGTCACCGCCGTGGCGAACTCCCGGGGGTAGCCACGGCGCTCCATTTCCGGGATCAGCACCGAGCCGACCGAGGCGGTGTCGGCCACCGAGGAGCCGGAGATCGCGCCGAAAAACGTCGAGGCCATGATGTTCACCAGGGACAAGCCGCCGCGCACAAAACCCACCAGCACCCCGGCAAACGCCACCAGTCGCCGCGACATGCCGCCCTCGGCCATGATCGCGCCGGCCAGCACGAAGAACGGAATCGCCATCAGCGAAAACTTGTTCACCCCGCCAGCGATCTGAATCATCAGGGCCTGGTACGGAATGTCGATCCACCACGCGCCGATCAACGCCGACAGGCCCAGGGCATAGGCCACTGGCATGCCGATCAGGATCAAGCCGACAAAGCTGCCCAACAGAATCAATGCGTCCATATCAGGCAGCCCCTTCGCTTTCTTCAACCAGATCGAAGCGCACGACCCGTCGGTTGCTCTGGTCGCCGAGCACGAGTTTTTCCACCACGAAGACCAGGGTCAGCAACCCGCCGATCGGGATCGGCATGTAGGTGATGCCCACGCGCAGGGTGGGGATGGCGCTCATGAACTGGTTCCAGGTGGACAGGCACAGCTTGCTGCCCCAAATGGTCATGAACAGGCAGATGGTGCCCATCAGCAGTTGCGAGAGGATGCCGACGACCTGGCGTTGGCGCGCAGGCAGGCGGTCAGTGACCATCGCCACCGACATATGCGCCCCGGCGCGGTAGCTGGCGGCGGCGCCGATAAAAGTGAACACCAGCATCAGCAGGATGGCGGTGGGCTCCGGCCAACTGGAGCCGGTGCCGAGGATGTAGCGGGCGAAGATGCCCCAGGGGATGATCAGCGCGACCCCGAGGACCGAGAGGCCGGCGACCCAGATGCAGGTCATGTAGAGGCGGTCGTTGATGCGCAGCACTAGATTCTTCATGGCGTTCACCGTGACCGGGCGCGTCGATGCCGACCGCGCCGGGCCTTATGCGAGAGGCAGGGCGGGTTATTGAACGGCGTCGATGCGCGCGATGATATCGGCGTAAGGCGCGCCGTACTTGGCGCGAACCGCGGCGGTGGCGTCGTAGAAGGGCTGTTTGTCGACGCGGATGAACTCCACGCCAGCCGCCTTGAGTTTTTCCTCGCTGCTGGCGGATTTTTTATCCCACAGCACACGCTCATCGGCCTGGGCGGCCTTGGCGGCGTTCTTCACCATGAGCTGTTGCGCGGGGGTGAGCTTGTTCCAGGTGATTTTCGACATCACGATCGGCTCGGGCAGGATCAGGTGCTCGGTGAGGGTGTAGTACTTGGCGTTCTGAAAGTGGTTGTGTTCCAGCAGGGTGGGTGGGTTGTTCTCGGCACCGTCGATCACCCCGGTCTGCAAGGCACTGAAGATCTCGCCGGTGTCCATGGCGATACCGTTGGCACCCATCGCGTTGAAGGCATCGATGAACAGCGGGTTACCCTGCACGCGAATCTTCATGCCCTTGAGGTCTTCGATCTTGCGCACCGGTTTTTTGCTGTAGAGGTTGCGCGTGCCGCCGTCCATCCAGGCCAGGGCGACCAGGCCGAATTCGGAGTCGGTGATCTTGGCGAGGATTTCATCGCCGATCTCGCCGTCGATGACTTTGCGCATATGCGCCTGGTCGCGGAACACGAATGGCAGGTTGAACACGTTCACGTCCGGCACCACCGGGCCGACGATGCCGAGGCTGACCCGGGTCATCTGGATCGCGCCGACCTGGGCTTGTTCGACGACTTCTTTTTCCGAACCCAGGACGCCCCCGGGGAAGTACTTGAAGGTCAGTTCGCCGTTGCTTTCTTGGGTGAGGGCCTTGCCCATGTTCTCTTCGGCCACGACGGTGGGGTAGCCGGCGGGGTGGATGTCGGCGAATTTGATTTCCAGCGCGTGGGCGGCGCTGCTGAGGGTGAAGATTGCGGCGGCGAGCAAGGTGCGTTTGAAGTCCATGAGCGGTCACTCCTGTCTTGTTATTGTTGTATTCAAGGCACAGCGATGCAGCTAGAGGGCGAAGCGGGGTTCGGGCAGTCCTGTTGTGCCGGGGTTGAGGGCGAATACGCCGCCGGACAGCGACTGTTCGCTCTGGTCGTCACGGATCGAGGTGACGAACAGGGTGTCCAGGCGACTGCCGCCAAAGGCGCACATGCTGGGTTTTTTCACCGGCACGCGCAGGGAGCGGTCCAGGCGACCGTCGGGGGTGAAGCGGTGGATCAGGCCGGCGTCGTTGGCGCAGATCCAGTAGCCGCCGTCGACATCCACGGCTGCGCCGTCAGGGCGGCCTTGGTGTGGCTGCATGTCGACAAACACGCGGCGGTTGGACGGTGTGCCGGTGTCGGTGTCGTAGTCGAAAGCCCAGATCTGTTGCACCAGCGGGTGCGAGTCCGAGACATACATCGTGCGGCCATCGGGGCTGAAGGCCAGGCCATTGAGGGTGATAAAGCCGTCCAACTGCGCATGCGGCGCGGCGCCCGACGCGTAACGGTAGAGGATGCCTGCGGGCGCATTTGCGCTCATGTCCCGCACCATGCTGCCGGCCCAGAACCGGCCCTGGCGATCGCAGCGCCCATCGTTCAGGCGCATGTCCGCGCGCGGGTGCGCGACCTCGGCCAGGGGCGTGGTGTCGAGGCTGCCGTCGTTGTGCGCGGTGAGCTGGAAAAAGCCGCTTTCCATCCCGGCGACCCAGTTGCCCGCATCGGTGCGGGCAATGCAGGCGAGCATCTGCGGGGCTTTCCACACGTCGATATAGCCGGTGGCGGCGCTCCAGCGTTGCAGGCCGCCGTTGGGAATATCCACCCAGTACAGGGCGTTTTCTTCGGGCACCCACACCGGGCATTCGCCTACGGCGTTGCGGGCGTCGACAATCAATTCAGCGGTCATGGCAACTCACTCCCTTGGGTTAGTGTGACGTCAGTCACCGAACGGCCCGGCGGCGCAGAACGCACCGCCCTGGTAGACCTTGGCCGGGTCGTCGGCGGCCAGCGGCGGCTGGCGCTCGACCTGGGCGCGGAATACTTCGGAGCTGTCTTTGGGGGTGAAGCCCAGGTGTGCGGCGTAGCGGTTGTCCCACCAGGTGTCGAGGTTGGCCGACATGCCGTAGACCACGGTGTGGCCGACGTTCGGCGTGTACAGCGCGCGTTCGAGCAGTTGGGTCAGGTCATCGAAGCTCAGCCAGGTGTGCATCATCCGGCGGTTCTGCGGTTCGGGGAACGACGAGCCGATGCGGATGCTCACGGTCTCGATGCCGTAGCGGTCGAAGTAGAAGCTGGCCATGTCTTCGCCGTAGGACTTGGACAGCCCGTAGTAACTGTCCGGGCGACGCGGCGAGTGGGCGTCGAGGTGCTCGCCCTGTTGATAGAAGCCGATCACATGGTTGGAGCTGGCGAAAATCACGCGCTTGACGCCATGGCGGCGGGCGGCTTCGTAGATGTGAAAAATCCCGCAGATATTGGCGCCGAGGACTTCTTCGAACGAGCGCTCCACGGATACGCCACCGAAATGCAGGATGGCGTCGACGCCTTCGACCAGATGGTGTACCGCGTGTTTGTCGGACAGGTCGCAGGGCTGCACTTCTTCATTGGCGCCGGCGGGGGCCATGTCGACGATATCCGACAGGCGCAGCACCTGGGCATACGGCCGCAGGCGTTCGCGCAGCACTTTGCCGAGGCCGCCGGCGGCACCGGTGAGGAGGAGGCGGTTGAAGGGCGCTGGGGTAGTGGTGGTCATCTGGATTCCAGTTTTTGTTGTAGGTTGTCGTATGACTATGCCGAAGTATTGTTAGAGAGTCCCCGCTTGTCAATGTGGGAGGGGGCTTGCCCCCGATGGCTGTGGGTCAGTCACAGAGACATTGCCTGATACACCGTCATCGGGAGCAAGCCCCCTCCCACAATGGATGTGCCCGGGTTTTAGATCTTTAAAGCAACGAAATCGGGTAGCTGACGAAGACCCGGTTCTCATCGAACTCGTTATTGCTGAAGTCCCGGCGCATGGTCGAATTGCGCCAGCGCACGTTGAGGTTCTTCAAGACACCGCTCTGCACCGTGTAGGCCAGTTCCGATTCGCGGCCCCATTCCTTGCCATCGGTGATCGTGCCGGTGTGGACGTTACTGCCGCTGATGTAGCGGTTCATCAGGGTCAGGCCCGGAACGCCGAGCGCCGCGAAGTTGAAGTCGTGGCGCAGTTGCCAGGATTTCTCCTTGGCGTTGTCGTAGCTGGCGTTGTAGCTGTCGTTGGCCAGGGTGCCGCCGCTGGTGCCGTTGACCCGCATCCATGCGCTGTCGCCGCTGAGTTTCTGCAGGCCGACGTAGAAGGTGTTAGCGCCGTATTTGGCCGAGAGCAGGGCGAACGCGGTTTTGTTGTCGAGGTCGCCGGCCAGGGCGCTGCCGTCTTCCTTGCCGTTGAAGAAGCCGAGGTTGGCGCCCAGGGTCCAGTCGCCCAGCGGCTGGCTGTGGGTCAGGTTGAGGTACTGCTGTTGGTAGATGTCGGTCAGTTCGGCGTACCACAGGCCGACCTGGGTGCGCTTGTCGTTGAAGGTGTATTCGGCGCCGCCGAAGTTGAAGCGGTCTGAGGTGAAGGCGGCTTTGCCGTTCATGAACATGTCTTCCATGCTCGCATCGTTGCGCGGGCTGTTGCCGCGAAACTGCCCGCCGTAGAGGGTCAGGCCGGCGATTTCATTGGAGGTGACCTGGCCGCCCTGGAAGGTTTGCGGCAGGGAGCGGCCATCGTCGGAACGCAAAATCGGCAGCACGGGCATCCATTCGCCGACTTTCAGTTCGGTCTTCGACAGCTTGGTTTTCAGCGCCACGCCCAGGCGCCCGAAGTTGTCGGCGGGGCGACCGTCGTCGTGAACCGGCAGCAACTGGGTGCCAGCGGTACCTTTGCCGCCGTCGAGCTTTTGCGAGTACAGGCCCAGCACATCAATCCCGAAGCCCACGGTGCCCTGGGTGTAGCCGGATTTGGCGTCGAGGATGAAGTTCTGCGTCCACTCTTGGGCCTTGGCCTGGGGGTTGGACGGGTTGGTGAAATTGCGGTTGAAGTAGGCGTTGCGTAAGTTGAGCGTAGCCTTGGCGTCGTCGACAAACCCTTCGGCCTGGGCGATGAGGGGCAGGGTGAAAGCCAGGCTGCCGAGGCCGATAAGGCCGAGACGCGAGGAGGAATTGCGGGCGGATGGACGCACAGTGACGCTCCCTTGGGTTTGTTGTTTTTATTATTTGTCATACGTCGTCGTACAACATTGGGGCGATATTTGCGGGGTTTTTGTGGCTTGTCAATCAGAAGTTATACGATGACTACGCTTCACTGAGCAGAAGTGGTCGTGGTCCAGTGGGGAAGCTGACTATGGATTCAGCCGGCCATCGCCATCGGGGGCAGCGTGCCGAGGAGGGAGACGGCGGCTACCGCTGAAATACCTAGTAACCATTCAGCCGTCACACTGGCCTTCAAGGTCTCCAGTCGTTGTTCGCAGCGCTCGATACGCAAGCGGTTCAGCAGCGCCAGGGCCAACATGCCCAGCACCAGCATCGCCTTGATCAGCAGAATCAGGGCGAAACCGTTGAACAGCGGGGTGGGCCACAGTTGCCCGGTCAATACACGCACGTTGATCAAGCCGGTGACCAGTAAGCCGGCGACCAGGCCATAACCCGCGCCGCTGAAACGCCGCAGAATCGGCTCCAGCCCATGGCGCTGCGGTTGGCGCAGGATCAATACCAACAGCAGCAGACCGCCAAGCCAGGCGCCCACGCACGCCAGGTGGACGACCTGATTGAGGATCAGCAACTGGCCGCTGAGCCCGTTGAGCATGGCGCCGTGACCGACCGGGGCCAGGGTCGCCAGCAGCAGGCCGATCAAGGGCAGGCGCAACGCCGACCAGGGTTTGATCAAGGCGATCAACAGCAGCACGTTGAGCAGCAGATGCCAGAGCCACACTTGGCCGAAAAAGGTCTTGCCCAGCACCAATTGCACAGTGGCCGGTTGCAGTGCGGCGTCCCAACTGCCGGCCATGCTGACCGTGATCAGCAGCAACCAGGCCACGCCGGAGCCGAGCCCGAGCCAGGCCAGTGCTCGGCTGATTCGCAGCACTTGCCGGTCCAGCGCCGGCTGCGGTGCATTGCCCATCAGCCAGGGCCTGAATACACAGGCCCCGAACATCAACAAGACGACGATGAAATGCAGGAAACGGCACAGCACCAGCAGCGTCGCCATAGGTTATTGGCCGACCTTGAAGCTGTATTCACCGTTGCTCTTGTGGGTGTCGACCGAGACCGCGTTCCACACCACTTTGTAGGTGCCGGCTGCCAGAGGAGCGGCGGGCGTCACCACCAGGGTTTTCTTGTCGGCATCCGGCGTTGCCAGGCCCTTGATTGCGATTTCGGTGCCGTCCTTGCTCAGGGAAACCTTGGAAAAGGTCGCCTCCACGCCTTCGCTGAAGGTCAGGCGCACATCGTTCGGTGCCGCGACGCTGCTGTCTGCCGCAGGCGTCGCGCTCTTGAGGTGAGCATGGGCAAACGCCGCCGAGGCGCCCAGCAGCGAGGCCAGCAGAGCGACGGTGGTCAGGGTTTTCTTGATCAACATTGAGCAATACCAATCAAAGGATAGGACGGGCAGTGTACGAAGTTTCGGCTCCTCCTGTCGCCCCGATCTAGAGCGGGTGGTAGTCTTTCCGTTATGTCTTTGTCAGGGAGCCCTTATGGGCAAGCACAAGATCGGAATTCGTCGGGTCAACGTCGAAAAAATCCTGCTGGCGGCGGAAAAAATCTTCGCCGAGAAGGGCTATGGCAGCACCGCCATGGCCGATATTGCCGCCGAAGTGCAACTGCCGCGTTCCAACCTGCATTACTACTTCACCACCAAGAGCGAGCTGTACAGCGCGGTGCTGTTCGATCTGTTGGAAGTGTGGAAGCAGGATGCCCTGAGCTTCGAAACCTTCGATGACCCGCGAGTGGTGCTCAGCAGCTACATCCGCGCCAAGATGCAACGCTCGCGCACGCGGCCGTATGGGTCGAAAGTCTGGGCCAACGAAATCATCCACGGCGCGCCGACGCTCGGTGAGGCGCTGGATGAAAGCCTGTACGACTGGGCCAAGATGAAGGAAGCGAAGATTCGCCAATGGGTGGAAGACAAACGCATCCTGCCGGTCGAGCCGGCGAGCCTGCTGTATATGATCTGGGCCTCGACCCAGCACTACGCCGACTTTGATCATCAGGTGAAGATTCTGAACGATCACCAGCCGTTGTCGGATATGCAGTTCGAGAGGGCGATTCAGACGGTGACCAGTGTGATTTTGCGCGGGATTGGGTTGGAGCCTTGAGGCTTGAGGCTTGTGGTGAGGCTGAGGGCCTCATCGGGGGCAAGCCCCCTCCCACATTGACTGCATTTGTCTGAAAGAATGCGGTCAACTGTTTGAGCCTTGAGGCTTGTGGTGAGGCTGAGGGCCTCATCGGGGGCAAGCCCCCTCCCACATTGACTGCATTTTGTCTGAAAGAATGCGGTCAACTGTTTGAGCCTTGAGTTTTGTGGTGAGGCTTAGGGCCTCGTCGGGGGCAAGCCCCCTCCCACAATGAACTGCATTTTGTCTGAAAGAATGCGGTCAACTGTTTGAGCCTTGAGTTTTGTGGTGAGGCTGAGGGCCTCATCGGGGGCAAGCCCCCTCTCACAATGAACTGCATTTTGTCTGAAAGAATGCGGTCAACTGTGGGAGGGGGCTTGCCCCCGATAGCGCTCTACAGGACTACACCGCTTCCCGGTACGGATTACGCGGATCCTGGGTCCAGTTCAAGAATGGCTTGCCGGTGTCCACCGGCACCATCTCGATGCAATCGGCCACCGGGCAGGTGATCTGGCACAGGTTGCAGCCCACGCATTCGTCATCGATCACTTCGTACTTATGCGTACCGTCCGCCTGTTTCAAACTGGCGATGGCCTGGTGCGACGTATCTTCGCAGGCAATGTGGCAACGCCCGCAGCCGATGCAGGCGGCCTGATCGATCTTGGCGATCACCTGGTAGTTGATATCCAGGTACTTCCAGTCCGTAGTATTGCCCACGGCGTGCCCGGAAAAATCCTGCAGACTGGTGTAGCCCTGACTGTCCATCCAGCGCGACAGGCCGTCCTTCATTTCTTCGACGATGCGAAAGCCATGCAGCATCGCCGCCGTACACACCTGCACGGCGCCGCAGCCGAGGGCGACGAATTCCGCCGCATCGCGCCAGTTGCCGATGCCGCCAATGCCGCAGATCGGCAGGCCGTGGGTCTGCGGGTCGCGGGCGATTTCGGCGACCATGTTCAGCGCGATCGGCTTGACCGCCGAACCGCAGTAACCGCCGTGGGTGCTCTGGGTGCCGACCGTCGGCAGGGCGACCATGCGCTCCAGGTCCACGCTGGTGATGGAGTTGATGGTGTTGATCAGCGACACCGCGTCCGCACCGCCGCGATACGCCGCACGCGCCGCCACCCGGATGTCGGTGATATTCGGCGTGAGCTTGACGATCACCGGCAGCGAACAGTACGTCTTGCACCAGCGCGTCACCTGTTCCACATACTCCGGTACCTGGCCGACCGCCGCGCCCATGCCGCGCTCGGGCATGCCATGGGGGCAGCCGAAGTTCAGCTCGATGCCGTCGCAGCCGGTGGCTTCTACCAGCGGCAGGATGTTTTTCCAGGACTCTTCGACACACGGCACCATCAGCGACACGATCAGCGCGCGGTCCGGCCAGTCCTTTTTGACCTGGGTGATTTCGCGCAGGTTGATCTCCAAAGAGCGGTCGGTGATCAGCTCGATATTGTTGATGCCCAGCACTTCGCGGTTGGCGCCGTAATGCGCCGAGTAACGCGACGACACGTTGACCGCCGCCGGGTCTTCCCCGAGGGTTTTCCAGACCACGCCGCCCCAGCCTGCTTCAAAGGCGCGGACCACGTTGTAGGCTTTGTCGGTGGGTGGCGCGGAGGCCAGCCAGAACGGGTTGGGGGCTTTGATACCGGCGAAGACAATCGAGAGATCGGCCATTACGCAGCCTCCACGTTGAGCATGAGTTGGGCGTGCATGGCTTCTGCCGCCAGCTTGCCGTGTTGCACCGCCTGTACGGTGAGGTCCTGGCCGAGGCTGACGCAGTCGCCGCCGGCATACACGCCGGGGATGCTGGTGCGCAGGTGTTCGTCGACGAAGATGCGTTCGCCGACCCGCTGCAGTTGCTGGGCCAGCGGGTCGTGCAGTGCGGCGTTGTCGAAACCTTGGCCGATGGCCTTGAAGATCGCATCGGCGGCCAGTTCGAAGGTTTCGCCGGTGGGTTGCAGGCGCCCGTTGTCCAGGTGCGTGCGGGCGAAACGCATGCCGCGCACATGGCCTTGCTCGTCCAGCAGCACTTCCTCCGGCTGGGCCCAGGTCAGCAGGCGAACCTGATTGGCCTTGGCGATGTCCTGCTCATGGCTGGTGGCGCCCATGTCCGCCAGGCCCCGGCGGTACACCAGGTTGACGTCGCGGGCGCCGAGGCGGGCCATTTGCACGGCCATGTCGATGGCGGTGTTGCCGGCACCGAGCACGATGCAGCGGTCGGCCAGGGGCAATTGGGTGAGGTCGTCGGCCTGGCGCAGTTCGCGGATGTATTCGGTGGCGGCGAGCAGGCCGGGGGCGTCCTCATGGGGCAGGCCGAGTTGCTTGCTGGCGGCCAGGCCGAGGCCGAGGAACACCGCATCGAAGTGCTGGTGCAGTTCGCTCAACGACAGGTTGTCGCCCAGGCGCTGGCCGTGACGGATCTCGATGCCGCCGATCTGCAGCAGGAACTCCAGCTCCTTCTGCGCGAAGTCATCCACCAGTTTGTACTTGGCGATCCCGTATTCATTCAGGCCGCCGGCTTTTTCCCGGGCTTCGAAGATCACCACATCGTGGCCGTGCAACGCGGCGCGATGGGCGCAGGCCAGGCCGGCCGGTCCGGCGCCGACCACGGCGATGCGCTTGCCGGTGGTGACGGCGCGCTGGAACGGGTGTTCGCTGAAGTGCGCGTTGTCGATGGCGTAGCGTTGCAACAGGCCGATCAGCACCGGCGCGCATTCTTCGCCGTGGTTACGCACGCAGGCTTGCTGGCACAGGATCTCGGTGGGGCAGACCCGGGCGCAGCTGCCGCCGAGGATATTGGCCGAGAGAATCTTCTGCGCGGCGCCTTGCACGTTGTCGGTGTGGAGATTGCGGATGAACGACGGGATGTCGATTTCGCTGGGGCACGCATTCACGCACGGCGCGTCGTAGCAATACAGGCAGCGCGAGGCTTCCAGTTGCGCCTGGCGAGCGTTGAGGGGCGGTGCCAGGTCGGTGAAATGGCTGGCGAGGGTCGCCCCGTCTTCATGGGGATGGGGGAGGTGGGTCAGGGTCTGGATCACGGTGTGGGCCTCACGGTTTTTTTCGGATTGCCTCTGGCGGGCATTTTTGTTGCCTGGGCTGACCTCATCGGGGGCAAGCCCCCTCCCACAGTGATCGCATTGTGTCTGAAAGCATGCGGTCAATTGTGGGAGGGGGCTTGCCCCCGATAGCGGTCTCAGCGGTTCACCGCAACCGGCTTGGAACGCTCAGCCCGCTTGCTCAACTGCTCGAACACCGACGGATACGCCGGCCGTTCCACATACCGCCCGGCACCGCGTTCGGCGCGCAGGTCGCCGTCGGCCCAGACCAGCTTGCCCTGGCTGATGGTGTGGCTCGGCACGCCGCGCACGGTCTTGCCTTCGAAGATGTTGAAGTCGACGTTCTGGTGGTGGGTCTTGGCGGAAATCGTGCGCGTGCCCTCGGGGTCCCACAGCACCAGGTCGGCATCGGCACCGACGCGGATTGCGCCTTTGCGCGGGTAGAGGTTGAAGATCTTCGCGGTGTTGGTGGAGGTCAGCGCGACGAACGCCTGCATCGACAAGCGCCCGGTGTTGACCCCTTCATCCCACAACAGCGCCATGCGGTCTTCGATACCGGCGGTGCCGTTGGGGATCTTGCTGAAATCGTCACGCCCGGCGGCTTTCTGCTCGGCGCAGAAGCAGCAGTGGTCGGTGGCGGTGGTGTGCAGGTTGCCGGATTGCAGGCCATGCCACAGCGCCTCTTGATGCCCGCGCGGGCGGAACGGCGGGCTCATCACGTAGCCGGCGGCGGTCTGCCAGTCGGGGTGGCGGTAGACGCTGTCGTCCAGCAGCAAGTGCCCGGCGAGCACCTCGCCGTACACCGCCTGGCCTTTGCCGCGCGCATAGGTGATTTCATCCAGCGCCTCTTTGGTCGAGACGTGTACCAGGTACAACGGCGTGCCGATGGTCTCGGCGATACGGATCGCGCGGCTGGCCGCTTCGCCCTCGACCTGGGACGGACGCGACAGCGGGTGCGCTTCCGGCCCGGTGATGCCCTGGGCCATCAGTTTGCGTTGCAGGTGATACACCAACTCGCCGTTTTCCGCATGCACGGTGGGTACCGCGCCCAGCTCCAGGCAGCGTTCGAAGCTGGCCACCAGGGTATCGTCGGCTGCCATGATCGCGTTCTTGTAGGCCATGAAATGCTTGAAGCTGTTGACGCCGTGATGGCTGACCAGCTCGGCCATTTCCTCGCGCACTTGCTCGCTCCACCAGGTGATCGCCACGTGAAAGCCATAGTCGGCCGCCGACTTCTGCGCCCAGCCGCGCCATTGGTGAAAGGCTTCGAGCAAGGATTGCTGCGGGTTGGGAATCACAAAGTCGATGATCGAGGTGGTGCCCCCCGCCAGACCCGCCGCCGTGCCGCTGAAAAAATCCTCACTGGCCACGGTGCCCATGAAGGGCAGTTGCATATGGGTGTGCGGGTCGATGCCGCCGGGCATCAAATATTGGCCGCTGCCATCGAGTACTTCGGTGCCAGCGGGAATATCCAGGCCCGTGCCAATTGCGCGAATCAGACCGTCTGCGCATAAAACATCGGCGCGGTAACTTTCGTCGTGGGTAATGATGGTGGCGCCACGGATCAACAGCGACATGTCGAGTTCCTCACAGGCTTGACCGGCTGGTGCCAGTTCTAAGTGTTGTAGTTGTTTTCAGCACAGGCTTGGTAAAAACCTGTCATCGGTGACAGGAATAGAAACTAGCCGGTGTTTTTAGAATGAGCAAGAAGATTTTTCCTACACTTAGTTGTTGTTTAACATGTTGAAATATAAGGATAAAAAATAAAAATCACCAAAATGTGGCGACTGATCACCATTTTGACGCACTTGACAGGTTCCAAATATGAACAACATTTCTTATTGCAAATCAGGCGCTTGAGACATGCCGCTTGACGGCGGCGGTAAATAAAAATAATTGTGTTGCACCAGATTGAGTCCTGAACGTTCGGACAACTTGCGCGTTATCCAGCCTGCGTCACGCGGCAAGTACCGAAGGACTCATCGGCGTTTGAAATAAAGCTGATAAACATCAGCGAGTTATATATGCGGTGCAGGGTCAGGGCGGGTTGTCGGCACGTTTATTGAGTGCAGTGGCGGCTGGCCGGACCCTTGATGTCATGTTGTTTACGAGGTACTCCGGCCACCTGCACCGACCTTGCAGGTGAGCAACAATAATTCGAAAAAACCGTGGAGCGGCCATGCAACAGAACAGATCGCAAGTTATTGAACGCAACGGCCTGTACGAACTCGACGCCGGCCCCGACGTCCTCGACAGCCCTCGCTACAACCACGACATGGCACCGACCAAGGTGCATGAACGCACGTGGAACAAGTGGCACATCACCGCGCTGTGGGTCGGCATGTCGATCTGCGTGCCCACCTACACGCTGGGCGGGGTGCTCACTGCGTACTTCGGTTTGTCGGTGGGCGAGGCGCTGATGGCGATCCTCCTGGCCAATATCGTGGTGCTGATCCCGCTGACCCTCAACGCCTTCCCCGGTACCAAGTACGGCATTCCGTTCCCGGTGTTGCTGCGTTCGTCGTTCGGCATCCTCGGTTCCAACGTGCCGTGCCTGATCCGAGCGCTGGTGGCGTGCGGCTGGTTCGGCATCCAGACCATGTTCGGTGGGCTGGCGATTCACCTGTTCCTGGGCTCGATTTTCGAGGGGTGGAAGGCCTTGGGCGGCACCGGTGAGGTGATCGGCTTCATGATCTTCTGGACCCTCAACCTGTGGGTGGTGCTGCGCGGCGCCGAGTCGATCAAGCGCCTGGAAACCCTGTCGGCACCGCTGCTGGTGGCGGTGGGCATTGGCCTGCTGGTGTGGGCGATGCCGAACGTATCCCTCAGCGAGTTGATGGCGATCCCACCCAAACGCCCCGAAGGTGCAAGCCTGACCGGTTACTTCATGGCCGGCCTGACCGCGATGGTGGGGTTCTGGGCCACCTTGTCGCTGAATATTCCCGACTTCAGCCGCTACGCCAAGAGCCAGAAGGACCAGATCCTCGGGCAGATTTTCGGCCTGCCGCTGACCATGTTCCTGTTCGCCGCCCTCGGTGTGATCATGACCGCCGCGTCGGTGAAACTGGTGGGCGTCAGCGTGTCCGACCCGGTGACGCTGATCGGGCATATCCAGAGCCCGGTGTGGGTCGCCGTGGCCATGGCATTGATCATCGTCGCCACCTTGTCCACCAACACGGCGGCGAACATCGTGTCGCCCACCAACGACTTCCAGAACATCGCGCCCAAGCTGATCAACCGCACTTCGGCAGTGATTCTCACCGGCCTGGTGGGGTTGGTGTTGATGGGCCACGAGCTGCTGAAGAAGCTCGGGCTGATCGTTTCCGATGTGAGCCTGGAGACGGTGTATTCCAACTGGTTGCTCGGCTATTCCAGCCTGCTGGGGCCGATCGCCGGGATCATGGTGGTGGACTACTTCATCACGCGCAAACAGCGCCTGGACCTCGCCGGTTTGTACCGTGACGACGTGTACCCGGCGTGGAACTGGAGCGGGTTTGTCGCGTTTGGCGTGCCGGTGGTGCTGACCTTGCTGTCATTGGGCAGCGACGTGTTCAGCTGGTTCTACAGCTATGGCTGGTTTACCGGTTCGGCGTTGGGCGGCGTGTTGTATTACGGGCTGAATGCCAGGCGTGGCCTGACGCCGATGCCGGCCAAATCCCTGCTGTAACGCGATGGCATGCAGTCAAACAGGTGGTCATTCCACCACTGCATGGGTGACTGACCCACTGCAATCGGGAGCAAGCCCCCTCCCACATTTGAACTGCATTCCATTCATAACATGTAGCCTGAGGAGATCCCCATGAACGCTGCCCTGGACGTTCTGCAATCGACCCATCAGCACATCAACCGCGACCGTTTGTGGCAGTCGTTGATGGAGCTGGCCAAGCTCGGCGCCACCGCCAAGGGCGGCGTGTGCCGCCTGGCCCTCACCGATCTCGACCGCCAGGCCCGCGACCTGTTCGTGCAATGGTGCGAAGAGGCCGGGTGCAGCGTGACCGTCGACGGTATCGGCAACATCTTCGCCCGTCGCCCCGGGCGTAACCCCGACCTGCCGCCAGTGATGACGGGCAGCCATATCGACACCCAGCCCACCGGTGGCAAGTTCGATGGCTGCTTCGGCGTGCTGGCCGGTGTGGAAGTGTTGCGCACCCTCAACGACCTCAAGGTGCAAACCGAGGCGCCGCTGGAAGTGGTGGTGTGGACCAACGAAGAGGGCTCGCGCTTCCCGCCGTGCATGATGGGATCGGGGGTGTTTGCCGAGAAATTCAGCCTGGCCGACACCCTCGCCAAGGTCGATGCGCAGGGTATCAGCGTCGGCGCGGCACTGAATGCGATCGGCTATGCGGGGACGCGGCCGGAGAGTGGGCACAAAGTCGGCGCCTATTTCGAGGCACATATCGAACAGGGGCCGATTCTTGAGGATGAAAAGAAAACCATCGGCGTGGTGCTCGGTGCCCTCGGGCAAAAGTGGTTCGACTTGACCCTGCGCGGCGTTGAAGCCCACGCGGGGCCGACGCCGATGCACCTGCGCAAGGATGCCCTGGTCGGCGCAGCCGCCGTGGTCGCGGCGGTGAATGCGGCGGCATTGGGGCATCAGCCGCATGCGTGTGGCACTGTCGGTTGCTTGCAGGCTTATCCGGGCTCACGCAACGTCATCCCGGGTGAGGTGCGTATGACCCTGGACTTCCGCCACCTGGAACCGGCGCGCTTGGATTCGATGATCGCCCAGGTACGCCAGGTGATCGACGAGACCTGCGCCAAGCATGGGTTGAGTTTTGAAATGACACCCACCGCCGACTTCCCGCCGCTGTATTTCGACAAGGGTTGCGTCGACGCAGTGCGCGATGCGGCGAATGGGTTGGGGTTGTCGAACATGGACATCGTCAGCGGGGCAGGGCACGACGCGATCTTCGTCGCCGAACTCGGCCCGGCGGGGATGATCTTCGTGCCATGCGAAGGCGGCATCAGCCACAACGAAATCGAAAACGCCGCGCCGGATGACCTGGCGGCGGGGTGTGCGGTGTTGTTGCGGGCGATGGTGGCCGCCTCGGCCGCCATTGCCAGCGGCAAACGCGCGGCCTGAAACGCGGTAAAACCTGTGGGAGGGGGCTTGCTCGCGATGGCGGTGGGTCAGTTACAGATAAGCTGGCTGAACCACTGCTATCGGGAGCAAGCTCCCTCCCACATGGGTTTTGCGGTGTTCATACATTGTGTGTCTGGCGCAGGATCAGTGTGGGAGGGAGCTTGCTCCCGATAGCGGTCTTTCAGCCGATGCCCATGTGATTGACCCACCGCCATCGGGAGCAAGCTCCCTCCCACATGGGTTTTGCGGTGTTCATACATTGTGTGTCTGGCGCAGGATCAGTGTGGGAGGGAGCTTGCTCCCGATAGCAGTGGTTCAGCCGATACACATGTGATTGACCCACCGCCATCGCGAGCAAGCCCCCCCTCCCACAGTTGAACTGTGTCTATACCCAAATGGCATCCCACAACGGGTAGTCGCCAATCCGGCTAACCAATCCCGCCCGCAATGGATTGGCCACCACATACCTGGCCATTTTCACCAGGTCGTCTTCCTTGCGCAGCGCCCGGTCATGGAAACTTTCCTGCCAAAGCCGCCCCTTGCGTTCGCTCGCACCGTTGACGCTCCGTGTGCTTTTGGACTTCACCTGGCGCATCAGGTCAGCCAGCGAGCCTTTTTTCAGTTCGAGCAGCCAATGGAAATGGTCCGGCATGATCACCCATGCCAGGGAGTTCGCCAGCCCTTGGTACTGAGCTAATCGAAACTGCCAGACCACCAAGCGACCGAGATGGAAATTCTTGAATATCGGGATGCGTTCGTGGGTGTTGGTGGTGATGAGGTAGATACGGTTGGGTTCGCTGAATCGACCGATACGCAGGCGGTGTGAAGCGGGTAAGTCGGGCATTCCCTGGCCTCTCTCTGGGTGTGTTTTGAGAGGCTAGATGGGTGAACTGCAGGTTGAAGGGCAGGCTTTTGGCAGGATGTGTCTGTACGCACGCTATCGGGGGCAAGCCCCCTCCCACATGGGCTCTGCGGTGTTCATGCATTGTGTGTCTGGCGCCGGACCAGTGTGGGATGGGCTTGAATCCTCCCACATGGGCTCTGCGGTGTTCATACATTGTGTGTCTGGCGCCGGACCAATGTGGGAGGGGGCTTGCCCCCGATGAGGCCGGAACTGACGCCGCCGCTATCACAGCAATACCGCGTACCGACACGCCAATGACAGTGATTACACAGCAGTGACCGTGTTTCTCAACAGTCGGCCGGAAGACTGAATGTGTGCTGGATCAGTCGGTGATGTTTGGCTGATCCAGCCTCATCAAAGGCAAACCAGCTCCCACCTTTGAGCTGGTTTGCACAAAAAAAGCGTCAGGCGCCAGGTTGCCAGCCGCCGCCCAGCGCGGTGACCAGCCCCACACTCGCCTGCAACTGCCGTGTCTGCACCGCCTGCAAGGTCCGCTGTGCCTGTAACGCCGCTGTCTGCGCGGTCACTACATCCAGATAGCTCACCGCGCCGGCCTGGTAGCTGTTCATCGCCAACGCTTGCGTATGCTGCGCCGCATCTGCCGCGGCTTGTTCATCCTGTGCCTCCTGCTGCAAATCCCTTAGCTGTGCCAGGTTGTCTTCGACCTCGCGCACGGCTTTCAGTACCTGGCTGCGGTACTGTGCCGAGGCTTGTTCGAACTCGGCCTTGGCCTGGCGTTCGTTGGCGCTCAAGCGACCGCCATCGAAGATCGGCAAGTTCATCAGCGGCCCCAGCGCCCAATACCGATTGCCCGCCGACAGTAAATTCCCCACGCCTTGGGTCTGCCCGCCAATCAGCCCGGTCAGACTGAAATCCGGGTACCACGCGGCCTTGGCCACGCCGATATTTGCGTTGGCCGCAAACACTCGGCGCTCGGCCGCCGCAATGTCCGGGCGACGTTGCAGCAGGTGGCTCGGCAGTTGCGACGGAATCCCCGGCAGGGCGATCAGTTGTTGGCTCGCCGGCAGTGTGAAGTCGCTGGCCGCCACGCCGACCAGTTCACCGATGGCATGCTCGGTGAGGTTGCGTTGCCCGCGCACTTCATCCAGTTGCGCCTTGGCTTGGGCGAGCTGGTTTTGCGCGCGGGTCAGGTCCAGTTCCGAAGCAATCTGGCCCTCGTAGCGGCTGCGGGTCAGTTGCAGGGCCTGGCTGAAATCCTCCAGCGAGCTGTTGAGAATCCGACTTTGCGCATCCAGCCCATTGAGCTGCACGTACAAGGTCGCCAACTGATGCTGCAAGCTCAAACGCGCCACCGCCAGATCGTCGCCCGACGCTTGCGCCTGCGCATCACCCGCCGCCACCTGGTTGCGGATTTTGCCCCACAGGTCCAAGTCGTAGCTCAACGAAAACCCCGCCGTGTTGCTGTTGTAAACCGACGGCTGCGTGGTGCCGCGCAGCGGACGCGAGTCGGATTGGCGCTGACGCAGCGGTTGTGCGCTGGCGGTGATCTGCGGGAACAGCCCGGCATGCAATTGGCTGGCATACGCCTGGGATGCATCGAAGTGCGCCAGCGCTGCCGCCAGGTCCGGGTTGGCTTTGAGCAATTGCTGTTGCAACTGATCCAGGCGCGGTTCGCGGTAGAGCGTCCACCACTGCGGCGCCAGTTGGTCGGACGGCTGCGCGCTGTGCCAGGGGCCATCGCTGGTCTGTTCGCGATAGTTGGCCGGCAGGTCGATCGCCGGCACGTTGTAGGTCGGTGCCAGCGAGCAACCTTGCAACGCCAGCAGCATCACCGCGGCAAGCGGTTTAAGCCTTGGGCGCATGGGCACCTCCGGAGGCGTCGGCCAGTTGCACGGGGTCGCCTTCGCGCAGGGCGTCGGGCGGGTTGTCGACCACGCGGTCGGCGGGTTTCAGGCCCTGGTCGATCACCAGGCGTTCACCCAGGTCCAGGCCGATATGGATGGCCTGCAGGTGTATGTGGTTTTGCGCATCCAGCACCGCGACCTGGGTGCCTTGGGCACGGAAGATCAGCGCGCTGGCCGGGATGCTCACGCCATGGGTGTCTGCCGGAATCGGCAGGGTCGCTTCGGCGTAATCGCCTGGCAGCAACTCGCCGTTGGGGTTGTCGGCGACAAACTGCGCGAGCAGGGTGCCGGAGCGGCGGTCGATGGCGGTGGAGTCGCCGATCAGGTGCGCCTTGAAGTGTTCGCCGGGGTGCTCGGGAACACTCAGCTCGGCTTCAAGCCCGGGGTGGATGACGGCCGCGTAGTTCTGCGGCACCGGTACGTAGAGGCGCAACTGGTGGGTGTCGGCGATGTTGAACAGCTCCGGGTCGCTGTCGGTATCGGCCTTGATCAACTGGCCGATGTCGGTGTTGCGCGCAGTGATGGTGCCAGCGAACGGCGCGCGGATAGTCTTGTAGCTTTCCAGCGCCGACAAGCGTGCGTAATCGGCAGCGGCGGCTTCGGCGTTGGCTTTGGCCGCTGCGGCGTTGGAGGTTTTTTCATCGGCCTCCTGGCGCGACACCGAATGGCTGGCCAGCAGGTTCTGCCAACGCGTCGCGGTGGTGGCGGCCAGCCGCGCATTGGCCTGTTGCTGCACCAGGCGCGCATGGGTCTGCGCCAGTTGTTGATCGAGATCGGGGCTGTCGATTTCGGCGAGGATTTGCCCGGCTTTGACCTGGCTGCCGATGTCGACTTTCCAGTCCTTCAAGTAGCCGCTGACCCGCGCATGGATCGGCGCCTTGCTCCAGGCTTCAAGGTGAGCGGGCAGGCGCAGGGTGTCACCGGCTACGTTCTGCTGCGGCTGGAACACCATCACCTGCGGCACGGCGGCGGTTTCGGTCCAGGCGGTGACGGAGCGCTCGTGCATTGTGCGGGCGTACAGGCCGTTGGCGACCAGCAGGGCGGCCAGGGTCAGGCCGCCGACACCCATGAGCATCAGACGCTTGCGCGAGGGTTTGTGATCAGACGACATGGGGCGTTTCTCCAACAGTTGCGCGAGTAGGCTGACGACCGTGGACCAGGCTGAAGACCACGGGAACAAATAACAGGGTGGCGGTGGTGGCGAGGATCAGGCCACCGATCACGGCGCGGCCGAGCGGCGCGTTCTGCTCCTCGGACAAGGCCAGCGGCAGCATGCCGATGATCATCGCGAGGGCGGTCATGCACACCGGACGAAAGCGCGTGTAGCCGGCTTCCAGTGCGGCCTTGAGCGCATCGCCATGTTCGGCCAGGCGTTCCCGGCAGAAGCTCACCACCAGGATCGAGTTGGCGGTGGCCACGCCCATGCACAGGATGGCCCCGGTCAACGCCGGCACCGACAACGACGTGCCGCTGAGGAACAGCATCCACACGATCCCCGCCAATGCCGCCGGCAGCGCGGTGATGATCACGAACGGGTCGACCCATGACTGGAAGTTGACCACGATCAGCAGGTAGATCAGCACCACCGCGCCGAGCAGGCCGACGCTCAAACCGCTGAAGGCTTCATGCAGCGCATCGATCTGCCCGTGCAGGCTGATCGTCGCGCCTTTGGGGCGCATGGACGCGGTGTCGTCCAGCACTTTTTGCACGTCGCGGGCCACGCCACCGAGGTCGCGGCCTTGCACGTTGGCGTAGAGGTCCAGGGTCGGTTCGATGTTGTAGTGGGTCACCACCGCCGGGCTTTGCACGCGGGAGATGCTGGCCACACCGCCGAGGATTTGCGATTGACCATCGGCACCGGTCACCGGCAGCGCTTCCAGCGCCGGCAGGCTGTCGAGGCGGTATTGCGGGGTGGCGGCGACGATGGAATAGGACACGCCGTTGGCCGGGTTGAGCCAGAAGGTCGGTGCGGTTTGCGAGCTGCCGGCCAGCGACGCGACCATGCTGTTGGTCACATCGCGCTCGGTGATGCCCAGGCCGTTGGCGCGCAGGCGGTCGACATTCACTTGCAGCGACGGGTAGCCGGTGGACTGCTGGATGCGCAGGTCGGCGATGCCCGGTACGTGTTGCAGACGGCGTTCCAGTTCCACGGCGTAGGCGCGGTTTTCGGCATCGCTGCGCCCGGAGATTTTCACGTCCAGTGGCGCCGGCGCGCCGAAGTTGAGGATCTGGCTGCTGATGTCCGCTGGCAGGAACGCAAAGTGGCTGCCAGGGAAACTTTGCGGCAGCGCCTCACGCAGTTTTTTCACGTAGTCGGCGGTGGGCGCGTGGTGTTGTTTCAGGCTGACCTGGATATCGCCGTCCTGCGGGCCGATGGTGCCGCTGCTGCTGTAGGCCATGTCGATGCCGCTCAGCGGAATGCCGATATTGTCGACGATGGTGTCGAGTTCGTCGGCCGGGATCACTTCGCGTATCCGCGCCTCGATCCGGTCGAACGCCGCAGCGCTTTCCTCGATCCGCGTACCCAGCGGCAAACGCACATGCAGCGCCAGCGCCCCGGCGTCGGTGGCCGGGAAGAAATCCTGGCCCAGGCTGGGCAGCAGCAAAAACGAGGCGAGCACACAGGCTAAAAAGCCGACGATGAAGCGCTTGCGATTGCCCAGGGCCAACGTCAGCAGGCCATGGTAGGTGTCGCGGATGTTCGAGAAGTGCCGCTCGAAACCCTGCTGGAAATTCAGCACCGACTGCAGCACGGCATTGCGTGGTTTGGTGTGCTGCTCGCCTTCGTGGTGGTTGATGAACGCATCTTCCGGGTGGTGGCCGGTGCCGGGTTCCGGCGTGTGCGGCTTGAGCAGGTACATCGCCAATGTCGGCACCAGGGTGCGCGAGAGGATGAACGAGCTGGCCATGGCGAAGATCACCGCCAGGGCCATCGGCCGGAACAGGTACCCGGCGATGCCTTGCAGCAAGAACATCGGCACGAACACGATGCAGATGCACAGCAGCGAGACGAACGCCGGGCCGACGATCTGCGCGGCGCCGTCGAGGATCGCAGCCTTCACCGTCTTGCCCTGTTCCAGGTGCCAGTTGATGTTTTCGATGGTCACCGTGGCGTCGTCCACCAGAATCCCCACCGCCAACGCCAGCCCGCCGAGGGTCATCACGTTGAGGGTTTGCCCGCTGACCGCCAGCAGCGCGATGGCCGACAGCACCGCCAGGGGGATCGAAGCGGCGATGATCAGCGTCGAGCGCCAGCTGCCGAGGAACAGCAGGATCATCGCGCTGGTCAGCAGCGCGGCGATGATGCCTTCCTGGGCCACGCTGCCCACCGATTGTTTGACGAACACCGACGCATCGCCGAGCAATGAGGTCTTCAGCGACGGCGGCAGGGTTTCGTTGATGCGCGGCAGCATCTGGCGGATGCCGTCGATGATCGACAGGGTGGAGATGCTGCCGTTTTTCAACGCTGGCATCAGCACCGCGCGATGGCCGTCGACGCGCACGATGTTGGTCTGCGGTGGCGAACCGTCACGCACGTGGGCCACCTGGCCGATGGTGATCAGCGCACCGTCGACGGTCTTGATCGGCAGGTCGTTGAGTTCATCGATGGCCTTGGGGCTGTTGTTGAGCAGGATCGTGTATTCGTTGGGGCCGAGCTTGGCGGTGCCCACCGGGATGATCTGGTTTTGCAACGCCAGGGCATTGCCCACGTCCTGCGCCGACAAGCCTTTGGCGGCCAGCGCCTGCGGGTCGAGGTCGAGGGTGATCTGCCGCTGCTTGCCACCCATGGGCGTGGGCATGGCCAGGCCGGGCAGGGCGCTGAGGGGCAGGCGGATATTGTTCTGCACCAGGTCGCGGATCTTGGCTTCCGACAGTGTCGGGCTGGAGAACGCCATTTGCAGGATCGGCACCGTCGATGCGCTGTAATTGAGGATCAGCGGCGGCGTGATGCCGGGGGGCATTTGCTTGAGCACGGTTTGTGACACCGCTGTCACCTGGGCGTTGGCGGTGCGGATGTCGACGCCGGGCTGGAAGAAGATCTTGACGATGCCCATGCCCGGCAGGGATTGCGATTCGATGTGTTCGATGTCGTTGACGGTGGTACTCAGGGAGCGTTCGTAGGTGTAGATCACCCGCCCGGCCATGGCGTCCGGCGACAGGCCGTTGTACTGCCAGACCACTGCAACGACGGGGATGCCGATATCGGGGAATACATCAGTGGGGGTTCGCAGGGCCGCCATCGGCCCGATGATGCAGATGAATATGGCCAACACGATAAACGTGTACGGCTTTTGCAGTGCGGTCTTTACCAGCCCGAGCATGCGTGAACCTCCGAGGGAGCAGGATTGCAAACCCCGGCAGTCTTGCCCGACCCACCTAACACGCACCTTTCAGCCAGGTGAAGGAAGATTTAGGTATGGGCTGAAGATCGTTTCATGTGTATTCATTTGTTCTACAAAGGGCGGCTCTCCAAGCTTGTGACCCATCGGATGCGATGCGTCTTTTAACTGAAATTCTTTGGAGTTCTGCCATGTCACTCAAACCGTTATTGCTGATTCCCGCCTTGAGCGCTGTGTTGTTACTGTCGGCCTGCGCCGGCCCGATGCCCAAAGCCGACCCCAGCGAAGCCTGGATCGGATTGAAAGAAGAAGCGCCGAATGACCTGATGGCCGAGCGCGTCGACGGCAAACGCGTGGATGACGGGCGCTTTTTCGAAGTGCCGCCGGGAGCCCATCGTTTGGATGTGACGTTGTTCGAGGAAGAGCCGGGCGACGATAACCAGCAGGACTGCCAGGGTCGCGTGGAGTACAAAGACTTCAAGGCGGGTGAGCACTACACCCTGATCGAATCCAGCCTGGGCACCACCGTGCGCGCATCGCTCCTGGATGGTCACGGTAAGGAAGTCGCGGCAACGCAGGACTTCAATTGCATGCCTGGCTAGGCGTGATGCACCGCCGTCTTGTGCGGCTTGGCGGATGCAGCCGCTTTGACGTGGGGGTGATGGTGCCGACGGGTAATGCGCAACACCCCCCACAACATGGCGGCGGCCACTGCGAGCCAACCGCAGATCAACAGGAAAATCGTCGTTGCAAGGCTCATTCTGGCCTCCTTTCGCCCAGCAGGGCGCACACACAGTCTTCTCAATGGACAGTCTAGTCAGACGACGGTTGCCTGCTATTGACCAATGGTCGTGTCGATCCAACTTCTTTGCTCTATCCCGGGCGTTTTACTGCGGTTCAAGGCTATACCCGAGCGGAAGAGCGTCCTATGATCAGGGCCCTTACCGGCAGTTGATCAAGAGGGTAGAAAATTGCGGTTACGGTCCAACGTTACAACGTCCTTGCTGCTGGCCTGCACCCTGGGGCTCGCGGCCTGTTCCGGGCAGCCGTCGAAACTGCCGGGCCTGCCGGAGCGTGTCGAGCTCAATGGCGTGCCGACGTTTCGCAGCGACGCTTATCAAAGCGGTCCCACGGCGTTAGCCAGCATGCTGTCGCAACAAGGCATTGTCATGACACCGGGCTTGCTGGATAAGCCGCTGCACTTGCCGGGCGACGAAGCGAACCTGGAGCGCAACATGCAGGTGCTGGCCCGTGAATACGGGTTGATGGTGTATCCGCTCGACGCCAAGTTCACCTCGGTGCTGGCGCAGGTGAGCGCGGGTTACCCGGTGATGGCGCGGATCGGCGGCGGCCTGTTGTCCAGCACGCACTACGTGGTCGTGGTGGGTTTCAACCAGCAGAAAAGCACGGTGCTGCTGCGCTCAGGCATGGATCGGCGGCTGTTGATGAGCTTCAGTGACTTTGAGTCGAAGTGGAGCAGCGCCGGTCACTGGGCAATCCTCACCCAGCGCCCGAGCCAGTTGCCGGCCAATGTGGATACGCAGCGCTGGCGCGAAGCGGCCAATGCCACCGCCCAGGCCGGGCAAGAGCAGGCTGCGGCGCAGGCACTCAAGGTATTGGCCGAAAGAAAGTAAGACACACCGCGCCCGCCACGTTGGGACGCGGTGTGTTTTCGCGCTACACCACCGCGCCGAACAATGCCCCGACGCTGGCCGTAATGCCCATGGCCAGCACGCCCCACAGGGTTACGCGCCAGGCGCCGACGAAGACTTTCGCCCCGCCGGCCCTGGCCGCCACGGCGCCAAGGCTGGCAAGAAACAGCAGGGACATGCCGCAGATCCACGGCACCACGCTGTGCTCTGGCGCGATGAGCGTCACCGCCAGCGGCAACGCGGCACCGACCACGAAACTCGCCGCCGAGGCCAGCGCCGCTTGCAGCGGTTTGGCGGTGAGGGCTTCGCTGATGCCCAGCTCGTCCCGGGCGTGAGCCCCCAAGGCGTCGTGCGCCATCAATTGGTCGGCGACCTGATGAGCCAATTCGGGTGATACGCCACGCTGCATGTAGATGTTGGCAAGTTCGCGGTGTTCGGCTTTCGGGTTACTCGCCAGTTCCGCTCGCTCTCGGGCCAGATCGGCGTGCTCGGTATCGGCCTGGGAATGCACCGAAACGTATTCACCGGCCGCCATCGACATCGCCCCCGCCACCAGCCCGGCCATGCCGGTGACGATCAGCGAGGCGTGGCTGGCGTTGGCGGCGGCGACACCGATCAACAGGCTGGCGGTGGAGACGATGCCGTCATTGGCGCCCAGTACCGCGGCGCGCAGCCAGCCGATACGGTCACTGCGGTGGGATTCGGTGTGCCGGTGCATGAATTTCATCGGTGTGCGGGACTCACGTTCGTGGACGGGGTTGGGGCGGACGGCTTTCAATCTGCGCCTGCAGAATACCGCCGACAATCGATATTTCTTTGAGTTGTTCACCCTCGCGCAGCACGAACAACGCGTCCATCCCGCGTGCCTGCGCCAGGCGTGGGCCTTCGACTTCGCCCAGCACCATCAACGCCGTGGCCCAGGCATCGGCGAGCATGCACGAGGCGGCCACCACCGTGACGGCGGCGACGGTATTGCACAGCGGGGCGCCGGTGGCCGGGTTCATGGTGTGAGCATAGTGTCGGTCTTTCACGTCAATCCAGTGTCGGTAGTCGCCGGAGGTGGCGATGGCGGCGTCGCTGAGTTCCATGACTCCCATCACTTCACGCTGGCCCCGGCTTGGTTTTTCAATGGCCACGACCCACGGTTGAGCATCCGGCTTGACGCCGCGGGCACGCATTTCGCCATCGATGCCGACCAGGTAGCGGGTCAGCCCGAAGCCGTCCAGGCAGCGCGCCAGTTCGTCGACGCCAAAGCCTTTGGCGATCCCGTTGAGGTTGAGGTGCAGCGGCGCGCGTTTGCGCACTTGGTGGCGTTGCGTGTCCACCGTCAACGCCGCAGTGGCCGACAGACCGCTGCGTGACGGCAGGGCGTCGATGGTCTGTTCTGTGACTGAGGGTGCGCCGGGACCGAAGCCCCAGGCGTCCACCAGATCACCGACGGCGATGTCGAAAGCCCCGCCGGATTGCTGGCTGACCCGCAACGCGGCGGCCAACACCGTGGCCAGTTCCTGGGGCACCGGCAACCATGTTTGCTCGGGGCCGGCGTTGAGGCGGTTGAGGTCGGAATCGGCCTTCCAGGTGGACATCTGCTGGTCCACCCGGCCCACGGCCTGGGCCAGGCCGCGGTTGATCGCGTCGGTGTCGACGCCTGCCTCGGCATAGAACACGGCGGTATAGCGCGTGCCCATGGTCTCGCCGTTCAGGCTGTAGCGTTGGGGCTCAGTAGACATCTTCACGGTAGCGTCCTTGTGCTTTCAGGGCCAGCACACTCAGATGGAGCGGGGCCAACACGTTATCCAGCGCTTGCATCACGCCTTTGGCCATCTCGCGGCTGCCGCACACCAGCACTTGGGCGCCGTTTTCGATCAGGGCGCGCAACGCCAGGGCATCGCCGAGCAACCGGTCTTGCACATAGCTGCGCTCCTGAACCTGGGAGAACGCCGCGCGCAATGCGGTCAGGCGGCGGTCGGCCAGGTAACGCTTGAGCTCCGGTTCATAGAGAAAATCCGAAGCCGGGTTGCGTCCGCCCCAATACAGGTGCATCGGGTGTTTGGCGGTGTTATGGCGAATAAAACCGGCCAGGGGCCCGATACCGGTGCCGGCACCGATCAGAATCACCGGGTGCGCGCCCGACGCCGGACGAAATTGCGGATTGGGCTGGATGAACGCTTCGACCGACCCGCCGATCTTCAGCTCATGCAGGAACCCCGAGCATAGGCCACCTTCGTGTTTGCGCACGCAGATTTCCAGCGTGCCGTCTTCAGAGGAACTGGCCAGCGAGTAAAAGCGCGGCACCGGGTTGTCCGGCGGCAAAATGCCGACCAGATCGCCGGCCTGGAAGCTCGGTAGCGCGCCCGCGGCCTTGAAACGCAGGACGTGGGTCGGTGCGTTCACGGCTTCGCCATAGACGATGCGCTCGGTCAATTCCAGACGACGGCTGCGCGGGCGCTGCGCCGTGTGGATCAGCGGCAGCTCGTGGCCCAGTGGCGCCGCCAACGCATCGCCCCAGCGCGCAAATTCCTGCGAGGATTGACGGTTCACGGTTTCCAGCCCCAGCAATGGCGTGCCGCCGGCTTGTACCATCGCGTCCTGCACCTGATGGGCGTACTGACAGAATCGCGGAAACTGCCGGTCGCCAAACCCGAGTACCGCAAAGGGCAGGCCGGGTTTGAGGCCCACTTGCTGCAGCCGTGCCAGGAACTGCGCGGCCGACGCCGGTGCATCGCCGTCGCCGTGGGTGGCGGTGAGGATGAACAGGCGCTGGGCAGCGCGGTACTCGCCCTTCCAATCGTTCATCGCGGCGCTGTGAACCCGGTGCCCGGCCTGGTGCAACGCCGCGTGCAAGGTATTGGCAAAACCCCAGGTGCTGTTGGTTTCACTGCCCACCAGAATCACGCTGTCGGCGGCGTGGGCCGGGCTGTTATGGCGAATCTTCGGCGCGGCCTTGCGGCGGCGCCACCACAGCAGGATGCCGGTCACGCTCATCAACGGCACGCTGAGGGCGCTAACCCCGAGGATCAAGCCCAGCCACCAGAGGCCTTCGCCGGTGTGCAATTGATAGATCAGTTGATACAGGTTGTGCATTGAATCGTGGGCCTGATACGACAACAGCGTGCCGCTGACCGGGTCCACGTAGCCGTCACCCTGGGCGGTGCGCAGGGAAAACACGTCCTCGGGGTTACCGGGGCTCGGGTAAACCAGTTCGCGCAGGTCGTTCAGATCGATGGCCTGCAAGGCTTGCAGGTTGGCCACCGGCTGCGCCGCGCCGACGCTGATATGCGCGGGGAAGGCCGGCTCAGCCTGACTGCCGTCGGCGATCAAACCGAAGGTCGTGGCGCACATGTACAGCCCAGTCAAGGCCGACAGCAGCAGCCCGAGCACGGCCAGGCGCCCGACTTCGGCGTGCCAGCGCTGGCTGAACGAGCCGCGCAGCGGCCGCAACAGGTTGCGCAGGCCACCCAGGCGGCGCGCCAGCAACAGCGCGCCGGACACGCAAAGCATCAACATGAAGAGTGCGCCGACGCCCGCGATCCCATGCCCGGTGGTACCCATGAACAGCGAGCGGTGCAGGTCTTTTACCCAGCGCGAAACAACGGACGGCTCATAGGGCCCGAGGCCCTGGCCGGTCAGTGGATCGACGGTTTGCGCACCCGCCTGGCCGTCCTGGTTGTAGTAGATGATCACTGTTCCGGAGGCGCTGCGCTGGATCTGCTCCACCCCCGGAAAGTGGTTGGCGATGCGTCCCGCCAACTGGCCGACATTGAGCTGCCCGGCCGCGGTTGACGTGCCGTGCAGGCGTTCCAAGGCCGGATTGACGGACAGCACTGCGCCGCTGATGGCCAATATCATGACCAACAGGGCGGCGATCAGACCGGGCAGTGAATGGAACTGGCGAAGCATGTTCAGCCTCCAGAAGTCGCAGGTGTTACAGGTCGTAGGTAAAGGACTCGACATAAGTGCTGCCGCTGACCGGCTTGCCCGACCCGGCCGATGTCAGCGGAACACTGACGTCGGCGCGGCTGTCGCGCTTGTCTTCCACGGCGCTGTCGATACGGATCTGATACCCGGCGTCGATCAAGGTGTCGGCCAGTTCCACGCTGACGGTGAGGCTGCGGCCGCTGCCGACACTGGCGCCGCTGAGGCCGTCAAACTCGCTCGGCTTCATGGCGCTGCCACGCGCCCAGTCGCTCAGGTGCCGGTAGTACTTGGCCTTTTTGCCGGCGACCCAGAGGGTTTTCTGGTACTGGCCGTTGGCGTCGGTAACATAGATCGCCAGGTACGCGCCGTTGCCGCTGTAGTCCTTGAGTTGGGTGGTCAGTGTCACTTCGCGGGCCTGGGCCAGCCCCGGCAGGGCAATGGCGCCGGCGAGGCAGGTTGCAGCAATGATCTTTTTCATGATGATGTCCTGGTTGAACGTTGTGGCGAGAGCCTGGACCTGCTGGCTGACAGCAACCTGAAAGCCGTGGAAAAACCGCTGATCATTCCGATCCAGGGCGGTTGAGGTAATCCCGGGCGTCGCCGTTGGCGCCGAAATGGATTTCCAGTTTGCGCAGACGAAGCGAGGCGGGTGCGTAGCTGGCTTCGATCGCATTGCCTTTGCGGTCGGTGCCCCTGAGTTCATAGCAGCCGTCGTCGACCTTGATGCGTTGCACGCTCCAGCCGTATTGCTGTTCCACTTGCTGGCGCAGGGTTTCGCGTGGTTGCCAGTCGCTGACCGGCTCGCTGCAGTCGTCGTCGGCCAAGGCGTTTGCGCCGAGCAGGACGCCCAGCAATGCGGTGCTGACAATAAAAGCTGATTTCATGATCTGTCTCCGGCCGGATTGGCATTTGCGGCTTACCCTAAAGGGCATTCCTGACAACCAGCTGAATCTTCAGATTCACGTCAGGTAAGCTCGGTAAGGTGCGGCACGACAACCACCACAGGAGGTGCCAGATGCGGGTTTTATTGGTCGAGGATGCACCCGGGCTGGGCGAGGCGGTGCGCGAACAGATTGCCGACGACGGCCATGCGGTCGATTGGGTGCAGCGCCTGGAGCATGCGAACAACAGCGTGCGCAGCACGCCGTATGACCTGATCCTGCTGGACCTGATGCTGCCCGACGGTCGCGGGCTGGACTTTCTGCGCCAGCAGCGTTCGGCCGGCAATGTGACCCCGGTGATCATCCTCACCGCCCAGGACCAGATATCCGATCGTATCGCCGGCCTCAACGCCGGGGCCGACGATTACCTGGTCAAACCGTTCGACCTGTTCGAGCTGTCGGCCCGGGTGGCCGCCGTGGCCCGCCGTTATAGCGGCAATCCCAACCCGCAGATCAAACTCGGCGAGTTGCAGATCGATATGAACGCGCGCACCGTGCAGCGTGCCGGCATCACCGTCGACCTGACGGCGCGCGAATGGGCGCTGTTCGAGGCGTTCGTGCAGCGCCCCACGGCGTTGCTGTCGAAGTCGCAGCTCGAAGAGCGCTTGTACGCCTTCGGTGCGGAAATCGAGAGCAACACCATCGAGGTCTATATCAGCCGCCTGCGCAAAAAACTCGGGCGCGACCTGCTGGAAACCGTGCGTGGCATGGGTTATCGGTTGATGGCCGGATGAAGTCGCCGATCAGCCTGCAAAAACGCCTCGGCCTCGGGTTGACCCTGGGCATGACCTTGCTCTGGCTGGGGGCGACCGTCGGCGCCTGGCTGGTGGTGCAACACGAATTGAACGAGGCGTTCGACAGCGCCCTGGAAGAGACCGCGCAACGCATCCTGCCCCTGGCCGTGCTGGAAATCAGCAACCGCGAAGAACCGCGCACCGCCCAGCACGTCGCCACCCTGAAGATGCACAAGGAATACCTGACGTACCTGGTGCGCGATGCCCAGGGCCAGATTCTGATGCAGTCCCATGACGCCAACCCGAAGATCTTCAGCGAACACCCGAGCGAAGGGTTTTCCACCACCCGAAAATACCGGCTGTACGGCGCGAGTGCGCTGCGCGATACGCTGTTCATTGAGATCGCCGAGCCGCTGGGGCATCGCCGTGAGGCGGCGCGGGAAGCCTTGTTGGCCCTGTTGATGCCGTTATTGGCGCTGATCCCCATCAGCCTGTTGGGCACATGGTTGTTTGTGCGCTTCAGCCTGCGCAGCGTATTGGCTTATCGCCGTGCCGTGGAAGCGCGTGGTGTGGGGGATTTGTCGCCGATCAGCGTGGCCCGGCTGCCGGCTGAAATCGACCCGTTGGCCGACGCGGTCAACCACCTGCTGGAGCGCTTGCGCAAGGCCTTGGAGGCCGAGCGCAGCTTCACCGCCAACAGCGCCCACGAGTTGCGCACGCCATTGGCGGCGACGCTGGCGCAGATCCAGCGTTTGCGCCAGGAAGCGCCGGAAGGCCCGTTGCGCGTGCGTGCGGCGAAGATCGAACACGCCTTGCGCGAACTGGCGCGGCTTTCGGAAAAACTCATGCAACTGGCCAAGGCCGAGGGCGGCGGGTTGTTGTCCGAGGCGCCCCAGGACCTGATTCCCTTACTGGCCCATGGGGTCGATGAGTGGAACCGCAGCAGCGGGCAGCGCATCTGCTTGCAACTGCCGAGCGAGGGCAGCGTGTATTGCGCGATCGACCCGGACGCGTTCGGCATCCTGCTGCGCAACTTGATCGAGAATGCGTTGAAGTACGGCGCGGCGGATCAACCGGTCGACGTCAGCCTCACGGACGATGCGTTGCTGCGGGTGGTCAACGGCGGACCGGCCGTGCCGGCGCCGGTGTTGCAGCGCCTGACCGAACGCTTCGTGCGCGGCAGCAGCGAAGCCAGCGGCAGCGGATTGGGCCTGGCGATTGCCAAGACCATCGTCCATGGGGTCAAGGCGCACATGACCCTGGCGTCGCCGGCCACAGGCCGGGACGACGGGTTTGAAGTGAACGTTCAGTTTTTGCGCTTGCCGGCCTGAACGTTCATCGCGCCCCGGCGGCGCTGCCGATCAGAAGTCGACGGTGACGCCTGTGTACAGCGCGCGCCCGTCGCCGGGTGAGTGCAGCGAGGCCTGGGCGCCGTCCGGGTCATACCAGACGTATTCGTAGTAGCGGTTGGTGAGGTTTTTCAACTGCAGGTCGACACTGACCGATTCGGTCACCTGGTAAGTCGCGCCGAGGTTCATCAAGACGTAGCCGCCGTAAGTGCCCTTGGTGTTCTCGCGTTCCAGGTAGTAATTCGTCTGGCCGTTCATCCACGCCGTCAACTGCAGCGCCCGCGTGGCCTTGTAGCTGACGCCGGCGTTGTACAGGTGATGCGGGATGTGGTCGATTTCCTGGCCTTTGCTGTTGGGCAAAGTCGCGCTGGGCTGGAGGATTTTCGAGTACTGCCAGGAGTAGGCCATCCAGATTTCGGTGCGTTCGTCCGGGTGCAGATTGACTTGCGCGTCGTAACCCCAGCGCCGGGTTTCGCCGACGTTGTCCGACTCGCCGCTCGGGTCGTTGAGGCGGCGACTGACTTCGCCGCTGGCTTCTTGCTGCCAATAGGCGATGCGGCCGTCGATCCAGTCCGCCGGGGTGAACTTGACCCCGGTTTCCCAGCCGTCGTTGATCGACGGCGCCAGGTTGGTATCCCGCGGTGGAATCTTATAGGCCGCCGCGCCGGTGCCGACCTGGAAGGTCCGCCCCCAGTTGGCATAGATGCTGGCCACGTCCCACGGTGAATACACCACGCTGAGCTTGGGTTGTTTGATCAGCCCATAGTCGTTGATGTCGTAGTCCATGCCGGTCATTTCGTTGGTGAAGTCGCCCTGGATCTTATCGACGCGATATGCCGGGACGATTTTCAGCGACTCGAACGGCTTGATCTCGGCCTGGACATAGGCGCCGTAGGTGTCGAAGTCGAATCGCTGGTCGCGGGTTTGGGCCAGGCGCAGGCGGTCCTTGGTGCGGTAGCGCTCGCTCTTGTTCTGCTGCTGCTGCATGTCCGCGCCGCCTTCCAGGGCGAAGTCGTACAGCCAGCTGACTTGCGGGCGCCAGGTCAGGGAGGTGAGGGCGCCATACTGGGTTTCGTAGGCGTCGCGCTCCTGCTGGGCGCTGGTGCGCCAGTATTGCGTCCAGCGCCGGTCGTCGAAGGTGTTGACGTAGGTTTTTGCCGACCAGGCCAGCGTTTCGGCCAGGTCGGTGTCGAAGTGCAGGCTGACCTGGTTCATCCGCCGCGTGCCTTTGTCGGTGGCGTTGTAGCTGTTGGTCATGGTCGGGTGCTGGTGGGCGTCCTCTTCACTCAAGTAGCCGGGTTCCTGCGCCTCGGTTTCGTAGTGACGGGCGATCAGGCCGATGCGGTAGCTGTTGTCGTCCGGGGTGTAGAACCATTTGCCGGACATGGAAAACCTGTCCGCCTCGGCGTGATCGCGGTAACCGTCGGATTTCTGGTAGGCGAAGAAGTAGTTCTGCGTCCAGTTGCTGCCTTCGATGCCTTTGGCCAGCTGGGTTTCCTGGGTGTTGTAACTGCCGTAGCGCACCCGCGCCTTGGTGTAGTCGCCGCCGGTGCGGGTCAGCATATTGACGTTGCCGGCGATGTTGTTCAGGCCGTAGCGCGCATCGCTGGTGCCGCGCACCACTTCGATGCTGTCCAGCTCCATGGGGAAAATCATGTCCATGAACGGCATGTTGCCGTCGTTGCTGTTGCTCGGGATGCCGTCGATCAGCAACTTCACTGCGTTGACTTCGCCTTCCCCGTTGAAGCCGCGAAAGGAAATCTTGCCGGAGGTGGTGCCTTGGTTGAACTCGGTGAGGATCACCCCTGGCGCGCGACTGAACAGTTCCCAGCTGTAGTTGACCGGCATTTTTTCGAGGATGTCGGCGCCGAGAATGTCCACCGAGCTGAGCACGCTGCTGGTGCTCAGCGGGCCGCTGCTGGCGCTGGCGCCCTGGACCGTGACGGTGCCGAGGGTGAGGGTGGAGTCTTCGGTTTTACCGGTTTCGGCCAGTGCCGAGGACAGCGGGTTGAGGGCGAACAGGCCGATGGACAGCAAGGGCCATAGCGGGCGGGACACAGAGACACGCTTTGCGCGAGGCAAAGTCATTCGAGCAGGCATAACGCACCATTCCTGATGATCAAGACACTTCGAGGACGCCCAGGCGGGCGGCTGACAAGCAGATCGCGCCGCCTATGGGGCGGCGCGGGTGTCGATCAAACGGTAGGGGAGGCGCGCGGGCTCAGGCTCGGCCAGCGGATTCTGGGGTGCAGCGTCGGCAACTCGGGGTTGTCGAGGGTGGTGTCGGGGGCGTATCGCGGTAGGAAATGCCTGTAGTAGTCGGACGGCAGCGCCGCCAGTCCGGCATGACCGCAGCAGCAATCGCTGTGTTTCATGGCGGATTGCGACGGCGCCGACTGGAGCGGGTCGATCAGCTTGCTCAAGTTGGGAGGCAGCGCTTGCGAGGCGCCCCCCGAGCAGAATCCGCCCCACATCAACAGTCCCATGTCCGGCGTCTGCATGGCGCGGCTGAGCGGCATGGCCAGCATGTTCAGCACGATGGCCAGGCAGGCTAGCCAGGGACTGATGCGTTTGAGACGAGCCATGAACGAAGTCGACTGAAAGGGGTGAACATTTAGCGGCAGTTCAGGCGCAAAGTAAAAGCCTGTCTGTGCGCTATTTTGCCGCAGATCGTGGGCGTGATCCGCAACCCCGGTTAGCGATGCAACGGCCTGTTTTTGCGTGGCTTATGCCGAAAAAAATGCCCCGAGCATGTCGGGGCATTGGTCAGGCGGGCGTTTTGGGGGGGGGCGCCGTTCAGCGACGAACCTCTGTCGCGTTCGGGCGGTTCTTCAGGTTCTTGTCGGCCTTGTAGCGCAACGCAACGTCCGGCACCGAACCGCCCTTGCCGGTCTCGACCCAGTTGCGGATTCGGCTGGCATCGGCGAAGTGGGTGAACTTGCCGAAGGCGTCGAGGATCACCAGCGACACCGGGCGGTTACCCATGCTGGTCACCAGCACCAGGCAGTGGCCGGCCTGGTTGGTGAAGCCGGTCTTGGTCAGCTTGATGTCCCAGTTGGCGCGGTTGATCAGGTGGTCGGTGTTGGAGAAACCCAAGGTGTAGTTGGGCTTGCGGAACGCCACGGTTTTTTCCTTGGTGGTGCTCAATTGGCTCAGCATCGGGAATTTGCGCGCGTAGGCCAGCAGCTTGCTCAGGTCCCTGGCGGTCGACACGTTATGGATGGACAGGCCGGTAGGCTCGACGTAATGGGTGCTGGTCATGCCCAGCGCCTTGGCCTTGGCGTTCATCGCCGCAATGAAGGCTGCGTAGCCGCCCGGGTAGTGGTGAGCCAGGCTCGCGGCGGCGCGGTTTTCCGAGGACATCAGGGCGATCAGCAACATCTCTTTGCGCGGCATCTGGCTGCCGATTTTCACCCGGGAGAACACGCCTTTCATTTCCGGCGTGTCGGTGATGTTGATGTCGATGTATTCGTCCATGTTCTGCTTGGCTTCCAGCACGATCAGGCCGGTCATGAGCTTGCTCACGGAAGCGATCGGCACCACCACGTCCGGGTTGCTGGAATAGATGACTTTGTTGGTTTGCAGATCGACCAGCATGGCGCTGCCGGAAGCGATTTGCAGTTTTGAGGTGTCACGCGGGGCCAGGGTGGTTTCGGCGGCGTGCGCAAAGGTGCCGGTGAAAGCAAATAAAAGGCTGACGAGAGAGAGACGAATTTTCACGCGGATGAACTCGCTAAAAAAAGTAAGAAATACCGTTCTGCAACGGGCTTTATGAAAAATGACGTTACATTTTAGGAGTATGGATCAGAAAACGATAGAGAGCCTTTAAATAAAGGCTGTAAGACGATGATTGGTTAGGCTTGTAGCCCATCGCGGGCAAAAAAAGGCCCGCTATGAGGGCGGGTCTAATGGGGATTTTCAAAGGAGTAGAGGTAAGTTGCGCCCGATCCTGTCGATGGCGGGTGAAAAGGATGTCGAAGAAACGCGAAACCGGGTGCTGCGCCTGGGTGAACGAGCCGGATGTTCGGGTGCATGTTCTATTGGGCAAGCCCGTCAGCGTCGGCAGTTCAAGGCGGCTACCTGCATTTTGCCAGCGTCCCCCACATTGACAATGCTCAGGCTGTCAGCGCCAGCCTCGGCGGCTTTATTGAATGCGGTGTTCAGAGCGTCGCCGTTGGATGAGCCCTGCACCGTGAAGGCTTTGACGACGTGGCAAGCGTGGGCGGATGAGGCCGTGACGAGGTTGACCTGTTTGCCCGCTTCAGTCAGTTGGGTGGTGCAAGCGGGGATCAATACCGCGATGAGGATCAGCAGAGGGGCGGCATGTAGGTTGCGCATGGCTAAAGCACTCCTGGGGTTCCTGCGGCATCTGGCGGGTGCCGAACATGTCAGCCGCGGATGCACGATAGCAGAGCGTGAGGTTCATCAGAAACCAAAAGCCCTGCGACAAGGCAGGGCTCTTTTCAGCGCGGCAGTTGATCAGCCGTGCAGGGTTTCTGCTGCATACAGCGTGTTTTCCAGCAGGCACGCACGGGTCATCGGGCCAACGCCACCCGGTACCGGGGTGATCCAGCCGGCACGGGGCAGGGCGGTTTCGTACACCACGTCGCCGACCAGCTTGCCGTCTGCCTGGCGGTTGATGCCGACGTCGATGACGATCGCGCCTTCCTTGATCCACTCACCTTTGACCAGGCCCGGCTTGCCGGCAGCCACTACCACCAGGTCGGCACGGCCGACGTGACCGGCGAGGTCCTTGGTGAAGCGGTGGGTTACGGTCACGGTGCAGCCGGCGAGCAGCAGTTCCATGGCCATCGGGCGCCCGACGATATTGGAGGCGCCGACGATCACGGCGTCGAGGCCGTAAAGGTTGACGCCGGTGCTTTCGAGCAGGGTCATGATGCCTTTGGGCGTGCATGGGCGCAGCAGCGGGATGCGCTGGGCCAGGCGGCCGACGTTATACGGGTGGAAACCGTCGACGTCTTTGTCCGGGCGGATGCGTTCGAGCAACTGGGAGGCGTCCAGGTGCGCGGGCAATGGCAGTTGCACCAGGATACCGTCGATGTTCGGGTCATCGTTGAGGCCGTCGATCAGGTCGGTAAGGGCCTGCTGGGTGGTCTCGGAAGGCAGGTCGTAGGCCTTGGAAATAAAGCCGACCTCTTCACAGTCTTTACGCTTGTGCGAGACATAAACCTGAGACGCAGGATCGCTGCCGACCAGGATCACCGCGAGGCCAGGCGTGCGCAAGCCTTGCTGGCTACGCTCGGTGACGCGTTTGGCGATCTGCTGGCGCAGGCTGGCGGCGATTGATTTGCCGTCGATAAGTTGTGCAGTCATTACGCGTGATTAACCATCGAGAGGGGGAAGAAAAGTGCGCGCATTCTCGCATGCCAAGACGTGGGGGCAAAGGCGCTTGGTCTGCAAATTGGCCTAACCCCTTAAATAAAATGAATTTTTTTCAAAAAAGATTTGACGGCTTTCCGGCGCGTCTATACTATTCGTCGCACTTGTCGGGCACAGCCTAGCACTGGTTAAGAAGGTCTAGCAGGATTGTTGTTCTGCAAGGCTGGAAGCACTTAGTTTGTAATCCTCCAAGAGTACAGATTAATCAGGCGCCCGTAGCTCAGCTGGATAGAGCATCCGCCTTCTAAGCGGATGGTCGCAGGTTCGAGTCCTGCCGGGTGCGCCATTAGGCAGCTTTGGCACAAGTAGCGTTAGATGGTGGGCGTAGCTCAGTTGGTAGAGCACGGGATTGTGACTCCCGTTGTCGAGGGTTCGATCCCCTTCGTCCACCCCATATTTTGAAAAGGCGCCAGATTAATCATCTGGCGCCTTTGCTTTAAGAGCTTCAAGCGCGGATGTGGTGGAATTGGTAGACACACTGGATTTAGGTTCCAGCGCCGCGAGGCGTAAGAGTTCGAGTCTCTTCATCCGCACCAATTAAAGCTTTGCCCGGCCGGAAGGCGGGGTCAGGCTCGACAAAGAAGTGGTTTGGTTTCTTTGTTAACGCAATATGGTGGGCGTAGCTCAGTTGGTAGAGCACGGGATTGTGACTCCCGTTGTCGAGGGTTCGATCCCCTTCGTCCACCCCATATTCGAAAGGCGCCAGATTTAACAGTCTGGCGCCTTTTTTGTTTTAGTGGTTCGAGTATTCCGCGGCTGCAGGTTCTGGGTCGCAAGGCAGGGCGTTTCGTCGTATTTATGTGTCTCGATGATGCCGCGCTGCCTGCCGGTCCTGTTCGCAGGGGCGGCCGTCAGGGAGATGATTGGCGACTTCTTCTATATATAGAAGGGTCGGCGCAGAGCCCTGGCGCGATTGGCTGTATTTGTCACCGGGGCGAGGCGCAACAGTGTCTTCGTACCGATAAATTGCCTGCTGTTTTTTTACCCGTTTCCAGTAGGGTGACTTCTTGAGTTTGACCCACTAGAATGCATGCCCTTGATTCTGGGGTCGGAAACGGCCGGCTAACGTCTGTGCAACGAGGAATATCCATGCAAGTTTCTGTTGAAAATACTACTGCTCTCGAGCGCCGCCTGAGCATCACCGTGCCGGCAGAGCGCATCGAGACTGCGGTCAACAAGCGTCTGCAGCAGACTGCCCAAAAGGCCAAGATCGCTGGCTTCCGTCCAGGCAAAGTGCCAATGAGCGAAATCAAGCGCCGTTTTGGTGCTGATGCGCGTCAGGAAGCGGTAGGCGACGTGATCCAGGCGTCGTTCTACGAAGCGGTTGTCGAGCAAAAGCTGAACCCGGCTGGTTCGCCTTCGATCGAGCCTAAGTCCCTGGAAGCGGGCAAGGACCTGGAATACGTTGCTGTATTCGAAGTGTTCCCAGAGTTCGAAGTTGCCGGCTTCGACGGTATCGCGATCGAGCGCCTGAGCGCCGAAGTGGCTGATGCCGACCTGGACAACATGCTGGAAATCCTGCGCAAGCAGAACACCCGTTTCGAAGTGGCCGAACGTGCTGCCCAGAACGAAGACCAGCTGAACATCGATTTCGTGGGCAAGGTTGACGGCGAAGCATTCGCTGGCGGCTCCGCCAAGGGTACTCAGCTGGTGCTGGGTTCCAACCGCATGATCCCGGGTTTCGAAGACGGCCTGGTTGGCGCAAAAGCCGGCGAAGAGCGCGTTCTGAACCTGACTTTCCCGGCTGACTACCAGAACCTGGACCTGGCCGGCAAAGCCGCCGAGTTCACCGTGACGGTCAACAGCGTGTCCGAGCCTAAGCTGCCAGAGCTGAACGAAGAGTTCTTCGCTCAATTCGGCATCAAGGAAACCGGCATCGACGGCTTCCGCACCGAGGTTCGCAAGAACATGCAGCGCGAGCTGCGTCAGGCCATCAAGTCCAAGGTCAAGAACCAGGTCATGGACGGTCTGCTGACCGCCAACCCGATCGAAGTGCCTAAGGCTTTGCTGTCCAACGAAGTGGATCGCCTGCGCGTACAAGCCGTTCAGCAGTTTGGTGGCAACATCAAACCTGACCAACTGCCGGCCGAGCTGTTCGAAGAGCAAGCCAAGCGCCGCGTCGTGCTGGGCCTGATCGTGGCTGAAGTGGTCAAGCAGTTCGACCTCAAGCCTGACGAAGACCGCGTTCGTGAAATGATCCAGGAAATGGCTTCGGCCTACCAGGAGCCTGAGCAGGTTGTGGCTTGGTACTACAAGAACGACCAGCAACTGAACGAAGTACGTTCGGTTGTGCTGGAAGAACAAGTTGTGGATACTGTTCTGCAGAAGGCTAAGGTGACCGATAAAGCGGTCTCTTACGAAGAAGCAGTCAAGCCGGCGGAAGCAGCACAAGCCGACTGATTGTCCAACTCGTTTGAAATACAACCATAAGCCAGCCTCGCGCTGGCTTATGCGTTTTCAAGACATGACTATTTGGGAGTAACTGCAGAGCATGTTCCGTAATTCCTATATTCAGCAGAACTCTGATATCCAGGCCGCAGGCGGCCTGGTCCCGATGGTTGTCGAGCAGTCCGCTCGTGGCGAACGCGCCTACGACATCTACTCGCGCCTGCTCAAGGAGCGAGTGATCTTTTTGGTGGGGCCGGTAGAGGACTACATGGCCAACCTGATTTGTGCGCAACTGCTGTTCCTTGAAGCGGAAAACCCGGACAAGGACATCCATCTTTACATTAACTCGCCGGGCGGTTCGGTGACCGCGGGCATGTCGATCTACGACACCATGCAGTTCATCAAGCCAAACGTGTCGACCACCTGCATCGGCCAAGCGTGCAGCATGGGCGCTTTCCTGCTGACCGCAGGTGCCGAAGGCAAGCGTTACTGCCTGCCGAACTCGCGCGTGATGATTCACCAGCCACTGGGCGGTTTCCAGGGCCAGGCATCGGACATCGAAATCCATGCCAAGGAAATCCTCTTTATTCGTGAGCGTCTTAACACGCTGATGGCCAAGCACAGCGGGCACACCTTGGAAGAAATCGAGCGTGATACCAACCGTGACAATTTCATGAGCGCCGAAGCCGCGCGTGATTACGGGTTGATCGACGCAGTGATTGACAAGCGCCCCGCTTAATATAAGCAGCTCAAAATAGGCCAGGTCGGCAAGTCCGATCACCTGCGGGCTTGAAAAAGCCCGCATAAGCCTTCATCTTGTGTTGCAAGCCTATCGGATTTGGATCGAACGAATGACTGACACCCGCAACGGCGAGGACAACGGCAAGCTGCTCTATTGCTCCTTCTGTGGCAAAAGCCAGCATGAAGTACGCAAATTGATTGCCGGCCCCTCGGTCTTTATCTGCGACGAGTGCGTCGACCTGTGCAATGACATCATCCGTGAGGAGGTGCAGGAAGCCCAGGCCGAAAGCAGCGCGCATAAATTGCCTTCGCCTAAAGAAATCAGCGGCATCCTTGATCAGTACGTGATTGGTCAAGAGCGTGCAAAAAAGGTTCTGGCCGTAGCGGTGTACAACCACTACAAGCGTTTGAACCAGCGTGACAAGAAAAACGACGAAGTCGAGCTCGGCAAGAGCAACATCTTGCTGATCGGTCCTACAGGCTCGGGTAAAACCCTGCTTGCGGAAACCCTCGCTCGCCTGCTGAACGTTCCGTTCACCATCGCCGACGCCACCACCCTCACCGAGGCTGGCTACGTGGGTGAGGACGTCGAGAACATCATTCAGAAGTTGCTGCAAAAGTGCGACTACGACGTAGAGAAGGCCCAGATGGGTATCGTCTACATCGACGAAATCGATAAGATTTCGCGCAAGTCCGACAACCCGTCGATCACTCGGGATGTTTCCGGTGAAGGCGTGCAGCAAGCCTTGTTGAAACTGATCGAAGGCACGGTTGCTTCCGTACCGCCACAAGGCGGCCGCAAGCATCCACAGCAGGAGTTCCTTCAGGTTGATACGCGCAATATCCTGTTCATCTGCGGCGGTGCGTTCTCCGGTCTGGAAAAGGTTATTCAAAACCGTTCCACCCGTGGCGGCATCGGCTTCAGTGCGGAAGTGCGCAGCAAGGAAGAAGGCAAGAAGGTGGGCGAGTCCCTGCGTGAAGTCGAACCTGACGATCTGGTCAAGTTTGGTCTGATCCCGGAATTCGTTGGTCGTCTGCCGGTCCTGGCGACATTGGACGAGCTGGATGAGGCTGCTCTGATTCAGATCCTCACCGAGCCGAAAAACGCCCTGACCAAACAATATGCCAAGCTGTTCGAAATGGAAGGCGTAGACCTCGAGTTCCGTACCGACGCACTCAAATCAGTGGCCAAGCGGGCACTGGAGCGCAAAACCGGTGCGCGTGGCCTGCGTTCGATCCTCGAAGGCGTATTGCTCGACACCATGTACGAAATCCCCTCGCAGTCCGAGGTGAGCAAAGTGGTGATCGACGAAAGCGTTATCGAAGGCAAGTCCAAGCCACTGTATATCTATGAAAACAGTGAGCCGGCTGCCAAGGCTGCGCCAGACGCGTAAGCGTCCGGCTGCTGCATAACAACAAGGGGCCTTTAGGGGCCCCTTTTGTTTTAAGGGCGTGTTTTTCCTGCATTTAACTGCTGGCATTGAGCTTGTTTTTTTTGCCGGCAGCCCCCATCTTGGTTTCATGCTTACTTTTCAACTGTCATAGAGGCGAAATCATGAAGACAACCATCGAATTGCCTCTCCTGCCGTTGCGTGATGTCGTCGTCTATCCGCACATGGTTATCCCGCTGTTCGTGGGGCGCGAGAAGTCTATCGAAGCCCTCGAGGCCGCGATGACGGGCGACAAGCAGATCCTGCTGTTGGCCCAGAGAAATCCTGCTGATGATGATCCAGGCGAAGATGCCCTGTATCGCGTCGGTACCGTTGCGACTGTCCTGCAATTGCTCAAGCTGCCCGACGGCACTGTCAAGGTGTTGGTGGAAGGTGAGCAGCGCGGTGCGGTCGAGCTCTTCATGGAGGTGGACGGCCACCTGCGCGCCGAAGTGGCACTGATCGACGAAGTCGAGGCCCCGGAGCGGGAGTCCGAAGTATTTGTACGCAGCCTGCTCTCGCAATTCGAGCAGTATGTGCAGTTGGGCAAGAAAGTCCCGGCTGAAGTCCTGTCTTCCCTCAACAGCATTGATGAGCCTAGCCGCCTGGTCGACACCATGGCCGCGCACATGGCGCTGAAAATCGAGCAGAAGCAAGACATCCTCGAAATCATCGACCTGCCGGCCCGTGTCGAACACGTCCTGGCGCTGCTCGATGCCGAAATCGACCTGCTGCAGGTTGAAAAGCGCATCCGTGGTCGCGTGAAGAAACAAATGGAGCGCAGCCAGCGCGAGTACTACCTGAATGAGCAGATGAAGGCCATTCAGAAGGAACTCGGCGACAGCGAGGAAGGCCACAACGAAATCGAAGAGCTGAAAAAGCGCATCGATTCCGCCGGCCTGCCGAAAGACGCCCTGACCAAGGCCAACGCCGAGCTGAACAAGCTCAAGCAAATGTCGCCGATGTCGGCCGAAGCCACCGTGGTTCGTTCCTACATCGATTGGTTGGTGCAGGTGCCGTGGAAGGCTCAGACCAAGGTGCGCCTGGACCTGGCTCGCGCCGAAGATATCCTCGATGCCGACCATTACGGCCTCGAAGAAGTCAAAGAACGCATTCTCGAATACCTCGCCGTGCAAAAGCGCGTGAAGAAAATTCGTGGCCCGGTGTTGTGCCTGGTCGGTCCGCCGGGTGTGGGTAAAACCTCCCTGGCCGAGTCGATTGCCAATGCCACCAACCGTAAATTCGTGCGAATGGCCCTTGGCGGCGTGCGTGATGAAGCGGAAATCCGTGGTCATCGCCGCACATATATCGGTTCGATGCCAGGAAGATTGATTCAAAAGATGACAAAGGTCGGCGTGCGCAACCCGCTGTTCCTGCTCGATGAAATCGACAAAATGGGCAGCGACATGCGTGGCGATCCGGCATCGGCCTTGCTCGAAGTGCTCGATCCGGAGCAGAACCACAATTTCAACGACCATTACCTGGAAGTCGACTACGACCTGTCCGACGTAATGTTCCTGTGTACCTCCAACTCCATGAACATTCCGCCAGCGTTGCTGGACCGGATGGAGGTGATTCGTCTGCCGGGTTACACCGAAGACGAGAAGATCAACATCGCCGTCAAATACCTCGCGCCCAAGCAGATTTCGGCCAATGGCCTGAAGAAAGGCGAGATCGAATTCGAGGTCGAGTCGATCCGCGATATGGTGCGTTACTACACCCGCGAGGCCGGTGTACGGGGGCTTGAGCGCCAGATTGCGAAGATTTGCCGCAAGGCGGTCAAGGAGCATGCGCTGGAAAAACGCTTCTCGGTGAAGATTACCGCCGATGTGCTGGAGCACTATCTGGGCGTGCGTAAATTCAGCTACGGGTTGGCGGAACAGCAGGATCAGGTAGGGCAGGTGACTGGCCTGGCGTGGACCCAGGTGGGTGGCGAATTGCTGACCATCGAAGCCGCGGTGATCCCGGGCAAGGGCCAATTGATCAAGACCGGTTCCCTGGGTGACGTGATGGTCGAATCCATCACCGCCGCGCAGACCGTGGTGCGCAGCCGCGCCCGGAGCCTGGGGATTCCCCTGGACTTCCATGAGAAGCACGACGTCCATATCCACATGCCGGAGGGGGCGACCCCGAAAGACGGCCCTAGCGCTGGCGTAGGCATGTGTACGGCCCTGGTATCGGCCCTGACCGGCATTCCGGTACGCGCCGATGTGGCCATGACCGGGGAAATCACCCTGCGTGGCCAGGTATTGGCCATCGGTGGTCTGAAAGAAAAATTGCTCGCCGCACACCGGGGTGGAATCAAGACCGTGATCATTCCTGAAGAGAATGTCCGCGACTTGAAGGAAATTCCTGACAATATCAAGCAAGATCTTCAGATTAAACCGGTTAAATGGATTGACGAGGTCCTGCAAATTGCGCTGCAATACGCGCCGGAGCCCTTGCCGGATGTGGCTCCGGAGATAGTCGCGAAGGACGAAAAGCGCGAGTCTGATTCCAAGGAAAGAATTAGCACGCATTAATGCGTTAAAGCCTGGGGGCTTCCTTGACAGCTTTTTAGAGCCCTTGTTATAAAGCGGCTCTTAAGTGTCTGTAGGCCATTCAGCACTGGTTTTTGCTTTCACCAAAAAACTTAGAATCATACTCAATAGATATATAAGGGGACTTAGAGTGAACAAGTCGGAACTGATTGATGCTATCGCCGCATCCGCTGATATCCCGAAAGCTGCTGCTGGCCGTGCGCTGGACGCAGTAATCGAATCCGTCACTGGCGCTCTGAAGGCCGGCGATTCGGTGGTACTGGTAGGCTTCGGTACTTTTTCTGTGACTGACCGCCCAGCTCGCACTGGCCGTAACCCACAGACTGGCAAAGCACTGCAAATCGCTGCTGCCAAGAAACCAGGTTTCAAAGCCGGTAAAGCCCTGAAAGAAGCCGTTAACTAAGCCTCGATCAAGCCTTTACCTACCCGGGTCCGACGCAGGTCTGGCCTGGCAGCGGAGCGGCAGCTGACCCACGTATCCATCGGGTCACCACGCCGGGGGTGTGGGTTCTAACCCCCGTCCGCTCCGCCAGTTACGAGAGAAGGCGCATCCTCGGATGCGCCTTTCTTCTATCCGGACTCTACCCACGCTCCACGGTTGCCAATTTTTGAAGTTCAACCGTTTCTGGGGGACGCATGCTGCAAAATATCAGGGACAATTCACAAGGCTGGATTGCCAAGACCATTATCGGGATCATCGTCGCATTGATGGCGTTCACCGGTATCGAGGCTATTTTTCAGGCTTCGACCAACACCAAGCAGGACGTGGCCAAGGTCAACGGTGAAGCAATCACCCAGACCGAACTGAGCCAGGCCGTCGACATGCAACGTCGCCAACTGATGCAACAGATGGGCAAGGATTTCGATGCTTCCCTGCTGGACGAAAAACTGCTGCGCGACGCGGCGCTCAAGAGCCTGATCGATCGCAAGCTGGTACTGCAAGGTGCCGCTGATTCCAAGTTTGCCTTCTCTGACGCCGCGCTGGACCAAGTGATCCTGCAGACGCCGGAGTTCCAGGTGGACGGCAAGTTCAACGCCGAGCGTTTTGACCAGGTGATCCGTCAACTGGGCTACAGCCGTCTGCAGTTCCGTCAGATGATGACCCAGCAAATGCTGATCGAGCAGACTCGCTTGGGCATCCTCGGCAGCGCCTTCGTGACTGACGCGCAGGTGCTGGCATTCGCCCGCCTGGAAAAACAGACCCGCGATTTCGCCACCGTCAATATCAAGGCCAACCCTGCGGCGGTGAAACTCACCGACGACGAGGTCAAGGCTTACTACGACCAGCACGCCAAAGAGTTCATGACCCCGGACCAGGTGGTCATCGACTATCTGGAGTTGAAGAAGTCGTCTTTCTTCGACCAGGTCACCGTCAAGGACGATGAACTGCAGGCAGCGTATGAGAAAGAAACCGCCAACCTCGCTGAGCAGCGTCGTGCCGCGCACATCCTGATTGAAGTCAACGACAAGGTCACCGACGCCCAAGCCAAGGCCAAGATCGAGGAAATCCAGGCGCGCCTGGCCAAGGGTGAGCAGTTCGAAGCCCTGGCCAAGGAGTTCTCCCAGGACCCGGGTTCGGCCAGCAATGGCGGTGACCTCGGCTTTGCCGGTCCTGGCGTCTACGATCCGGACTTCGAAGCTGCCCTGTACGCCTTGAATAAGGACCAGGTCTCGGCACCGGTGCGCAGCACCTTCGGTTGGCACCTGATCAAGCTGTTGGGCGTTGAAGCGCCAGAAGTGCCATCGTTCGCCAGCCTGAAAGACAAGCTGACTCACGAGCTCAAGAACCAACAGGTTGAACAGCGTTTTGTCGAAGCGACCAAGCAATTGGAAGATGCGGCGTTCGAAGCCTCCGACCTGGCTCAGCCGGCGTCCGATCTGAAGCTGACCGTTCACACCTCTGCGCCGTTTGGTCGCGAAGGCGGTGAGGGTGTCGCGGCCAACCGTGCCGTGGTCACTGCCGCGTTCAGCCCGGAAGTGTTGGATGAGGGTGCCAACAGCACCGCCATCGAGCTCGACCCGGAAACCATCATCGTGCTGCGGGCCAAAGAGCATCTGAAGCCTACGCAACTGCCGCTGGAAAGCGTGGCAGCGGCGATCCGCACCCAGATGGCCAAGGAACGCGCCAGCGCGGCCGCCAAGACTCACGCTGACGAGTTGATCGCCAGCTTGCGTGATGGCAAGACCCCGCTGAACCAGCCCGTTGATGGCCAGGCCTGGAAAGTCACCGAAGCGGCTACCCGTAGCCAGGAAACGATCGACCCGGTGGTGCTGCAAGCCTTGTTCCGCATGCCCAAGCCTGCGTCCAAGGACAAGCCGACCTTCACCACCGTGACCCTCGCTGATGGCAGCCTGGTGATCGTGCGCTTGAACGGCGTCACCGAAGCGGCGGCTCCATCGGACGATGAGAAGGCGCAATACCGTCGTTTCCTCGCTTCCCGTGTTGGGCAGCAGGATTTCGCGGCGTATCGCAAGCAGCTGGAAACCAAGGCTGAGATCAAGAAGTACTGATCTCGGTTTGAATAAAAAGCCCCCGGCCTGAAAAGACCGGGGGCTTTTTCATGGGCGTTTGCAAAGGGCCAGCAACATCAACGCCACTACCGCCCAGGGAAACGCGAGCACGCCCCAGCTCTGCAACAACAACCCGCCCGCCAGACCGCCGCCCGCAATGCCCAGGTTCCATACCGTCACCAGCATCGACTGCGCGGCGTCCGCCGACTCGCCCGCCGACTTGGCCAGGGCGGTTTGCAGCAAGGCCGGTAGGCCACCGAATGCCAGCCCCCAGGCCGCGACGGCGGTGTAGATGATCGCCGGCGAGTCGATCCAGAACGCCAACGCCAGCGCCGACAGGCCAAACAGGATGCAACTGAACAGCACCAACGGGCGCAGCCATCGATCGATCAGCAGGCCCACCAGCCAGATGCTCAACAACGCCGTCAGGCCAAACACCAGCAGTACCCGGTCGATATCGGCCTGGATGCCGGCGGGCTCCAGCAGGGGGGCGATGTAGGTGTAGAGAATGTTGTGGGCCAGCACGTAGGTAAAGGTCACCCAAAGCACCGGGCGAATACCGCGCAACCTCATCACCTGGTGCAGCCCCAGGCGCTGTTGTGCTGCTTGGCCGGCAAAGTCCGGGAGTTGCCAGCGCGCCCAGAGCAGCAATGCCAACGTCAGCCCGGTCATGATCGCAAAACTCAAGCGCCAGCCAACGAGGGTGCCCAGCAGGGTGCCGGCCGGCACGCCCAGGGTCAGGGCCAGCGGTGCGCCAAGCATTGCGATGGCAATCGCCCGGCCTTGCAGGTGAGGGGCGACCATACGACTGGCGTAACCCGCCAACAGGGCCCAAAGCAACCCGGCGAATACCCCGGCGAAAAAGCGCGCTACCAGGGTCAGCCCGTAGTGGCTGGATACGGCCGTCACGCTGTTGACCAGGGCGAAGCCAGCAATGGCCACCAGCAGTAGGGGGCGTCGGCGCCAACCCCGCGTCAGCAGTGTCAAGGGGATGGCCGCGAGCAATGATCCGAGTGCGTAGAGCGTGACCAGTTGGCCAACCAGGGCGGGCGACACACCCAGGCCTGCGCCCATCTGCGGCAGGAGCCCCGCAGGCATGGCTTCGGTGAGGATGGTGATAAAACCCGCGCAAGCCAGGGCCAACAAGCCTCCCAGCGGCAGCACGTCAGGCTCGGCGTTCGCCGGGCAATGGGTAAGTGAAGGGTTGTCGCTCATGACGCTTTATCCATATAAAAGGGGCAAGGCGGCAGAGTAAGGGGCTGTGCTGTGCGGAAAAACAGGCTAAGGTTCCGAACTTAGCGGACGGATGCGTCCGTAATCAGTCGAGACGTGATCATGGACAGCTTGAGCAGCCTGTCGGTATTTGTGCAGGTGGCGGAGACGCGCAGCTTCACCGTCGCCGGTCGCGTGCTGGGGGTATCGTCGTCGGCCGTGGGCAAAAGTATCGCGCGCATGGAAGAGCGCCTGGGCGTCAGGCTGTTTCACCGCAGCACGCGCAGTATCACCCTGACCAGCGAAGGCTCGCTGTTTCTTGAGCGTTCGCGGCGCATTCTGGCCGAGGTCGAGGCGGCCGAGCAGGAATTGACGGACGCCAGCGCTACGCCCCGCGGCAAGTTGCGCGTCAGCCTGCCGCAGGTACGCGGCTTGTTGATGCCGGTGCTCAGTGACTTTATGCGCGCCTACCCGGATATCGAGTTGGATGTGGATTTTTCCGACCGCATGGTGGACGTGATCGAGGAAGGTTTCGATGCGGTGATTCGCACAGGCAAGCCCGAAGATTCGCGCTTGATGGCGCGGCATCTGGGCTATTACCAGTTGGTACTTGTGGGCACGCCGGGCTACTTCGCTCAACACGGCACCCCGCAGCAACCGCAGGATCTCAACGATCATGCGTGCCTGCGGCACAAATTCTGCGCCACCGGCAAGCTGGAAAACTGGCCGTTGCGTCACCTGCCGGGCGCCGCCGAACCGACCTTGCGTACACCGCTGGTCAGTACCACCATTGAGTCCCTCAACCATGTGGTACACGAGGGATTGGGCATCGCCTGTCTGCCCGACTACATGGTCAACGAGGCCGTGGGGCAGGGGCGCTTGCTACGGGTGTTGGATGATTATCTCGAACACCGTGGCAGTTTCTGGATACTGTGGCCGTCAAGTCGTCATGCATCTGCCAAGTTGCGCGTGTTTATTGACCATATGTGCGCCGGGCTTTTCCCTGCAGGCACCGCTGTGTAGGCTTGTGACGTTTTATCGACAGGAATGCGCGCGCCAAGGCCTCGTTCTGTTGCACAATACCGCCCAGACCGTTTTCCTCAGGATTTTCAATGTCGACATCATTTCACTTGCGTAGCCTCGGGTTGGCGCTGGTGTTGGCGGGCGCCACGGGCTGCTCGTCACCCAAGACCGCTGTTTACGAGCACGAGAATTTCGACGACTCCGGTACGTTCTCCCGTAATTACCCGGTCAGTGACATCGCCGCGTGCGAAGCCGCACGCCGTGCCTTGCTGAGCCAGGGCTACATCATCACCAGCAGCGATCCGAAGCTGGTGGTGGGTAACAAGAGTTTCCAGCAGACCGGCGAAACTCACATGCAGATCAGCTTCAATGTGGTGTGTGCCAATGATGGCAAAGGTAAAAGCCACTCGACGATGTTTGCCAACGCCCTGCAGGATCGTTATGCGCTGAAGAAGGTCAACAACTCCGCCAGCTTGGGTGTGGGTGTGCTGGGCTCGGTGTCGATGCCGATCGGCTCCACCGACGACTCGATGGTGAAGGTGGCGAGTGAGACTGTCTCGGCGCCGAAGTTCTACGAGCGCTATTTCGCACTGGTGGATGTGTTCCTGCCCCAAGAGGTGAAGAAGACCGAACATATTCCCGAACAGCCCAAGGCTGAACTGGGGGTGCCGGAACCCAAAGTTGCCCCGGCAGCGGAGAAGGTGCCAGCGCCGAAGGAAGAACCTGTAGCGCCGGCCGTCTCGACGCCGGTTACACCGGCACCGGAGCCTGCGCCGATCGTCCCGCAGGCAGAACCGAGCCCTGCGCCGGCACCGGCACCTGCGCCAACCACGCCGGACCTGCCGCCGCCGACAGAGGCGATTCCGCCCCTGCCGACGCCCGCGCAGTAAGTCAGACCGCTACGGGATTGGTCTTGTCGACATTGATCCCGTAGCGACTGATCGCTTCACTGATTTTCTCGCGACCTATCAGCCCGTCATCGGCCAGCGCCTTCAGTGCCGCCAGCACAATGAAATGCCGGTCCACCTCGAAGAACTCGCGCAAGGCCTCCCGAGTATCCGACTGCCCGAAGCCGTCCGTGCCCAGCGCTACAAAGCGTCGGTTCGGCACAAAGGGGCGGATCTGGTCGGCGAACAGCTTCATGTAGTCAGTGGCCACCAGCACCGGACCCGTATGCCCGGCCAAGCATTGCTCAACGTAACTCAAGCGCGGCTCGTGTTCCGGGTGCAACAGGTTCCAGCGTTCGGCTTCATGCCCGTCACGGCGCAGCTCGGTCAGGCTGGGCGCACTCCATACGCTGCTGTGTACGGCGAAATCCTTGTCGAGCAACGCTGCTGCGGCGATCACTTCCCGCAGGATCGAACCGCTGCCCATCAATTGCACCTGTGCCTGCTGGTGTGTGCTCAGCGGATACAAGCCCTTGAGAATGCCTTCTTCCACGCCTTCGGGCATTGCCGGGTGCGGGTAGTTCTCGTTGAGCAGGGTGATGTAGTAGTAAATGTCCTTCTGCTCGACATACATGCGCCGCATGCCTTCGCGAATGATCACCGCCAGTTCGTAGGCAAAAGTCGGGTCATACGACACACAGCACGGAATCACCGACGCCAGGATATGGCTATGCCCATCGTCGTGCTGCAAGCCTTCGCCCATCAGGGTGGTGCGCCCGGCCGTGGCACCCAGCAGGAAGCCGCGTGCCCGGGCATCGCCTGCCGCCCAGGCCAGGTCGCCGACGCGCTGGAAGCCGAACATCGAGTAGAAGATGTAGAAGGGCACGGTCATCAGAGCATGGTTGCTGTAGGACGTACTCGCCGCGATCCAGGAGGCAATCGCACCGGACTCATTCAGACCTTCCTGCATGATCTGTCCGTCCTTGCTCTCTTTGTAGTAGCTCAGTTGCCCTGCGTCCTGTGGGGTGTAGAGCTGGCCGACGGCGGAGTGAATGCCGATCTGACGGAACAGGCTTTCCATGCCGAAGGTGCGTGATTCGTCCGGCACGATGGGCACGATCAGCTTGCCCAGGTGCGGGTCCTTGAGCAGTGTGCCGAGGATCCGCACAAAGGCCATGGTGGTGGAGATGGCGCGCTCGCCGGTGTCTTTGAGCTGGGTCGCGAAAGCGCTCAGTTCAGGAATCTGCAGCGATTCGACGGCGCTGTGGCGCGCCGGCACGTAGCCACCCAACGCCTGGCGCCGGGCTGCGAAGTAGCGCGCCTCTTCGCTGTCGGCAGCCGGCTTGAGGTAAGGAATTTCAGCCAACTGCTCGTCGGGGACTTCCAGGCCGAAGCGATCACGGAACGCTCTGACGGCGTCGGCGCCCATTTTTTTCAGCTGATGGTTGATGTTCTGGCCTTCGCCGGCTTCGCCCATGCCGAAGCCCTTGACGGTTTTCGCCAGGATCACCGTGGGTTGGCCTGAATGACTCATGGCGGCAGCATAGGCGTTATAGACCTTGTCCGGGTCATGACCGCCGCGTGAGAGTTTCCAGATGTCCTCGTCTGACAGGTCCGCAACCAATGCCAGCAACGCCGGGTATTTGCCGAAGAAATGTTCGCGCACGTAGGCGCCGTCCTGGGATTTGTAGTTCTGATAATCACCGTCCACGCACTCCATCATGCGTTGGCGCAGCAGCCCGCTCTGGTCTTTTTCCAGCAGCGCATCCCAGCCGCCGCCCCAGATAACCTTGATCACATTCCAGCCGGCCGCGCGGTAGAGGCTTTCGAATTCCTGGATCACCTTGGCATTGCCGCGTACTGGGCCGTCCAGGCGCTGCAGGTTGCAGTTGACCACGAAGATCAGGTTGTCGAGTTTTTCACGCCCGGCCAGGGAAATGGCGGCCAGGGATTCCGGCTGGTCCATTTCGCCATCACCAAGGAACGCCCAGACCTTGCGGCCCTGGTGCTGCTTGAGCGCACGCAACTCCAGGTAGCGCATAAAGCGCGCCTGGTAGGCGGCGGTGATCGGTCCGAGCCCCATGGACACGGTGGGGAATTGCCAAAAATCCGGCATCAGCCGTGGGTGCGGGTAGGACGACAAGCCTGCACCGCCCGTTTCGCGGCGGAAGTTGTCGAGCTGAGCCTCGCTGATGCGGCCTTCGAGATACGCGCGGCCGTAGATGCCGGGGGAGGAGTGGCCCTGGATGTAGACCAGATCGCCATCGAAGGTGTCGGTGCGCCCACGGAAAAAGTGGTCGAAGCCGACGTCATACAGCACGGCGGCCGACGCGTAGGTGGCGATATGCCCACCGACGCCGGAGTGTTTACCGGCGCGCAGCACCATGGCCATGGCGTTCCAGCGGATAAACGCACTGGTGCGGCGTTCGAGGGCCAGGTTGCCAGGGTAGGGCAACTGGCGGTCCAGCGGGATTGTGTTGATGTAGGGCGTGGTTACCCGCCCGTAGACGTCACCATGTTGCGCCACGTCGAAATCCAGCAACTGGTCGATCAGGTAGTGGGCACGCGGGCGGCCTTCGGTGGACAGCACCGATTCGATGGCTTCCAGCCATTCGCGGGTTTCCTGTGGGTCGTCGTCCAGTCTTACTGCGGTATTCGGGGTCATGTGAGGCTCCAGGGTCGGCGAATATCAAGCAGCGAGCTCCTTGTGGGAGCGGCGCACATATAGTTGCAATTGCAACTACATGTCTGAATCTAGCGCGGGATGAGCTACTATTGCAACCTTCTTGAAATTCCCCGGATGGTGTTGCATGTCGTCGAAAGAGCCTGATGTCTGGTTCCGTTTTGTCAGGGCCCACAGGACGGTCATCCGTGAAATCGAGCGGCGCCTGGCTGCGGCCGACCTGCCGCCCTACGCCTGGTACGACGCATTGTGGGGCCTGGAAAGCGGCCCCGAAGGTACTCGGCGCATGCATGAATTGGCCGATGTGCTGGCCATCGAGCGCTATAACCTGACGCGTCTGGTGGACCGCCTGGAAAAAGACGGCCTGGTGGTGCGCTCCCGCTCCGACGGCGACGGCCGTGCCGCGTTTGCCACGATCACCGAGGCCGGCCGGGTGTTGCGCAAAAAGATGTGGGGCATCTACGAAAGCACGGTGGATGAGCTGTTCCTGTCGCAGATCGCACCGGAGCAGCGCCAGGGGTTTGCCGAAGCCCTGGAACGTACTGCCGGGTTGGCGATGGAGGCCGGTGTGCAGGTCCGTAGCCGGCGCAAATCCTGAGACACGACGATTCAACGTGGAAGATGGCGTGGTCCCGATAACAGGCAGCTGTTGACTGACCCGCCGCTGTCGGGAGCAAGCCCCTTGCGCCGTTGTTCGCATTCCGGCTCATTGCAGTGAGTAGCGCTTCATCGCCCGTTCGACCTGCTGTGCAGCGATGAGCCCGTCCTTCGCCAGGGCGCTCAATGCAGACACCGCAATCCAATAACGACTGGGCGCCGATGCCTGTACCGAGCCCGCGCCCAGCCCCACGAACCGCGCATCCACGTAAGCCGCCAACGGGTCGACAATCGGCTGTGCATAGCCGGTCACTGCAATCACCGGCGCGGTATTCCCGGCCAGGCACTCGCGCAAGTGGCTGCTGCGTCTGGGGGCGGTGGGGTGCAGGCGATTCCAGCGTTCGGCGGCCGCGGCCTCTCGAGCCAGCCGCGTGTAGCTGGGGCAACTCCACAGCTGCGCGGTGATATTCCAGTCCTCTGCCAACAAGCGTTTGGCCTGCACGACCTCTTCAAGCGCCCGACCTGCGCCGAGCAAGCGCACGTCCCCTGGGGCATCGCGCTGGAGCGGATACATACCCTTGAGCGCATCTTCACGGTCCTGCTCGGTCAACGGTACTGCGTTGTCGTCGTCATGCAGCGCCAGGTAGTAAAACCCGGGCTTGCCGTCGATATACAAGGTGCGCAGTCCCGCCAGCACAATCGCCCGGACTTCCTCACCCGTGGCAGGATCGTAGGGTGTGCAATGCGGATTGCTCGCCAGCCACAGCGGGAGAGAAGGCTGTGCGCCCTTGGGCCAGGCCGAGGGTTGGGTTTCGATGTCGTTGCACAGGATGCCGCGCTGCGCCGTCTCGGTAGACAAGGCACACAGTTGTGCCGACGACACCGCGCTGTGCAGGTACAGCAACGGTTTTTCCGCAGTTTTGCGCGCAAACCAGACGGGCCAACTGCCCACACGCAGGGAACGGGACTGGCCGCGAATCACCCAGGCCTGCCGGCTGGCTTCCAGGGTGTTGGCCATGCTCATGACGGTGTGCAATGGCGAACTTCGTGTGTGTCCGGCCTGGTTCAACGCATCACAGCAAATCTGTGCGGCGTGCGCGGTGGTGGCAATCATCGGTCTGACTCCTCGGCAAGGGAGGCTTACCCTAAGGGAAATCGACTTATAATTGCAATTGCAATGGTTGCAATTGTTTTTCGATGACTCAGTGCTAAATCCGCACAACGCTGCTACGTTTAATCTGAACGTGCAGGAACGTCATGACACCGACATTTTTCCGTCATCACGGCACATTAGGCTGGCTGTGCAGGTCATTTACCTGCGGCTGCTTTCAACTCAAAAAGGAGTTCACCATGGACGATTACCAAGAAGAACTGCTGGAGTACCAGGCCTTTGAATGGGACCCTTTGGATCCCGCCGACGACGCTACTGAGCTGTAAGACCGGCTTCAGGCGGATTGCCGCTGACTGCGGCGAAATTCCCCTGGGGTTTGGTTATTCCATCGCCTGAACGCCCGTTGAAAGGCCTGGGCCGAGGCAAAACCGAGCAAGTAGGCGATCTCGCCGAATGCCAGTTCCGTATCGCGGATATAGGTCATGGCCAGGTCGCGGCGGGTATCGTTGAGGATCGCCCGGAACTGAGTGCCTTCATCGGCCAGTTTGCGGCGCAGGGTCCAGGTCGGCAGCTTCAAGCGCGCCGCCACTTCTTCCAGGTCGGGTTCCCGGCCGCCATTGAGCATCGGCCCGAGCAAGCGGGTAATGCGCTCGCGCAGGCTGCGGGTGCGGGTCAACTGCTCCAACTCCCTTTCACACAGTTGTAACAGCAGTTGCCAGGTACTCGGGCAATGCTCCGGGTTGCGCAGCGCCAGGGTTGTCTGGCTCAGGCGCAGTTGATTGGCCTCGGCGCCGAAGTGGACCGGGCTGTCACCCAGCACGCTGTATTGTTCGCTGTAGTCCGGTGCTTCGAATTCGATCTCGATGCGCTGCGCCTGCACCGGCTGCTGGGCCAGGCTCGACAGTTGGTGCAGCCAGCCGGCGATGATCGAGTCGACCACAAAGCGGTTATAGGCGTTATACGGGCTGATGGAGTAGAAACGCAGCCACGCGCCTTCGGCGTCTTCATGAAAGCTCGACTGCCCGCGATAGTTGGAGCCGTACAGCGCTTCAAAGCGCGTGAGGGTGCGGGCCGCTTCGCGCACGTTGGGCGCCTGGGCGGCCGTGACGCCGGCCAGGCCGGCCTGGCTCAAGCGGCTCGACTGGCCCATGCGCAGGCCGAGGCTCGGATCGCCAGTCAGTTGAATGGCGGCATGGCCCAGGCGCATGTAACGCGGGATCGACAAGCGCGCGCCGGCTTCGGCGAGCCGTACCGGGTCCAGGCCGTATTGCAGCAACAGCGGTTGCGGGTCCAGGCCGTGGCTGCTGATGGCGTCGGCCAGGGTGTGCACGAAGCCCACCGACAGATCCCCCAGGCGTACCGGCTTCACGGCGTTACAGCCAGATATTCAGCAAGCGCGCGCCACGGGCGTCGCCGTCGGCGAACACCTGGCCGTTGCTGCTGAGAAAGCTCTGGCCGGCGCTGCCCAGGTCCCAGAACTGCCCGCGCAGAAACACGCTCATGCCCGCAATGGCCTGGCTGATGGGCGGCTGGCTGATCAAGGTCAGGCGCCGCCAGGCTTCGCCTTCGCTGAGTTCTTCGGGTTTGAGGCTGATTTCCGCGGGCGTCGACACGCTTTTGAAGCCGCGCCAAGGGCGGCCCCAGGTGTCGCGGCCGATAACAAACGCGGGGACGGCGATCAACCTTGCACCTTGCTCATTGAGCTTGCGGTAGTTGTCCGGGTACCAGCTGTCGCTGCCGATCAGGATGCCCAGGCGTCCGGCCGGGGTGTCGACCACGCTGACGGTGTTTTCATCCCCGGGCGCAATGAAGCCGCGCTCGTCGTAGATCGGGTAGAGCTGACGCTGCGGCTGGCCCAGGGGCAGGCCATCGGCCGCAAATACCAGGCTGGCGTTGTACAGCGCGCCATGCCCGACCTGCAGTTGCCCCTCGCTCACGCTGGGGTTGGGCAACGCGATGGAACCGGCCACCAGGGTCACGCCAAACTCCTTGGCCAGGCCGCCGAACAGCACTTGGTAGTCCCGCGCCATTGCCGGGGCTTTCATGCGCAAGTATGCGTCGTCCATGCGGTTGTCGCCGGTGGCGCTGATCCAGGCGCGCATGAACTGCAGCGGGTTGCTGATCGACAGCCAGTTCATCGCATCTTTCAGGTGGGTCGCCTGATACAGCTCGTTTTTTTCGCCGCGGAGCATCAGCCAGGTGCCGATATGTTCCGGCAGCACCACGATGGTTTTTTCATTGATCAGCCCCTGGTTTCGCGCCGTTTGCAGGTAGGCCGCGAGCTTCAGGTGCAGGCGTTCCAGGCTCTGGTAGTCGCCAGGGAACAGCTCCGGCTGAATGCCCAGCAGGTTGCCGCGATCGGCAGGCTGGCCTTCGTTGACGGCCAGGGTGATGCGCAGGTCGGACAGGTAATGCGCCACGGGGCGTTCCTGGGTCCAGACCAGATAGGCGGCGACGGCGGCAACCAGCGCCAGGGTGACGGTAAAAGCGAGAAGTTTACGCATGGGGGAACAGACAACGGACCGAGTGCAGGGTTCGCGACTAGGGTAGGGCCCGCGGCTCGGCTTGCCAAGGGGCGCTGTGCATTTGGATCAATAACTTGTCAGTTTCGGTCATTGAGTGCTAGCCGAACGCCTCTTAGTCTGTGGGACATAAACCGATGGCAAGCCGTAAGAGCGTGCCACGTCCCGTGATGATCCGTTGTGGAGCTTGACCATGACCGCTGCTGCGTACCCGCACCTGCTGGCCCCGTTGGACCTGGGTTTTACCACCTTGCGCAACCGTACCCTGATGGGCTCGATGCACACGGGGCTGGAAGAAAAACCGGGCGGTTTCGAACGCATGGCGGCCTACTTCGCCGAGCGCGCCCGTGGCGGCGTGGGCCTGATGGTCACCGGCGGCATTGGCCCGAACGATGAGGGTGGGGTGTATTCCGGCGCGGCCAAGCTGACCACCGACGAAGAGGCGCAGAAGCACAAGATCGTGACCCGCGCCGTACACGAAGCCGGCGGCAAGATCTGCATGCAGATCCTCCACGCCGGCCGTTATGCCTACAGCCCCAAGCAGGTGGCACCGAGCGCGATCCAGGCGCCGATCAACCCGTTCAAGCCCAAGGAACTGGACGAAGCGGGCATCGAGAAACAGATCCAGGATTTCGTCACCTGCTCGCTGCTGGCGCAGTCCGCCGAATACGACGGCGTGGAAATCATGGGTTCCGAAGGCTACTTCATCAACCAGTTCCTCGCCGCCCACACCAACCACCGTACCGACCGTTGGGGCGGCAGCTACGAAAACCGCATGCGTTTGGCGGTAGAGATCGTGCGCCGGGTGCGCGAAGCGGTCGGCCCGAACTTCATCATTATCTTCCGCCTGTCGATGCTCGATCTGGTGGAAGGTGGCAGCAGTTGGGAAGAAATCGTGCAACTGGCCAAGGCCATCGAGCAGGCCGGTGCGAGCATCATCAACACCGGGATCGGTTGGCACGAAGCGCGCATTCCGACCATCGCCACCAAGGTGCCACGGGGCGCGTTCAGTAAAGTCACCGCCAAATTGCGCGGCGCGGTGCAGATCCCGCTGATCACCACCAACCGCATCAACACCCCGGAGATTGCCGAGCAGATCCTCGCCGCAGGCGATGCCGACATGGTCTCGATGGCGCGGCCGTTCCTCGCCGACCCGGAGTTCGTCAACAAGGCCGCGGCCGGTCGTGCCGATGAAATCAACACCTGCATCGGTTGCAACCAGGCCTGCCTCGACCACACCTTCGGCGGCAAGTTGACCACCTGCCTGGTCAACCCGCGCGCGTGCTACGAGACCGAGCTCAACTATCTGCCGGTCAAACAGATCAAGAAAATCGCCGTGGTCGGCGCCGGTCCCGCGGGCCTGGCCGCTGCCACGGTGGCGGCCGAACGCGGCCATCAGGTGACGTTGTTCGATTCGGCCAGCGAGATCGGTGGCCAGTTCAACATCGCCAAGCGCGTGCCGGGCAAGGAAGAGTTTTTCGAGACCCTGCGTTATTTCAACCGCAAATTGCAGACCACCCATGTGGAGGTGTGCCTCAACACCCGCGTCGACGTCGCGCAACTGACGGCAGGCGGGTACGACGAGATCATCCTCGCCACCGGTATCGCCCCACGCACGCCGGCAATTGCGGGCATCGATAACCCGAAGGTGCTGAGCTACCTCGACGTGATCCTCGAGCGCAAACCCGTGGGCAAGCGCGTCGCGGTGATCGGTGCCGGCGGTATCGGCTTCGACGTGTCGGAGTTCCTCGTGCATCAAGGCGTGTCCACCAGCCTGGACCGCGACGCGTTCTGGAAAGAGTGGGGCATCGACACGCAGTTGCAAGCGCGTGGCGGCGTCGCCGGGATCAAGCCGCAACCGCACCCGCCGGCGCGCGAGGTGTTCCTGCTGCAGCGCAAGGCTTCCAAGGTTGGCGACGGGCTGGGCAAGACCACCGGCTGGATTCACCGCACCGGGTTGAAGAACAAGCAGGTGCAGATGCTCAACAGCGTCGAGTACCTGAAGATCGACGACGCGGGCCTGCATATCCGCATCGGCGCCGAGGGCGAGCCGCAGTTGTTGGCGGTGGACAACATTGTGATCTGCGCCGGCCAGGACCCGTTGCGCGAATTGCAGGACGGCTTGGTCGCAGCGGGCCAGAACGTGCACCTGATCGGCGGTGCCGACGTCGCCGCCGAACTCGACGCCAAGCGCGCCATCAACCAGGGCTCGCGCCTGGCGGCTGAGTTGTAAAACGCCGAGAAGGGGCAGTGTTAGACTACTGCCCCTTTTTCATACGGACTTGCGCCGATGGGCCCTTTCGACTGGCTCCCCCATGCGCCCCTGGAACCGCTGCCGCTGGATTGGCTGAACGGGGTCGAATTGGCCGTGCTGCGCCTGGACCGCATCGACCCGCTGATCAGCGGCAACAAGTGGTTCAAGCTCAGCGAACACCTGGCCCTGGCGCAACAGGCCGGTGCCGACGGGATCATCAGCCTCGGCGGGGCGTACTCCAACCACCCGCATGCGCTGGCGGCGGCCGGCAAGCGTTTTGATTTTCCCTCCGTCGGCCTGTTGCGCGGCCATCCCCAAGACACACCCACCGTTCTCGATTTGAAAGCCTTCGGCATGCAGTTGCATTGGCTGGGCTATGGCGGCTACCGCGCGCGGCATGAACCCGGTTTCTGGCAGCCGTGGCACGAACATTATCCCCATCTCTACCCGGTGCCCGAAGGCGGCGGGGGCATCGCCGGGGCGTTGGGTTGCGGCGTATTGGTCGAGCAGGCGCGTGCGCAATTGAGCAACGTGGGGTGGGACGATTACGACGCATGGTGGCTGGCGGCAGGCACCGGCACGACTGTGGCCGGGCTGGCGTTGGCCGAGGCGGGGAGACATCCGGTGTACGGTGCAATGGCGGTGCCGGACGATCACGGCGTGGCGCAGAACGTGCGCGCCATCGTGCAGGACGGCTTTGCGTTGTTGGACGCCAGCCGGGGCGGCTTCGCCAAGGTCGACCCGTGGTTGCTCGACTTTATCGAGACCACGCAACGGGCCTGCGGCCTGCCGCTGGAGCCGCTCTATACCGGCAAGGCACTGCTGGCGTTGAAGCAACAGGTCGAAGCCGGACGCTTCCCTCCCGGCACGCGTCTGATCTTCGTCCACACCGGCGGCTTGCAAGGCCGCCGAGGGTTGGCTGCCTAACGCTTGGGCAGCATGCGCAACACAGTGTTATCGCGGATGAAGTAGTGGTGGTACAGACCCGCCACGGCATGCAGGCCGATCAACCAATAACCGATGGAGCCGCCCAGCTCGTGCCACTCTTTGATCTGCTTGGACAAGTCCTTGTTTTCGCCGATCAGGGGCGGTAACTCGATCCCATAGAACATCACGGAATGCCCTTGGGCGCTGACGATCAGCCAGCCAGCGATCGGCATGCCGATCATGAAGGCATACAGTGCAAAGTGCATCAGGGTCGCCAGCAGGCTCTGCCATTGCGGCGGTGCCGGTACGATTTTCGGTGCGACCCCCAGCGAGCGGGCAAACAGGCGCAGCCAGACCAGCACAAACACGGTCAGGCCGAACATGAAGTGCATTTCCACGATCAGCGCTCGCCCGCCACTGCCTTTGGGGAAGATCCCGCGAAACTCAATACAGGCGTAGACCACCGCCAGCAGCACCACCATCAACCAGTGCAACGCAATCGACATGGTGCTGTAACGTGAATCGGAATTTTTCCACGGCATCGCTTGATTCCTCACTCATCAGGGCAAACCTCCGTTCTTTGGCGACGAAGTCCTTTTACTGTAAGCCTGTTTTGCAGGGTTTGCTCGGCGCGAATGCCGTTGAGTTGACCTCGATCAGTGGCTTTGCGGCATTTCACCGCGGGCCAGGCGCTGGTTGATGTCGGCGATCACCGCTGGCAGGTCGCTGATGGTGTCGATCATGTAGTGCGGGCGCGAACCTTCGAACATCGCTTCGATACGCGTGCGCTCATGGGCCAGGCCGGCGCTGTCCAGGGCGCGGAACTGCGCGTAGGTCAGGCCCAGGGCGTTGCCGGAACAGGTCAGCGCCACGGTCCACATCCCGGCGCGACGGCCTTCGAGAATGCCCGGTACGGTGTCGTCGACCTTGACGCATGCCGCCACATCGTCAACGCCCAGGGCGATCACGTTGGCCAGGGCCTGCGCCGGCCATGGGCGGCCGTTGGGTACTTCGTCGGTGGCGACCACATGGTCGGCGACGTAGCCGTTGGTGGCGGCCAGCGCGACGACCTTGTCCATCACTTGCTTGGGATAGCCGGAACAGGAACCGATCTTGAGCCCTTGCGCACGCAGCACAGCGATGCAGTCGAGGGCGCCGGGGATCAGCGCCGAGTGCTCGGCGATCTTTTCGATCTGCAGCGGCATGAAGCGCTGGTAGATCGCGGTCACGTCCTCGTCGCTGGGCGTGCGGCCGAACGCCTGGCGGTAACGCTCGGCGACCTGCGGCTGGTTGCACAGGGTGCGGATATGGTCCCATTTGCCCATGCCCATCGGGCCACGGGCTTCTTCGATGGAGACCTGTACGCCGAACTCGGCGAAGGCTTCGACAAAAATCTGCGTCGGCGCGAACGAGCCGAAGTCGACCACGGTGCCGGCCCAGTCGAGGATGACAGCCTGCAGGGTATCGGGGTGTTGATAGTTCATGGTTCAGATCCTGGGGATAAAAAGGGCAATCAGATGTCCAGCACTTGCATCGCATGCAGCGCCTGCGCAATGGCCGCGACCGCCGCGCGCATCTCGGCCGCATCGACGTGGCCGATGCAGCCCACGCGAAAGGTGTCCACCTCGGTCAATTTGCCGGGGTACAGAATGAAACCCTTGGCCTTGACCCGTTCGTAGAACGCCTTGAACTGGTAGCGCGGGTCTGTCGGCGCATGGAAGGTGACGATGATCGGTGCCTGGATCGCCGCCGGCAGGAAGCTGCGCAGGCCCAGTTCGGCCATGCCGTCCAGCAGCACCTGGCAATTGTTGGCATAGCGTCGCTGGCGCGCGGGCAGGCCGCCGTCTTCGTGGTATTGCAGCAGCGCTTCGTGCAGCGCGGCGACCACGTGGGTCGGCGGGGTGAAGCGCCACTGGCCGGTCCTGGCCATGTACTCGTGCTGCTCGAACAGGTCCAGCGCCAGGGAGTGGCAGTTGCCTTGGGCGGCGCCCAGCGCGTGTTTTTCAGCGAAGACAAAGCCCATGCCCGGCACGCCTTCCAGGCACTTGCCCGAGGCGGCGATGAGGGCGTCGAACGGTACTTCGCGGGCATCGATCGGCAGCGCGCCGAAGGAACTCATCGCGTCGACGATCAGGCGCTTGCCATGCTCTTTGACCGCCTGGGCGATCTGCGGCAGCGGGTTGAGCAGGCCGGTACTGGTTTCGCAATGGACCAACGCGACGTGAGTGATGGCCGGGTCGGCGTGCAGCAGGCGGTCGACGTCGGCGGCGGTAGTGGGTTCGTCCTCGGCGGTTTCAAAGGTGCTGAAATCGCGGCCGAGCACTTCGCAGATCTTCGCCAGGCGCTTGCCATAGGCGCCGTTGATCAGCACCAACACCTTGCCGTTGCGTGGCACCAGGGTGCCGATGGCCGCTTCGACGGCGAAGGTGCCGCTGCCTTGCAACGGCACGCAATGGTGAGTGGCGGCGCCGTTGAGGATCGCCAGCAGTTGCGAGCAGACGCTGGCGGTCAGTTGATTGAAGCGCTCATCCCATGAACCCCAGTCCACCAGCATTGCCTGGCGGGTGCGGGCAGAGGTGGTCAGGGGGCCTGGGGTCAGCAGGATCGGCGCGGCGCTGCTCATTTCAAGTCCTCGCAAAGTGTCCGGGGTGGACGTTACGGCGCCTAAATTGCAGTTTGGCTTGTCATCAATCAAATTGTTTGTTGTTATGCGAGCTATCAGTAAGGCCGATAGAAAGGTCACTCAACATGAATTTGTTCCAACTGCGCGCATTCGACGCAGTGGCCCGCGAGGGCAGCTTTACCCGCGCCGCGGCGCGGTTGTTCATCAGCCAGCCGGCGGTGACCGGGCACATCAAGGCCCTCGAAGAGCACTACCAGATCCCCTTGTTGCGCCGCACCGCGCGGCGCGTCGAGTTGACCGAAGAGGGGACACGCCTGGCAGCGATCACCCGGGCGATCTTTGGCCTGGTGGACGAAGCCCAGGCCCTGCTGGAGGCCAATCGGCAGTTGCTCAGCGGGCGCCTCGAAGTGGCGGCCGATGGCCCGCACCTGGTGATGCCGATGATCGCCAGCCTGCGCGCGCGCTACCCAGGGATCACCGTGAACCTGCGCCTGGGCAATGCCCAGGAAACCCTGGCAGCGCTGCTGTCCGAGCATGCGGATGTGGCGGTGCTCACCGAAGTCGAACCACGCAACGGCCTGCACTTGCAGGCGCTGGGCGAATCGCGGATCTGCGCGTTGGTGCCGGCCAGCCACCCGTGGGCGACGCTGGCCCAGGGCATTCAGTTGGAGCAATTGCATGAGGTGATCATGGTGCTGCGCGAGCCGGGCTCCATTACCCGGCGCACCTTCGATCACGCCTGCCTCGGCGCCGGGGTGCAGCCGAAAGTGCTGCTGGAGCTGGACAGCCGTGAAGCGGTGACCGAAGCCGTTGCCGCCGAGTTGGGGGTTGGCGTGGTGTCCTCGATGGAGGTCAGCCCGGACCCGCGCGTGTGTGCGCTGCCGATCCACGGGCAGGGGCTGCTCAACCGACACATGTTGGGGTGCATGGAGCGCCGTCGGTCGCTGCGTTTGATTCAGGCGTTTTTCGAGCTGGCGCCGTGAAGGTTTTTTGGTGGAACGTTGCGTTTTTGCCCTATAAACTCTGCCCCCAAAGCGCCGGCCAGTAGACGTCTCGGCGCGATGGATGAGGAAGAGAGCAAGTCATGGGCGCACAGTGGAAAGTCAAACATAAAGAAGCGGCAGCCAATGCCAAGGGCAAGATCTTCGGCAAACTGGTGAAAGAGATCACCATCGCTGCCCGTAACGGTGCCGACACCGCGACCAACGCCCACTTGCGTCTGGTGGTGGAGCAGGCCAAAAAAGCCTCGATGCCCAAGGAAACCCTGGACCGCGCCATCAAGAAAGGCGCCGGTCTGCTCGGGGAAACCGTGCAGTACCACCGCGTGACCTACGAAGGGTTCGCCCCGCATCAGGTGCCGCTGATCGTTGAGTGCGTGACCGACAACATCAACCGCACCGTGGCGGAAATCCGCGTGGCGTTCCGCAAGGGCCAACTGGGCGCTTCCGGCTCCGTGGCCTGGGACTTCAACCACGTCGGCCTGATCGAAGCCGCGCCGGACAGCCCGGACGCCGATCCTGAAATGGCGGCCATTGAAGCCGGCGCCCAGGATTTCGAAGAGGGCGAAGAAGAGGGCACCACCCTGTTCATCACCGAAACCACCGACCTCGACGCCGTGCAGAAAGCGCTGCCGGAGCAGGGTTTTACCGTGCTGTCGGCCAAACTGGGCTATATCGCGAAGAACCCGGTGACGGGGTTGACCGACGAGCAGATGGCTGAAGTCGAAGCCTTCCTCGAAGGCCTGGACAACCATGACGACGTGCAGGATATGTTCGTCGGCCTGGCCGGCTGATCCATGCCTGAATAAACGCGCTCAAAACTGTGGGAGGGGGCTTGCTCCCGATAGCGGTGTGTCAGTCAACGATGATGTTGAATGGGCCACAGCCATCGGGAGCAAGCCCCTTCCCACATTGGGTTCAGTGCTGTGGAATAGATTGCAGTAGCGCTTCGACTTCCTCGAAGCCCGGCCGCGCCAGCACTTCGGGCTGACAGCAGCGCGCCTGCAAGCTTTCCAGGATCTGGCGTGTGGTGTCGCTCAAGCCTACGTCGATCCGCTGCAACAACTCCCCGAGCAACACTCCGAACGCACGCACTTCAATGCGTTGCAGTGCCCGGGTTTCCAGGGTGTCGGCGGTGGCATGGAACGACGCCGCGCCGAAATCCCCGAGCAAGCAGTCGCCCGCCGCGTTCCACAGGATATTGTGGCCGTACAGGTCGCCATGGGTGATGCCATGGCGGTGCAGGTGCGCGCCCACCGAGGCGATGCCGCGAGCCATGCGCAATGCCACCGCGAGGCTGAAGCGGGTAGCCGGTTCGTAGATGTCGCGGGTGCAGGACGCCAGGCTCGGCAGGGCGGCGAGGTTGCGGTAGCTCGGCTCGATCAGGTCCATCACCAGCGCGGCCTGGTCGTCGGGGTGGCCAACCACGCGGCCTTCCACCTTGATCAGGTTGGGGTGCAACCCGGCGGCAATGCATGCCTGCATTTCGTGCAGCGGTGAGCCGTCGCTGGTGATGCTGCCTTTGTACAGCTTGACCGCCACCGGCTTGGCCGAGGGCTGCCAGAGCGCCTTGCGGATCACCCCGGAGGCGCCTTCCCCGAGCACCTCGGCCAGTTCCAGCGCCGACCATGGAATGTCAGGCGTCGCATCGTCGGCGGCCACGTCCGCCGCCATTTCCACCGGGTTGCCGGCGTAGGCCAGCCAGGTCAGGCTGGGCAGCGCCAGGAGCCAATCGGGCAGGCCGGTGAGGCGGTTGGAGGCGATGCGGATCAGCTCCAGGTTGTGACAATTGGCCAGGCTTGGCGGCAGGTGCGCCAGGTGGTTGCCGGCCAGCATCAGTTTTTGCAGCAGCGGCCGCTCGCCCAATTCGTCGGGCAGTTGGCTGATGCAGTTATCGGTGAGGATCAACCAGCGCAACAGCGGCGGCAACGCGGCGGCCGGCACGTGGCGGATGCGGTTGGCCTTGAAGCCGATCATGCTCAGCTTTGCGCATTGGCCCAGGCAGGCCGGCAGTTCGGTAAAGGCGTTGTCCGAGCAGAACAACACACGCAGGTGCGGCAGGCGATGCAGGTCGTCGGGCAGGCTGCTCAGGGCATTGCCGCTGAGGTTGAGGATTTCCAGTGAGTCGGCCAGTTCGAAGATTTCCCGGGGGAATTCGGTCAGCCCACAGGACAGGTCCAGGCGCTGGATGCCGGCCAATTGGCCGGCCTTGAGTTGGGCGAGGGTATTCATGAACGGCGCGGTCACTCGGCAAGGGGGCGTAAAAAGGCGCTCATGATACCGGGTCGGGCGTGTGTTGCGGGCGGACCGCCTGCAATTGGTTCAGGCGACTGGCGGTGCGCGCCAGATCGATGGCCTGGCCGCTCAAGGCCTGCTCCAGCGGGTGCGCGCCGATCAGGATCAGCTGTTTATCCTGGTCGTAGAGCACGTCCACCAGGTTGATAAAGCGCTGTTGCACGGCGATCGGGCAGTCTGCCAGGTGCGGCAGCCCGTCGATGATCCACTCGTCGAAGTCCTGGCACAGCAGCAGGTAATCCATCACCGCCGTGAGTTGTTCGCAGAGGTCATGGAAGGTGAAGGCGATGCGCCGTGCCTGCTGGCTGCGGCAGCGCAACTGGCGGTTGCCGACCGTCAGCACCTGCGCCGGGCAATCCGTGGCCGGCAGCCCGAGCGCGGTTCGCTGCGCCGGTGTACCCGGCCACACGTACCGACCGCTGCTGAAGCGCTGTTCGGCATGGGCCTGGGGCAGGCTGCGGAAGTCCTTGGGCGAGCTGACTTCCAGCACGTCCATGCGCGCCGCGATCAGGTCGATCACCGGCTTGAATCGCTCGTGGTACAGCGGGTTGGGCAACAGCCCTTGCGGCGGATAATTGGACGTCACCAGCACCAGGACGCGACGTTGGAACAACGCCTTGAACAGGCGGTTGATCAGCATCGCATCGCCGATATCGTGGACATGGAATTCGTCGAAACACAGCACGCGGCAGCCGTCCAGCAGCGCATCCAGGGTCACCGCCAGTGCGTCGTGGTGCTGACGGTGGGCGAACATGCCCCGGTGCAGGCGGGCGAAAAAATCATGGAAATGCACGCGTTGTTTTTCGGCGATCGGCAATGCCTGGAAAAACCCGTCCAGCAGCCAACTTTTGCCGCGCCCCACCGGCCCGTGCAAATACAGGCTGCGGGTGGGCTGGCCGGCGAGCAGGTGGTGGGTCTCGCGCGCCATCGCCGCAATCGCCCGGGCCTGTGCGGCGCTGAGGGTATAGCCGTGCTGCTCGGCCTTGGTCTGAAAGAAGGTGGGGATGGGGGAGTCGTCGTGGGTGGGGTGTTTTTTACCGAGCAAACGACGGATCAGGGAACGCGGCGCCAAGGGGAGTCACTCTGTGTGCGGTGGTCGCTCACTTTAGGGCGACAATCGGGATTTGACCAATAGCGAAGCGCGCCGCCAGCCATCTCGAAAACGCATGGCCTTTACGGGGCGTGGGCTTCAGAACTGCAGCAGCGGCGTGGTCGGCAGCCCCTGCGGGCTGACCATTGCGTAGTTGTACCCGCCTCCGGACCAGTACTCGGCGAGCAAACCATCGGCGCTGCGGCTGCCGCGGGGCAGGAAGTTATTTTCCGGGCCCGGCGGGCGGATGTAGAAACTGATGTGCCGGCCTTGCCGATCCTCGTACAGCACCATCGCCGCTGCGCCTTGTTCGGTGCTGAGCAAGCGCCCGCTGACGGCGGTGAAACCCGCCTGGCTCAAGTCGGGTAGACGCTGGGCCTGGTTGAAATAGCGGTCGAGCCAGGTTTGCATCGTGGCGTTGCCCTGGGCGTGATAGTCGGCGGGCAGCACACCGTCCTGGGCAAACAGGCGGTAAGCCTGCATGGCATCGGCCATGGGCAGCATGGGCGGTTGCGTGGCTTCGCGCGCCTGCCAGCCACCCAGGCCGCCGAGGCTGACCGCCATCAGCAACACCGCCGCCGTGGCGAAATGGCGGCGCGACTGCTGCTTGATGCGCTGGCGGATCAGCGCCGGGTCCAGGGCCGGGTTGGCCGGCTGCTGCAACGCGCCACTCAAGGCGGCGCGCAATACGTGCGCGTCCTGCTGCCAGGCATGCACCTGGGCGGCGACCTCGGGGTGGGCGGCCAAGTAGGTTTCCAGCACGCGTCGATCGCTCTCCGGCAGTTGCTGGTCGACGTAGGCATGCAAATCGCGTTCGCTGGGGGGCAGGCTGATCATTTGAGTATCCGCAGGGAAGGGCTGGTCATTTCGCCATCGCTGAGTTGACGCAGGGCTTGGCGCGCCCTGGACAGACGCGACATCACAGTGCCGATGGGCACGTCGAGAATCTGCGCGACTTCCTTGTAGCTCAAGCCTTCGACCGACACCCACAACAGCAGGGCGCGCTGTTCGCTGTTGAGCCGGTCGAAGGCTTGCAGGGTCGACTGGGCGATTACCGTGCGTTCGACCGACGGCTGCACATCGTCGCGGCCGGTGAAGAACTCGAGCATGCGCGCATAGCGCCGGGTGCGCCGATGGGCATCGAGGAACTGCCGGTAGAGGATCGAGAACAGCCAGGCGCGCAGGTCGCCGTCGACGGTTTTGTCGGCCCAGCGGGTGATCGCCCGTTCCAGGGTCGATTGCACCAGGTCGTCGGCGCTGCTGGCGTTACGGCTCAGGGACAGGGCAAAGCGCCGCAGCCTGGGGATGAGTTCACGTAACTGTTCGTCGAGTTCATGCATGGGGAGTCGAGTCTAACCGGTTGTGTGCAGGTAGACGCTGCTCCCTGTAGGTTATTCCACTCGCGATGAAAAGAAACTTTACGCGTGTCGGTGAGAAGTTTCTGTAAAGCCTGAGCGCCTGTAATCGCAGGCTCGTACCTCAATCCACCCTCGTACCTGCCAGCCATTTTTCGGCAGTCAACCGATGAGGGTGTATCCATGATGTTTTCACCGACCGAAAAACCGCTTTTTTCCCCGCCCATGCTGGCGCCTCTGCCTGTCCTGCAGCGCGCCTTGGTTGAGCAATGGGGCTTTGGCCCATCGACCCCGCCGAGCGCCGCCTGTATCCACCACGCCATCGAAGCGCAAGCGGCGCTGGCGCCGCATGCGACGGCGGCAGTGTGTGCGGGGCAGCGCATCAGTTATGAACAACTCAACCGCCAAGCCAATCGTTTGGCCGCGGGCTTGATCGAGCAGGGCGTCAAACGCGGCGACACTGTGGCGCTGTTCGTCGAGCGTTCGATCCCCATGCTGGTGGGCCTGTTGGCCGTGTTGAAGGTCGGCGCCGCGTATGTGCCGCAGGACGCCAGAATCGTCCCGCCCCTGCAACTGGCCATGGTCCTCGAGTCATTGACCAGCCCGCTGATTCTGACCCTGTCGCACCTGGCGGATCGCATCCCGTCAGACGCCGCCCATCGCAGCTTGTGCCTGGACACGTTCCTGGCCGAAGTGCCCTGGATCACCCAGGACAATAAGCCGGTGGGCGCCGTCGTCGACACCCACGACTTGTGTTTCGTGCTGTTCACGTCCGGCACCACGGGGCGCCCCAACGGCGTGTGTGTCAGTCACCGTAACGTATGCAACATCCTGTTGACGCAGCCCGGGCGGATGGGCATGGCGCCGGGCCGCAACGTCGGGCAGATCCTCAATATCGGCTTCGACATGGCGGCCTGGGAAATACTCGGCTGCCTGGCCCATGGCGCGACGTTGCTGATTCGCGGCAAAGCCATTGCGCAGACCGCTGCACAGTGCCATGTGTTGATCGCAACCCCTTCGATCCTGGCCGGCCTCGATCCTCGGCAGTGCCCCGATCTCCAGGTGGTCGCGGTCGCCGGAGAACCCTGTTCCCAGGCCCTGGCCGAGCGTTGGGCGGCGCATTGCACGTTCTACAACGGCTGCGGCCCCACCGAAACCACCATCGTCAATACGCTGCATCGGCATGTGCCTGGCACCCCATTGACCATCGGCCAGCCGACCCCCAACAACAGCGTGTATGTGCTCGACGAACAGGGCCGCCCCTGTGAGGCGGGGCAAGCCGGGGAAATGTGGGCGGGCGGCGCCGGGGTAACGGCGGGCTACCTGAACAACCGCGCATTGACCCACGAACGGTACCGCCCGGACCCCTTTGTGGGCGGCGACGCCATGATGTTCCGCACACGCGACCTGGGACGCTGGACGGCCGACGGGCAACTCGAGCACCTGGGGCGCGTCGATGACCAAGTGAAAGTCCGCGGGTTCCGGGTGGAGCTGGACGCGGTGTCCAGTGCCCTGGAAGCCGGCGATGGCTGCACGCGAGCCGTCACGCTAAAACTCGACAGCCGCACCTTGGTCGCCTTTGTTTCGCCGGCCAGCGCCGACGTGGCGTCCTGCCGACGCCAATGCGAGCAGCGCCTGGCCTACTACTGCGTGCCGGCGCTGATCGACGCAGTGGAGCATTTTCCACTGACCGCCCGCGGCAAGATCGACAAGGCGCTGTTGCTGCAACGGGCGCGTGAAAGGTGGGTGGCCGTGCAGGCGTTCGCGGTGCAGGAGCCCGGCCATGCTTGATGCCCTGAGCCAAACCGTGGTGCCGCCCAAACCGGCGCTTTGGCGGCGCTGGACGGCGTTGCCGGTGTTTTCCTACTACAACCGCCTGGCGGCGTTGGTGTTGCTCAGCAACCTGGCGTTTGCGGTGCTGGGCGTCGGCCTGCAGGGCGTCAGCGCCCAGACGTTGTCGTCGCTGGTGCTGATCAACCTGTCGCTGGCCATCCTGATTCGCCAGCAATACCTGATCAATGCGTTGTTCTGGCTGGCGACGCGCATCCCCGTCACCTGGCCGCTGCGTGTGCGGCGCAGCGCGGCCAAGGTGTACCACGTCGGCGGGCTGCACAGTGGCGCGGCGCTGGCGGCCACGGGCTGGTTCGCGGGGTGGGTCGGTGTGCAGGCCACGGACTATCTGCAGCGGCCGGGCAGCGTTTCGTCCACCGGGTTGTGGCTTGGCGCGACGCTGCTCGGCGTGTTGCTGTTGATGGTGGGCATGGCGCAACCGCGCATCCGGGGGCGATTTCACAATGGCTTCGAGCGGGTTCATCGGTTTGCGGGGTGGGCCGCGTTGCTGTTGTTTTGGGCGCAGACCTTGCTGGCGTCCGTCGAACGCGGTGCGAGCCTGCTGCACAGTGGCGCGTTCTGGATGCTGGTGCTGTTGACGCTGAGCATCGCGCTGCCCTGGCTGCGGCTGCGCAAGGTCGCCGTTGAGCACACGCGGCCTTCCGGGCATGCGGTGATTACGCGCTTTACCCACACCACACCATTCGCCGGTTCGTCGACCGCGATCAGCCGACATCCGCTGTTGGAGTGGCACTCGTTTGCCAACATCCCCACACCGGGCCAAACCGGGTTTCGGCTGACCATTTCCCGCGCAGGGGATTGGACGGGGCGGTTTATCGAGGACCTGCCGCGCCATGTGTGGGTCAAGGGCATCACCACCGCTGGCGTGGCCCATGTGGAAACCCTGTTCAAGTCGGTGGTGTACGTCGCCACCGGCAGCGGGATCGGCCCGGTCATGCCGCATTTACTCGCGGCGCGGCTGCCGATCCAGCTGATCTGGTCGACCCGCAGCCCGCGCAAGACCTACGGCGACGAATGGGTCGACGAGATCCTGGGTGCCCAGCCCGACGCGTTGATCTGGGACACCGATGAGCGCGGCAAACCTGACCTGGTGCAGTTGGCCTACGGCGCGGTGCAAGCCTGTGGCGCGGAGGCCGTGATCTGTATCGCCAACCAACGACTGACGCAGCAGGTCGTGCAAGAGCTGGAAGCCCGGGGGATACCCGCCTATGGCGCGATCTGGGATTCGTGAAGTGCGTGTGTTCATTAAACGATATCAATCAATGGAGGTGCCTATGAATGTAGTGATCGAGCGTCAGGGTCGGGTGGTCCTGGTCAGACTCAATCGTCCCCAGGTCAAGAATGCGCTGAACTCGGCGCTGATGACCGAGCTGGTTTCCTGTCTGGAGGCCCTGGACCAGGACCCTCAGGTCGGGTGTTTTGTCATCACTGGCGGTGCGCAGTATTTTGCCGCCGGAGCCGATATCAAGGAGATGAGCGGCAAGACCTATCAGGACATGCTCAACGAGGATTACTTCGTCGGCTGGGAGGCATTTACCCGCCTGCGCACGCCGACCATCGCCGCCGTCAACGGTTACGCCTTCGGCGGAGGGTGCGAACTGGCGCTGATGTGCGACATGATCTTTGCCGCCGATAGCGCCGCCTTTGCCCAGCCGGAGATCAAGCTCGGCGTGATCCCTGGCATGGGGGCGACCCAACGTCTGACAGGCTTGATCGGCAAGGCCAAGACCATGGATCTGGTGCTGACCGGGCGGCCGATGACGGCTCATGAGGCTGAACAGGCCGGGTTGGTGTCGCGTGTCTATCCGGCGGCGAGCTTGCTGGAGCAGACGCTGGCGGTGGCCGCGCAAATCGCCGATTTTTCTCGCCTGGCCACCCGGGCGGCGCGCGAGGCGGTCGAGCAATCCCTGCAGCTCGGGCTGCACGAGGGCGTGCGGCTGGAACGCCGACTGTTCCACAGTCTGTTCGCCACGCCCGATCAGCAGGAGGGCATGCAGGCGTTTCTCGACAAGCGACCGGCCGCGTTTAATCGGGTGTAGGAGGGCCAAGGACTCGGCGCTGGGCTGCTCTGAAAAAAACTACAGTGAAGGAGGAATAAACCTACATGGGATTCGTCTCATAGCTCAATTTCCCCTTGGCCATGTGCCCTGGAGCTTTTCATGGTAGATCACTCATCACCGCCCCGTCCGCCACTCAGCACGGCCAGCCTGGCGATCAGGCTGGCGTGTATCGGTGGCGTGGTAGCGGCTGTCGCCGGGGCGTTTGCCTACGTCAACGGCACCTTCGACCCACAACGCCTGCAGCCCAAAACCCTGGTCAATGCCCTGGAAACCAATAACGGCATCCACCCGGGGTTTCGGCGCAACCATGCCAAGGGCGTGTGTGTCGCGGGGTACTTCGAGAGCAGCGCCGAGGCGCGTGCCTACTCCAGTGCCCAGGTATTCAATGCGGCCAGGACCCCATTGATCGGCCGGTTTGCCTTGCCCAGCGGTAACCCCTACGCGCCGGACAGCAGTGTGCCGATCCGCAGTTTTGCCGTGCAATTCAGCCAGGCCAACGGCCAGCAGTGGCGCACCGGGATGAACAGCATGCCGGTGTTTCCGGTGGGCACCCCCGAGGCGTTCTACCAACTGCTCAAGGCCGGCGCGCCCGATCCGGCCACCGGCAAGCCCAACCCGGCGAATATGCCGGCGTTCTTTGCGGCCCATCCCGAGGCCGCGCCGTTCCTGGCGTGGGTCAAGACGGCCAAGCCATCCGCCAGCTATGCGACGGAAACCTACAACGGCATCAACGCGTTTTTCCTGGTGGGCGCCGATGGCAAGCGCCAGGCCGTGCGTTGGGCGGTTGTCGCGCAAAGTCAGGATGCTGTGGGCGATACCGCGCCAGCCGGCAGTGACTTCCTGGAAAAAGACCTGGTGCAACGCTTGGCTTCCGGACCGCTGCGTTGGCAGTTGAACCTGACCCTGGCCAACCCCGGCGATCCGCTCGACGATGCAAGCAAACCCTGGATCGGCGAACACAAAATACTCAACGCCGGCACCCTGGTGCTGCAAAGCAGCCAAGCGCAAGCAGACGGCGATTGCCGCGACATCAACTTCGATCCGCTGATTCTGCCAAGCGGCATCGAGGCTTCGAATGACCCGCTATTGGCCGCGCGTTCGGCCGCCTACGCCAGTTCCTACCTGCGCCGCGCCGCAGAAGTCAGCCCGTTGCACCGCCCCCCTCAGGAGTCGAAGCCATGAATGCCCAACCACGGTTTTTCGCCCCCCTGGCGCGCCTGCTGCACTGGCTGATGGCGCTGATGATCATCGCCATGCTGTTTATCGGCGCGGGCCTGGCAGCGTCGGTTTCCGAACGGCATGAATGGTTGATCCACCTGCACAAGCCGCTGGGTATTGCGATCCTGGCGTTGGTGATCGTGCGTTTGGCGGTGCGTTTTTCCACGCGCCAACCGCCGTTGCCTGGCGATTTGCCGCGATGGCAAGTGTTGGCGGCCAAGGCCTCCCATTGGCTGCTGTATGCCTTGATGCTGGTGTTGCCGCTGCTCGGCTGGGCGATGATTTCGGCGGCGGGCGACCCGGTGATGCTCAGCCATTCGGTGCAACTGCCGGCGCTGGTGTCGGCCAACGCACCGCTGTTCGCGGTGCTGCGCAAGGCCCATGGTTATCTCGCCTACGTGCTGTTTTTCACGGTGTTGTTGCACCTGGCGGCGGCGCTGTTCCATGGGTTGATTCGCCGTGACGGCGTGCTGCAGAGCATGACGGGCACCCAGGACTGAGGCCCGCGCTTGATCCGTGTGGCGAGCACGCTCGCCACATTCAGCGCAACAGGCCGACGATATCGGCCACGCTGCTCAACACATCCTTGCCCAACTGCATCGAGCGTTTGCCCGACCAGCCGGTGTTCGGGTTGGGCGCGTCGTCGTTGTCCTTGAAGGGCATCTCCAGGGTCAGCGACAGGCAGTCGTACTTCTCACCGACGGCATTGCAGGCCAGGGTCATATTGGCTTCGCCCGGCAGGTCGCGGGTGTAGCCGTGGGTGGTCTGGAAGTCACGGGTCAAGGCGCTCAGGTGGCTGCGAAAGTGCTTTTCCAGGGCTTCGATACGCGGGGTGTAACCGGGGTTGCCTTCGCAGGCGGCGGCGAATACGTAGGGGATTTCTTCGTCACCGTGGATATCGAGGAACAGGTCGACGCCATACTTTTCCATTTGCGTCTGGACGAACAGCACTTCCGGGCTGATCTCCTGGCTGGCGCTCTGCCAGGCGCGATTGAGGTCCTGGCCCATGGCGTTGGTGCGCAGGTGGCCGTGAAACGCGCCGTCGGGGTTCATGTTCGGTACCAGGTACAGGTCGGCGACGGCCAACAGCTTTTTCAGCTCGGCGTCGCCGTCCTGCTGCAGGCGTTCGATGATGCCTTCCATAAACCATTCGGCCATGTGCTCGCCGGGGTGCTGCTGGGCGATGATCCACACCTTGCGCCGACCTTCGCCACCTTTGCCACGGCGCAACAGTTGGATATCGCGGCCTTCGACACTTTTACCGGTGGCCAGCAAGCGGGTGCCGGCATGGTTCAGCGCCTGGTCGATGAGCCAGTCGTGGCGCTCGCGGCTGTAGGGTTCGAAGTAGGCAAACCAGGCGTGTTTCTCACGGGTTTCGAGACTGATGTGCAGGGTTTCGCCGTCGAAACGCGTAGGCACCCGGAACCAATTGACGTGGTCATACGACGCCACGGCGCTGTAGCCGCTCCAGGCGTGTTTATAGGACGATTGCCCGGCATTGCTCAGGCGGAAGGTGTGGGTGTGGCCCACGTGCATGCCTTCGGCCTTGAAGTGGAACCATTGGAAATGGTGACTGCGGGTATCGGGTTTGATTGCCAGCAACAAGTGATAGGCATCGCTGGCATCCAGAACCTGGATGTTGCCGCTGTCGAAGTTGGTGCTGATTTTGATGGAGGTCAAGGCCACGGTCATAGTCTGGCTGCCTGAGTATGAGTGTTGTGGCGGTTATCTTACACAGAGGCCGGGCAAAATCCGGATGCAAAATTGTTGCGGGAGGAGGGGGGCGTCATCCTTGACGCCGCAGCAGCTTAGAATCTATGAGATTGATTCTCAAGTGCTATTTCGCAAAGGTCTGAGCCAGAGCGGTCGCCCGACTTTCTTTTGACGATGGTCTTTTGCTATCATGCGTGCCATCAAGCAACACACAGTCTTCATTAGCCTGAAGCCAAGCCAGAAACACTGGCAAAAAAAAGACCCGGCCAAAGAGCCGGGTCAAAAACCGTGATTAGCCTGATGAGGAGATATTCCAAGAGTCCGACCTAAGGTCCCTTGGTCTATCGACTGATCTCGCGATCAGCTTGGTCCAATAATAATCATTATCATTTGCAAGTCAAATGTTTTTATCCGTGGGATAGAAATATTTTTCTTTCGCGTGGCTCATGCACCGTCCTGAGCCTGCGGCGCCTGCAACGATCGCTCCACCATCGCCTTCGCCATATCAATCAAATACACCACTGAAAATGCCAGGTCACGCTGGTTGCCTTGATGGCTGCTCGCCGATTCGTAGGCTGTGGCAGCCGCGCTGCGCAACAGGTCCGAGGCATGCACCAGGGCTTCCTCCGGGCTGACACCGGGCTTGATGCTGAAGAAGGCGTCGTTCGGGGCCGAGGCGCACATCTCTTCTTTCAAATAGTAATCCAGCGCACGTTGGGCGGCGCCGCTGCTGCGCATGTCGAGCAGCTCATGGGATTCGGGTTCGCAGGGCAGGCGATACGGGCTTGTCGTCATAGGGCGGTACTCGGGTTGGGTGTCGAAACGCTGATACCCGATGATAGTACGTATCGTATTTATGTCGTTTTATGGATTACTACAAACTGTTTATTGCCCTGAAAAATACGCGACGTATTGTCAGGCCCCATGGATAAATGGATCGCGTTGGTCAGGGCCAACATGAAAGACCGCAAGGTCACGCAGGATGAACTGGCCGAACGCCTGGGCATGTCCCAGGGCGGTGTCGGGCATTGGCTGAACAAGCGCCGGGTGCCAAGCCTGGCGGACATGAACCGGGTGCTGGAAGCGCTGGGGCTGGGCTCCCTGGAAGTCGCGCTGGATATTCGTCGCAAGGCCGATGCGCTGCCGGTTGGGCCACCACACTACAACCCGTACTTCCGCTACCCGGTCAGCGATTGGAAAGGCGTGTGCGAACTTCGCGAAGAGCGCCCGGCCTACGGCGCGGCGCGCTTCGAACTGACGGACTACCATGCCCAGGGCGAGGCTTACTGGCTGCCCGTGGTCGGCGACGCGATGACCGCGCCCAGTGGCCTGAGCATCGGTGCCGGGATGATGATCCTGGTGGACCCGGCCATCGACGCCGAACCCGGCAAGCTGGTGGTCGCGCAGTGGGCGCACAGCCCGCAGGCGACCTTCCGCCAGTTGCGCGAAGAGAGCGGCCAACTGTACCTGGTGCCGCTCAATCCGACTTACCCCAAGCGCCTGTTCAGCGACGATTGCCGCATCCTCGGCGTCGTCGTGCAGGCCACGGCGAAGTTCTAGTCCGCGGGTTCAAGCTCGACCAGCGCGCAACCTTCGGCAACCATTTCGCCTTCCTGGCAGAACAGTGCCTTGACCACGCCGGCCTGGGGCGCGCGGATGCTGTGTTCCATCTTCATCGCCTCCAGCACCACCAACTGCGTGCCGGCTTCGACGGTCTGGCCGACATCCACCAGCACCCGCACGATGCTGCCGTTCATCGGCGCGGTGAGGCCGCCTTGGTGGGATTGGTTGGCTTCGACTGCCGCAATCGGATCGAACAGGCTGACGGCATGCATGTCGCCCTCCCAGCGCAGGAACAGCGTGCCTGCGCTACGCACGGCCAGATGGGCACGGCGCACGCCCTGATGGTCGATCAGCAGCTGTTCGCCTTGCAGTCGCGGCGTGTGTTGCGCCAACGTCACCAGGCGATCCTGGCCGTTGCAGCTCAAGTGCAGTGAGACTTCGGCGGGCAGCCCTGCGCGAAAGCCGCGAGTGTCTGCCCACGGCCCGTCGCCGGCCGGCAGGCTCTGCATGAAGGCCGAACCCGCGGCCTGCCAGAATTCGTCGCTCAACGCTCCGGGCAGCGGCAGCAGTTCGTCCTGATAGCGCGGAATAAAGCCGGTATCCAGCTCGGCGGCGGCAAACGCCGGATGGGCGATGATGCGTCGCACAAAGCCCAGGTTGGTCTTGAGTCCGCCGACGGCGAACTCGTCGAGCATGCTCAACAGCCGCAGCCGCGCTTGTTCGCGGTCCTCGCCCCAGGCAATCAGCTTGCCGAGCATCGGGTCGTAGAAGGGCGAAACGCTGTCGCCTTGCTCGACGCCGCTGTCCACGCGGCGGCCCGGGCCGGGTGCGGACTCGCGGTACAGCGTCAGGTGGCCGGTCGCGGGGAGGAAATCATTGGCCGGGTCTTCGGCATACAAGCGCACCTCGATCGCATGGCCGATCAACGGCACCTGCGCCTGGGTGATCGGCAGCGCTTCGCCCTGGGCCACGCGAATCTGCCAGGCCACCAGGTCGAGGCCGGTAATCGCCTCGGTCACCGGGTGCTCCACTTGCAGCCGCGTGTTCATCTCCATAAAGAAAAACTCGCCACGGGCATCCAGCAAAAACTCCACCGTGCCCGCGCCCACATAACCGATGGCCTGGGCCGCACGCACCGCGGCTTCACCCATCGCCCGGCGCTGGTCGCCGCTCAAGCCGGGCGCCGGGGCTTCCTCGACGACTTTTTGGTGGCGCCGCTGGATCGAACAATCGCGCTCGTTGAGGTACAGGCAGTGCCCCTGCTGATCGGCAAATACCTGGATCTCCACATGGCGTGGCTTGAGCAAGTACTTCTCCACCAGCATCTGCGCGTTGCCGAAGGACGACAGCGCCTCACGCTGGGCGGAAGCCAGGGCTTCGGCCAGTTGACTGACGTCCTCGACCACTTTCATGCCCTTGCCGCCGCCACCGGCCGTGGCCTTGAGCAGCACCGGGTAGCCGATGCGCGCGCAGGCGGCACGGAAGGTGTCCAGGTCCTGAGCTTCGCCGTGGTAGCCCGGCACCAGCGGCACGCCGGCGGTTTCCATCAGTGACTTGGCGGCGGACTTGCTGCCCATGGCGTCGATTGCCGAGGCGGGCGGGCCGAGGAAGATCAGCCCGGCCGCCTCGACGGCACGGGCAAAACCGGCGTTTTCGGAAAGGAAGCCGTAGCCCGGATGAATCGCCTGGGCGCCGCTGGCCTGGGCGGCGGCGATCAGTTTGTCGATTTGCAGGTAACTGTCGGTCGCTTTGCTGCCGCCCAGGTCGACGCGGATATCGGCTTCGCGGCTATGGCGCGCATCGCGATCGGTGGCGCTATGGACCGCCACGGTGGTCAACCCCATCGCCTTGGCGGTACGCATCACGCGGCAGGCAATTTCGCCACGGTTGGCCACCAGTACGGTGGTCAGTGTGCTCATGAGCGTGGCTCCTGCGACTGCCAACTGGGCGGGCGTTTTTGCAGGAATGCGCGTAAACCTTCCTGGCCTTCGGCGCTGACGCGGATCCGGGCGATGGCATTTTCGCAATAGCGCCGCAGCGCCGGGGTGAGGGCGCCGTTACCGACTTCGCGCAGCAGATCCTTGCTTGCACGCATCGCTGCCGGGCTGTTTTGCAGGAGGTTGGCAATCCAGTGGTCGACCTGTTGATCCAGGGTTTCGGCCGGATAGCTTTCCGCCAGCAGGCCGATGTCGCGCGCGCGTTCGCCGCCAAAGCGTTCGGCCGTGAGCGCATAACGCCGCGCCGCGCGTTCCCCGATGGCTTGCACCACAAACGGGCTGATCACCGCAGGCGCCAAACCGATGCGTACTTCCGACAGGCAGAACTGCGCGTCATCGGCCCCGATCGCCATGTCGCAGCAACTGATCAGGCCCAGCGCGCCACCGTAGGCTGCGCCTTGCACCACTGCCAGCGTCGGGATTTTCAGCTTGGCCAGGTTGTACATCAGCTCCGCCAGTTCGCGTGCGTCGTCGAGGTTGGTGGCGTAATCCAGTTCGGCCGACTGTTGCATCCAGGCCAGGTCGGCGCCGGCGCTGAAGTGTTTGCCGCGCCCGCGCAGGACCAGAAAGCGCAGCGACGCATTGCCCTGCACCTGGTCGAGGGCGATGATCAGTTCGCGGATCATTTCGGCGTTGAAGGCGTTGTGCTTGGCTTCGCGACTGAGCCACAGCGTGGCGAAACCACGGCTGTCGGTGATCAGTTCGAGGGTGTTGAAATCGTTCATGGGGTACAGCTCCATTTACATGCGGAACACGCCGAAGCGGCTCGGCTCGATGGGGGCGTTCAGTGCGGCAGACAGGGCCAGGGCCAGCACGTCGCGGGTCTGCAACGGGTCGATGACGCCGTCATCCCACAGGCGTGCGCTGGAGTAATACGGGTGGCCCTGGGTTTCGTACTGGTCGAGGATCGGCTGTTTGATCGCCGCTTCCTCTTGCGCGCTGAAGCCGTTGCCGGCGCGTTCGGCCTGCTCGCGCTTGACCTGCACCAACACGCCGGCCGCCTGTTCGGCGCCCATCACGCCGATGCGCGCGTTGGGCCACATCCACAAAAAACGCGGGTCGTAGGCGCGGCCGCACATGCCGTAGTTACCCGCGCCAAAACTGCCGCCGATGATCACGGTGAATTTCGGCACCTTGGCGCAGGCCACCGCCGTGACCAGCTTGGCGCCGTGCTTGGCGATACCGCCGGCCTCGTACTTCTGGCCGACCATAAAACCGGTGATGTTTTGCAGGAACAGCAACGGAATCCCGCGCTGACACGCAAGCTCGATGAAGTGCGCGCCTTTTTGCGCGGCTTCGGCGAACAGAATCCCGTTGTTGGCCAGGATCGCTATCGGGTAGCCGTGCAAGTGTGCAAAGCCGCAGACCAGGGTGGTGCCGAACAGCGCCTTGAACTCATCGAACACCGAGCCGTCCACCAGTCGCGCAATCACTTCGCGCACATCGAACGGCTGCTTGGCATCGGCCGGGATCACGCCGTACAACTCTTCGCCGCTGTACAGCGGCGCCACTGGCGTGCGTTGCAGCAACTGGCCTTGTTTGCGCCAGTTGAGGTTGGCCACGCTGCGCCGGGCCAGGGCCAGGGCGTGTTCATCGCTGTCGGCATAGTGGTCGGCCACGCCGGAGATCTTGCAGTGTACGTCGGCACCGCCGAGGTCTTCGGCGCTGACCACTTCACCGGTGGCGGCCTTCACCAGCGGCGGGCCGGCGAGGAAGATGGTGGCTTGCTGGCGCACCATGATTGCTTCGTCCGCCATCGCTGGCACATAGGCGCCGCCGGCGGTACACGAGCCCATCACCACCGCAATCTGCGGGATGCCCTGGGCGCTCATGTTGGCCTGGTTGAAGAAGATCCGCCCGAAGTGCTCGCGGTCGGGGAAGACCTCATCCTGGCGCGGCAGGTTGGCGCCGCCGGAATCCACCAGGTAGATGCATGGCAGGCGGTTCTGTTCGGCGATGGTCTGCGCGCGCAGGTGTTTCTTGACCGTCAGCGGGTAGTAGGAGCCGCCTTTCACCGTGGCGTCGTTGGCGACGATCATGCATTCGACGCCTTCCACGCGGCCGATCCCGACAATCACTCCGGCGGCCGGCACGTCTTCGCCATACACCTGATGAGCGGCCAGTTGGCTGAGTTCCAGGAACGGCGAGCCTGGGTCGAGCAAGCGGTTGATCCGCTCGCGTGGCAGCAGTTTGCCGCGCGAGGTGTGGCGCTCCTGGGCCTTGGCGCCGCCGCCTTGCTGCACCTGGGCGAGCAGGGTGTGCAGGGCGTCGACCTGTTGGCGCATCGCCGCGCTGTTGGCGGCGAACTCCGCCGAGCGCGGGTTGAGCAGGGTGTGCAAGGTGGCCATGGCGCGCTCCTTCAGCGGGTTTCGTTGAAGAGTTCGCGACCGATCAACATGCGCCGGATCTCACTGGTGCCGGCGCCGATTTCGTACAGCTTGGCGTCGCGCAGCAGGCGTCCAGCGGGGAATTCATTGATGTAGCCATTGCCGCCCAGGATCTGGATCGCGTCGAGGGCCATTTGCGTGGCGCGTTCGGCGCTGTAGAGGATCACCCCGGCCGCGTCCTTGCGCGTGGTTTCGCCGCGCTCGCAGGCCTGGGCCACCGCGTACAGGTAGGCGCGGCTGGCGTTGAGCTGGGTGTACATGTCGGCGACCTTGCCCTGGATCAGCTGGAATTCGCCGATGCTCTGGCCGAACTGCTTGCGGTCGTGGATGTACGGCACGATCAGGTCCATGCAGGCTTGCATGATCCCGGTCGGGCCGCCGGACAGTACGACGCGTTCGTAGTCCAGGCCGCTCATCAGCACTTTGACGCCGCCGTTGAGCACGCCGAGGATGTTGTCCTCCGGCACTTCCACGTCATCGAAGAACAGCTCGCAGGTGTTGGAGCCGCGCATGCCCAGCTTGTCGAACTTGTTACTGCGGCTGAAGCCTTTCCAGTCGCGCTCGACGATGAACGCCGTGATGCCGTGGGCGCCTTTGTCCAGGTCGGTCTTGGCGTAGATCACGTAGGTGCTGGCGTCGGGGCCGTTGGTGATCCAGGTCTTGCTGCCGTTGAGCACGTAGTGGTCGCCGCGCTTGTCGGCGCGCAGTTTCATCGAGACCACGTCGGAGCCGGCATTCGGCTCGCTCATGGCCAGGGCGCCGACGTGTTCGCCGCTGATCAGCTTCGGCAGGTACTTGAGTTTCTGTTCATGGCTGCCGTTGCGGTTGATCTGGTTCACGCAGAGGTTGGAGTGGGCGCCGTAGGACAACGCCACCGACGCCGAACCACGGCTGATCTCTTCCATGGCCACCACATGGGCCAGGTAGCCCAGGCCGGCACCGCCGTATTCTTCGGCCACGGTAATGCCCAGCAGGCCCATGTCACCGAACTTGCGCCACAGGTCGGCGGGGAACAGGTTGTCGATGTCGATTTGTGCCGCGCGCGGAGAAATCTCCTTGGCCACGAAGGACTGCACTTGGTCGCGCAGCATGTCGATGGTTTCGCCGAGGGCGAAGTTCAGGGAGGGGTAACTCATGGACAGGCACCTTTATTGAGCTTTGTTGTTGTGGGGTGACGGCACCGGGGGAGGGGATGCTCACCTTTACGTTAACGTAAGCTTGCGTTGCGGCGCTGTCAATCGTAGTTTACGTTTACGTCAACCTACAAAAAAGACAACAGGGGTCGTTATGGATCAACCGAATCAGAGCTACAGCCGTGGCTCTCAGGACAAGACCTTGTTGGCCATGACGATCGGTCAGGCCTTCGATCACACGGTTGCGCAGTCTCCCGATGGGGAAGCCTTGGTGGTGCGTCACCAGCAATGCCGCTACACCTGGCAGCAACTGGCTGAGACCGTTGACCTGCACGCCCGCGCGCTGCTGGCGTTGGGCCTGCAGCGCGGCGACCGCCTGGGCATCTGGGCGCCGAACTGCGCCGAGTGGTGCATCAGCCAGCTGGCCAGCGCCAAGCTCGGGGTGATCCTGGTCAATATCAATCCGGCCTATCGCAGCACTGAGCTGGAATACGTGCTCAAGCAATCCGGCTGCCAATGGCTGGTGTGTGCCGGTTCGTTCAAGACCTCCGATTACCACGCGATGTTGCAGGAACTGCTGCCCGAGCTGGCGGAGCAACCCGTCGGCCGCTTGAACTGCGAAAAACTGGCGGACCTGCGCGGCGTGATCAGCCTTGCGCCGCGCCCGCCCACGGGCTTTTTGCCCTGGTCGCAACTGGCGGCCCTTGGTGCGGGCATCCCGCCTGAGCGATTGATCGCGCGCCAAGCCAGCCTGCACTTCGACCAGGCCGTCAATATCCAGTACACCTCCGGCACCACCGGCTTCCCCAAGGGCGCCACCCTTAGTCATCTCAATATCCTCAACAACGGCTACATGGTCGGCGAAAGCCTGGGCTTGACCGCGCAGGACCGCCTGGTGATCCCCGTGCCGCTGTATCACTGTTTCGGCATGGTGATGGGCAACCTGGGCTGCATCACCCACGGCACCACCATGATTTACCCGAACGACGGCTTCGACCCGCTGCTGACCCTGGCCGCCGTCGCCGAAGAACGCGCCACCGCCCTGTACGGCGTGCCGACCATGTTTATCGCCATGCTCGACCATCCGCAACGCGGCGAGTTCGACCTGTCCAGCCTGCGCACCGGGATCATGGCCGGTGCCACCTGCCCGATCGAAGTGATGCGCCGGGTCATCGGCGAAATGCACATGAGCGAAGTGCAGATTGCCTACGGCATGACCGAAACCAGCCCGGTGTCCCTGCAGACCGGCCCCGATGACGACCTGGAGCGCCGCGTCACCACGGTCGGCCGCACCCAGCCGCAATTGGAAAGCAAGATCGTCGACCTCGCCGGTCACACCGTCGCGCGTGGCGAGATCGGTGAGCTGTGTACCCGTGGCTACAGCGTGATGCTCGGTTACTGGAACAACCCCGACGGCACCCGCGACGCAATCGACGACGCCGGCTGGATGCATACCGGTGACCTGGCGACCATGGACGAGCACGGCTACGTGTGCATCGTCGGGCGCAACAAGGACATGATCATTCGCGGTGGCGAGAACGTGTACCCGCGCGAGCTGGAAGAGTTTTTCTTCACGCACCCGGCGGTGGCCGATGTGCAGGTCATTGGTATTCCGGATGAGCGTTATGGCGAAGAGATTGTTGCCTGGGTCAAGTGTCACCCCGGGCATGTGGCCAGCGCGCTGGAGTTGCACACGTGGTGCAAGGGGCGTATCGCGCACTTCAAGACGCCCAAGCATTTCAAGTTCGTGGATGAATTCCCGATGACGGTCACCGGCAAGATCCAGAAATTCCGCATGCGCGAGATCTCGATCGAAGAGCTGCGAACGCAGTCTTAGTCGTTTCGCTGAAAACTTGTGGGGGGAGGGAGCAAGCCCCTCCCACAGTTTAAATTGCGTAATCCCAGACAGCACAAAGGGGACCCGAAGGTCCCCTTTAATTTGTTGTTACGTGCTCTTTTTTTATTATTGAGGGGCGGTCTATTGTTGTTTTTGGCAACCGTTACCCTTTACCGCTGTTTTTGGCGACCCCATCCAGGGTCAAGAGCAAACGTATTTTTTTGAGCGCTGATCTGCTTCTTCGTACACGATCCAACCAGTGGGTAGCTACCTGAGGTAGTTTTATTTTTCTCTATCCGGTTGCGGGTTTCGGCATGCCGTACCCTGCGAAGCACATCTTCTCCAAAAAAATCTGTTAGCTGCGTCTCTGCCGTGTTGTTTTTGTTATGTCAGAGTCGTTTCGTCTTATTTTTATTAGGTTTGGCGCTTTTTGTTCTTGTTATGCCATAGAGATAGCAGAAGCCGTGCCAACTTTTAAAAATCGTTTAAAATCAATTAGTTGAGTTTTTTGTGGGAAATGCCCTACGGTAAACACGGGAAAATATGTTCCCGTGTTACTCGTCCGGCCGGCCTGCGGTAACACATTGTCACGGCTAAGTTACTCAACTGGCGTTACGCGCCCTGGCAACGCGCGAGCCGCTGGGCCGGCCGAGTACGTCGCTGATCTGCCGGCCCGCGAGAATCAAGCGCTCCAGGTCGATGCCGGTCTCGATCCCGAGGCCGTTGAGCAGGTACACCACATCTTCGGTGGCGACGTTACCGCTGGCGCCCTTGGCGTATGGGCAACCGCCGAGGCCGGCGATAGAGCTGTCGAACACGTTGATCCCTTCCAGCAGGCTGGCGTAGACGTTGGCGACGGCCTGCCCATAGGTGTCATGGAAGTGCCCCGCCAACTTGTCCCGTGGCACGTGCGCGCCCACCACCTCGAACAGCCGGCGCGTGGCTCCCGCGGTGCCGGTGCCGATGGTGTCGCCCAGGGACACTTCATAGCAGCCCATGGCAAACAGCTCGCGGGCCACCGCCGCCACTTGTTCCGGGGCGACCGCGCCTTCGTAAGGGCAACCCAGCACGCAGGACACATAGCCGCGCACACTGACACCCTGCTGTTTGGCGGCCGCCATGATCGGCACGAATCGCTCCAGGCTTTCGCTGATCGAGCAGTTGATGTTGCGCTGCGAAAACGCCTCGGACGCCGCAGCAAACACCGCGACCTCCTTGACCCCGGCGGCCAGCGCATCTTCAAAGCCGCGCAGGTTCGGCGCCAGCGCGCCGTAGGTCACGCCGGGCTGGCGCTGGATCTGCGCAAAGACTTCGGCGGAACCGGCCATCTGCGGCACCCATTTGGGCGAAACAAAACTGCCGACTTCGATGTAGCTCAGGCCCGCGGCGCTGAGGGCATCCACCAACTGCACCTTGTCGGCCACGCTGATGGGTTGGGCTTCATTCTGCAAACCGTCGCGCGGGCCGACTTCGACCAGGCGCACGTGGGAGGGGAGGGACATGGCAACTACCTTATGATCAATGGCCAGCCTGGCCTTGGATGGTTTCGGCCAGGGCCTGGGTGCAGCGCTCTTCGGCGGTGTCCAGTTCCAGCTTCATTTGTTCGATGTCCAGCAACTGCTGCTCCAACTGTTCGCGACGCTCGGCGATTTTCACCAGCATGCTGTTGAGTTGGACATGGTTGCCGCTGGTGGGGTCGTAGAGTTCGATCAGTTCACGGCATTCGGCCAGGGAAAAACCGATGCGCTTGCCGCGCAGGATCAGCTTGAGGCTGACCTTGTCCCGCGCCGAGTAGATGCGTTCCTGGCCCCGGCGTTCCGGGGCCAGCAGGCCTTGTTCCTCATAGAAGCGAATGGCGCGGGTGGTGATGTCGAGCTCGCGGGCGAGGTCGGAAATGCTGTAGGTCGTGCTCATGAAGGCGCTCAAGAAAGTCTTGGCGCTAAGCTAATGTCAGGTTGACGTAAACGTCAAGGTCGATCATCAATCCCTGTAGGAGCGAGCTTGCTCGCGAAAAACGTCAACGAGAACGCGGTAGCCCTGATACCCAAAGGCGCCCTCGGGTTTTTCGCGAGCAAGCTCGCTCCTACACGGCGACAGGTTCAGGCTTGCAGCTTGTCGAGTTTCTTCTCGTGCGCCGTGACTTGCTGGCACAACTCGATCATTTGCTCGCGCATCCAGCGGTTGGCGGGGTCCTGGTCGGTGCTCTCGTGCCAGTACAGGTGGGTTTCCACCGGCGGCACGTCGTTGACCGGCAGGTTGAACCAGTGCAGTTCATGGCGGCGGGCGAAGCGCTCGGGCACGGTCATCACCATGTCGGTCTGTTGCAACACTTGCGAGGCCATCAGGTAATGCTGGGAGCGCAGGGCGATCTTGCGCTGGATGCCCATCTTGCCCAGGGCCAGGTCGACATGGCCCAGGCCGTTGCGGCGGCTGGAGATATGGATATGGGTCAGCGACAGGTAATCATCCAGGGTGAACTTGTCCTTGCCCGCCATCGGGTGGCCCTTGCGCATGGCGCACACGTAGCGGTCTTCCATCAGCTTGACGTGGCGCACCTGCGGGTCGGTGTTGAGCGGTGCGTCGACGGCAAAATCCAGGCGCCCGGCGGCCAGTTCCTTGGTGGTCTCGCGGCGTTTGGACAGGAAACTCTCGATCACCACCGTCGGCGCCAGGCGACGCAAGCGCTGGAACAGCAGTGGCAGGATCACCGCTTCGGTCAAGTCGGTCATGCTGATGCGGTAGGTCTTGGCCGCCTGTTGCGGGTTGAAAATCCGGCTTTCCTGCACCGACACGCGCAGCAATGACAGTGCGTTGCGCACCGGGCCGATGATGTTCTGCGCCATCGGCGTGGGCACCATGCCTTGGGCGGTCCGCACGAACAGCGGGTCGTTGAAGGTCTCGCGCAGGCGTGCCAGAGCGTTGGACACCGCCGGTTGGGTGATGCCGACAATCTGCCCGGCACGGGTCAGGTTGGCTTCGGTGTAGATCGCGTCAAAGACGATAAACAGGTTGAGGTCGACCTTGCTCAGATTCATTTCGTTGCGCTCTTATTGTTAGGTGGCCATGCCCCGATCATATATCGGTGATGAATGTTAATACACGCCGAGAATAGGCTAGGTAAATTATCAACGCTGTTCTAGCATCGATTGCATGACCTAAACAACCTCTCAAAGAAGGGAGCTGCTCATGGATTTCGCCTATTCGCCCAAGGTTCAGGAACTGCGTGAACGCGTCACTGCGTTCATGGACGCTTACGTTTACCCGGCCGAACCGGTGTTCGAACGCCAGGTCAGCGAAGGCGACCGCTGGCAGCCCACCGCGATCATGGAGGAGCTCAAAGCCAAGGCGAAAGCCGAAGGCCTGTGGAACCTGTTCCTGCCCGAATCCGAACTGGGCGCTGGCCTGACCAACCTTGAATACGCGCCGCTGGCGGAAATCATGGGCCGTTCGCTGCTGGGCCCGGAGCCGTTCAATTGCTCCGCCCCGGACACCGGCAACATGGAGGTGCTGGTGCGCTACGCCAACGCCGAACAGAAACAACGCTGGCTCGAACCGCTGTTGCGCGGCGAGATCCGTTCGGCTTTCGCCATGACCGAGCCCGACGTGGCCTCCTCGGATGCGACCAACATGGCCGCCCGCGCCGAGCGCCAGGGCGACGAGTGGGTGATCAACGGCAAGAAATGGTGGACCTCCGGCGCCTGCGACCCGCGTTGCAAGATCCTGATCTTCATGGGCCTGAGCAATCCCGATGCGCCGCGCCACCAGCAGCACTCGATGATCCTGGTGCCGGTGGACGCCCCCGGCGTGAAAATCGTGCGCCCGCTGCCGGTGTTCGGTTACGACGATGCGCCCCACGGCCACGCCGAAGTGCTGTTCGACAACGTGCGCGTGCCGTATGAAAACGTCCTGCTGGGTGAAGGCCGCGGCTTTGAAATTGCCCAGGGGCGTCTTGGCCCGGGCCGCATTCACCACTGCATGCGCTCCATCGGCATGGCCGAGCGCGCGCTGGAACTGATGTGCAAACGCGCGATCAGCCGCACCGCGTTCGGCAAACCGTTGGCGCGCCTGGGCGGCAATATCGACAAGATCGCCGACTCGCGCATGGAAATCGACATGGCACGCCTGCTGACCCTGAAAGCCGCCTACATGATGGACACCGTGGGTAACAAAGTGGCGAAAAGCGAAATCGCCCAGATCAAGGTGGTGGCGCCGAACGTGGCGTTGAAGGTGATCGACCGCGCGATCCAGATCCATGGCGGCGCCGGCGTCTCCAACGACTTCCCGTTGGCCTACATGTACGCCATGCAACGCACCCTGCGCCTGGCCGATGGCCCGGACGAAGTCCACCGTGCGGCGATCGGCAAGTTCGAGATCGGCAAGTATGTGCCTAAAGAGTTGATGCGCGGCGGGCAGTAACACCGCGTCGCCTGCCATCGCGGGCAAGCCCCCTCCCACAGTTGACCGAGTTGTGCATGAGAACGCGGTCTAGTGTGGGAGGGGGCTTGCCCGCGACGAGGCCCGTGCGAACAACACAAAACACAAACCTCAGTACACCCAAACCTCCACCCGCCGATTCTTGATCCGGCCCTCATCCGCGGTATTCGCCGCCACCGGCATCTGCGCGCCGAACCCGCGGATATCGCGGAGCACCACGCCGCTCTTGACCAATTCCCGACGCACCGCCATCGCCCGCAGCTTGGACAACAGCGCCGCGCGTTCGGGGTCATTCTTGATATCGCCAAACCCTACCAGCGTCACCTGCTTGTCGAGCTTGCCGTGGCCTTTTATATACGCCACCACGCGCTGCACATCCTGGCGCGCCTTGTTGTCCAGGCTCGCGCTGCCTTCCTCGAAGCGGAAATTCACCGTCAGGCGCTGGGCCTCGCGGGCAATTGCCTGATAGTCCTCGGGCATGGACGGGCGCGGCTCCACGCTTATCGCCTGGACCCGCTGCGCGATAAACCCGTTGGCCGCCACGATCGCCTGGCCCTTGCTGCTCTGGGTGAAGTCCACCAGCGCCTTGGCCCACGGATTGTGCGTGGTCGGCGGTAGGTAAAAGAACAGGCGGCGCGACAGCGGGTAGTCCTCGGTGGCTATCAGGCTGTTCAGCGGCAGCATCGGTTGCGAGTCACCGTCGACGATCGCCACCGCCTTGGCCTGGCGCACATAGGGCAGGCCGATGAAACCGATGCCTTGCGGGTCCTGGCTCACCGCGTCCGACAGTTGCTCGCTGGCCTCGAACCGCTTGGCCGACGCGGCGAGGGGCTTGCCGCGACGGCTCAGGACCAGGTCCTTGAAGGTGTCATAGGTGCCCGACCGATCATCCCGCGCATATAAATGAATCGCCCCGCCGATGCCGCCGAGTGCTTCCCAGGTGCTGATCTCACCGTTGAAGATTTGCGCCAGTTGCTCGGTATTCAGCGTATTCAGCGGGTTGCGCGGGTTGAGGATGATGGCCAGGCCGTCGATGGCGATCACCTGTTCGGCCTCGGGGCTTTTCAGGTCGCCCAGGGGTTCGAGGTCCACCAGTTCGCTGTCTTTGATCGGGCGGGAGGCGGCGGCGAGGTCGGCGCTGGCTTTGTGCAGGGCGGCAAAACCGGTGCTGGAACCATGGGCGTCGACCTCGATGGTCAGCGTCTTGCCCTGGCGGGTCTTGCCGATCACGCGCTGTTCATTGGCGCCTTCGGCGGGTTCAGCGTGGACCCCTTGCAGCCCCTGCTGCTCCATCAACCCCTTGACCAGCGCCGGGCCAAGCGCCGCGCCGATCGTGTTGGAGCCCTGGATGCGCAAGGCGGGGCCCTGATCGGGGATGGGCAGCGGCGCGCTAACGGCACTCAGGGGAAAAAGGGTCAGCAGTAACAGAACGCGCAGGATCATGCCGGCACCGTCTCAAGGCAAAGGGAGTGCCGCGAGATTAAGTCAGTTGGGTTTCAGTAATATGACTGTCACTCAACCGTAAAAATGTGAGAGCGGGCTTGCTCCCACATTGTTTAAGCGTGCCGTCCGTGAAGTCAGCTCAATTCCAGCCAGATCGGTGCATGGTCCGAGGGTTTTTCCAGGCCGCGCAGTTCGTAGTCCACCCCAGCATCCTTGACCCTGGGCAGCAAGCCGTTGGACGCCAGGATCACATCGATACGCAGGCCACGCTTGGGTTCATCTTCAAACCCGCGACTGCGGTAGTCGAACCAGCTGAAGCGGTCGGTCACGTTGGGGTTGAGGTGGCGGAAGCTGTCCACCAGGCCCCAGTTCTTCAGGCGGGCCATCCACTCGCGCTCTTCCGGCAGGAAGCTGCACTTGCCGGTTTTCAGCCAGCGCTTGGCATTGTCGGGGCCAATGCCGATGTCGCAGTCTTCCGGGGAAATATTCACATCGCCCATTACCACCAGCGCCTGGTCGTTGCTGAACTGGCTTTCCAGCAACTGTTGCAGGTCTGCGTAGAAGCGCTGCTTGGCCGGGAACTTGGTGGGGTGGTCGCGGCTTTCGCCTTGGGGGAAATAGCCGTTCATGATGGTGATCGGGTTGCCTTGCGCATCGGCGAAGGTGCCCCAGATAAAGCGACGCTGGGCGTCTTCTTCATCGCTGGCAAAGCCTTTGTGTACGCTCAGCGCTTCCTGGCGCGAGAGCAGGGCCACGCCGTAGTGGCCTTTCTGGCCGTGGTAGTACACGTGATACCCCAGGGCCTGCACTTCGGCCAGCGGGAACTGGTCGTCGTGGACCTTGGTTTCCTGTAGGCCGATCACATCGGGTTGATGCTTTTCAATCAGCGCCGCCAACTGATGCGGGCGAGCCCGTAGCCCGTTGATATTGAAAGAGACGATTTTCATGGTCGGCTGTCCAGTCTGGCAAAAGGGCGATGCTAGCCGACAAGTCGGACGGGGGCCAGCGTGGCGGTAGGACGGATGCGCTGCTAATGTCTGGGAACGACTCGCGCTGCGTAAGTTCGTACCCATAAGAACGCCGTCTTTTGAATGGCGCCCAGGGAGATTCACTGTATGTCTGACACTTCAACTGCGATTGCCGAAATCCGCCTGCTCAATAGCGACTATTCCAGCGAAGCGCGCTCCCTGCTGTACCAGGCTTATCGCCATGAGCCGACGTTCGCCTACATCTTCGAAGCTGAGCGGCCGGGGTATGAGCAGCGGGTCCGTGCCACCGTGCGCGAGTTGGTCAAACAGCATTTCTTCCAGAAGCTTCCCGCCATCGGCCTGTTCGTCGACGACCGACTGATCGGCGTTGCGTTGATCGCGCCACCCCAGCGGCGTCTGGGCATCACCGAGAGCTGGGCGTGGCAATTGCGCATGTGGTTGAGCACCGGTGTGCGGGGGACACGGCGTTACCTGGATTATCACCAGGCGGTGCTGGCGTGCCTGCCCAGCGATTCGGTGCATGTGTTGCCGTTGCTGGGTATTCACCCGCAATTCCAGGGCAAGCACTTCGGTGAGCAACTGCTCGGCGCGGTACACAACTGGTGCGCCGAGGACCCGCATTCGTCCGGTGTGGTGCTCGATACCGGCAACTCGCGTTACCTGGAGTTCTACAAGCGTCAGGGTTATGAGGAAATCGGCGAAGTTGCTGTAGGACCGATCCTGGAGCATGTGTTTTTTCATGCCAATCCACAGCCGTTACAGGCTGTAACGACTTGAGTCAGGATTTTCAGATAAATCTGAGTTCAAAGAGTCTCTCCAGCTCGTGTAGCATCCGCGCCTATGAAGTTTCCAGGAAGATTCACCAGCGGCTTGATTCTGCTGTTCACAAGCTGCGGCGCTTTGGCGCAAAGCGAACTGGACGTGCGAGTCAAACCCTCAAACGACGCGTTGAAAGCCAACATCGAAGGCTACATCGGCGGGGTAGGCGATCGCGATGAAGAAGCGTTGCTGCGCTTCAGCCGTGGCGCCGAGGAGCAGGCGCGCAAAGCGGCCCAGGCCTTGGGCTTCTATCAGCCGCAGATCAGCAGTGATGTGCAGGGCGGCAAGAACCCGCGCCTGACCCTGACCATTGAGCCCGGCGAACCGGTGCATTTGCGCGACGTGACCATTCGGGTCGACGGCCCGGCCGCCGCCCTCAAAGCCTTTCGTGTGCCTGCCAGCCGCGACCTTGAATCCGGTGCCGTGCTCAACCACGGCCATTACGAAGACGCCAAGCGTCTGATCCAGAACCAGGCCTCGCGCTACGGCTTTTTCAATGGGCGCTTTACCCGCCAGACCCTGTCGGTCGACCCCAAGGCGGGCGTCGCCGATATCGAACTGGTGTATGACAGCGGCCCGCGCTACACCTTGGGCAAGGTCAATTTTGCTGGCGATACGCCGTTCGATGAAGAACTGTTGCAACGCATGGTGCCGTTCAAAAACGGCGCGCCCTACGATTCCGAACTGATTGCCGAGTTGAACCAGAACCTGCAAGCCAGCGGCTTTTTCGAGGGCGTGCGGGTGGACGCCGCGCCGGCTGCGTCGGCCAACGATGTGATCCCGGTCGCGGTGCAACTGGAAACCCGCAAGCCACGCACCATGGGCCTGGGCCTCGGCTTTTCCACCGACGTCGGCCCGCGCGGCAAAGCCAACTGGACGCGCCACTGGGTCAATCCGCAGGGCCACAGTTACGGCTGGGAAGCCGAATTGTCGGCGCCACGGCAGAACGTCGGCCTGTGGTACGACATCCCGCTCGACCCACCGCTTACCGACAAACTGCGTTTTGCCGGCGGCTACCAGAATGAAGAACTGGCCAACACCGACACCCTGAGTAAATTGCTCACCCTCGGCCCGGAATGGCACAGCAAGTTGCCCAGCGGCTGGACCCGGGTGGTCTCCCTCAAGTGGCAGCGTGAAGAATATCGCCTGGGCGATGACTCGGGCCTGAGCAACCTGTTGATGCCGGGGCTCAGCTATTCCTATTTGCGCAGCGACAACCGCATCGATCCCCACCACGGCTATCGCCTGCAATTCGACACCAAGCTGGCCAAGGAAGGCTTCGGCTCCGACACCAACCTGCTTTACGGCACGGCCATGGTCAAAGGCCTGACCACCGTGTGGGACAAGCACCGTTTCCTCGCGCGGGCGCAGATCGGCGGCAGTGCCACCAACGGCTACAAGTCGGTGCCGCCGTCGCTGCGTTTCTTTGCCGGTGGCGACCAGAGCGTGCGTGGTTACGAGTACCAGACCCTGTCGCCGGAGAACGACCGTGGCGACCGCATCGGTGGCCGCTACATGGTGGCCTTGAGCGCCGAGTATCAATATTCCATCGCCGAAAAATGGCGGATCGCGACCTTTATCGACCAGGGCAACTCCTTCAACACCCTGGAAATGCCAAGCCTGAAAACCGGCGTGGGCGTCGGCCTGCGCTGGGTGTCGCCCGTCGGGCCGATTCGCCTTGACCTGGCCCATGCCCTGGAAGACCCGGGCGGTATCCGTTTGCACTTTTCCATGGGGCCTGAGCTGTGATGCGTGGTTTGAAAATAGCCGGGCTGGCTGCCGTTGCCCTCCTGGTCGTGGTGTTGCTGGCGCTGTGGACCGTACTCGGAACCCAGGCGGGCAGCCGTTGGGCGTTGGGCCAGGTGCCGGGCTTGAGCGTGGACAATTTCCAGGGCCGTTTGGGCGGCCAATGGAGTGCCGAGCATCTGCTGTGGCAGCAGGGCAGTGACCGTGTCGAACTCAACGCGCCGACGTTCGACTGGTCGCCGGCCTGCCTGCTGCGCCTGACGCTGTGCATTGACCGGTTGGCGGTGGATCAAGTCAGCCTGCAATTTGCGCCGAGCACGGAGCCGAGCAGCGGGCCGATCCAACTGCCGGCGCTGAAGTTGCCGGTTGCGCTCCAGTTGGGCGACGTTCGCGTCGGCAGCCTGCTGTTTAACGGCAGTGAGGAACTCAAGGGTATGCAACTGGCGGCGCATTGGACCGCCGCGGGCCTGCAGATCGATTCCGTGCATCTGCAACGCGATGATCTGGTGCTGGACCTGTCCGGGCTACTCCAACCCAGCGGTGATTGGCCGTTGACCGCCAGCGGCAACCTGAGCCTGCCTTACGCCCCCGGCGGCGCGCCGTGGACGGTGGCGTTCAGGGCCGATGGCGACCTGCTCAAGACCCTCAAGCTCGACGCCGACAGCAGCGGCTACCTGCCGGCCAAGCTCAGCGGCGAGTTGCAGCCGCTGGTGGAAAACCTGCCGGCACAGCTGCACATCACCGCCGACGCCTTCAAACCCAGCGCCGATTTGCCTGACACCCTGCAACTCAATCAACTTGACCTCACCGCCAAAGGCGACCTGGACAGCGGTTACCAATTGCTCGGCAAAGCCGTACTGCCCGCAGAAAAGGGCCCGGTGGACTTACTGCTGCAAGGTAAGGTCGATGCCAAGGGCGCGCAGATCGCCGGCCTGGATCTGAGTGCCGGTGACAAACAAAGCTTGAAACTCACGGCACAGCTGGACTGGCAGCAGGGCTTTCAAGCCGATGCGAAAATCGATTGGCTGGACTTTCCCTGGCATCGCCTCTACCCCTTGATTGACGAGCCGCAAGTCACCTTGCGCACCTTCAATGGTGAAATTTTCTATAAAGACGGCAACTACCTCGGCAACCTCAAGGCCGACCTCGATGGCCCCGCGGGCAAATTCAATGTGGTCACGCCGTTCAGCGGCGACCTCAAACAAGTGTTCCTGCCCGAGCTGAAACTGACCGCTGGCCAAGGCAAGGCCGAAGGCCACCTCAACCTGCAGTTTGCCGATGGCATCGCCTGGGACACGGCGCTCGACCTGTCGGCGCTGAACCCGGCGTATTGGGTCGCGGAGTTGCCGGGCACGCTGGCCGGACCGCTGCGCAGCAAAGGCGAGTTCAAGAACCAGCAGCTCAAACTGAGCGCCGACCTCGGCCTCAAGGGCCGTCTGCGCGGGCAGCCCGCCGTATTGGCCGCCAAGGCCGAAGGCGCGGGTGAGCAATGGACCCTGGCCAACCTGGATATCCGCCTGGGCGACAACCGCATCAACGGCAGCGGCAGCCTGCAACAACGCCTGGCCGGGCAGATCGATATCAAACTGACGCGGCTGGCCCAGCTGTGGCCGCAGTTACGCGGGCAGGTCAATGGCCGACTCGATGTGGCCGGTAGCCTCAAAGCGCCTCAAGGCAAACTCGACCTCAAGGGCCAGCAACTGGCGTTTGCCGACAATCGCCTGCAAAGCCTGAGCCTCGACGCCACGCTCGATAACGCCCAGCGCGCAAAGATCGACCTCAAGGGCAGCGGCATCCAAAGCGGCGACACCCAAGTCGGCACCCTGACAGCCAGCGCCCAGGGCGATGTCAGGCAACAGAAGGTCCAGTTGGATCTGGCCGGCCCACTGGTCAAGCTGGCCCTGGCCCTGGATGGCAACCTCGACCAAGGCAACTGGCGCGGACGCCTGGCCAGCGGTGACGTGCAGGCCGGCGGCCAGGACTGGAAGCTGCAGGCCCCGGCGAAAATCGAGCGCCTGGCCGATGGCAGGCTGACCTTCGCCGCCCACTGCTGGGTCGCGGGCCCGGCCAGCCTGTGTGCTGAAGATCAGCGCCTGATGCCTGAACCGAAGCTGCGTTACCACCTCAAGCAATTCCCCATCGATAGCCTGGCGGCCTGGTTGCCCAAGGACTTCGCCTGGCAGGGCACGCTCAACGCCGACGTACAGCTCGACCTGCCGGCCAGCGGCCCCAAAGGCGTGATCGCAGTGGATGCCAGTGGCGGCACGTTGCGCGTCAAGGACAAGCACCAGTGGCTGGATTTCCCCTACGACACGCTGCAATTGGACGCCACCCTCAACCCCAAGCGCATCGACACCCAGCTCAACTTCCAGGGCGGCAAGCTCGGTGAGTTGCGGTTGCAGGCACAGATCAACCCGCTGGCGAAAAACAAGCCGATCACCGGTACTTTCAGCCTCACCGGTCTGGACCTCACCGTGGCGCGGCCGTTTGTGCCGATGGTGGAAAAACTCAACGGCAAGCTCAACGGCAATGGCCGCATCTCCGGTGGCCTGCTGGCGCCGCTGGTCAACGGCAGCATGAACCTGGTGGGCGGCGAGATTTCCGGGGCGGAACTGCCCATCAGCCTCGAAGGCTTGAACGTACAGGCGCTGATTGCCGGCGAAAGCGTGCAACTCGATGGCAACTGGCACAGCGGCAAGGCCGGGCAGGGCAGCCTCAAGGGCCACATCGACTGGGGCCGCGCCCTGGCGGTCGACCTCAGCCTGCAAGGCGCGCACTTGCCGGTCACCGTCGAACCTTACGCGGTGCTGGAAGTTGCGCCCGACCTGAAGATCAGCCTGAAGAACGACAAGCTCGCGATCGTCGGCAAGGTGCAGATCCCGCGGGGTGACATCACCGTGCGCGAACTGCCGCCGTCGACGGTCAAGGTCTCCGATGACACGGTGATCGTCGGCAGCCAGACCGAAGAGGGCAAGCCGCCGATGGCAATGGCAATGGATATCGACGTGGCGGTGGGTGAAGACCAGCTCAACTTCTCGGGCTTCGGCCTCACCGCCAAGGTGCAGGGGCATGTGCATATCGGCGACAACCTGGACACCCGCGGCGAGCTGTGGCTCAACGACGGCCGCTACCGTGCCTACGGCCAGAAGCTGGATGTGCGCCGTGCGCGTTTGCTGTTCGCCGGGCCGCTCGACCAGCCTTATCTGGATATCGAAGCGATCCGCAAGACCGGCGATGTCGTCGCTGGTATCCGCCTGAGCGGCAGCGCCGAACAGCCCACTACGCAGATCTTCTCCGAGCCGGCCATGAGCCAGGAGCAGGCGCTGTCCTACCTGGTGCTCGGCCGTCCGCTGAGCACCACCGGTGAAGATAACAATATGCTCGCCCAAGCCGCCCTGGGCCTGGGCTTGATGGGCAGTGCCGGCGTGACCTCGGACATTGCCAAGAACCTCGGCATCCAGGACTTCGAACTCGACACCCAAGGCAGCGGCACCAACACCGCCGTGGTCGCCAGCGGCAAGATCTCGGAGAAACTCAGCCTGCGTTATGGGGTTGGGGTGTTCGAGCCGGCCAGCACCATTGCTTTGCGCTACCTGTTGAGCAAGAAGGTGTATCTGGAGGTGGCCAGTGGTGTGGCCAGTTCGTTGGATATTTTCTATAAGCGGGATTTCTAGATCCGCCCTCGATGAAAAAGTGCGAGCGGGCTTGCTCGCTCGCACATACCAAGCAAGCTAATCATTTCATTTGACATTCGCTGCCTAAGCAGTAATATCTCGTCACACATTCGCTGCCTAGGCAGTAATAAGGTGACTTTCGATGAAGCACTTCACCCCGGACAACTTCCACAACTGCCACCTCGGGCTGTTGTTGGGGCGTGCCGCCATCCTTAAAGACAAGATCATCGACACCCATATGGAACCCCACGGCATCACCGCCGCGCAGTTCAAGGTGTTGATCATCATGGCGCAGTTCGGTGTCGACACCCCGGCGGAGCTGTGCCGCCACCTGTCCCTGGACAGCGGTTCGATGACCCGCATGCTCGATCGCCTGGAGCAAAAAGGCCTGCTTGATCGCAAGCGTTCGGCGCTGGACCGTCGCCAAGTGCAACTGGTGTTGACCGACGACGGCCAGCGCCTGGCGGACAGGCTGCCGTACATCGGCGCCGAGGCGTTGAACCAGTTGGCCTGCGCACTGGAGCCGGGTGAATTGCAAACCCTGGAAAAGATCCTCATGAAAATGCTGATAGCTGCCGGTGATCCCATCACCCTGCAGCGGGTAGGTAAAGAATGAACACACGTGCCCTTTGCCTGGTGCTGGCGGCCATGAGCATGGCCGGTTGCGCCAACTTCAGCGGCCTCGATACCCAGGGCCAGCGCCTCGACGCCAACACCCTGCAGACCGGTCAGTCGTTGACCGGCGTGACCCTGTCGAGCGCCGCCTGGCCCAGCGCCGACTGGTGGAAAAGCCTCGGCGACCCGCAACTCGACGGTTTGATCCAGGAAGCCCTGCAAAACAGCCCCGACATGCAAGTGGCCAGCGCCCGTGCCCACCAGGCGGAAGCCGCCGCCTATGCGGCGAACGCCGCACGCATGCCGACCCTGGACGCCAGCGCCGGTGTGAGCCGGTCGCGGCTGGCCAGGGACCAGGACCCGCGGCTGCAGGGCGATACCTACTCGACGGTGCGAAGCCTCGGCGCGAGCTTCAACTACAACTTCGACCTCTGGGGCGGCCAGCGCGCCGCCTGGGAAGCGGCCTTGGGCCAGGCCCGCGCCGCCGAAATCGACCAACAGGCCGCGCGCCTGACCCTGGCGGCCGATGTGGCCAAGGCCTACAGCGATCTGGGCCAGGCCCATATCGTGTGTGACCTGGCCAATGACGACCTCAAGCGTGCCCGGCAAATGCTCAACCTGAGCCAGCGCCGCCTGAACTCGGGCATCGACAGCCAGTACCAGTTCCAACAGACCGAAAGCCTGGAAGCCAGCTCCCAGTCGCAACTGATCGATGCGGAAAAACAACTGCAGAGCGCGAAAATCGCCCTGGCGGTGTTGCTCGGCAAAGGCCCCGACCGGGGTAACGAGCTGGCGCGTCCGAATGTACTCAAGCCCAGCGCCGTCGCCGTACCCTCGGTGCTGCCCGCCGAACTGCTGGGCCGGCGCCCGGACCTGATCGCCGCACGTTGGCGGGTGGAAGCGGCGAGCAAGAACATCGCAGCCGGCAAGGCCAGCTTCTACCCCAACCTCAACCTGAGCGCGAGCGCCGGGGCCGAGTCGTTGCTGGGGGATGCGATGTTCGGTTCGGCCAGCCGCTTCTTCAACATTGCGCCGACGATTTCGCTGCCGATTTTCGATGGCGGCCGCCTGCGCGCCAACCTCGATGCGCGCGATGCCGACTATGACCTGGCCGTGGCCCAGTACAACAAAACCCTGGTGCAAGCCCTCGGCGATATCGGCAACAGCCTTTCACAACTGCGCGAAACCGGTCGGCAGATCCAGGCCCAGCAACATGCCGCGGACATTGCCCAGCAGTCCTACGACACCGCGATGCAGCGTTACAGCTCCGGGATCGGCAACTACCTGGACGTGCTCAGCATCGAGCAGCAATTGCTGCAGGCCCAGCGTCAGCTGGCGACCTTGAACGCCGCGCAAATCGATCTGTCGATCCAATTGATGCAAGCCCTGGGTGGCGGCTACGACGCCGCAAATGTGGCATCGACCACCCCAGCTACACGCACGGAATAATTTGAGGTAACTGACATGGCCACTGCCGAAAGCAACAACGCAACGGGAACGCCCGATAACAACCCGCGCAAACGCAAAGTCATGCTGGTCGGCCTGGTGCTGATCGTCATCCTCGGCGTGGTCGGCGTGTGGGGTTGGTATGAACTCTACGGCCGCTTCAATGAAAGCACCGACGACGCCTACGTGAACGGCAACGTGGTGGAAATCACCCCGCTGGTCACCGGCACCGTGGTCAGCATCGGCGCCGACGATGGCGACCTGGTCCACGAAGGCCAGGTGCTGATCAACTTCGACCCCAACGACGCGGCGGTCGGCCTGCAAAGTGCGCAGGCCAACCTGGCCCGCACCGTGCGCCAGGTGCGGGGCTTGTACAGCAACGTCGACGGCATGAAAGCCCAGGTCAATGCGCAGAAAGCCGACGTGCAAACTGCCGAGGACAACTACAACCGGCGTAAGACCCTGGCCCAGGGCGGGGCGATTTCCCAGGAAGAACTGTCCCACGCCCGCGACAGCCTGACCGCGGCCAAGAATGCCCTGACCAACCTTGAGCAGCAGCTCAAAAGCAGCAACGCCCTGGTCGATGACACGGTGATCTCGTCCCATCCGGACGTGCAAGCCGCCGCCGCGCAACTGCGCCAGGCGTACCTGGCCAATGCGCGCAGCACCCTGATCGCCCCCGTCACCGGCTATGTGGCCAAGCGCACCGTGCAACTGGGCCAGCGCGTGCAGCCGGGGACGGCGTTGATGGCGGTGATCCCGCTGAACCAGCTGTGGATCGACGCCAACTTCAAAGAAACCCAACTGCGCAATATGCGTATCGGCCAACCGGTGGACATCGAAGCGGACATTTATGGCAGCGATGTGAAGTTCAGCGGCACCATCGACAGCCTCGGCGCCGGCACCGGCAGCGCGTTTGCCTTGCTGCCTGCGCAGAACGCCACCGGCAACTGGATCAAGATCGTGCAACGGGTGCCGGTACGCATCCACGTCAATGCCGAAGAACTGACCAAACACCCACTGCGGGTGGGCTTGAGCACGGTGGTCAACGTCGACCTGCACGACCGCAGCGGCCCGGTACTGGCGCAACAGGCGCCGCAAAAGGCCTCGTTCACCACCAACGTGTATGACCGCCAGTTGGCCGAAGCCGATGCCATGATCACCCAGTTGATTCATGACAACAGCCTCGCCGCGCCCAAGGCTGTGCAACGCTGATGAGCCATAACGCGTCCTTCTCGCCACCCAGCTTGGTGATGGCCACGATTGGCCTGTCGCTGGCGACCTTCATGCAGGTGCTCGATACCACGATCGCCAACGTGGCGTTGCCGACCATTTCCGGCAACCTTGGCGTGAGTTCGGAGCAGGGCACCTGGGTGATCACCTCGTTTGCGGTGAGCAACGCCATTGCCCTGCCGCTGACCGGCTGGTTGAGCCGGCGCTTCGGCGAGGTGAAGCTGTTTCTCTGGGCCACCGTGCTGTTTGTGCTGGCCTCGTTTCTCTGCGGTATTTCCACGTCGATGCCCGAGCTGATCGGCTTTCGGGTGTTGCAAGGCCTGGTGGCGGGGCCGTTGTACCCGATGACCCAGACGTTGCTGATCGCGGTCTACCCGCCGGCGAGGCGCGGCATGGCCCTGGCACTGCTGGCGATGGTCACGGTGGTGGCGCCGATTGCCGGTCCCATCCTCGGCGGCTGGATCACCGACAGCTACAGCTGGCCGTGGATCTTCTTCATCAACGTGCCCATCGGCATCTTTGCGGTGATGGTGGTGCGTTCGCAGTTGAAGAAACGCCCGGTGGTCACCAGCTACCAGCCGATGGACTATGTGGGGTTGTTGAGCTTGATCGTCGGGGTCGGCGCGTTGCAGATCATCCTCGACAAGGGCAACGACCTGGACTGGTTCGAATCCAACTTCATCATCGTGGGGGCGGCGATTTCGGTGATTGCCCTGGCGGTGTTCATCATCTGGGAGATGACCGACAAACACCCAGTGGTCAACCTGCGGCTGTTCGCCTACCGCAACTTCCGCATCGGCACCATCGTGCTGGTCCTCGGCTACGCGGGCTTCTTCGGCATCAACCTGATCCTGCCGCAGTGGCTGCAAACCCAGATGGGCTACACCGCGACCTGGGCCGGCCTGGCCGTGGCGCCGATCGGTATTCTGCCGGTGCTGATGTCGCCGTTTGTCGGCAAGTACGCGCACCGATTCGACCTGCGCGTCCTGGCGGGCCTGGCGTTCCTGGCGATTGGCTTGAGCTGCTTCATGCGCGCCAGCTTCACCAATGAGGTGGACTTCCAGCACATCGCCCTGGTGCAGCTGTTCATGGGCATCGGCGTGGCGCTGTTCTTCATGCCGACCTTGAGCATCCTGATGTCCGACCTGCCGCCGCACCAGATCGCCGACGGCGCCGGCCTGGCGACGTTCCTGCGGACCCTGGGCGGCAGCTTCGCGGCCTCGCTGACCACCTGGATCTGGATTCGCCGCGCCGACCAGCACCATGCGTACATGAGCGAGAACATGACCACCTACGACGCGGCGACCCGCGATGCGTTGAATGCGTTGGGCGGCGCGGGGCAAAAGGCCTACGCCCAACTCGACCAGATCCTCACCAGCCAGGCATACATGATGTCCACCGTGGATTACTTCACGTTGCTGGGGTGGATGTTCATGGGCTTGATGCTGCTGGTGTGGCTGGCCAAACCGCCGTTTACCGCGAAGGCGGGACCGGCTGCATCAGGGCACTGATCAGCCAAGGCTGAAATGCAATCAACCAGGGCTGAAATGCAATCAACTGTGGGAGGGGGCTTGCCCCCGATAGCGGTGTATCAGTCAGCCTATTTGAAGCTGACCCACTGCCATCGGGGGCAAGCCCCCTCCCACATTTGATCAGGCGCCCGGCAGTGCCAGTTGCGGATTGACGAAGTCAAACGCCGCCAGCTGAAACCCTTGCTCATCCACCTGCAATGCCCAGCCTTGCTTGTCCCAATCCCCCAGCACAATACGCTTGGCCGCCTGATCGCCGATCTGCAACTTATGAATGGCGGGGCGGTGCGTATGGCCGTGGACCAGGGTACGCACACCGAACTGCTGCATCACCCGCGGCACTTCCTCGGGGGTGACGTCGACAATGTCGTTGGCTTTCATCCGCGTCTGCGCCCGGCTTTCGTTGCGCAGCTTGCGCGCCAGTTTGTGGCGGGTGCGCAAGGGCAGGTGACGCAGGATAAACAGCACAATCGGGTTGCGCAGGATGCGCCGCAGCTTCATATAACCGACGTCGCGGGTGCAGAGGCTGTCGCCGTGCATCAGCAGCACGGGCTCGCCGGCGAGTTGCACGACGCTCGGGTCCTTGAGCAGCTTGGCGCCTGCGGCTTTGCAGAACGTCTTGCCGATCAGGAAGTCGCGGTTGCCGTGCATGATGAAAATCGCGGTGCCGCTGTCGCTCAGTTCGCGCAGGGCCGCGCAAATCGAGCGCTGGAAAGGGGTGATCCCATCGTCGCCAACCCAGGCTTCAAAGAAGTCCCCGAGGATGTACAACGCCTGGGCGCCACGGGCGCGGCCGTGGAGTAAATCCAGAAACGCCCGGGTAATGTCCGGGCGCTCCTCTTCCAGATGCAAGTCTGAAATCAGCAATATCACTCAATGATCTCGGCTTTCTCGATGATCACGTCGTCTGCTGGCACGTCTTGGTGGCCGGCTTTGCTGGTGGTGGCAACGCCTTTGATCTTGTCGACGACGTCAGTGCCTTCGGTGACTTTACCGAACACCGCGTAGCCCCAGCCCTGCACGTTCTTGCCGCTGTGGTTGAGGAAGGCGTTGTCGGCGACGTTGATGAAGAACTGCGCGGAGGCCGAATGCGGCTCCATGGTACGGGCCATGGCGACGGTGTATTTGTCGTTGGAAAGGCCGTTGTCCGCTTCGTTCTGGATGCTTGGGCGCTTGTCTTTCTTTTCTTTCATGCCAGGCTCGAAACCGCCGCCCTGGACCATGAAGTTGCCGATGACACGGTGGAAAACGGTGTTTTCGTAGTGGCCGGCTTTCACGTATTCAATGAAGTTGGCGACGGTGATCGGCGCTTTCTCGGCGTTCAGCTCGATGACGATGTCACCGTGGTTGGTGGTCAGTTTGACTTGAGTCATGTGTACTACTCTTTTCAGGGAATTCGTGGGTTCGGGCGCTGTGCGCCTGACCTGTTTGGCTAAACGTTGGCCAAGACGCGCAGTTTAGCGTGCCCTGCGGGAATTTCGAGGTGGTTTTTTACCGCCCGGGCAATTAAAGCAGCAGTTTTTGGCCGCACCCTGTCAGGCGGTTGACCGCTTCGGCTATGATAAGCCCTTTGTTTTATCTGGCCTGCCCAAGGCCACGTACTCGTCTGTTCAAGGATAATATGAGCAAGCCCACTGTCGACCCTACCTCGAACGCCAAGGCCGGTCCTGCCGCCACGGTCAATTTCCTGCGCCCGATCATCCAGGCGGACCTGGATTCGGGCAAGCACACGCAGATCGTCACGCGCTTTCCGCCGGAGCCCAACGGCTACCTGCACATCGGTCACGCCAAGTCGATCTGTGTGAACTTCGGTCTGGCCCAGGAGTTCGGTGGCGTCACGCACCTGCGTTTCGACGATACCAACCCGGCCAAGGAAGACCAGGAATACATCGACGCCATCGAAAGCGACATCAAGTGGCTGGGCTTCGAATGGTCCGGTGAAGTGCGCTATGCGTCCAAGTATTTCGACCAGTTGTTCGACTGGGCCATCGTGCTGATCAAGGCCGGCAAGGCCTACGTCGACGACCTCACCCCTGAACAGGCCAAGGAATACCGTGGCACGCTGACCGAACCGGGCAAGAACAGCCCGTTCCGCGACCGTTCGGTGGAAGAGAACCTGGACTGGTTCGCCCGCATGCGCGCCGGTGAGTTCGCAGACGGTGCCCGTGTACTGCGTGCCAAGATCGACATGGCCTCGCCGAACATGAACCTGCGCGACCCGATCATGTACCGCATCCGCCATGCCCATCACCACCAGACCGGTGACAAGTGGTGCATCTACCCGAACTACGACTTCACCCACGGCCAGTCGGACGCCATCGAAGGCATCACCCACTCCATCTGCACCCTGGAGTTCGAAAGTCACCGTCCGCTGTACGAATGGTTCCTGGAGCACCTGCCGGTTCCGGCACACCCGCGCCAGTACGAATTCAGCCGCCTGAACCTGAACTACACCATCACCAGCAAGCGCAAGCTCAAGCAACTGGTGGATGAACAGCACGTCAACGGCTGGGACGACCCGCGCATGTCGACGCTGTCGGGCTTCCGCCGTCGCGGCTACACGCCCAAGTCCATCCGCAACTTCTGCGAAATGGTCGGCACCAACCGTTCCGACGGCGTGGTCGACTTCGGCATGCTCGAATTCAGCATCCGTGACGACCTCGACCACAGCGCCCCGCGCGCCATGTGCGTGCTGCGCCCGCTGAAAGTCGTGATCACCAACTACCCGGAAGGCCAGGTCGAGAACCTCGAACTGCCACGCCACCCGAAAGAAGACATGGGCGTGCGCGCACTGCCGTTCGCCCGTGAAATCTACATCGACCGTGACGACTTCATGGAAGAGCCGCCAAAAGGCTACAAGCGCCTGGAACCTACCGGCGAAGTGCGCCTGCGCGGCAGCTACGTGATCCGCGCCGACGAAGCGATCAAGGACGCCGCGGGCAACATCGTCGAACTGCGCTGCTCGTATGATCCAGAAACCCTGGGCAAGAACCCTGAAGGCCGCAAGGTCAAGGGCGTGATCCACTGGGTGCCGGCCGCCGCCAGCGTCGAGTGCGAAGTGCGTCTGTACGACCGTCTGTTCCGTTCGCCGAACCCTGAGAAAGCCGAAGACAGCGCGAGCTTCCTCGACAACATCAATCCGAACTCCCTGCAAGTACTCACGGGTTGTCGTGCCGAGCCATCCCTTGGCAATGCACAGCCGGAAGACCGTTTCCAGTTCGAGCGCGAAGGCTACTTCTGCGCGGATATCAAGGACTCGAAACCTGGCCATCCGGTATTCAACCGTACCGTGACCTTGCGTGATTCGTGGGGCCAGTGATTTAAGGAACCGTCGTGCTAACGATCTACAACACGCTCAGCAAGAGCAAAGAAGTCTTCAAGCCGCTGGATGGCAACAAGGTACGCATGTACGTGTGCGGCATGACCGTGTACGACTACTGCCACATCGGCCACGGCCGCAGCATGGTCGCCTTTGACCTGGTGACCCGCTGGTTGCGTTTCAGCGGCTACGACTTGACCTATGTGCGCAACATCACCGACATCGACGACAAGATCATCAACCGCGCCAAGGAAAACGGCGAGCCGTTCGACGTCCTGACCGCGCGCATGATCGCCGCCATGCACGAGGACGAGGCGCGCCTCAACATCCTCAAGCCGGACATGGAACCGCGTGCCACGGACCATATCCCGGGCATGCACGCGATGATCCAGACCTTGATCGACAAGGGCTACGCCTACGCTCCAGGCAATGGCGACGTGTACTACCGCGTCGCCAAGTTCATGGGCTACGGCAAGCTGTCGCGCAAGAAAATCGAAGACCTGCGCATCGGCGCGCGCATCGAAGTCGACGAAGCCAAGCAAGACCCGCTCGACTTCGTGCTGTGGAAAGGCACCAAACCCGGCGAGCCAAGCTGGGAATCGCCTTGGGGCGCCGGGCGTCCGGGCTGGCACATCGAATGCTCGGTGATGTCCACCTGCTGCCTGGGCGAGACCTTCGACATTCATGGCGGCGGCAGCGACCTCGAGTTCCCGCACCACGAAAACGAAATCGCCCAAAGCGAAGCCGCCACCGGCAAGACCTACGCCAACGCCTGGATGCACTGCGGCATGATCCGCATCAATGGCGAGAAGATGTCCAAGTCCTTGAACAACTTCTTCACCATCCGCGACGTGCTGGAAAAGTACCACCCGGAGGTGGTCCGCTACCTGCTGGTGTCCAGCCACTACCGCAGCGCGATCAACTATTCGGAAGACAACCTCAAGGACGCCAAAGGCGCCCTGGAGCGTTTCTACCACGCGTTGAAAGGCCTGCCCTCTGTGGCGCCGGCCGGCGGCGAAGCGTTCGTGGCCCGCTTCACCGAAGTGATGAACGACGACTTCGGCACACCGGAAGCCTGCGCGGTGCTGTTCGAGATGGTGCGCGAGATCAACCGCCTGCGTGAGAGCGATCTCGACGCCGCGGCCGGTCTGGCTGCACGCCTGAAAGAACTGGCCAGCGTGCTGGGCGTGTTGCAGATGGAAGCCGACGACTTCCTGCAAGCCGGCGCCGAAGGGCGTGTGGATGCGGCTGAAGTGGACGCGCTGATCCAGGCGCGCTTGACGGCGCGGGCCAACAAGGACTGGGCGGAGTCCGACCGGATCCGTGACCAACTGACCGCGATGGGTGTGGTGTTGGAAGACGGCAAGGGTGGGACGACGTGGCGCTTGGCTGATCAGGCTTGATCAGTAAACGCTGAATGAAAAACGCCCCGACTGGTTCGGGGCGTTTTTCATTTTGGGTTCAGCGAAACATGCGCGAAGGGCCGGTCTTCGTAACGCTGTCGGAACACGGCTTCGAGCGGTAGCCAACCTGCGACGTTCTGGAAAAAGCCCATTTGCTTTGACGCCCGCCCAATCCTGGCTTTAGATGGTCGACCAGACCAAGCCCATGATGAAACTGACGGTGATTCAAATGGATTGTATTTTCTGCAGCATTGTCCGAAAAACCTCCCCGGCCCATATTCTGTGGGAAGACGAACAGCATATGGCCTTCCTGTCTATTTTCCCCAACACACCCGGTTTCAGCGTGGTGATCCCCAAGCAGCACTACGGAAGCTACGCCTTCGCCCAGTCGGATGAGGTGCTGGCAGGTCTGGTGGTGGCGGCGAAGAAAACTGCGCAGCAGATCGACCGGGCGTTTCCCGATGTGGCGCGCACGGGGATGATTCTGGAAGGCTACGGGGTGGATCACCTGCATGCGAAGCTGTTTCCCATGCATGGGACCGGACAGGACAGTGACTTCAAGCCCATCAGTTCCAGGGTCGACAAGTTCTTTGATCGCTACGAGGGGTACATCTCGTCCCACGATTTTGTGCGGGCGGATGATGCCGAATTAGCGGAGTTGGCGGCACACATCCGATCCTTCGCCTAGCCTCGATCCAAATGTGGGAGGGGGCTTGCCCCCGATAGCAGGGTGTCAGTGAATGCAGCTGTCGCTGACACACCGCTATCGGGGGCAAGCCCCCTCCCACATTTTTTTGACCGTGTCGCATCAGAACTCAGCGACGGCTGCTGACCTCGGCGGGCACATCGTCACCGGCCATGCGCTTGCGGAACAGCGCGGTGCGCGCCAGCAGCAGCGTCGTCACCGGCACGGTGATCGACAGCAAAATCGGGATCAACCACCCGTGCAACACCGGCCCGGACTTGAGCACCGAAAAGTAGATAATCGACGCCAACGCCACGCTCCACGCACCCAACGTCGAGGCCAGTGCCGGCGGGTGCATGCGCTGGAAGAAATCCTTCATGCGCAGCAACCCGATTGCGCCAATCAGGGCAAACGCGCTGCTCAGCACCAGCAACACGGCCACGCACACTTCAACCCATAACGGCATCATTCGATCACCTCGCCACGCAGCAGGAATTTGGCCAGGGCAAATGACCCGACAAAGCCAAACAGCGCAATCAACAGCGCCGCTTCGAAGTAGGTATCACTGGCATACCGAATGCCCAGCACCAGCATCATCAGCATCGCCAGGATGTACAGGTAGTCCAGCGCCAGAACCCGGTCCTGGGCCGATGGGCCTTTGAACAGGCGCACCAGTGTCAGCGCCATGGCCAGCGAGAACAGGAACAGGCTGAACAGGATCGCATTGGAGAGCAGGGCGCTCATTCGAAGATCTCCATCAAGGGCCGTTCGTAGTCGTGTTTGAAGTGCTGGATAAACTGCGCTTCATCGTCCAGGTCGAAGACGTGCAGCAGCAGGATGCTGCGGTCCAGGGCGAGTTCCGACCAGACGGTGCCGGGGGTCACGCTGGTGATCATCGACAACACGGCCAGGCCGTTGGCGTCGCGCAGGTCCAGGGGGATTTTGATAAAGCGCGAACGCGGTGGCCGCGAGCCGCACACCAGCACGCCCCAGGCGACTTGCAGGTTGGAGATGATCACGTCACGCCCCACCCGGAAGAACAGGCGGATGATCACCCCGGGGCGGCGGATGCGGATCGGCAGCGGGCGCAGCGGCGCCATCAGCAGCGGCGCGAGCAAACCCAGTAGCGCGCCCAGTAACAGGTTGCCGGGGCTGATCGACAGGTTCAGCAGCAGCCACAACACCCACAACGCCAGCGATAACCACGGGGCCGGGAACAGGCGCTTCATGGCTGCACCTCCAGCGCTGCGGTCTTGGCTTCAGGGCTGGGCACCGGGCGCGTGGCCATGACCGCCATCACATACTGTTCCGGGTTGTTCAGGCTCTTGGCGGTGTCCAGGGTGTAGCGCATCAGCGGCTCGGCCTTGAAGGTCAGCAGGATGCTCAGGCCGAGCAGGAAGAAGATCGGCACGCACTCATAACGGCGCAGCAGCGGTGACGGGCGTTCTTCCGGGGTCCAGAAGCGCTGGATGCCCAGGCGGGCGAAGGCGATCAGCGAGGCCAGGCCGGACAGGATCAGCAACGTCACCAGGCCCCACGCGGCAGGGCGGACAGGCTCATCCAGCGCATGGCCCAAGCCCGGCGGATTGACCAGCGCGCTCAACAGGCTGAGCTTGCCGATAAACCCCGACAGCGGCGGCATGCCGATGATCAGCAGGGCGCAGGCGACAAAGCTCAAGCCGAGGAAGGCCATGGTCCAGGGAATCACCTGGCCGACCACGGCTTTCTGTTCGTCATCAAGGTTGACGCCGGGGCGCGGATGCAGGGATTCCATGGCTTTGGGCAGCGCATCGATCTCTTCATCCAGCGGCAGGTCGTTGGCCGAGCGCGAGCGTTCGATCAATTCGGCCAACAGGAACAGCGCGCTCAAGGCCAGTGTGGAACTGACCAGATAGAACAGTGCTCCGGCTGTCAGGCTCGGCTGGGCGAACCCCACCGACGAGAGCAGGATGCCGGCCGAGACCAGGATGCTCAAGCTGGCCATGCGCTCCAGGCGCTGCGCCGCCAGCATCGCCAGCGCCGCGCAGATGATGGTCGCCATGCCGCCGTACACCAGCCAGTCGCCGCCGAACAGCGCCGACGCCCCGGCCTGGCCGGAGAACAGCAGGGTCCACAGGCGCAGCACGGTGTACACGCCGACCTTGGTCATGATCGCGAACATCGCCGCCACCGGCGCGCTGGCCGATGAGTACGCGGGCGCCAGCCAGAAGTTCAGCGGCCACATGCCGGCCTTGGCCAGGAATGCGGTGGCGAGGATCGCCGCACCCGCGTGCAACAGGCCGCGATCGGCCTCTGGCACCAGCGGGATTTTCAGCGCCAGGTCCGCGAAGTTCAGTGTGCCGGTGACGCCATAGATCATCGCCGCGCCGATCAGGAACAGCGACGACGCCAGCAGGTTGATCGCGATGTAATGCAGCCCCGACGACACCCGCGCCCGGCCGGAACCGTGCAGCATCAAGCCATAGGAGGCCGCCAGCAACACCTCGAAGAACACGAACAGGTTGAACAGGTCGGCGGTGAGAAAGGCACCGTAGAGGCCCATCATCTGGATCTGGAACAACGCATGGAAACTGGTGCCCGCACGGTCCCAGCGCGCCATAGCGAACAGCAACGCACTCACGCCGATGATCCCGGTGAGCACCAGCATCAGCGCCGACAGTTGGTCCACCACCAGCACGATGCCGAACGGCACTTGCCAGTTGCCGGGCAAGTACACGCCGATCGAACCGGGGCCGCCTTGTTGCGTCCAGTACAACAGCAAGATGGCGATAGCGAGGCCGAGCATGCTCGAGAACAGGTTGATACGCGCCTTGAGCGGGCGGTGCTTCTCGCCGAGCATCAGCATCAGCGCGGCGGTCAGCAACGGCAGCAGGATTGGCGCGACGATCAGTTGGTTGACCCAGGTCATTCCTTGGGCTCCCGGCCGTCCACATGGTCGGTGCCGGTCAGGCCCCGCGACGCCAGCAGTACCACGAGGAACAGCGCGGTCATGGCGAAGCTGATCACGATCGCCGTCAGCACCAGCGCCTGGGGCAGCGGGTCGGTGTAGTGCAGCAGGTCTTGCGGCACGCCGTCCTTGATGATCGGCTCCTTACCGATAAACAGGCTGCCCATGCTGAAAATGAACAGGTTGACCCCATACGACAACAGGCACAGGCCCATCACCACCTGGAACGTCCGTGGCCGCAGGATCAACCAGACGCCGGAGGCCGCCAGGACCCCAATGGCAATTGCGATGACTTCTTCCATCAGGCGGCTCCTTCCGGTGTGGCAACGGTTTTCGGCTGGTTGCTCGGTTTATGGGCCCGCACTGATTGGTGACCGAGGGCGGTGAGCATCAGCAGCGTCGAGCCGACGACCATGGCGTACACGCCGACGTCGAAGAACAGGGCGCTGGCGATATGGATGTCGCCCAGCACCGGCAAGCTGAGATGCCAGGTGTGGGTGGTGAGGAACGGGTAGCCGGCGAACAATGCGCCGAGCCCGGTCAGGGTCGCCGAGAACAGGCCGAAGCCCATCCAGCGCATCGGCCGCAGACTCATCTGCGCCTCGACCCACTGGGTGCCGGCGACCATGTATTGCAGGATAAACGCCACCGACATCACCAGGCCCGCGACGAAACCACCGCCCGGTTGGTTGTGGCCGCGCATGAACAGGTAGAACGACACCACCAGCGCAATCGGCAGCAGCAGGCGCACCAGCACCGCTGGCACCATCATGTAGCCCAGGGCGGTGTCGCTGGCCTGGCGCGGGTTGATCAGGTCGGTGGCCACGTCCGGCGCGAGTTGGCGCTGTTGCGCGGGCAGTTGCATGCTTTCCTTGGAGGGGCGGAAGCGTCGCAGCAGGGCATACACGGTCAGCGCCACGGCGCCGAGCACGGTGATTTCGCCGAGGGTGTCGAAGCCACGGAAGTCCACCAGCATCACGTTCACCACATTGCTGCCGCCGCCTTCGGGGAGGGCGCGGCTCAAGTAGAACGAGGAAATGTCGTTAGGCGTCTGGCGGGTCAGCATCGCGTAGGACAGCAGCGCCATGCCGCCACCGACCACGGTGGACAGCAGGAAGTCGCGCAAGCGGCGAATGCGTGCCTTGCGCAGCGTACTGGGCAGTGGCGACACTTCTTCGATCCGCCGTGGCAGCCAGCGCAGGCCCAGCAGGATCAGCACGGTGGTCACCACTTCCACGACCAGTTGCGTCAGCGCCAGGTCCGGCGCCGAGAACCACACGAAGGTGATGCAGGTCATCATGCCGCACACGCTGACCATGGTCAGGGCCGCCAGCCGGTGGTACTTGGCCTGCCAGGCGGCGCCGAGGGCGCAGGCAATCGCCAGCAGCCACAGGGTGACGAACACGATGGAGCCCGGGATCTTCGGCCGGTCGCCCCAACTGAGGCCGCTGTTGAGCAGCGGGATCAGCCCGCCGATCACGGCGACCAGCACCAGCAGGAACAACTGCGTCTGCAGGCGCTTGGTGCTGATGCGTTTCTCGATTTTGCGCGCGCCGCGCATCATCAGCACCAGGCAGCGCTCGAAGCCGCGCTTGCCGTTGAAGTAGCTGATCACCGGCGGGTACTTGAAGCGCCCGCGCTTGAGTTGCTTGCGCAGCAGCAGATAGAGCAGCACCCCGCCGCACATCGCCACCAGGCTCATGATCATCGGCGCGTTCCAGCCGTGCCAGATGGCCAGGCTGTATTGCGGCAACACGCCGCCGACGACCGGCAGCGCGGCGGCGGCGAGGATCGAGCCGACCACCTGGGCCGGGAAGATCCCCACCAGCAGGCAGGTGAACACCAACAGCTCCACCGGCGCGCGCATCCAGCGGGGAGGCTCGTGCGGGATGTGGGGCAGGTCCGTCGCGGGCGGGCCGAAGAACACATCCACGGTGAAACGCAGCGCGTAGGCCACGCTGAACGTGCCGGCGATGGTCGCGATCACCGGCAGGGCGATTTCCACCCAGGCGGTCGACGAGATGAATACGGTTTCAGCGAAGAACATCTCTTTGGACAGGAAGCCATTGAGCAACGGCACGCCGGCCATGGACGCACTGGCCACCATCGCCAGGGTCGCGGTAAACGGGATCAGGCGCACCAGGCCGCTGAGCTTGCGGATATCGCGGGTGCCGCTTTCGTGGTCGATGATGCCGGCCGCCATGAACAGCGAGGCCTTGAAGGTAGCGTGGTTGAGGATATGGAACACCGCGGCGACAGCGGCCAGTGGGCTGTTGAGGCCGAGCAGCAGGGTGATCAGGCCGAGGTGGCTGATGGTGGAGTAGGCCAGCAGGCCCTTGAGATCGTTCTGGAACATGGCGCAGTAAGCGCCGAGCAGGAGGGTCAGGGCGCCGGCGCCGCCGACGAGCCAGAACCATTCTTCGCTGCCGGACAGCGACGGCCACAGGCGGGCCAGCAGGAACACGCCGGCCTTCACCATCGTCGCCGAATGCAGGTAGGCCGACACCGGTGTCGGTGCCGCCATGGCGTGGGGCAGCCAGAAGTGGAACGGGAACTGCGCGCTTTTGCTCAGCGCGCCGATCAGCACCAGGGCCAGCATGACCGGGTACAGCGAGTGCGCGCGAATCTGATCGCCCGCCGCGAGGACCAGGTCCAGGTCATAGCTGCCGACGATATGCCCCAGCAGCATCACGCCGGCCAGCAGGCACAAACCGCCCGCGCCGGTGACCATCAACGCCATGTAGGCACCGCGCCGCGCATCGGCGCGGTGGTGCCAGTAACCGATCAGCAGGAACGAGAACAGGCTGGTCAGTTCCCAGAAGAACACGATCTGGATCAGGTTGCCGGAGATCACCAGGCCGAGCATGGCCCCCATGAATGCCAGGAAAAACGCAAAGAAGCGCGGCACCGGATCGTCCGGCGACATGTAGTAACGCGCATACAGCGACACCAGCGTGCCGATGCCGAGCACCAGCATCGAGAACAGCCAGGCGAAGCCGTCCATGCGCAAGACGAAATTCACGCCCAGGCTGGGCAACCACATGAATTCTTCGCGGATCACCCCGCCGTGGGCGATTTGAGGGTAGAGCAGGGCGACTTGAACAGTACCGATCAGGGCGATGAGGCCGGCCAGCAAGGATTCGGTGTTACGTGCGTTGTGCGGCAGCAAGGCCGCCAGACAGCTGCCGATAAAAGGCAGAAGCAGTAGAACTATCAGGGACATAGGCTTCTAATCTGCGGGAGTTTGGGATGCATCATACGTGCCGCTTTCTTGATCACCAAACGGCAACGTGTGGCAGGATCCTACAAGGTAGGCTGAAAACGCCCATTTGGCATTGTTTCAGCTAACCCTCACCCACGCGCTCCAGCGCCTGATCGTGGACGCTGGGCGTGCCCGGGATGGCGATTTGACAGCCACCGCCCGGGCTAGGACCTTACCCCTGCTGTTCCTGTTCCCGCGCATTTTGCAATTCGATCGCCTTCTGCCCGCGCGTCTTCAACTCACTCACCACCACCGCCGCCACGATCAACGCCGCCCCGACCATGGCAATCGGCGGGAACCGCTCCCCGGCAATCCGCCCAACCACGCCGGCCCACACCGGTTCCCCGGCATAAATCAATGTGGCCCGCGTCGGCGAAACGCTTTGCTGCGCCCAGTTCATCGCCACCTGGATCACCGCGCTGGTCAAGCCCAGGCCCACCGCGCTGAACAACAGCAACCAGGAGAACCCCGGCAACGCCTCGCCCATCGGCACCACCATCAGGAACGACAACAACGACGCCGTGGCCAGTTGCACCACGGTCACCCGACGCACGTCCACTTGCCCGGCAAATGCGCTGATCAGGATGATCTCGGCGGCAATCGCCACCGCGCCGATCAGCGTGGCGATCTCGCCGGGGCTGAAATTCAGCGAAGCACCGGCCGGGCCGGTCAACAGCATCAACCCGGCGAACGCCAGCATGATGCCAATGCTCGGCATCAACCCTGGCCGACGACCCAGCACCAGCCATTGCAACAACGGCACGAACGGGACATAGAGCGCGGTAATGAATGCCGACTGGCTGCTCAGAATCGTCTGCAGGCCGATGGTCTGCAGCCCGTAGCCAAACATGATCGCCACGCCGATAAATACGCCGGCTTTCAACTCGAACAGGGTCAGGTCGCGCAGGGTGCGCAAAGAGAAAAAACCGACCGCGATCGTCGCCGCAGCAAACCGCAGGCCCACGAAAAACATCGGCCCGCTGACAGTCATGGCGTGCTGCACCAGCAAAAAGGTGCCGCCCCAGATCATGGTGATGAACACCAGGATGCATTCGGCTTTGCTGAAGCGGTTGAAACGCGAGGGAGCATTCGGGGTGGTCATGGCGGCTCAGTCTTGCAAGGGAAGGGCGCGGACCGCACAATGCGCCGCACGCTGGGCAGTATACTGCGCACACCCACCCATTGAGCAATATAGTGCACAAAGAAAATCCGCAACGGGCCTCGGTCCTGCAGCATGTCAGCCAGAATGTTCGTCGCCTGCGTCATGCCGCCGACTTGAGCCAGACCGCGCTCTCGGAAAAGTCCGGGGTCAGCCGACGCATGCTGGTGGCCATCGAGGCTGGCGAGAAAAACGTCAGCCTGTCCACCCTCGACCGCGTCGCCGAAGCGCTGGATGTGGCTTTCAGCGACCTGATCCAGGCCCCGGATGCACCTGACCATAGCCGTATCAACGAACTGGCCTGGGCCGGTGACATCCCCGGCAGCAAAGCTGTATTGCTTGCCAAGGCCACGGCGCGGCGTGAAGTCGAGCTGTGGGAGATGCGCCTGGAGCCGGGCGATTGCTACAGCCCCGAGCCGGACCCGGATGGCTGGAGCGTGCAGTTGTTCGTGTTCGAAGGCCGCCTGACATTGGTGCTGGATGGTCAGGAAAAACCGGTCGGCGCCGGTGAGTTCTTCATGTTCGCCAGCCGCCAGGCCCACGCCTATCGCAATGACGGCGACGTGGCGGTGCGCTTTGTGCGCAATGTGGTGATCTAACTGTTGACCCGCCAACAGCGGATGGACACTTTGCTCGATCGCAGGCGGGTTCCCTTGCATTAAAATGACGGCAACCTACTGATCTTATTGAAGATTGGTTTCGGGCACGACTCCTGCAATCACTCCAGTATCCCCTTGGACTCTGGAGTCGGCCCATGTCAGCCCACCCTCAACACCCTGCTCATATCATCCGATCAGACGCCGAAGCCATCGCGGTCGCTACGCGCCTGGCCGAACGCTTCGCCGTCGAGGCCAGCGTGCGCGACCGCGAGCGGCGCCTGCCGGTCGCTGAACTCGACGAATTTTCCGCCAGCGGCCTGTGGGGCATCACCATCCCCAAGGCCTATGGCGGCGCCGAGGTGTCCTATGTGACGGTGGCAGAGGTGATCAAGTTGATCGCCGCCGCCGATCCGTCCCTGGCGCAGATCCCGCAGAACCACCTGGGGGTGGTGGATATCCTGCTGCAAACCGGCAGCGAGGAGCAAAAACTCCACTACTTCGGCAAGGTCCTGGCCGGCTACCGTTTCGGTAACGCTTTCTCCGAAGCCAAGAGCAAGAACGCCGGCACCTTCGACACGCAGATTCGCGTTCACGCCGATCATGCGCAGATCAATGGCGAGAAGTTCTACTGCACCGGCGCGCTGTTCGCCCATATCGTGCCGGCGGTGGGCACCAACGAACAGGGCAAGGCCTTGATTGCCTTCGTCGAGCGCGATGCGCCGGGCCTCACGGTCATCGACAGCTGGGATGGCTTCGGCCAGCGCACCACCGCCAGCGGCGGCGTGACCCTCGATGGCGTGACGGTGCCGCTGAGCGCGGTGATTCCCGCGCACCTGGCGTTCGACCAACCGACCGCTGACGGCCCGATCTCGCAGATCATCCAGGCCGCGATCGATACCGGCATCGCCGTGGGTGCCCTCGAGCAAGCGAAAGTCTTCGCGCGCCAGGCCCGCCCATGGATCGACAGCCAACAGGATCACGGCTGGCAGGACCCATTCACCATCGCCGCCATCGGTGATCTGGAATGGCGCGTACACGGCACCGAAGCGATTCTCGCCAAGGCTGGCAAGGCGGTCGACCAGGCCCTCGCCGAACCGAACGAAGACACCGTCGCCAACGCCTCGCTGATCGTCGCTCAGGCCAAAGTGCTGTCGGCCGAAACCGCGTTGCTCGCCAGCAGCAAGCTCTTCGAGCTGGGCGGCACCCGCTCGGTGACCGGCAAGCACAACCTCGACCGCTTCTGGCGCAACGCGCGCACCCACACTCTGCACGACCCGGTCCGCTGGAAATACCACCTGATCGGTAACTTCGTGCTCAACGGCGTCAAACCCGCACGCCATGCCTGGAATTGAGGAGCCTGCCCCATGAATGCACTGACCCAACCCACCGCGCTCGACCAGGCTCGCCAATTGCTGGAGAGCACCCGACGTGTGCTGCAAAAAAGTGATGACCCTTACGTAATCAGCCGCTTCGGCGACTGGCAGATCCGCGTGGAGGTGGCCGCCGCCTTGCTGGAATACGCCGAAACCCACCCAACGCCTGTCGCCGCCACCGAAGCGCAGATCGCCGCCGCCGAAGCCTTGCTGTTCGCCAGCGCCGCCGAATTCGAACTGACCGGCCAGCGCAGCGCGTTGCCGTCGCCCCTCGAAGAGCCGCTGCGCTGGAAGTACCAGCTTGTCGGCAACTACCACCTCAACGGTGTCGCCCCCGGGAGGACTGCTTGATGTCCCGTGAAATCCGCTTGAATGCCTTCGACATGAATTGCGTCGGCCACCAATCCCCCGGCCTGTGGGCACACCCGCGTGATCGCTCGTGGCAGTACAAGGACCTGGAGTACTGGACCGACCTGGCGAAAATCCTCGAGCGCGGCAAGTTCGACGGCCTGTTTATCGCCGATGTGCTGGGCATCTACGACGTGTACAACGGCAATGGCGACGCGGCGATCCGCCAGGCCACTCAAGTGCCGGTCAACGACCCGCTGTCGCTGATCGCGCCGATGGCGCTGGTCACCGAACACCTGGGTTTTGGCCTGACTGCGTCGTTGTCCTTCGAACACCCGTATCCGTTCGCTCGACGCCTTTCCACGCTCGACCACCTGACCAAAGGCCGTGTCGGCTGGAACATCGTCACCTCTTACCTGGAAAGCGGCGCCAAGAACCTCGGCCAGAACGCCCAGACCGAACACGATGCGCGCTACGACTACGCCGAGGAATACCTGGAGGTTTGCTACAAACTCTGGGAAGGCAGCTGGGAAGAGGGCGCCGTGCTGCGTGACCGCGAGCGGCGGATTTTCAGTGACCCGAGCAAGATCCACGAGATCCGCCACGTCGGCAAACACTTCCAGGTGCCCGGCATCCACCTGTGCGAGCCGTCGCCGCAACGCACGCCGTTGCTGTACCAGGCGGGGGCGTCCAGCCGTGGCAAGCAGTTCGCTGCCGAGCAGGCCGAGTGCGTGTTTGTCGCCGCACCGTCCAAGACGCTGCTGAAAAACACCGTCGCCGACATTCGTCGCCGCGCGGCCGAGGCCGGGCGTGATCCGCGCAAGATCCTGATCTTCAACCTGCAGACGGTGATCGTCGGCGAGACCGACGCGAAGGCCAAGGCCAAGTTCGACGAGTACAAATCCTACGTCAGCTACGAAGGCGCCATGGCGCTGATCTCCGGCTGGACCGGCATCGACTTCAGCCAGTTCAAGCCCGACGAACCGCTCAAGCATGTGCATACCAATGCGATTCAGTCGGCGGTGGAAGCCTTCTCCACGGCGGACCCGAGCAAGGTCTGGACGCCCAAGGAACTGGCCGACTGGGTCGGTATCGGCGGCTTTGGCCCGCTGTTTGTCGGCAGCCCGGAGACGGTCGCGGACTTGTTGCAGGAGTGGGTGGAAGACACCGATGTGGACGGCTTCAACCTGGCCTATGCGCTGACCCACGAAACCTTTATCGACGCGGTGGAACTGCTGGTGCCGGAGTTGCAGAAGCGTGGGGTGTACAAGAAGGAATACGCCCAGGGCACGTTGCGCGAAAAGTTGTTTGGTGAAGGCCCGAGGTTGCCGGTGTCCCATCCAGGCAGTCGTTATCGAACGTTAGCGAATGTGCAGAAAGATAGGGCTGTTGAGCGTGCCTGACTCAACCGTGTGAAAGGACCGTCGGGTGGTGTGAATAACTCACAACACCCGACGACGACTCACGGTTCTCATCGTTCCATATCGAAAATTCCATTTTCTACTTTTAAGACGCGTACTCTGCCATCGTCAAGTTCGACGGTTGCCGTGAAGTTAAACTGTCCCGAGAGTTTTCCTGCAAAGCTCTCGAAGTTTGGAATGGATTTAAATGTGATCGTGCCACTGTCGGCCGGCCAGACGAGACTTTCAGGGATATTGAAGAAGAATATCCGCACCTGTTTACTGTCTGGACTAAAATTGTAAGTGCCGGGTGCAAGGCCTTTGGCTATGTTGATGGATAATCGATAGTCCTTGAGGTCGGGTTTCGACGTGAACTGTCGTGACCAGGCCTGTAGATAAGCCGGGAAACTACCTGAATCGTCTCCTAGGCTGAACGCTGTCTCAGTAGATTCATAGCGCTCAGTAATTAACTCGCTGAAGTCGCACACTATTGAACCGCTGGCTCTGGCTTTTTCGTCCTCGGTAAATCCCTGGAGTTTCATCTCGCCCTGGGTAAGAGAGACTGTTTTTGAACCGCTTTGTGCTGCAAATTCGAAGGTTGACTCCACTGTCTGCAGGGTGCTGTTCAGCGTGACCGTCACACTTCCGCTGATGGCGGTGTAAGGGCGAAATGACGAGGAAGTTGCTTTTGTCCATGACGCATTGGCTTTCCCCTGCGCACCATGGTCGTCAACGATTGCGTAGGTTTTTTTTACAACGTCACCCTCGTTAGGCAACCACAGCGAAATATATTGATATTGACCAAGATGGTCTTCATCGCTTGCGCCTGAGATATACCATCTGTTTGTTTGTTCATCCAGATAGAAATAGAAGCGTGTGCCCTCGAAACTGTTAAAGTCCTCGTCGTCATTCACTATTGCACTGGCTGTGCCTGAAGTGGCTTTTGGCTTGGTTTTATTCGAGCTGCTCATAAGCGGCTCTCCTTTGTTGTGACGTGGGTTCGGCTTGAGTCTATTAAGCGGGCAACACAATATCTACTGTCAAAAATGACAGGTATAACGTGATCGTTTCTAATAGCGAAAGTGGTTATTCGGAACACATGTTTGAATGCCGGTGACTTATCAATTCCGACCCCGCTCGGCAGGGTGTTCGCTGTTGCTACAGCAACAGCGAAGAAGCACTTTGTGCTGTGTCAGCTTCATAACTGTTGATGAACGCCTGGGTTATACGGCGTTTTATATCGGCATGGTTCCTGCTTAGTCTTTATATCAACGCTATCGACTTTCCGTTCAATCCTCATTCAGCCAGCGGACCACCGCACGCTTACCCACCCAATAGGAGCATCACCCCTATGAGCGTGCATGTACTCAAACCTCCGCCGGCTCTGGAATGGCCGGCCGAGTTGCTCGGTCAGTTGCCCACGGCCCTGGAACAACTGCGCCATTGGGCACAGATCACGCCGCTGCACACCGCCCTGCGCCACAAGCGCCAGGGCCAGTGGTACGCCTGGCGCTGGATCGATGTGTTGCGCGATGTCGAGCGCCTGGCCGATGGCCTGCGCCAGCACGGGTTCAGTGAACAATCGCAACTGGCGCTCAGCGGGGCTTTCGAGCCCAACCTGTTATTGCTGGCGCTGGCCGCCCAATCGGTCGGCGGCCAGGTACTGACCCTGGCCGATGACTTGGAGCCCGAGGCGCTGCGCCAACAACTCTGGCGCATTCGCCCGAGCCATTCCTACGTGCAGGGGCGTCAGCAGCAGCGGCACTGGCAGTCGGCCAACCTGGTGGATTTCGCCCAAGTGCTTGGTGCGACCGACCCGGCCCGGCACCTCAGCCGCTGGTGGCAGCCGGCCGGCGAGAGCGTGCTGTGGAGCGAGGAGGGCACTCACTGGCAAGGCGGCCTGGCGGTACTGCTGGCGCAATGGCTGAACAGCGGTCACGGCCTGGCCTTCCCGGAAAGCCTGGCATCGGCCCGGCGTGATCGCGGCGAAGCCGCGCCCACCGGCTTGCTGTTGTCACCTGCGCGCCTGCAGCACTTGGCCGACGACATCGAAAGCCGCCTGGCGCCCCACGGCACCTGGCGCCGACGCCTGTGTGAGTGGGCCATCGCCCAGCCGCACAGCGGCCTGCGCCGTCTGCTGAAAAACCGCGTGCGTAAACTGCTGGGCTTTCAACGCCTGGCCTCTATCTGGCAGCCACCCAGCACGGGCAAGTCCGTTGTCGAGCCGGTGTGGCTGGCTGAATTCAAACGGGACATCGCATGAGTCAAGCCATTCTCCAGGTGCGGGATATCTCGCTGTCGTTCAACGGGGTCAAGGCGATCAACGCGCTGTCCTTCGATGTCCAGCGCGGCGAAATCTGCGCGCTGATCGGCCCCAACGGCGCCGGCAAGAGTTCGCTGCTCAATGTGCTCAACGGCGTGTATCGCTTCGATGCCGGCGAGATCGTGTTCGAGCAGCAGCACTTCCACCGTATCGACCCCTTGGGCGCCGCGCGTCGCGGCATTGGGCGGACCTTCCAGAACAACGCGCTGTTCAAAAAGATGAGCGTGCTCGACAACATCCTCACCGGCCTGTCGCGGCATATGAGCACCCGCTTTATCGAACAGGCCCTCGGCTTGCCCCGCGCACGGCGCGAGGCCGAGGCGTTCCGCCGGCGTGCCCAGGGCATTCTCGAGTTTCTTGAGTTGCAGGCCCACCGTGATGTGGCGGTCGGCAACTTGTCCTACGGCCTGCAGAAACGCGTGGAACTGGGCCGGGCGCTGATCGCCGGGCCCAGCCTGCTCCTGCTGGATGAGCCCATGGCTGGGATGAACGCCGAGGAGAAACAGGAAATGGCGCGCTTTGTCGCCGATGTGAACCGCGACCTCGGCACCACCGTGGTGTTGATCGAACACGACATGGGCGTGGTCATGGGCCTGTCCGACCATGTGGTGGTGCTCGACTACGGGCGCAAGGTCGGCGACGGCACACCCGCGCAAGTGCAGGCCAACCCCGACGTGATCGCGGCGTACCTGGGAGTGGTCCACTGATGACGTTCTTTTTCGAAACCCTGCTCGGCGGCCTGCTCGCCGGAACCCTGTACTCGCTGGTCGCCATCGGCTTCGTGCTGATCTACAAGGCCAGCGGCGTGTTCAATTTCGCCCAGGGCTCGATGCTGCTGTTTGCCGCCCTGACCTTCGTCAGCCTGCACGAGCAGGGCGTGCCGTTTGCCCTGGCGCTGTTGCTGACGGTGGTGGTGATGATCGTCGGCGCCTTGCTCATCGAACGCCTGGTTCTGCGCCCGCTGGTGAACCGTTCGCAGATCACCCTGTTCATGGCCACCCTGGGCTTGTCGTTCATTGTCGAGGGCCTGGCCCAGGGCTTGATGGGCTCGCAGGTGCGTGCGCTGGACTTGGGCATCGACGACGTGCCGCTGTTCGTCGGGCCGCTGATGCTCAGCCAGTTCGACCTGATCGCCGCCGCAGCCGCGGTGGTGCTGGTGACGGTGCTGGCGCTGCTGTTCAACAAGACCCGCATCGGCGTGTCGTTGCGCGCCGTGGCGGATGACACCACGGCGGCGCTGTCCATCGGCATCAACCTCAACCGTATCTGGCAGATCGTCTGGGCGGTGGCCGGGACCGTCGGGCTGGTGGCCGGGCTGCTGTGGGGCGCGCGTCAGGGCGTGCAGTTTTCATTGTCGCTGGTGGTGCTCAAGGCCTTGCCGGTGTTGATCATCGGCGGCTTTACCTCGATTGGCGGGGCGATTGTCGGCGGGCTGATTGTCGGCGCGGCGGAGAACCTTGCCGAGGTGTATATCGGCCCACTGCTCGGCGGCGGCATCACGCCGTGGTTCGCCTACGCCCTGGCCCTGGCCTTCCTGTATATCCGCCCCGCCGGCCTGTTCGGCGAGCGTGCCATCGAGCGAGTCTGAAACCATGTCGATCCCTGTTGTGCAAGAAACCGCGCCATTGCGGCTGATTCAGCGGCGTGTGCCCTGGGGCCTGCTCGGCCTGTTGGCGCTGGCGTTTGTCGTAGTGCCGCTGTGGGGCAATGATTATTGGCTCAATGCGATCCTGATCCCGTTCCTGGTGCTGTCCCTGGCCGGGCTGGGCCTGAACCTGTTGACCGGCTACACCGGGCAGACCTCGGTGGGCGCGGCCGGCTTCATGGCGGTCGGTGCGTTTGCCACCTACGGCTTTCTGCTGCGCCTGCCGGAGCTGGGCTTGCCGGTGGCGTTGCTCGGCGGCGGCATTATCAGCGCGCTGGTCGGTTTGCTGTTCGGCCTGCCCAGCTCGCGGATCAAGGGCTTCTACCTGATGGTCACCACCCTGGCCGCGCAGTTTTTCCTCGAGTGGCTGTTCGTCAAATTCCCCTGGTTCTACAACTACGGCTCGTCCGGCACCATCTCCGCGCCGAAGCTGGCGTTGCTCGGTTATGACCTCAACACGCCGCTGGGCCGTTACTGGCTGACGTTGCTGACCGTGCTGCTGTTGACCTGGACCGCCGTCAACCTGGTGCGCAGCCAGGTGGGGCGCAACTGGATGGCGATCCGCGACATGGACACCGCCGCCGCCGTGGTCGGCATCCCGGTGGTGCGCTACAAGCGCCTGGCGTTTGCGGTCAGCTCGTTCTACCTGGGCATCGCCGGCGCGCTGTGGGCCTTTGCCTACCTGGGCACGGCCAGCGCGAGCAGCTTCGATATCAATCGCTCGTTCCAGATTCTGTTCATCATCATTATCGGTGGCATGGGCAGCATCGCCGGCAACTTCGTCGGCGCGGCGTTTATCAGCTTGCTGCCGATCTTCCTCAGCCATGCCGGGCAGGCGCTGTTCGGCGGTTCGGTGGATGCGGGGCAATTGCAGAACCTGCAGAAAATCATCTTTGGCGTGCTGATCATCGTGTTCCTGATCAAGGAACCCGAGGGCTTGATTCGCCTGTTGCACAACTTTCGCGATCGGCTGCGTCAGTGGCCCCTACGGTTTTGACCTCTATGAGAACTCCCATGCGTGCATCCTTGAAACGTTCCCTGGCCGGCGCCGCCTTCGCGCTGGCCACCCTGGCCGCTGCAGTGCCCCAGGCCGTGGCTTCGGCCGACCAGCAGTTCTTTCCGTTGGCCACCTACCGCGTCGGCGCCTATGCCTCCAGCGGCGTGCAGGTGTGGGCCGGGATGATCGACTACCTGCGTTATATCAACGAGGTCGAAGGCGGCATCAATGGCGTAAAACTGGTGTGGCAGGAATGCGAGACCGAATGGACGGCAGAGAAGGGCATCGAGTGCTACGAGCGCTTCAAGAACGGCCTGGATGGCGCGCCGGTCGCGGTCTACCAGCCTAATGGCGCACCGGCGGCCTACGCCCTGAGCGAGCGCGCCGAGGTGGACAAGATCCCGTTGATCACCCTCGGTTACGGCCGCACCGAAGCCACCGACGGCACCGTGTTCCCTTACAACTTCCCGGTGATGCTGACCTTCTACAGCGAGGCGTCGAGCCTGGTGAACTACATCGCCCAGCGCGAAGGCGGTTTCGACAAACTCAAAGGCAAAAAGATCGCCACGGTCTACCACGACTCGGCCTACGGTCGCGAAACCCTTGGCCCGCTGAAGCTGCTCGCCGAGCAGTACGGCTTCGAGAATATCCAGATTCCGGTGGCCGACCCGGGCAACGAACAGTCCGCGCAATGGCGCCAGGTGCGCCAGGCCAACCCGGACTGGGTGTTCCTGCGCACGTGGGGCGTGTCCACGCCGGTCGCGGTGAAAACCGCGGCACGCTTTGGCTTCCCGGTCGACCATATCATCGGCGATATCTGGGCCAGTTCCAGCGAAGACGTATTGCCTGCCGGCACTGCTGCCAAAGGCTACCTGGCGCTCACCCCATACCCGGCCGGCGCCGATTTCGAGATCCACAAGCGCCTCAAGCAATACGTCCTCGACAAGGGCCACAGCGACCTCAAGGACCTGAAAAACTTCGGCAGCGTCTACTACAACTCAGGCCTGGTGAACGCCGCCGTGGCGGTGGAAGCGATCCGCACCGCCCAGGCCAAATTCGGCCAGCGCCCGCTCAATGGCGAAGAAGGCCGCTGGGGCCTGGAGCACCTGAATATCGACGACGCGCGCCTCAAGGCCATGGGATACCTGGGCCTGATGCAGAACCTCAAGTTGTCGTGCCGTGACCACGAAGGTGGCGGCTCGGCGCGGGTGCAGCAGTGGGACGGCGCCAACTGGACGCTGGTCAGCGACTGGATCGCCGCCGACCGCGCGCTGTTGCGCCCGCTGATCGACGAAAAGTCCGCCGCGTTCGCCAAGGAAAAAGGCCTGACGCCACGCACCTGCACCGGAGATGAATAAACCATGAGCCTACCTGCCAGTGAATCCGCACACGCCGCGCTGCTGACGGTCAACGACATCGAAGTGATCTACGACGGCGCGATCCTCGCCGTGGCCGGGGTGTCGCTGAGCGTGCCCAAGGGCGCGATCGTCGCCTTGCTCGGCGCCAATGGCGCCGGCAAGAGCACCACGCTCAAGGCGATCTCCGGGCTGGTGCGCGCCGAGCGTGCCGAAGTCAGCCGTGGCGTGATCGAATACGCCGGCCATGACCTGGCCGGCGTCGACCCCAGCCAACGGGTGCGCCAGGGCATGGTGCATGTACTCGAAGGTCGCCATGTGTTCGGCCAGCTCACGGTGGAAGACAACCTGCGCAGCGGCGGCTTCGTGCGTCGCCTGAGCCGCCGGGCCATGGAGGCCGATCTGGAACGCATCTACGCCTGGTTCCCCAGGCTCAAGACCAAGCGTCACACCCGCGCCGGCCTCACCTCCGGCGGCGAGCAGCAGATGGTCGCCATCGGCCGGGCGTTGATGACCCGTCCTACTTTGGTACTGCTCGACGAGCCGTCCATGGGTTTGGCGCCTATGATCGTGCAGGAGATATTCGAGATCGTCGCGCAGCTCAACCGCGAGCAGCAGGTGAGCTTCCTGATCGCCGAGCAGAACATCAACGTCGCGCTCAACTATGCGTCCCAGGGCTACGTGCTGGATACTGGCCGCGTGGTCTTGAGCGGCAGCGCCGCTGAACTGTTGGCGCGGGGCGATTTGCATGACATCTATCTGGGTAAACAGTAAAGGCGAACAGGCATGACTGAATCCATCCGCAACGCCGATGTCCTGATCATCGGTGGCGGCCTGAGCGGTACGATGCTGGCCGTGCAACTGCTGCGCCTGCCCGGCTCGCGGCAGATCCTGGTGATCGAACCGCGCGCCGAACTTGGCCGCGGCGAGGCCTACAGTGCGGTCGAGCTGGGCCATACCTTGAACGGCAATGCGGCGCGCATGAGTGTCGACCCGGACAACGCCGACGACCTGACCCAATGGCTCACCGACTACATCGGCGCCGGCGGCTGGCCGGAGTCGGACCAGCAGCATGTGCCGATCAGCGAGCTGTTCCCGCCGCGCGGGATGTTCGGGTTGTACGCGCAGCAACGCTTGGCCGAGGCCAAGGCGCTGTCGACGTCTACCGTCGAGCATGTCCGCGCCGAAGTGGTCGACTTGCAAGTGGACTCCGCCTCGACGCTGCTGACCCTGGATAACGGCCAGCAATTGCGCGGTGCCCAGGCGGTGTTGGCGACCGGCATGTTCCCGGCGGCGCGCACGCCGCAGACCGAATCCAGCGGTTTGAACGCCGCCGCAGTCGACCCGTGGGACGTGCAGGCCATGAGCCAACTCGACCCGCGTGCGACGGTGCTGATTATCGGTTCCGGGCTGACCATGGTCGACGCCGTGGTGTCCCTGGAACAGGCTGGGCACCGGGGCCCGATCGAGGTGTTCTCGCGCCACGGTCTGCTGCCCCATGTGCGTCGACAGCCACCGGGCTGGGACGATTTTCTCGCCGCCGACCACCGCCTGCGCAGCCCTCGGCAGTTGCTGCGCGAGGTGCGTCGGCAGTGTCGCATCGCGACGGCGCAGGGCATCGATTGGCAGGCGCCGCTGGACACCGTGCGCGCGCATATCGGCCGTTTGTGGAGCCAGGCCAGCGAGCGCGAGAAGCGCCAGTTCGTGCGGCATGTGCGGCCGTGGTGGGAAAGTCATCACCACCGTTCGCCGCCGCTGAGTGCGCAGTTGGTGGCGCGCCTGCATGAGGAAGGGCGCCTGCGCATTCGCGCGGCGTCGTTCAAGGGCTTGGTGCCTGCGGTCAACGGCGTGAGCATCCGCTTGCGTTACCGTGGCGAGCAAGCGATCACCCAGGTTGCGGGCGCGGCACTGATCAATTCCAGTGGCATCGAATACGACTGGCGCCGGGTAGCCCGGCCGTTGCCCCAGCAGTTGCTCAAGCGCGGGTTGATCCAGCCCGGGCCGCTGGCGTTGGGGATCGCAGCGGATGCCTCGGGGGCGGTGCTGGATGCCCAGGGCCAGGCCAGCCGGCGCTTGTTCGCCATGGGCCCGCCGCTGCGCGGGATGTGGTGGGAGAGCACGGCAGTGACCGATGTGGCGCTTCAGGCCAAGGCGCTGGCGTTGAAGCTGACAACGATCTAAAGGTGGGAGGGGGCAACTTCCTCTACCTAGGGGTTTTCACAAAACCGGGTTTTAGGCCAAATACCTCGACACCCTGCGGCGTCGATTGCCCGGTGGTCACGGTCACGCGTTCCACCGGCTGGTCCATCGTCGGCCGATATTCGACGGTCATGTCCGGCTGGATCGCCTGGCTCGGAATCACGATCGCCTGCGCGTTGTTGTAAGTGACGATGGTCAGTCGCGCACTCATCCCCAGTCGTACCCGCTGCAATTGCTGCGGGGTCAGCCTGGGGATCGACAGGGTTACCGGGAACTGCGCGCTGCCCTGGGTCTCGCCGGCAATCGCCAAACCGCTGACCACACTCACCGAGCCGCTCAACCGTTCGCCGTCGAAGCCATCGCCCATCACTTCCACCGCCTGGCCCTGGTGCAGTTGGTTGATGTCCAGCTCGGAGACCCTGGCGACGATTTTCAGCCGTTCGATATTGGCCAGGCCGAACAGCACCTGGCCCTGGCTGACCTTGCTGCCGGCCTGCACCGGGGCGTTGGTGTTGCCCGCGCCTGCTGCCGCGTTGCTGCTTCCGGGGGCGGGCACCACGATGCCGGAGAAGGGCGCCTTGACCTCCTTGTCTTCGAGCTGTCGGTAGAGCGCGTCGTACTTCACCGTGGCATTGGTCAGCTCCATCTCGGCGATCTGTCGGTATTCGCCCTTGCCTTGCTCCAGTGCCTGTTGCAGTTCATCGCGTGCGGCGATCAGGTCCAGTTGTTGCTGCTGGGTCTGTTGCTTGAGGTCGTCCAGTTCGTTGCGCGGGATGATGCCACGCTGAAACAGGTTTTCACTTTCGGTGAGTTTGCGCTGGGTGTTGTCGGCGCTCATTTGCGCGGTGCGCAGGCTGCGGCGTGCACGGCTGACGGTGGGGCTGCTGTCCCAGTCTTGCATTTCCTGCACGGTGCGCCGGGCCTTGAGTTGCGCGGAGAGTGCATCGCGCAGTTGCACTTCGAGCAGGGCCGGGTCCATGCGCAGCAACACTTGCCCGGCGTCGACGCGTTGGCCTTGTTCCACCAGGTTGGCCTGCACATTGCCGTCGAACGGCGCGGTGAGGGTGAGGGTGGTGTCGGGCTCGATCTTGCCCACCAGGCCGATCTGATGCACCAGCGCGCCAGGCGTCACCGCCAGCCACTGTTCGGTCGGGAGGATCGGGTCGGCGGCGCTGCGATGGCTTTGCACCGCAACGCCGGCGGCCGCCAGCAGCACGATCAATCCAGCCGCCAGCAGGCGTTTTTGGTTAGTAGTCATTGAGGGCGATTTCCCAGCTTTCCAGCGTCATGCCCAGGGTCAGATCGAGCTGGGTCTGGGCGTTCAAGTAAGCGATCAGCGCATTGAGCTGCGTGTTTTCGGCGTTGCGCAGGTCGGTCTCGAAACTCAGCACCTGGAAGTTGGTGGAGCGCCCGGCGCTGAGTTTTTCGCGTTCGATCTCGATCTTGCGCCGCGACAATTCCACGGCGCGCTGGGAGATTTCGTACTGGCGCCAGCGCGTGCCGAGGTCGCGCACCACGTTGTTCACGCTGCGTTCCAGCTCCTGGCGGGCGTCGGTGATGCGGATGGCCTGATCCTCCACATTCACCCGCGCGCGCACTTCGGCCTGGCGCGTGCTGATGTCGCCGATGGGGATTTGCACCTGCACCCCGGCGTAGCTGTCCCAACTGCGGTTGTTGCCGCTGCCGGTGTCGTTGTCGTAGTTGTTGCGTATCTGGTTCGCCCCGGCCACCAGGTCCACTTGCCAGCGCCCGGAGTCTTTGGCGATCACCAGGTTGAGGTCGGCCTGCTGGCTGCCGAGCAGGGTGGCGAGGTATTCCGGTTGCTGGTTCTGCGCCAGGTTGAAGGCCTCGCGTTTGTCGATCTGCATGGGCTTGGCCTCCAGGGCTTCGGTGGCGCGGATCGGCGTCGACAGGTCGAGGGCCAGCAGGCGCAGCAAGGTCAGGCGGCTGGTGTCGAGTTGGTTCTGCGCTTCTTCCACGCCCAGTTGCTGGGTGGCGATATCGGCTTCGGTCTGCACGATCTCGAACTCGGCCATGCGCCCGGCGCTGATCAGCGCCTTGTTGACTTCCAGCAAGGTGTTGGCGCGTTTCAGCGCGTCCTGGACGATGCTCAGTTGCTCCTGGGCGCGCAGCAACTCGCGGTAGGTGGCGATGATCTGGCTGATGGTTTGTGCCACGGTGGCCTTGAGGTTCAGGCGGTTGGCCTGTTCCGACAGGCGCGACAGGCGCAACGGCGCGGTGGTCGCGTCCCAGCCGGCGCCGCGCATCAGCGGTTGGATGAGCGCCAGGTCGAGGCCGTCGCTGCGGTAGCGACCGGCCCGGTTGGCGTTATTCAGTTGCTGGGTCCAGGCCATGCTCAGGCGCGTGCCGTACTCGCCCAGCAGGCTGGTGGCAGGGGCCACGTTGGTATTGCGTGCATTGTCGGCGGAACCGCGGGAGCTGCGGTAATAGCTGTTGAGGGTGAGCTTGGGGTTGAACACGTCTTCGGCCACGCGCAGGTCGAATTTCTGCGCGACCCGCTGCAGGTAGGCGCTGCGAATCGCCGGATTGTTGCGCAGGCCCAGGTACACCGCGTCGCCCAGGGTGATGGCGGTGAGCTGGGCATTCAGCGAGACGCCGCGATCATAGCCGCTGCGCGTGGTGCTGGGCGCCGTGGGCCGGATCAGCATATCGGCGGCGACACTCGGCAGGCTGATCAGCGCCAGGAGCAGCAGCAGGCGTTTATTCATCGCGCAACGCCTCCACCGGCTGCAACCGTGAGGCCGAGACCGCCGGGTAAATGCCGAAGAACAACCCCACCAGCAAGGTGCTGCCCACCCCCAGGGGCAGGGCGGCGACCGCCAGGGCGAAGGCCCAGCCCGACAGCCAGGCGTAGAGCCACGCGGCGGTCATGCCGAGCACCGCGCCGCACAGCGCGCCGACGGCGGTGAGGGTGATGGCTTCGAGCAGGAACAGGTTGCGGATATCCCGCTGGCGTGCGCCGAGCGCCATGCGAATGCCGATCTCGCGGCGGCGTTCGGAGACGTTCATCAGCATCACGTTCATCACCCCGACACCGCCGCCCACCAGCGAGATCGCGCCCAGGGCCAGCAGCAGGTAGGCGAAGGTGCGGCTCTGCCGGGTCATGCCGTCGATCATTTGCTGGGGCACCGTGATGTCGACGCTGTGCTCGGTCAATTGGCGTTGCAGCGCGGCGGCGGCGTCCCGGGCGATGCGTTCCATGTCCTGGCCCGGCGCGGCGCGGATGATCACGTTGCCGATTTGCGGGCTGGCGTAGATGCGGCGCATGCCGTCGGCGGGAATGAACAGCGATTCGTTGGCCTGCACCGGCATCAGCATCGCCCGGGGCTGGTGGTGCAGGATGCCGACCACCTGGAACAGGTAGTCGTTGATACGCACGCGGTCGCCCAGCTTTAACGGCGCGCCGGGGGCGCCAAGGGCCTGGGCGATCTGGTCGCCGATCACGCCGTAGGTTTCGTTGGCATCGAACGCCGACAGGAAGCGCCCCTCGCGCAGCGCCAGGCGCAGAGCCGCGGGGATATCCGCTGTGCTGCCGACGAAGTTGGCGTTGACGCTGCGGCCCTGGAACACGATGGGGCCGCTGAACAGGCTCAGCGCGCCGATGTGCGCGATCCCGGGCACGGCCTGGCGCACGGCGTCGAGGTCGAGGCGGGCACGCATCGGTGCGCTGCTGTCGGCTTTGGGAGGAAACTGCGCGACCAGGGTGTCGGTGCCCATGTCCTTGAAAATCAGCGCGGCATCCACCGCCGCGTTATGCCCGATATTGATCAGCGCCACCACCGACGAACTGCCGATCACGATGCCCAGCAGCGCGAGGATCGAGCGCTTGCCCAGGGTGCGCAGGCTGACGAACGCTTCATGCAGCAATTGGCTCAGGCTCTGCTCGACCCGCAGGCTCATGGGCGCCCGGCCTCATGCACCACGCCGTTGCGCACCAGGATCTTGCGCTCCAGGCGTTCGGCGATGTGTGCGTCGTGGGTGACGATGATCAGCGTGACCTGCTGCTCGCGGTTCAGCGCCAGGAGCAGGTCCATGATGTCCTGGGCGGTGCTGCTGTCGAGGTTGCCGGTGGGTTCGTCGGCCAGGATGACCGAGGGCTTGCCCACCAGCGCCCGCGCAATCGCCACACGTTGGCGCTGGCCGCCGGAGAGGTCGGCGGGGCGATGGTGCGCGCGCTCGGCCAGGCCGACTTGTTCGAGCATGCGCAGGGCCTGCTCCACCGACTCGTGGCGTGACACGCCGCGATAACTCAGGGGCAGGGCGACATTGTCCAATGCGCTGAGGCGCGGCAGCAGGTTGAAACTCTGGAACACGAAGCCGATCTGCTGGTTGCGGATCGCCGCCAGTTCATCCGGGCTGGCGCTGAAAATGTCGTGGCCGGCAAAGCGGTACTGGCCGCAGTTGGGCAGGTCCAGCAGGCCGAGGATGTTGAGCAGGGTACTTTTGCCGGAGCCGGAGGCGCCGAGGATGCCGCAGCTGTCACCGCGGGCGATGGACAGGCACACATCATTGAGGATGGACAGGTGCTGTCCGGCGAGCTGATAGCGTTTGCCGATGCCTTGCAGGGAGATCAAGCCTGGGTGCGCGGGGGTATCTGTCATCATGACTACGCCTGCAGTCTCGACGCTGCCGTGCTGCCCCGGTAAAAATTTGTAACAAGTTCGGGAGCTGCCTGGGACACGTCACGGACTGGTTTGATTTCTTGTTTTTAAAATATTCTTTGAATACTAACCGCGTTCAACCGGCTCCGCCAGCCATCGTTGTAGAGGGTTTTTACCCTTTGAAATAAATGCACCGGGGGCAAAACCCACCGCGCAAAAATCCTTTGGTCAGCCTCGACGGGCCCGTCTGCCAAGGCTTGCGCTGATATGGCGCAGTGTCACTACTTGCTTTCGAGCGGTGGCCCCGGTATAAAAAATCAAATTTATTTTTAAAACAATATTTCCCGCGTGGAACTTTTATGGTCGTGAAGAAAGTCAGTTCTCCAAACGTTACCAAGACTCGATTGCTGGATGCGACAGAGGCTCTCTTCATCAAATACGGGTATGACGCTGTTTTGTTGCGGCAGATTACCGAGCGTGCCCAGGTGAACCTGGCTGCGGTGAACTATCACTTCGGGGACAAGGACGCCCTGATGAAAACCCTGCTGATGCAGCGCCTGGAGCCGCTCAACGAGCAGCGCCTGGAACTGCTGGCACGCTGCGAAGCCGAATCCGACGGCCCCCTCGATTGCGACACGCTGCTCGGCGTGCTGTTCGCCCCGGCCATGGGCCTGGAGCGCAGCGACCCGGCGAGTGGGGAAGGGCGTTCGTTCATTCGTTTCCTGGGGCGGGTCTACAGCGACACCTCGCCGTTTATCCAGGAATACCTCAAGGTCCATTACCAGCCGGTGTTCCAGCGCTTCTTCGAAGCCTTCGCCCTGGCCTTGCCGGACTTGCCGCGCAACGAACTGGGGGTACGCCTGCAATTTGCCCTCAAGGCGATTTCCGGTGTGATGGCCGGCACCGAACTGCGCCTGCTGATGAACTCCATGAGCCTGGGCCGCCCGGCCACGGATGCCGAAGTAATGGCCAAGTTGATCACGCTGGTCTCGGCGGCGATTCGCGTGCCGCAGCAAAGCCCCGAGGCGCAAGTGGCGTTGGCCAAGGTGCTCGATACCCAGCGCGCCATTCGCGAGCAAGCGTCCGCGCCCGCCGGCAAGGTGGCGCGCTAGCTCGAATCCGGGACAAAAAAAAGCCCGCTGGGGCGGCGGGCTTGATGTGCAACGTTTGTAACGGATGAGGCTTCACCCTACGTCCCGCGATGTGAATAAGTCGTGAAAAATATGTAAGAAGAAGTGTGAATGTGTTGGCGCAGGTAAACGCGCTAAATGCCCTCAGGTTCAGATCTTCCAGCGGCCAGCACTTTTGGCCAACTGCTGGCGCATCTCATCCACATTTGCCGCCAATTGCACGGTCAGCAACCGATACCCATCCAACGCACTGTAGACCGGCGCATCCAATGTCGGCTCGGTAGCCGTGGCCTGGCTCGGCCGCTCCAACCGTGGTGTCACGCCCGACCTCAGCGCGCGCGCCATGCCCACCAATTGCACGCGAATCTGCCGATGCTCGCCCTTCAACATTACCTGCATCCGCGCCATTGCCTGTTCGTCGCGAGGGTCTGGCCGGGTGTTGCCCAGAATCTCCAGGGTGCTGATGCACATGCGCAAATGCCGCTGGATCGTGTCCAGCTGGGTCATGGAGATCCGTACCTCCTTGGACACCGAAGGCATCAACGAACGCAGTTGCAGCATCGCTGTATTCACGCGGCTGAGCAGTTTGAGGTGTTCGTCATCAGTGACCGATTGACCGCTGATGATGCGGTTATAGATCGCGGCACAGTCGCGCAAGGCACTGGCCAGGTTGTAGCGCCAGGAGTACACGGCATACAGCGGCAAGGCGAAGGAAAACGCCAGGGCCAACGCAATACCGATCAGGATATCGACCGTGCGCCACAACCCGTCCGATAGCGGATTGTCGCCATGCCCGGCGACGATAAACACGGTGATCGCCGACAACAAGGCGGTGTATCCGCCCTTGCCGATGGCGTGATAGGAGAAGAACCCGCACACCACCGACATCAACAAGTAGGTCAGCAGCGGCTGCCCCACATACGTCTCCTGCACCACCAGCAGCAAGCCGACGCTGGCGCCGATCAGTGTGCCGTAGGCGCGTTCCATGGCTTTCTTGCCGATATTGCCGTGGTGCTGCAGGCCGCCGATCACCACCAGCATGGTCACCGACGCCCACTCGCCGTGGGGCAGGTTGATGCCGGTGGTCAGCAGGATCGTCGCCAGCAAGCCGATGGACACGCGCACGGCGTGGATCAGCTTGGCATGGCGATAGCGGCGGTAAGGGTCGAGCAGCGGGCGCAGCAGGCGCCGGGCAAATACAGGCAAGTGCAGGTTAATCAACGGCGAGGCGTCCTCTAGAAAATGTAGTCAGTGGTCAAGAAGCTCGAGTTGCGGTTGTGCAGGATCTCGCTGAGCAGTGCCTTGTTGCTGTCCTGGAACTTGGTCGCCACCAGGGTGCGGATCGAGAACACACGCAAGGCGTCATGTACCGACAGTGTGCCTTCGGCCGAGTTCTTGCGGCCGTTGAAGGGGAAGGTGTCCGGGCCGCGCTGGCACTGGGCGTTGATATTGATGCGGCCGACCTGATTGGCGAAGGTGTCCACCAGCCGTCCGATTTCGGCCGGGTCGGTGCCGAACAGGCTCAGTTGCTGGCCGAAATCCGATTCCAGTACGTAATCGATCACTGTCTCCAGGTCACGGTAGGGCACGATCGGCACCACCGGGCCGAACTGTTCCTCGTGGTACACGCGCATCTGCGGGTTGACCGGGTACAGCACCGCCGGGTAGAAGAACGAACCGCGACTGACGCCGCCATGGGCATTCATCACGCGGGCGCCGTGTTGGGCTGCATCGGCCACCAGTGCCTTGAGGTAATCGACCTTGCCCACTTCCGGCAGCGGCGTCAGCGCCACGCCGTCGTCCCACGGCATGCCGGGCTTCAAGGTCGCCAACTTGGCGTTGAATTTCTGGATGAAACTGTCGACCACGTCTTCATGCACAAACAGGATTTTCAACGCGGTGCAGCGCTGGCCGTTGAACGACAGCGAGCCGGTGACCGCTTCGCTGACGGCGTTGTCCAGGTCGACCTGGGGCAGCACGATGCCAGGGTTTTTCGCGTCCAGGCCCAGGGCTGCGCGCAGGCGGTGCGGGCGCGGGTGCAGTTTTTTCAGGTCGCTGGCGGCCTTGTTGGTGCCGATGAACGCGAAAATATCGATCTTGCCGCTGGCCATCAGCGCGCTGACGGTTTCGCGGCCGCTGCCATAGATCACGTTGATCACCCCGGCCGGGAAGCTGTCGCGGAATGCCTCCAGCAGCGGGCGGATCAACAGCACGCCGAGCTTGGCCGGCTTGAACACCACGGTATTGCCCATGATCAGCGCCGGGATCAGCGTGGTAAACGTCTCGTTCAGCGGGTAGTTGTACGGCCCCATGCACAGCGCCACGCCCATCGGTACGCGGCGGATCTGGCCGAGGGTGTCCTGTTCCAGCTCGAAGCGGCTGCTGCGGCGGTCGAGTTCCTTGAGGGCATTGATGGTGTCGGTGATGTAGTCGCAAGTGCGGTCGAACTCTTTCTGCGAGTCCTTGAGGTTCTTGCCGATTTCCCACATCAGCAGCTTGACCACCGCATCACGCTGTTCGCGCATGCGCCGCAAGAACGCTTCGACGTGGCGGATGCGGTCGACCACGCGCATCGTCGGCCATTCCCCCTGGCCGCGGTCATAGGCGCGCACGGCGGCGTCGAGGGCGCTGAGGGCGGTGTCGGCATCCAGCAGCGGCGTGCTGCCGATTTGTACGCGTTCGTCGCCCAGTTGCACCGGGCTGAGGACTTGGGCCAAGGGGCCGTTCCACACCCGCAACTGGCCGTCGACCAGGTAATCGCGCTGTTCGATGGGCGCTCCCAGGCGGAATTGCTCGGGAATATCGGCGGCGCAGGAAGGAAACAGCTGGGCGAGCAGGTTATCGGTGGTCATGTCGCTACCCCTGAAATAGTTGCAAAACATGACTAGAGAGTCACCCAACAACGGGTTCTGTGGCAAGGCTTGCGCGCTTTCTTGTACGCACGGCTGCACATGGCGGGTAAACTGCGAGGCTTTCTTGAAGGAGTTCACATGAGTCAGTACCAGCCGGGCATTCTTGCCGCACCGGTGCCTTTACAGGCACGCCATCTGTTTTTTGCCGTGGACTCCCTGGCCGCTGTACCTGCTGCGTTGAACGCATTGGTGCAGTGGGCGGATTCGGCCGCAGTGGTCGGTCTGGGTGAGCCGCTGGTCAACGCACTGGGCGCGCAGATCGAAGGGCTGCGCGCATTCCCAGCTGTCAGCGCGCCGGGCGCGCACAACCCCTCCACGCAGCAAGCATTGTGGGTGTGGCTGCATGGCGTGGATCGCGGCGAATTGCTCTTGCGCAGCCGCGCGCTGGAGAAAGCCCTGGCCCCGGCGTTCCGCCTGGTGCAGTCGACTGAAGGCTTCCGCTACAAGAGCGGTTTTGACCTGACCGATTACGAAGACGGCACCGAAAACCCCCACGACGATGCCGCCGTCGAAGCCGCGCTGACCGACAGCGGCGCCAGCTTCGCCGCGATCCAGCAATGGCAGCACGACCTCGATGGTTTTGCCGCGTTGCCTGCCCAGGAACGTGACCACATCATCGGTCGCCGCCACGGCGACAACGAAGAACTGGAGGACGCGCCCGAGTCCGCCCACACCAAACGCACCGCCCAGGAAAGCTTCACCCCGGAAGCGTTCGTGGTGCGCCGCTCGATGCCCTGGGCAGAAAACGGCCAGGCTGGCTTGATGTTCCTCGCGTTCGGGCATTCCTTCGATGCGTTTGAAGCGCAACTGCGCCGCATGAGCGGGTTGGAAGACGGCATCGTCGACGGCCTGTACCGCATCAGCACACCGTTGACCGGCGGCTATTACTGGTGCCCGCCGCTCAAGGACGGGCGCCTGGACCTGAGTGCCGTGTCGATCTGACCAGGCGTTTGCCTGGGTCATTGCGTCAGCCCACGCGCCATCACCGATACGGAGTTGGCGCGTTTTTTTTACGGGTGCAGGCAACATGAAGATGTTGACAGCCAACGCATTGGCGACTGGAAAAAATCGTCGCAGCCCGTAATCTAGAGGCCTTTTGTCACCTGTGCGGATTGTGCATGTCTTCTGTTGCCGATGGGCTGCCCCTGAATAAACGCCTGCCGGCGGTGATCGCCATTTCCCTGGGCATCGGCATGGCGACCCTGGACACGGCCATCGTCAACACGGCGCTGCCGACCCTGGCCGACGGCATTGGCACCGACTCCGCGTCGGTGATCTGGGTGGTCAATGCCTACCAGTTGGCGATCATTGCCACGGTGTTGCCCTTCGCTTCGCTGAGCGATGTGCTCGGGCACCGTCGGGTGTACCTCGGTGGCTTGTTGCTGTTTATCGTATCGTCGCTGTTTTGCGGGATCGCCGGGTCGCTGGTGACGCTCACGGCGGCGCGGGTGGTGCAGGGGCTCGGTGCGGCCGCGATCATGAGCGTCAACACGGCGTTGCTGCGGCATATCTATCCGTCGCGCATGCTCGGGCGCGGCCTGGGCTATAACTCGCTGGTGGTGGGGCTGGCGTTCACGCTCGGGCCGACGGCGGCGTCGGCGATCCTGTCGGTGGCGAGTTGGCACTGGCTGTACCTGATCAACGTGCCGCTGGGCTTGTTGGCGCTGCTGTTGGGCCTGCGCTCATTGCCGGTCATTCCCATGGCCGGGCATGCCTTCGATCGCCTCGCCGCGTTGTTGTGTGCTGGGCTGTTCGCCTTGCTGGTACTTGGCCTGGGGACGGCGGTGCATGGCGCCCAAGGTGCGTTGACCCTGGGCCTGATCGCGCTGGCGCTGGTCTGCGGCGCGCTGCTGCTGCGCCGCCAGGCCGGGCACCCGGCGCCGATGCTGGCAGTGGACTTGTTCAAGCGCCCGGTGTTTGCGCTGTCTTCGCTCACGGCGATCTGCGCCTTCAGTGCCCAGGGCCTGGCCTTTGTGTCGCTGCCGTTTCTGCTGCAGGCAGTGCTCGGGCACAGCCAGGTGGAGACCGGCTTTCTGATGACGCCCTGGCCTGCGGTCGTGGCGGTGATGGCCTTGGTCGCCGGGCGCCTGGCCGACCGCGTGTCCCTCGGCCTGTTGTGTGGGATCGGCCTGTTGATGCTGAGCGTGGGCATGGCGGCCCTGGCGACGTTGCACAATGATGCGTCGGCGTTCGAGATCGGCTGGCGCATGGCCTTGTGCGGAGCCGGTTTCGGGTTCTTCCAGTCGCCCAACCTCAAGGCATTGATGACCAGCGCGCCCTTGGCCCGCAGCGGCGGGGCCAGTGGCATTGTGGCGATCTCGCGGTTGCTGGGGCAGACGCTGGGAGCGTCGCTGGTGGCGTTGTGTTTTCACTGGTCCCTGGGCAGCGGCCCGCACTACGCGTTGTGGCTAGGCTGCGCGTTTGCGTTGGTGGGCAGCGTGGCCAGCGGCCTGCGGTTGTTGCCGTATGACAAAAAGGTTTAATCGAGCGTTGTAAAAAGCCGTTCGAGAAGGCTACGGTGGCGACCTGAATATTTCGGGATGTTTCAGATTTATGGCAAGCCAGGCCCAACGCACTGCCGACATCACCTCCCGCCGCGCCGCGCTGACCTTGGCTTTATGCCTGCCCAGTGACGTGTTGCTTTATCTGCTGCTGCCCATGGAATCCCAGGCGTTCGGCATCACGCTGGCCCAGGCCGGGGTGCTGCTGGCGGCCAACCGACTGGTGCGGATTTTCGGTTACCGCCACGTGCTCAATTTCTATGCCCGCCACGGCGATCGTCTGACCTGCATGATCGCCGCCGGTGCCGCGACGCTGTGTGCCTTGGGTAACTCGATGCTGTCGGGCTTCGCTGCATTGCTGGGCTTGCGGCTGGTCTGGGGCTTGTGTTTTGCCGCGTTGAACCTGTCGACCCAAGTGCTGGCGACCGCCGAGCCGACGGGTGCCGCACGCCGGGCAGGGCGGTCGCGGGCCTTGATCGCCCTCGGGCCGATGCTCGCATTGCCGCTCGGCGGCGGGCTGACCTTATGGGCCGGGCCGCGTCCGATCTTTCTGATTCTCGCCGGATGCTGCCTGCTGGGCTTGTGGATGGCGCGGCGGTTGCCTACTGTCGGCCATGATTTGCACAGCAGTCCGGGGCGCCGTTTCAAGTGGCCCGATAGCGTGGCGCTGTGGTCGTTTATTGAAGGCGTGGCGCTGGATGGGCTGTTTATCTTTGGCCTGTCGATCCAGGCACAGAAGCTTCTCGGGGGCGACGCGGTGCTGATCGCCGGTGCCTTGATGGCCTTGCGTTATGTCTCGGAAATGCTCCTGAGCCCGCTGGGCGGTCGCGCCGCGCAACGCTTCGGCGCCACGTCGATGCTGTTGTTGTTTTCGTTCCTGAGCGCTTTGGCCCTGGCGGCATTCGGCAGTTATTGGGTGATCGTCGGCGCGGCGGCAGTGCTGGTGTTGCGGGCGTTGCAGTTACCCCTGGTGACGACCTTGGTGGCCGAACGCAACCCCGGTTCGATGCGCGTGTCGGCATTGGCCTCCAACGCGGTATGGCGCGATATCGGCGCCGGCCTCGGGCCGCTGCTGGCGGGGTTGTTGCTGCCGGTCGCCGCGGCCCCTTGGGTGTTTGGCCTGGCGGGCGCCGCGATAGCCATCAGCGCCGTGTTCTGCTGGCGGGCAAAGCGTTCCAACTGACAATGTGAGGTAGTGTGTGACCCGACAAGAAGACTGTGTACGCGTGCTGGATGACGCCTATCGACACTGGACCGGCCAGGGCTTGCCGGCGCCCGAGCATCTGGACGCGCAGCAACGCCTGACCTGGCTGCATGCCCATGCGCCCTACAGCCTGCTGGCCCACGATGGCGCGGCGGACCCGCGGTTTAACTACGCCAATGCGTGCGCCTTGGCGTGCTTCAAATACCCGCGCGAGACCTTCATCGGCATGCCGTCACGCTTCAGCGCCTCGGAACTCGACCGCGCCGCGCGCCAGGTGTTATTGGAGCACGTCAGCGCCAACGGCATCGCCCATGGCTACAGCGGCTGGCGGGTGGATGCACATCAGCAGCCGTTCATGATCCATGCCGGTGTGGTGTGGACGTTGCTCGATGCCGCCGGCCTGCCGTGTGGGCAGGCGGCGCTGTTCTGGCCGGATGCGCAGCGTATCGGGGTGTTGGCTTAAGCGCCTTTGAAACTGTCCAGCCAGGACGGGTCGAAACGGGTTTGCTCGGTATCGAGCCCCAACGCTTGCATCTTCGCCCTATGTGCCTCGATCTCGCCGACCAACTGCACCTGGGCGCTGGAGTTGGCGTCCAGCTCATGCATCTGCGTCAGCCCCAGGTGATAGAACCGCAGCACCTTGAGCGCCGTCGGGTCATTGGCTTGCACGCGGTCGGTGACCTTGTGCATCACGTTGGTCACGCGCATCAGGTTGCGCTTGAGCTGCCAGCCATACACCGCCGGCGCCAGCCATGGCTGGGTCCAGAACGGGCCGCGCACCAGGGCGACGGTGATCAACACCCCGGCAAACACCCCACCCACGTTGTAGCGAAAGTTGTCGCCGCCGGCTTCGCCAAACAGCATCACCGCCAGGCTCGACAACAGCATCGCCAGGGCCACGAACAACACGGCCACGATCAACGTACTGCGACGGGTCTGCTGGCGGTAGGTGATGGGGTCGCAGGGTTTGAGTTCGAACATCCGGGGAAAATCTCCTTGGCGTTTGTAGGGGATAGGGCAGGGCGGCATCTTCTCATGCTTGGCGATGGGGTGTGCGGTAAACACGTTGAGCGAAGGCGTGTGGGGCGTTCTCGATGATCGATTACAAGCAGCCCCGGCCCGGATCGCACACGCAATGTCCCGAAAGAGCGTGAGCAACCAAATGCTGTCGAAAAAAAAGCCCCGTCGTTGAACGGGGCGTTTGTTTATTTGGGCGGTACCCAGTTGACGTCGGTGATGCCGTACTTCTCGGCCCAGGGCCGGGTGGTTTTTTTCACCTGTTCGTGGCCGACCCGACCGATGCGGCTGACATGCGCAATATCGGCATCAACGGCCGCCCAGTGCCAGGCCTCGGCGTTATTCATCACTTCGGCACGCACCACGAAAGACTTCGGTTGACCGTGCAGTTGATAGGTAATGGTGTAGATTTTTGCGCTACTCATGTTGCCTCCCTGTCTTGTTATAGATGGATAGGAAAGCGTTTAAAAAGGTTCATTCGAAATGACAAATTGCCGGTCCGGACGGCATAGTGGGGCCTTCGCCACGCGCCCAAGGATCGCGTCATGTCCCGCCTGACCCAAAGCCACCTGTACCTGCAACGCCTGGGCTACGCTGCGCCGCCGCCGCCGACCCTGCAAACCTTGCAGGACCTGCAATTGCGGCATGTGTGTACGTTCGCCTTTGAAAGCCTGTCGACCCTGCTGCGCTTGCCGGTGCCGATCGACCTGCCCAGCGTCGAACAAAAAGTCTTGCTCGATGGACGCGGCGGGTATTGCTATGAACTGAACCAACTGTTTCTGGAACTGCTGCAGGAGTTGGGCTTCGACGCACGCGGCATCACCGGACGGGTCGTGATGGGCGGGCCACCGGACGCACACACCGCGCGTACCCATCGCCTGAGCCTGGTGACGGTGGACGGTGTGCGCTATATCTGCGACGTCGGCTTTGGCGGCATGGTGCCGAGCAGCCCGTTGCTGCTGGACAGCGCAGCGATCCAGGCCACCGCCCACGAACCCTTTCGGCTGACCGTTAAGCACGGCAGCTACACCCTGTGGGCCGAGGTCGGCGGGGAGTGGCGTGGCTTGTATGTGTTCGACCTGCAGGTGCAGGCAGACATCGACTATGAAATCGGCAACTGGTACGTCTCCACCCACGCGGGCTCGCCGTTTCTCGGTCAGTTGAAAGTGGCACTGCTCGCGCCGGGTAAGCGTCACACCTTGAACAACGGCCACTACGCGATGCACTCCCTGGACGGTCCCAGCGAAAAACGCGCGATAGCCAGTGCCGATGAATTGCTTGATGTGCTGCGCGGCACCTTTGGCCTTCGCTTGCCAGTGCATCAGCGGCTTCGCGAAACGCTCGATGGTTTAGTGTCGGCCAATCTTTAGACGCATTGAGGCCGCATCTTCTCTGGCCCATAAACGCAAAAACGGCACCCGAAGGTGCCGTTTCTGTTTACTGCATACCGCTAAGCGATCAAACGCCCAGTACCGCGTGCTGCACCAAAGTGAGCAACGGTTGTGGGTACACGCCGAGGAAGAAGGCGAGCACGGCGATGGCCAGCAGCATCACGCCACCGGCTTTCTGTTCCCAGTGCAGCTCGGCATCCACACGACGCAGGTTTGGCTCGATCAGGTACAGGGTGACCATCACGCGCAGGTAGTAGAACACGCCGATGGCGCTACCCAGGATGAGCGAGGCAACCAGCCACCATTGATGCGCTTCAACGCCGGTCGCGATGATGTAGAACTTGCCGATAAAGCCCGCAGTCAGCGGGATACCGGCCAGGGACAGCATCATCAGGGTCAACACGGCGGTCAGGTACGGACGGCGCCAGAACAGGCCGCGGTATTCGTACAGGGCGTCGGCGTCACGGCCTTTGTAAGGCGAGGACATCAGGGTGATGACACCGAAGGCGCCGAGGCTGGTGATCACGTAGGTGACCAGATACACGCCGATCGCTTCCAGGGCCAGGCCTTTGCTCGCCACCAGGGCGATCAGCAGGTAGCCGAAGTGGGCGATGGACGAGTAACCCAGCAGACGCTTGAGGTTGTTCTGGGTCAGCGCCAGCAGGTTACCGAACAGGATCGAGGCAACGGCGATCACGCTCAGTACGTCGCTCAACACGCCGGTGTTGGCCGCCGGGGAGATCTGGAACAGACGCACCACCACCGCAAACACCGCAACTTTCGTCGCCGTGGCCAGGAACGCGGCCACCGGCGCCGGAGCGCCTTCGTACACGTCCGGTGTCCACAGGTGGAAGGGCACCAGCGACAGTTTGAAAGCCAGGCCGATCAGCATCATCGCCAGGCCCAGTTGGGCGATCGGCGCAGGCATGCTGGTGGCCGCCAGGGCGTGGCCGATACCGGTGAAGCTCAGGCTGCCGGCTTCGGCGTAGAGCAGGGCCATACCGAACAACAGGAACGCGGAACCGGCGGCCGACAGCACCATGTACTTGATGCCGGCTTCCAGGGAGCGCTTGTTGAAGAAGGCGTAGGCCACCAGGCCGTAGGTCGGGATCGACAGCAGTTCCAGGCCGATGAACAAACCGGCCAGGTGCTGCGCGCTGACCAGCACGATGCCGCCGGCCGCAGCCAGCAGGATCAGCAGGTACAGCTCTTCGCGGTTGCCCGGGTAGCCGGTGCCGCCTTCGCCGAGGTAGGCGTGGGCGAGGGTGACGCAGGCCAGGGTGGCGACGAGGATCAACGCGATATACAGCAGCGCGAAGTCATCGATCATCATCAGCGGGGTCACCGCCAGGGGCGCGACCTTGAGTGCCGGGATGATCGACAGCAAGGCCAGGTTCAAACCCGCACAGGACAGCAGGAAGGTTTGCGCATGATTGCGACGCCAGGCGATCGACAGCATCACCACCACAATGGTGAGGCTGGTGATCAGCAGCGGCGCAAGCGCGATAAAGTGTTGGATCGTGAATTCCATAGCGCTCTTACCGGGCCGAAGCGAGTTGAGAGAAGGCGGTGCCGAACCACTGCTGCACGCCATGCATCGTTGCGGCAGAAGTGTCCAGGAACGGTTGCGGGTACACGCCGATGTAGATCAGCAGGACCGCCATACCGAGCACCATGATCAGTTCGCGAGCATCCATCCCGCGCAGGACGGTGTCGGACTTGGCCGGACCGAAGTACGCACGGTGGATCATGATCAGCGAGTAGACCGAACCGAATACCAGGCCGGAAGTAGCGATGGCGCTGATCCACGGTGTCTGCACGAAGGTCCCCATCAGGATCAGGAACTCGCCGATGAAGTTACCGGTGCCCGGCAAGCCCAGGGACGCGGCGGCAAAGAATAGGCTGATCGCCGGCAGGTAGGCGATGCGCGACCACACGCCACCCATCTCACGCATGTCACGGGTGTGCAGGCGCTCGTACAACTGACCACTGAGGATAAACAGTGCGGCGGCTGAAACACCGTGCGCCAACATCTGGATCACGGCGCCTTGCAACGCCACCTGGCTGCCGGAGTAGATACCGATCAGTACGAAACCCATGTGGGAAACGGACGAGAAGGCAACCAGACGCTTGATGTCGGTTTGCGCGAAGGCCAGGAACGCACCGTAGAAGATCCCGATCAGACCCAGGGTCATGGCGATCGGCGCGAACTCGGCCGAGGCATTCGGGAACAGCGGCAGGGCGAAACGCAGCAGGCCGTAGGCCGCCGTCTTCAGCAGGATACCGGCCAGGTCCACGGAACCGGCGGTCGGCGCCTGGGCGTGGGCATCCGGCAGCCAGGAGTGGAACGGCACCACCGGCAGCTTCACCGCGAAGGCGATGAAGAAGCCCAGCATCAGGATGTACTCGGTGGTCAGGGACATCTTGGTTTTCAACAGATCGGCGTAGTTGAAGGTAATCACGCCCGTGCTGTTGAAGTTGACCAAGACCAGACCCAGGATCGCCACCAACATGATCAGGCCGGAAGCCTGGGTGAAGATGAAGAACTTGGTCGCCGCGTAGATCCGGGTTTTCTTGCCGTCCGAAGAACTATGACCCCAGAGCGCGATGAGGAAGTACATCGGCACCAGCATCATTTCCCAGAAGAAGAAGAACATGAACAGGTCGAGGGCGAGGAACACGCCGACTACGCCGCCCAGGATCCACATCAGGTTCAGGTGGAAGAAGCCCACGTGACGCTGGATCTCTTTCCAGGAGCAGAGTACCGAGAGGACACCCAGCAGGCCGGTCAGCAGGATCATCAGCAACGACAGGCCGTCGAGGGCCAGGTGTACGTTGATGCCGAAGCGCTGGATCCAGACGTGCTTGAACTCAAGCGCCCAGGTCGGATCGGCGCCAGGCGCCGGAGCAAATGAATAGTCGCCATGGGCCCACAGCCAGAGGCCGAGCGCGAGTTCCAGGGACATGGTCAGCAACGCAATCCAGCGGGGGAGGGTGGCGCCGAAGCGTTCACCCATCCAGCAGAGCAGGCCGCCGATAAAGGGGATCAGGATTAGCCAGGGCAGAATCATGACGGGCTCGTTTCCTTTCGCAAGTTCGCAAAGTTCGCAATGTACTTAGACATGGTCAGACCGCTACCACAACGATGGCGCCGATCACCAGAACGGCACCGGCCGCCATGGAAGCTGCATACCATCGTAATTGGCCAGTCTCGCTGCGGCTCAGGGCGGTGTGGCTAGCCTTGGCGGCACGCGGGATCAAACCGATGGTCTGGTCGAGCGGGTCTTTGCGCAGTACGTGGCTGATCGCAAGGTAAGGCTTGACGAACAGTTTGTCGTAGATCCAGTCGAAGCCCCAGGCGGCGAACCACCAGGCCGAAAGGAAACGGCCGATGCCACTGTTGGCGACGGCAGTGACGAAGCGACGCTTGCCGAGGAACAGCAGGGCCGCCAGCAGGATACCCGCGATGGCAATGGCGCCCGAGGCGATTTCCAGGCTGTGCTGGGCCTCGCCGCCGGCATGGCCGACGCTTTCCGGCAGTACGCCGGCCAGTGGCGGGGTGATCATGGCGCCGATGAAGGTCGACAGGATGATCAGCACCGACAGCGGCAGCCAATGCGAGATACCGTGGCCTGCGTGTGCTTCGGTCTTGGCTTCACCGTGGAAGGTGATGAAGATCAGGCGGAAGGTGTACAGCGAGGTCATGAACGCACCCACCAGGCCTGCGTAGAGCAGGTTCTGGTTACCGCTGGCAAAGGCTTCCCAGAGGATTTCGTCTTTCGAGTAGAAACCGGCGGTCACCAATGGCAGTGCTGCGAGTGCGGCACCGCCGACGATGAAGCTGGCGTAGGCCAGTGGCAGTTTCTTCCACAGGCCGCCCATCTTGAAGATGTTCTGCTCGTGGTGGCAGGCGACGATCACCGCACCGGAGGCGAGGAACAGCAGGGCCTTGAAGAACGCGTGGGTCATCAGGTGGAAGATCGCCGCGTCCCAGGCGCCGACGCCCAGGGCCAGGAACATGTAGCCGATCTGGCTCATGGTCGAGTAGGCGAGGATACGCTTGATGTCGGTCTGCACCAGCGCGGCGAAGCCGGCCAGTACCAGGGTCACGCCGCCGACCACGCCCACCAGGTGCAGGACGTCCGGCGCCAGGGTGAACAGGCCGTGGGTACGGGCGATCAGGTAGACACCCGCGGTCACCATCGTTGCGGCGTGGATCAGTGCCGAAACAGGTGTCGGGCCGGCCATCGCATCCGCGAGCCAGGTTTGCAGCGGCAGTTGCGCGGATTTACCGACAGCGCCGCCCAGCAGCATCAGGGTCGCCAGGGTGATCCAGAAGTCGCCGACCTGGAATTTCTGCGGTGCCAGCACCAGCAGTTCCTGGATGTTCAGCGTGCCCACCTGTTGGAACAGGATGAACAGGCCGATGGCCATGAACACGTCGCCGATCCGGGTCACGATAAAGGCTTTGAGTGCCGCGTTACCGTTGTTGCGGTTGCTGTAGTAGAAACCGATCAACAGGTACGAGCACAGGCCCACGCCTTCCCAGCCGAAGTACAGGAACAACAGGTTATCGCCCAGCACCAGGAACAGCATGCTGGCGATAAACAGGTTGGTGTACGCGAAGAAGCGCGAGTAACCGGCTTCACCGCGCATGTACCAGGACGCGAACAGGTGGATCAGGAAACCTACACCCACCACCACGCCGAGCATGGTGATCGACAGGCCGTCGACGTAGAGGGCGAAGTTGGGCTTGAAGCCCTCCACCGACATCCACTGCCACAACACCAGGGTGTAGTGGCCGCCTTCCGGCGGCGCGACGTTGAATTGCCAGATGACGTAGGCGGCGACAATCGCCGACAGGCCGATGGAGCCCACGCCGACCAGGGCCGAGAGGTTTTCCGACCAGCGTCCGCGAGAGAACGACAGCAGCAGGAAACCGATCAGGGGAAATACGAAAGTCAGAAAGATCATGTTCATCCGCGCATCTCACTGGCAGCGTCGATATCAAGCGTGTGGAAGCGACGATACAGTTGCAGCAGGATCGCCAGGCCAATACTGGCCTCGGCGGCTGCCAGGCTGATCACCAGGATGAACATGACTTGTCCATCTGGTTGGCCCCAACGGCTACCTGCCACGATGAACGCCAGTGCCGCAGCGTTCATCATGACTTCCAGGCTCATCAACACGAACAAAATGTTACGGCGAACCATCAGGCCGACCAGGCCAAGGCAGAACAGGATGCCGGCGACCGCCAGACCATGCTCCAAAGGGATAGCAGGCATCATCATTGCTCCTTGGCTTCGTTACGGCCCAAGTGGAAGGCGGTGATGACTGCGGCGAGCAGCAGCATCGAAGCCAGTTCGACCACCAGCAGATACGGGCCGAACAGGCTGACGCCCACGGCCTTCGCGCCAACGGTGGTGTGGCCGATGGCCTGGCCGCTCTGGTGAGCGAACAGGACATACAGCAGTTCAGCCAGCAGCAGCGCGGCGAGGACCACCGGGCCGAGCCAGATGCCCGGCTTGAGCCAGACGCGTTCCTGGGCGACCGAGGCCGGCCCGAGGTTGAGCATCATCACCACAAACACGAACAGCACCATGATGGCGCCAGCGTAGGCGATCACTTCCAGTACACCGGCGAACGGTGCGCCGAGGCTGAAAAAGGTCATGGCCACGGCGATCAGCGAAATGATCAGGTAGAGCAGGGCGTGCACGGGGTTGGTGTTGGTGACCACGCGAAGCGTGGACACCACTGCAATACCCGATGCGAAATAGAAAGCGAATTCCATCTTTCTTCCTTAAGGCAGCAAGCTCTTCACGTTGATCGGCTCGGCTTCGTTTTGTGCGGCGCCTTTCGGCTTACCGGCAACGGCCATACCTGCAACACGATAGAAGTTGTAATCAGGGTTTTTACCGGGACCAGAGATCAGCAGATCTTCTTTCTCGTACACCAGGTCCTGACGTTTGAACTCGGCCATCTCGAAATCCGGTGTGAGCTGGATCGCGGTGGTCGGGCAAGCTTCCTCGCAGAGGCCGCAAAAAATGCAGCGCGAGAAGTTGATGCGGAAGAAGTCCGGGTACCAGCGACCGTCTTCGGTTTCAGCTTTCTGCAGGGAGATGCAACCCACCGGGCACGCCACGGCGCACAGGTTGCAGGCTACGCAACGCTCTTCGCCATCGGGGTCGCGGGTCAGTACGATGCGGCCGCGATAGCGCGGCGGCAGGTACACCGCTTCTTCCGGGTATTGCAGGGTGTCGCGTTTGCGAAAGCCGTGACCGAACACCATCACCAGGCTTCGCAACTGGGTACCGGTACCCTTAACGATGTCGCCAATATATTTGAACATGGGTCAAATCCTCACTGAACCGCGCCCGCGGGCGTGTTCAACAACACAACGGCAGCCGTCACCAGCAAATTGATCAGGGTCAGCGGCAGGCAGAAGCGCCAGCTGAAATCCATCACCTGGTCATACCGTGGACGCGGAATGGAAGCGCGCAGCAGGATAAACAGCATGATGAAGAACGCGGTCTTCAGTAAGAACCAGAAGATCGCCAGCTGCGGCAGGATGCCGAACGGACCGTGCCAGCCGCCGAAGAACAGCGTGACCAGCAGGGCCGAGATCAAGATGATGCCGATGTACTCACCGACGAAGAACATGCCCCATTTCATGCCGGCATATTCAATGTGGTAACCGTCGGCCAGTTCCTGTTCCGCTTCCGGTTGGTCGAACGGGTGACGGTGAGTCACGGCGACGCCAGCGATGAAGAACGTACAGAAGCCAAAGAACTGCGGAATGATGAACCACAGGTTCTGCGCCTGGTACTCGACGATGTCGCGCATGTTGAACGAGCCGACCTGCACCACGATGCCCATCAGCGCGAGGCCCATGAACACTTCGTAGGACACGGTCTGGGCCGAGGCCCGCAAGCTGCCCAGCAGGGCGAACTTGTTGTTACTGGCCCAGCCGGCGAACAGCACCGCGTAGACCGACAAACCGGCCATGGCGAAGAAGAACAGCAAGCCGATGTTCAGGTCCGCCACGCCCCAGGTCGGGGTGATCGGGATGATCGAGAAGGCGATCAGCAAGGCGCTCATGGCCACGACCGGTGCCAGGGTGAAGATCACCTTGTCGGCAAACGGCGGGGTCCAGTCTTCCTTGAAGAACATTTTCAGCATGTCGGCAGCGATCTGGAACATGCCGAACGGGCCAACGCGGTTCGGACCGTAACGGTCCTGCCACCAGCCCAGCAGGCGACGTTCGACGAAGCTGAGCAGGGCGCCCGCCACGACCACGGCCAACAGGATCACGATGGCCTTGACGACCGCAATGATCACATCGATGACTTCAGGGGTGAACCAGGTCATTGCGCTGCCTCCTGCAGACCGTCAACGGTTTGGCCAAAGATCGACGGTGGAATACCGGCGATGCCTTTTGGCAGTGCAACCAGGCCGGCACCCAACTCGTCGTTGATGCGCAGCGGCAGACGCAGGGTCTTGCCAGCGACGTTCAGACTGAGCAGGGCACCATCGTTGACGCCGAGACGGTCGGCTTCGGACTTGGCCAGGGACACGTAGGCAGCCGGGATGCGTTCTTGAACCGGTGCGGCTTTGGACGAGGTCTCGTCGCTGCCGAACAGGTGGAAGAACGGCACAACCTGCCAGGTGCCCTGGGCCGGGTTGAACGGACGCGGTACGGCGGCGAACCAGTTCAACGCATCGCCCTGGGGTTCGATCAGGCGGGTGCCCGGGTCGCCAGCGCGGATGTGACCACCGACTTCGTCCTGGAACTTGTTCCAGGCCTGCGGCGAGTTCCAGCCCGGCGACCAGGCAAATGGCACTTGCTGACGCGGCTCGACCGAACCCGAGTAACCTTCCATGGAGAAGGCGAACGCGGTGTCGTTGTCTTGCGGAGTACGCGGTTCATGCACGCTGATGTCGGCCCGCATGGCGGTACGACCGGAGTAGCGCAGCGGCTCACGGGCGAGTTTCATGCCCTTGATGCGGAACGCGGCGGACGGTGCAGCGTCGACGATACGCGCCAGTTGCGGGGCGCTCGCCGCGACGGCTGCGGTGACGTGGTCGAGTTGGGTCCAGTCGATCGGCTGATTGAGCAGAGTCGAGCGCAGGGCATGCAGCCAGCGCCAGCCTTCGTGAACCAGGATGCTGGCGTCCATGTACTTCGGATCGAACACCTGGAAGAAGCGCTGGGCGCGGCCTTCCTGGCTGACCAGGGTGCCATCGCCTTCGGCGAAGGTCGCGGCCGGCAATACCAGGTCGGCACGCTCGCTGGTAGCGGTCTTCTGGTGGTCGGCGACGATCAGCACTTTGGCAGCGTTCAGCGCGGCGTCGACCTTGGCCGAATCCGTGCGGGTGTACAGGTCGTTTTCCAGCACTACCAGGGCGTCGGCTTTGCCGTCGATCACGGCTTGCAGGGCGCTGTCGACGGACTCGCCACCGAGCATGGCCAGGCCGAGGCTGTTGGCTTCCGGCACGATCAGGCTGATGGAACCGTTCTTCTCGCGCAGCTTCAAGGCCTTGGCGATGTTGGCCGCCGCTTCGATCAGCGCCTTGGAACCCAGCGAGGTGCCGGCGATGATCAGTGGGCGCTTGGCCGCCAGCAGGGCGTCGGCGATGCGTTGGGCAAGTGCCACGGCTTCAGCGTCCAGACCTTCGACGGCCGGCGCGCTGGCGTCAAGGGCGTGGGCCACGGCGAAACCGAGGCGGGCCAGGTCATCTGGCGCTGCGTGTACGCATTCTTCGGCGATGTCGTCGAGCTTGGTTTCGGCCAGGCTGGCGATAAACAGCGGGTTCAGCGCGTGCTGGCCGATGTTTTTCACCGCGGCGTCGAGCCAAGGCTGTACGCGCATGGCGTCGGCCATGGCTTCGGCCTTGCCTTTGACCGACTGGCGCAGCGACAGGGCCATACGTGCGGCGGTCTGGGTGAGGTCTTCACCGAGCACGAAGATCGCATCGTGGTCTTCGATGTCGCGCATGTTCGGCACTGGCAGCGGGCTGTCGTTCAGCACTTGCAGGACCAGGCGGATGCGCTCCAGTTCAGCGGCTTCGATACCGCAGTAGAAGTGCTCGGCGCCGACCAGTTCGCGCAACGCATAGTTGCTTTCGAGGCTGGCACGCGGCGAACCGATGCCGACGATGTTGCGACCGCGCAGCAGGTCGGCGGCTTTATCCAGGGCTTCGTCGGTGTTCAGCTTCGCGCCGCCGGCCAGCAGTGGCTGGCGTGGGCGGTCTTCGCGGTTGACGTAGCCATAGCCGAAACGGCCACGGTCGCACAGGAAGTACTGGTTGACCGAACCGTTGAAGCGGTTTTCGATGCGACGCAGTTCGCCGTAGCGCTCGCCCGGGGAGATGTTGCAACCGCTGGAGCAGCCATGGCAGATGCTCGGGGCGAACTGCATGTCCCACTTGCGGTTGTAGCGCTCGGAGTGCGTCTTGTCGGTGAACACACCGGTCGGGCAGACTTCGGTGAGGTTGCCGGAGAATTCGCTTTCCAGTACGCCGTCTTCAACGCGACCGAAGTACACGTTGTCGTGGGCGCCGAAGACGCCGAGGTCGGTGCCGCCCGCGTAGTCTTTATAAAAGCGCACGCAGCGGTAGCAGGCGATGCAGCGGTTCATTTCGTGGGAAATGAACGGGCCCAGTTCCTGGTTCTGGTGGGTGCGCTTGGTGAAGCGATAGCGGCGCTCGTTGTGGCCGGTCATCACCGTCATGTCTTGCAGGTGGCAGTGGCCGCCTTCCTCACAGACCGGGCAGTCGTGAGGGTGGTTGGTCATCAGCCATTCGACGACACTGGCGCGGAACGCCTTGGATTCTTCATCGTCGATGGAGATCCAGGTGTTGTCGGTGGCTGGGGTCATGCAGGACATGACGATGCGACCACGGGTGTCGTTCTCGTCGGTGTACTGCTTGACCGCACACTGGCGACAGGCACCGACGCTACCAAGAGCGGGGTGCCAGCAGAAATAAGGGATGTCGAGGCCTAGTGACAGACACGCCTGTAACAGGTTGTCTGCCCCATCGACTTCGAGCGCTTTGCCGTCTACGTGGATAGTGGCCATGGTTCAAAGATCTTCGTTGGCCCGTTGTCAGCGGGCGTGGCTAATGGAATCTTGTTATTCATGTGCATCAACACAGCCTTGACGGCGTCAGCACATGACGAGGCGAAGGGCACGGACCCTTCGCCTGTTTAAGCGTTACGCGCCGACTACGATCGGCCTCGCCAGAGGCGGGACGGCGGCGCTGGTAGGCGCGATGCCGGCTTCGAACTCCGAGCGGAAATATTTGATTGCGCTGCCCAATGGCTCCACGGCGCCCGGTGCGTGAGCACAGAAGGTCTTGCCTGGGCCGAGGAAACCGACCAGCCCCAGCAGGGTATCGATGTCACCCTCGCGGCCTTCGCCTTTTTCCAGCGCCATCAGCAGCTTGACGCTCCACGGCAGACCGTCGCGGCACGGGGTGCAGAAACCGCAGGATTCGCGGGCGAAGAACTGCTCCATGTTGCGCAGCAGCGAGACCATGTTCACGGTGTTGTCCACCGCCATCGCCAGGCCGGTACCCATCCGGGTGCCCACCTTGCCGATGCCGCCGGCATACATCTGCGCGTCGAGGTGCTCGGGGAGCAGGAAGCCGGTGCCGGCGCCGCCTGGCTGCCAGGCCTTGAGGGTGTAGCCGTCGCGCATGCCGCCGGCGTAGTCCTCGAACAGCTCGCGCGCGGTCACGCCGAATGGCAGTTCCCACAGGCCAGGGTTCTTGACCTTGCCGGAGAAGCCCATGAGCTTGGTGCCCATGTCTTCACTGCCTTCGCGGGCCAACGATTTGTACCAGTCCACGCCGTCGGCAATGATCGCCGGCACGTTGCACAGGGTTTCGACGTTGTTCACGCAGGTCGGCTTGCCCCACACGCCGACGGCGGCAGGGAAGGGCGGCTTGGAGCGCGGGTTGGCGCGGCGGCCTTCGAGGGAGTTGATCAGTGCGGTTTCTTCACCGCAGATATAACGTCCGGCGCCGGTGTGTACGAACAGTTCGAAGTCGAAACCCGAACCGAGGATGTTCTTGCCCAGCAGGCCCGCAGCCTTGGCTTCTTGCACGGCACGGTTGAGGTGCTTGGCGGCGGTGGTGTATTCGCCACGCAGGAAGATGTAGCCGCGGTAGGTTTTCAGCGCGCGGGCGCTGATCAGCATGCCTTCGATCAGCAGATGGGGCAGTTGCTCCATCAGCATGCGGTCTTTCCAGGTGTTTGGCTCCATTTCATCCGCGTTGCACAGCAGGTAGCGGATGTTGATGGATTCGTCTTTGGGCATCAGGCCCCACTTCACGCCAGTGGGGAAGCCTGCGCCGCCGCGGCCCTTGAGGCCGGCGTCCTTCACGGTCTGGACGATATCGTCCTGGGCCATGTCGGCGAAGGCTTTGCGCGCAGCGGCGTAACCGTTCTTGGCCTGGTACTCCTCGAGCCATACCGGCTCGGCATCGTCACGCAGGCGCCAGGTCAGCGGGTGAGTCTCGGGCGACCGCTTGATGCGGTTGGCCGGGCCGAAGGAAGTCAGGGTCATGGGTAGCCCTCGAGCAATTGGGTCACGCCAGCAGGCTGCACGTCACCGAATGTGTCGTCGTCGATCATCAACGCCGGCGCCTTGTCGCAGTTGCCCAGGCAGCACACCGGCAGCAGCGTGAAGCGGCCGTCCGGGGTGGTCTGGCCGAGGCCGATGCCAAGCTTGTTCTGGATCTCGCTGACCACCGACTCGTGACCACCGATGTAGCAGACCATGCTGTCGCATACGCGAATGATGTGGCGGCCCACGGGCTGGCGGAAGATCTGGCTGTAGAACGTGGCCACGCCTTCAACGTCGCTGGCGGGGATGCCGAGGATCTCGCCGATGGCGTAGAGGGCGCCGTCCGGCACCCAGCCACGTTCCTTCTGGACGATCTTCAAGGCTTCGATCGACGCCGCGCGCGGGTCTTCGTAGTGATGCAGCTCGTGCTCGATGGCCGAGCGCTCGGTTTCACTCAAGGTGAAACGGTCTGTCTGGATAAGCGTGTTATTCATGCTTAGCGGTCCACGTCGGCCATAACGAAATCGATACTACCCAGGTACGCAATCAAGTCCGCGACCATCTCGCCTTTGATCACCGAAGGGATCTGCTGCAAGTGCGGGAAGCTTGGAGTACGAATCCGGGTGCGGTAGCTCATGGTGCCGCCATCGCTCGTCAGGTAATAACTGTTGATACCCTTGGTCGCTTCGATCATCTGGAAGGATTCGTTGGCCGGCATCACCGGGCCCCACGAAACTTGCAGGAAGTGCGTGATCAGGGTTTCGATGTGCTGCAGCGTGCGCTCTTTCGGCGGCGGCGTGGTCAGCGGGTGATCCGCCTTGTACGGGCCGGCCGGCATGTTGCGCAGGCACTGGTCGATGATCTTGATGCTCTGGCGCATCTCTTCGACGCGGACCATGCAGCGGTCATAGGCATCGCCGTTCGCGGCCAGCGGTACTTCGAATTCGAAGTTCTCGTAGCCGGAGTACGGACGGGCCTTGCGCAGGTCGAAATCGCAACCGGTGGAACGCAGGCCGGCACCGGTGACGCCCCATTCCAGGGCCTCTTTGGTGTTGTAGGCTGCGACGCCAATGGTCCGACCCTTGAGGATGCTGTTGTCCAGGGCGGCCTTGGTGTATTCGTCGAGACGCTTGGGCAGCCAGTCGACGAATTCCTTGACCAGTTTTTCCCAGCCGCGCGGCAGGTCGTGGGCCACACCGCCGATGCGGTACCAGGCCGGGTGCAGGCGGAAACCGGTGATGGCTTCGATGACTTTGTAGGCGCGCTGACGGTCGGTGAAGGTGAAGAACACCGGAGTCATGGCGCCGACGTCCTGGATGTAGGTCCCCAGGAACAGCAGATGGCTGGTGATCCGGAAGAACTCGGCCATCATGACGCGAATGGTGTCGACGCGGTCGGGCACCTTGATGCCGGCCAGCTTCTCGACCGAGAGCACGTAAGGCAGGTTGTTCATCACGCCGCCGAGGTAGTCGATACGGTCGGTGTACGGGATGAAGCTGTGCCAGGACTGGCGTTCGGCCATCTTCTCGGCACCACGGTGGTGGTAGCCGATGTCCGGCACGCAGTCGACGATTTCTTCGCCGTCCAACTGCAGGATGATACGGAAGGCACCGTGCGCCGAAGGGTGGTTCGGGCCCAGGTTGAGGAACATATAGTCCTCGTTGGTGCCGGAACGCTTCATGCCCCAGTCTTCCGGACGGAAGCGTGCGGCTTCTTCTTCCAGTTGCTGTTTGGCCAGGGTCAGGCTGAACGGGTCGAATTCGGTGGCGCGGGCAGGGTAGTCCTTGCGCAGCGGGTGACCTTCCCAGGTCGGCGGCATCATGATGCGCGACAGGTGCGGGTGGCCCGGGAAGTCGATACCGAACATGTCCCAGACTTCACGCTCGTACCAGCTGGCGTTGGGCCAGATGCCGGTGACGGTCGGCACGCTCAAGTCGCTTTCGGAGAGGGCGACCTTGATCATCACGTCGCTGTTACGTTCGATCGACAGCAGGTGATAGAACACGGTGAAGTCGACGCCGCTCGGCAGCCCCTGGCGCTTGGTGCGCAGACGCTCGTCCACGCCATGCAGGTCATAGAGCATGACGTACGGCTTGGGCAGGTTGCGCAGGAAGGTCAGGACTTCGACGAGCTTGGCGCGCGCCACCCACAGCACCGGCATGCCGGTACGTGTGGCCTGGGCGGTGAAGGCGTCAGGGCCAAAACGGTTATTGAGTTCGACGACCACATCCTGGTCGTCTGCCTTATAAGGCGGGATGTACAGAGCACTGCCTGTAGTCATGGTTTTTTATCGCTTTCGGTCAACGTAAAGAATGAAGCCAGGTTTTCGTTCTATAAAAGAAGCGGCTCTGGATCAGACTTCGTCGGGGCTGCGCAGGTTGGTGACCTGAATACGCTGTTCGCGGCGCTGTTCCTTTTGTGACGGCATCTCGGCGCGGTAAACGCCTTGATCTCCGACAACCCAGGAAAGTGGGCGACGCTCCTTGCCAATCGATTCCTGCAACAGCATCAAGCCTTGCAGAAATGCTTCGGGGCGGGGCGGGCAGCCAGGCACGTAGACGTCCACGGGCAGGAACTTGTCCACCCCCTGAACAACGGAGTAGATGTCGTACATGCCACCGGAGTTGGCGCACGAACCCATGGAGATAACCCACTTCGGCTCGAGCATTTGCTCGTAGAGACGCTGAATGATCGGCGCCATCTTGATAAAGCAGGTACCGGCGATAACCATGAAATCCGCCTGACGCGGCGAGGCCCGGATCACTTCGGCGCCGAAGCGCGCGATGTCGTGGGGCGCCGTGAAGGCGGTGGTCATTTCCACGTAGCAGCAGGACAGACCGAAGTTGTACGGCCACAGGGAGTTTTTACGCCCCCAGTTGACCGCGCCGCTCAGCACGTCTTCCAGCTTGCCCATGTAGATGTTTTTGTGGACTTGGTCTTCTAACGGATCGGAAACGGTTTCCCGTTCGCCGATGGGGTACTGCTCGTTAGGAGCATCCGGGTCGATCCTGGTGAGATTGTATTGCATCGCCAAAGCCTCATTGTTTCAGCTTCGCTTGCCGCTTGCGACGAGCTTCCGGAGCCCAATCAAGGGCGCCCACTCGAAATAGGTAGACAAGGCCTGCCAACAGAATTGCTATGAAAACGAGGGCTTCGACGAATCCGGTCCAGCCGCTTTCGCGGACAGACACAGACCAGGCAAAGAGAAAGAGGGCTTCGATATCGAAGATCACGAAGAGCATCGCGACCAGATAGAATTTGGCTGAGAGCCGCAAGCGGGCGCCACCTGTGGGCAGCATGCCGGACTCGAACGGTTCGTTTTTGCTGCGGCCCCAGGCTTTTGACCCGAGTAGGCTGGAGACGCCGAGCATGAAGGCACAGAGGCCGACAACACCGAGGAGGAAAATGGCAAAGCCCCAGTTGTGGGCCATGAGTCCTGTCGCTTCGGTCATGCTGGTAATCCTTAGCAGAGAGCAAAGGTCTCTGAGCTCGAAAAAGTAACAATGCAGTGACGATATGTCGCAGCGCAATCAATCGCGGTGATTTTATGGCTAAACACCGGGCAAGTAAAATTCATATAGCGAAATTATTCGGTGGAATAAGCACATAGTACGCCTCCGTAGGGCTGCAGCCCTTGAGTTACGGGCATTAGCGGGCTTTTTATCAAATATGTTTTGTTTAACCTGTAACGACGCTTTCATGGTCCAAATGATAATGAATGTTATTTGGGCGGGCGTTAAGCGGGTGGTTGCGGTGTGGTGCAGGAAGTTGTCGTTACTTGCTTGATTACCGCTAGTTGCCGGAGCGCATCTTTTAACTGATTTATCTGAACCAAATACCGCTTTGGATCAATGTTTCACACAAATTCTTCTGGTTGGCCCATTCCTCAATGTGGGAGGGGGCTTGCCCCCGATGGCGGTGGATCAGCAACAGACGTATTGACTGGCACACCGTAATCGGGGGCAAGCCCCCTCCCACATGTTTGATCTTTGTGGTGTCAGGGGGGATTTTCTTCGGGCAAAAAAACGCCCCGAACCAGTCGGGGCGTCAGGTCGTGCGGCATTGCGGTTAGCTGTTTACTGGGGGCGCAATGGCCGTTTGCTCAGTCACTCAGTGGAACTGTTCTTCTTCGGTCGAACCGGTCAGCGCGGTCACGGACGAGGTGCCGCCCTGGATCACGGTGGTCATGTCGTCGAAGTAGCCGGTGCCCACTTCCTGCTGGTGAGCCACGAAGGTGTAACCCTTGGCGGCGTCAGCGAATTCCTGCTCCTGCAGTTTCACGTAGGCGGTCATGTCGTTGCGGGCGTAGTCGTGCGCCAGGTTGAACATGCTGTGCCACATGTTGTGAATGCCGGCCAGGGTGATGAACTGGTGCTTGTAGCCCATGGCGGACAGTTCGCGCTGGAACTTGGCGATGGTCGCGTCGTCCAGGTTTTTCTTCCAGTTGAAGGAAGGCGAGCAGTTGTAGGACAGCAGTTGGTCCGGGTATTCCTTTTTGATCGCTTCGGCGAAGCGACGGGCTTCTGCCAGGTCCGGCTTGGCGGTTTCGCACCAGATCAGGTCGGCGTAAGGCGCATAGGCCAGGCCGCGAGCGATGGCCTGGTCGAGACCGGCGCGCACTTTGTAGAAGCCTTCCTGGGTACGTTCGCCAGTGACGAACGGTTGGTCATACGGGTCGCAGTCCGAAGTCAGCAAGTCGGCAGCGTTGGCGTCGGTACGGGCCAGGATGATGGTCGGTGTGCCGGCAACGTCAGCCGCCAGACGGGCAGCGGTCAGCTTCTGTACAGCTTCCTGGGTCGGTACCAGTACCTTGCCGCCCATGTGGCCGCATTTCTTCACCGAGGCCAGTTGGTCTTCGAAGTGAACGCCGGCGGCGCCTGCTTCGATCATGCTCTTCATCAGCTCGTAGGCGTTCAACACGCCGCCGAAACCGGCTTCGGCGTCAGCCACGATCGGTGCGAAGTAGTCGATGTAGCCTTCGTCGCCTGGGCCTTTACCGGCTTTCCACTGGATCTGGTCGGCGCGACGGAACGAGTTGTTGATGCGCTTGACCACGGTCGGTACGGAGTCCACCGGGTACAGCGATTGGTCGGGGTACATGGATTCAGCGGAGTTGTTGTCCGCTGCCACTTGCCAGCCGGACAGGTAGATCGCCTGGATGCCGGCTTTTACCTGTTGGACTGCCTGGCCACCGGTCAGGGCGCCCATGCAGTTGACGAAATCTTTGTCGGGACGGAAGGATGGCTTGGCGCCCTGGGTGACCAGGTTCCACAGCTTCTCGGCGCCGAGTTTTGCAAAAGTGTGCTCAGGTTGAACCGAGCCACGCAGGCGGACGACGTCAGCAGCGGAATAAGCGCGGGTCACGCCTTTCCAGCGTGGGTTTTCAGCCCAGTCTTTTTCAAGGGCTGCAATTTGCTGTTCGCGTGTCAGTGCCATGGAGATAAACCTCGTCGCATAGGTCTGGGTGGAAAATTCCGTTTGCCAGCCACGTATACAGTGCGTGGGCTTGGCTGCTCGCTGACCAGAAGCACAGGTGTTCAAGTCAAGTCTGGCGGGGAAGCGACGGGATGAACGAATGACGAGGGGGGAGTAGGGCAGGTAGGGGCGAACTGCGAACGGTCTTCGGGCGTCGTGGGCCTTGGGGCGATTCATCAGTGTGTAGCCGGGTTACCTGGTTAGCTTCCGTCCCTCGGGACAACTTCGTTCCAGTCGCAACCTCGTCAAACACACCTTGTGGGCGGTACAGACACGAATCGGCTCAGTTGGGTAGCTTAGAGCGACGATCCGAAGGCCCTTGCCAGGGCCTCTGATTAGCGGGAGCGAGGCCATCATGCCCATGCTTTTTTGGATCGTCAAATGTTTTGTAGTGCTTTTTTTCAGGCACTACATCTTTAGTCTTATACGACTCATCAGTCAGTTATCGGTGCTTCAGTTCAAGGTGTCGACTTTAACCCGTAAAGTCAGGTCGTCGCGGCCCTGGGTAGCGTAAGTGCGGGTCGTAGAGGATTTGTCGGCCTGGGTTTCGCGATTGATGCCGGCCAGCGGAATCCACTCGCCCAGGCGGCCGCTGACGGTTGTGTCGGTGCTTTGCACGTTCACTACATCAGGACGCTCCTGGCTCATGCGGTCACGGTTGGTGCTGATCGCCAGGTGTACGGTGTCGCCGGTCACGCTGGCGGTGACGTAGAACCCCTGGGTGACGTTGCGGTATTGGGTCTGGTTCTGCGGGCGGCCGTAGGCATCGGGCTGGGTGGTGGTCAGTGGCACGCTCTGGCCTACCTGGATCAGTGCGGGCACGCCTTCACTGGCCTGGATCTGCTGGATGCCGCCGTCGCGGCTGGCGGTGCCGTAGCTGATGATGCGGGTCTGGCTGTCGCCGCTGCTTTGCTGGTTGTTTTCGTTGGTGTCGACGGTGATCAGCAGGCGCTTGGCCGGTATGTCCAGTTGCGAGAGCAGGGTGCGCAGGTCCTGGATCCTGACGGGGTCGGCATTGACGATCAGTTGATTGCCGTAGGCGCTGACGGTGCCGTCCTTGCCGAGGAAGTTCTGCGCCACGGGCAGCAGGTCGGCGCTGGTGCGGTGGCTCAAATTGACGACTTCGGTGTCGGCCGCCGCTGTGAAGCTGGCGGTCAGGAGGAGGGCGGTGAGCAGGGTGCGTAGGGACATGTCCGTTATCTCTGCGAGTCATAAGGCTTGATAGTGCCAGTTTGTCGGCCTGGCGGGTCGCAAGTTGAATCGTAGACGGCAAAACACCCTGGCATCGGTGGATGGCAGGGTGTTTTGGGGTGCTGCTGGTAATGCTATCGGGGGCAAGCCCCCTCCCACACTTGACGGCATTCCAAGGGGCGCTCTCGGTCAAAATGTGGGAGGGGCAAGCCCCCTCCCACACTTGACGGCATTCCAAGGGACGCTCTCGGTCAAAATGTGGGAGGGGCAAGCCCCCTCCCACACTTGACGGCATTTCAAGGGACGCTCTCGGTCAAAATGTGGGAGGGGCAAGCCCCCTCCCACACTTGACGGCATTCCAAGGGATGCTCTCGGTCAAAATGTGGGAGGGGGCTTGCCCCCGATAGCAACGACGCGGTCCCGGATCAGCCCTCGCGCACCATATCGACGTGCGGAATCCCGACTTCAAGGAATTCCTCGCTGACGATCTTGAAGCCCAGTCGCTCATAGAACGGCGCGGCATAGACCTGCGCACTGAGGAACTGTTTATTCTGGCCGCGCTTCTCGGCTTCGCCAATCACGGCTTCCATCAGCTTGTCGCCGACTTTAAGCCCGCGCCAGTCCTTGAGGACCGACACGCGGCCGATCTCGCCGCTGGGCAGCAGGCGCGCGGTGCCAATCGGAAAGTCGCCCTCGAACGCGAGGAAATGCACGGCGTCCGCGTCGTCTGCGTCCCATTCCAGTTCGGGTGGGACCGATTGTTCGGCGATAAATACCGCTTCACGAATGCGCCGAATCTCGGCGATATCCTTATGCCAGTTCGCGACATTGACGTGAATCTTATTCATCGGCAAACCCCAGGCTTCCCTGCTTGACCAGCTCGCACAGCAGGTCGCGGGCATCGTCGTCCGCCAGCCATTCGCTCAGGTTGTCGATGTGCAGGGCGTCGGCTGCGCAGATCATTTTCAGCAGTTCGCGCAGCTTGCCCGGCAGGTAACGGCTCTGGCCGCTGGCGAACAGCAGCAGGTCGTCGTCGACTTCGGACCAGGCCATGCGCGCGCTTGGGTTGCGGATCAACACGCCGCCATCTTCCAGGCTGCCGACCACGTCTTCTTCCAGCAGCTCTTCCGGGCCGGCGACCAGTTCCGGGTAGCGCGGCTCGGTCATGAACTGGCCGAACCAGGTCAGCAGCATGCGCTCGTCGCTCATGTGCTCGGCCAGCAGGCTCTTGAGGCGGTCGAGGGCATCGCTCTGGATCTGGTGTGGATCGCTGGCCGGTTGGATGTCGGCGTCGGTGTAACGCTCTTCGTCGGTCAGGTACTGGCTGAGGAAGTCGGTGAAGTGGGTCAGCACTTCGGCGGCGCTTGGCGCGCGGAAGCCGACCGAGTAGGTCATGCAGTCATCTTCGGCAATGCCATAGTGGGCCAGGCGTGGCGGCAGGTAGAGCATGTCGCCCGGTTCCAGCACCCATTCGGCGATCTCTTCGAATTCGGCGAGGATGCGCAGGTCGGCGTGTTGCAGCATCGGGCTGTCAGAGCTGCACATCTGGCCGATCTTCCAGTTGCGCTTGCCATGGGCTTGCAGCAGGAACACGTCGTAATTATCGAAGTGCGGACCCACGCTGCCGCCGGGCGCGGCGAAGCTGATCATCACGTCGTCGATGCGCCAGCTGGGCAGGAAGCGGAACTGTTCGAGCAGTTCGGCGACTTCCGGCACGAACTGGTCGACCGCCTGCACCAGCAGGGTCCACTCGCGCTCGGGCAGGGTGCTGAAGGTGTCTTCGGCGAACGGGCCGCGGCGCAGTTCCCACGGACGCTCGCCGTGTTCGATCACCAGGCGCGACTCGACTTCTTCTTCCAGGGCCAGGCCGGCCAGTTCATCGGCGTCGATCGGGCTTTCGAAATCAGGAATGGCCTGACGGATCAGCAGCGGTTTTTTCTGCCAGTAGTCGCGCAGGAATTCCCGTGCCGTGATGCCGCCCAGAAGTTGAAGAGGGATATCAGGATTCATGTGTAACCTATTGAAAAAAAGCACTTTTCAGACTGGAATAAAAACGCCCGGCGCGGCCGGGCGTCTCAAAGGGGCTTGCGATGATCAGATGCGTTTGGCTTGGGCCACGGCGTTGCCGATGTAGTTGGCCGGGGTGAGCAGTTTCAGCTCGGCCTTGGCGGCGGCGGGCATGTCCAGGCCGTCGATGAAAGTTTGCAGTGCTTCAGGGCTGATGCCTTTGCCGCGCGTCAACTCTTTGAGCTTCTCATACGGGTTTTCGATGTTGTAGCGGCGCATCACGGTCTGGATCGGTTCGGCCAGAACTTCCCAGCATGCATCCAGGTCAGCGGCGATTTTCTGCTCGTTGAGTTCCAGCTTGCTGATGCCTTTGAGGCTGGCTTCGTAGGCGATCACGCTGTGGGCAAAGCCCACGCCGAGGTTGCGCAGTACGGTGGAGTCGGTCAGGTCGCGCTGCCAGCGGGAGATCGGCAACTTGCTGGCCAGGTGCTGGAACAGGGCGTTGGCGATGCCGAGGTTGCCTTCGGAGTTTTCGAAGTCGATCGGGTTGACCTTGTGCGGCATGGTCGACGAACCGATTTCGCCGGCAATGGTGCGCTGTTTGAAGTAGCCCAGGGAGATGTAGCCCCAGACGTCACGGTCGAAGTCGATCAGGATGGTGTTGAAGCGCGCAATCGCGTCGAACAGCTCGGCGATGTAGTCGTGCGGTTCGATCTGCGTGGTGTACGGGTTGAAGCCCAGGCCCAGTTCGTCTTCGATGAAGGCGCGGGCGTTGGCTTCCCAGTCGATCTCCGGATAGGCCGACAGGTGGGCGTTGTAGTTGCCCACGGCGCCGTTGATCTTGCCCAGCAGCGGGACGGCCGCCACTTGAGCGATCTGGCGCTCCAGGCGATACACCACGTTGGCCAGTTCTTTGCCCAGGGTGGTCGGCGAGGCCGGTTGACCGTGGGTGCGCGACAGCATCGGCACAGCGGCGAAGCGGATCGCCAGTTCGCGGATGGCTTCGGCGGTCTGGCGCATCAGCGGCAGCATCACCTCATCACGGCCTTCGCGCAGCATCAGGGCGTGGGACAGGTTGTTGATGTCCTCGCTGGTGCAGGCGAAGTGGATGAATTCGCTGACGTTGGCCAGTTCCGGCAGCTTGGCCGCTTGCTCTTTGAGCAGGTATTCGATGGCTTTGACGTCGTGGTTGGTGGTGCGCTCGATCTCTTTGACACGCTCGGCGTGCTCCAGAGAGAAGTTTTCCGCCAGGGTGTTCAATACCGCGTTGGCTTCGGCGGAGAACGCCGGCACTTCACTGATGGCAGGGTGAGCGGCCAGGCGCTGGAGCCAGCGCACTTCAACCAGTACGCGGGCACGGATCAGGCCGTATTCACTGAAAATCGGGCGCAGGGCCTGGGTCTTGCCGGCGTAGCGGCCGTCAACAGGGGAAACCGCAGTGAGCGAAGAGAGCTGCATGGGGTGTTCTCGGACAGTCGGGCAACGAAATGGGGCGCGTATCATACATGAAAAAATCCGCCGGTCCGTTGCCAACTGACCGGCGTATTACGCGTAACGGCTTGAAAATAGCCCGTGGCTGCGACTTATTCGTTGCGCATCAACGGGTAAAGCTCTTTGAGCAATTTGCGACGGCTGATGACCAACTGCCAACGATGACCGCCCAACTGGCGCCACAACCGCGCCGAGCGGATACCGGCCAGAAGCAGGGCGCGGATCTTCGAGGCGTTGTTCGGTTGTTGCAGGTTGCGCATGTCGCCATGCACCTGGATGCGCTGGCGCAATGTGCTCAAGGTGTCCTGGTACAGCGCGCCGCAGGCGGCGATGACGTTTTCGTGGGCCGGGCCGAAGTGTTCAACCTGGGACTGGATCTGCGGCAGGCGCTTGCCGATGGTCTCCAGCAGGTCGTCACGCTTGGCCAGTTGGCGCTCGAGGCCGAGCATCGACAGGGCGTAGCGCAGCGGTTCGCGCTGCAAGGTGCTCGGGTCGCGTTCCAGTGCGCCGACCAGCGCGCGGTAGCCTTCACGCAGCGCCAGGTCGTCACCGCCATAGACTTCCAGGGTGTCCTTGGGGTCGCGAACCAGCAGGCTGCCGAGCATGCAGGTCAGGCCGGCCTCGGTAACCTGGCCGGTTTTGGCGATCTTGTCCACCAGCACTGCGGCGAGGAAGACCCCGCCGAGTGCCGTCAGTTGCTCCTGGATCGGGCTCATGCCGGGTTGCTCCAGGGTTCGGCGACTTCAATCACGCCGCCCCCCAGGCACACCTCGCCATCGTAGAACACCACGGACTGGCCAGGCGTGACCGCGCGCTGCGGGTCATCGAAGGTGGCGCGGTAACCGTCGGCGGTTTTTTCCAGGGTGCAGGGCTGGTCGCTCTGGCGATAGCGCACCTTGGCGGTCAGGCGGCGCGGCGTGCTCAGGTCCACCGGGTTGACCCAGTAGATATCCGAAGCGAGCAGTGCGCGGGAGAACAGCCATGGGTGGTCATTGCCCTGGCCGACGATCAGTTCGTTGTGCTCCAGGTCCTTGACCAGCACGTACCATGGCTCGTCGCCGGCGTCTTTCAAGCCGCCGATGCCCAGGCCCTGGCGCTGGCCGATGGTGTGGTACATCAGGCCGTGATGGCGGCCGATGACCTCGCCTTCGGTGGTTTTGATCTCGCCCGGTTGCGCTGGCAGGTATTGCTTGAGGAAGTCGCTGAAGCGGCGCTCGCCGATAAAGCAGATCCCGGTGGAATCCTTCTTCTTGGCGGTGGCCAGGTCGTGCTGCTCGGCGATCCGGCGCACTTCGGGCTTTTCCAGTTCGCCGACCGGGAACAGGGTCTTGGCGATCTGTTCGCCGCCAACGGCGTGCAGGAAGTAGCTCTGGTCCTTGTTGGGGTCCAGGCCCTTGAGCAGTTCGGTGCGCCCGTCGATGTCACGACGGCGCACGTAGTGGCCGGTGGCAATCAGGTCGGCGCCGAGCATCATGGCGTAGTCGAGGAACGCCTTGAACTTGATCTCGCGGTTGCACAGGATGTCCGGGTTCGGCGTGCGGCCGGCCTTGTATTCGGCCAGGAAGTGCTCGAACACGTTGTCCCAGTACTCGGCGGCGAAGTTGGCGGTGTGCAGCTTGATGCCGATCTTGTCGCACACGGCCTGGGCATCCGCCAGGTCGTCCATGGCGGTGCAATATTCCGTTCCATCGTCTTCTTCCCAGTTCTTCATGAACAGGCCTTCCACCTCATAACCCTGCTCCATGAGCAGAACGGCGGAAACGGAAGAATCCACGCCGCCGGACATGCCGACGATGACGCGCTTCTTTTGTGTGTCAGAAGGGGCTGGATCACGCATAGGGTTTCAACGGGTGTCTTGAAAAAGGACGCGATTCTAACAGGCCCAAGCCTTCAAGGCTAAAGAGAAGGTCGGATCAATTCGAGACTGTGGCGAAAGCCGGCCAGATAATCATCGATACACCGGATGATCAGCTCACTGCGCCAGGCGTCGCGCAGGCCCATCAGCTCGTCACGGCTCAGCCAGCGGGCGCGCACGATGCCGTCGTCAAGTTGATAGTCCGGGCGGTGTTTCAGCGCCTTGGCGGTGAAGCAGACCCGCTGGTAGGTCACGCCGTTGCTCGGCGCGGTGTACAGGTAGATGCCGACGATGCCGGTGGCTTCGACGTCCCAGCCGGTTTCTTCGAGGGTTTCACGCACGGCGGCTTCGGTCAGGGTTTCGTGCGGGTCGAGGTGGCCGGCGGGCTGGTTGAGCACGGCGCGGCCGCCCTTGAGTTCTTCGACCATCAGGAAGCGGCCGTTGTCTTCGACGATGGTGGCGACGGTGATGTGGGGTTGCCAGGTCATTGGATACCTCTCGATTCTGAGTGCGGTGCGGTCTTCAGGCAGGATTGCAGTCGGTGTGGGAGGGTGCTTGCTCCCGATGGCGGTGGGGCAGTCGACTTATTGGTAGCTGACTCACTGCCATCGGGAGCAAGCTCCCTCCCACATTTGAATCCGGTTTATTCGCTGGAAACACAAACCCCGGCACGGGGCCGGGGTTTGTTTGCATCCTTACAACCTTACTTCAGCTTGGCAATTGCCGCGTTGAGGGTGTTGCTCGGGCGCATGACTTTGCTGGTCAGCTCCGGGTTCGGCGCGTAGTAGCCGCCGATGTCCACTGGCTTGCCCTGTACGGCGTTGAGCTCGGCAACGATGGTTGCCTCGTTCGCGGCGAGGGTCTTGGCCAGTTCGCCGAATTGCGCTTGCAGCGCGGTGTCTTCGGTCTGTGCGGCCAGGGCTTGGGCCCAGTACAGCGCCAGGTAGAAGTGGCTGCCGCGGTTGTCGATGTTGCCGACTTTGCGCGATGGCGACTTGTTGTTGTCGAGGAACTGGCCGGTGGCCTGGTCCAGGGTCTTGGACAGCACCAGGGCTTTCGGGTTGTTGTAAGTCACGCCCAAATGCTCAAGCGATGCGGCCAGGGCCAGGAACTCGCCCAGGGAATCCCAACGCAGGAAGTTTTCTTCCAGCAGTTGCTGCACGTGCTTGGGTGCCGAACCGCCAGCGCCGGTTTCGAACAGACCGCCACCGTTCATCAGCGGCACGATCGACAGCATCTTGGCGCTGGTGCCCAGTTCCATGATTGGGAACAGGTCGGTCAGGTAGTCGCGCAGTACGTTACCGGTCACCGAGATGGTGTCCAGGCCCTTGCGGGTGCGCTCCAGGGTGAACTTCATCGCGTCGACCGGCGACATGATGCGGATGTCCAGGCCGTCGGTGTTGTGGTCTTTCAGGTAGGTCTGGACTTTCTCGATCACCGCACCGTCATGGGCGCGCTGTGGGTCCAGCCAGAAGATGGCCGGGGTGTTGCTGGCGCGGGCGCGGTTGACGGCGAGTTTGACCCAGTCCTGGATCGGCGCGTCTTTGGCCTGGCACATGCGGAAGATGTCGCCGGCTTCGACGGCCTGTTCCATCAGCAGGTTGCCCTTGCTGTCGGTAACGCGGACGACGCCGTCAGCCTTGACCTGGAAGGTCTTGTCGTGAGAGCCGTACTCTTCGGCTTTCTGTGCCATCAGACCAACGTTTGGCACGCTGCCCATGGTGGTCGGATCGAACGCGCCATTGGCCTTGCAGTCTTCGATGACGGCTTGGTAGATGGTGGCGTAGCAGCGATCTGGGATCACGGCCTTGGTGTCGTGCAGCTGGCCGTCGGTGCCCCACATTTTGCCGGAGTCACGGATCATGGCCGGCATCGAGGCGTCGACGATCACGTCGCTCGGCACGTGCAGGTTGGTGATGCCTTTGTCGGAGTTGACCATCGCCAAGGAAGGGCGAGCGGCGTAGACCGCCTGGATATCGGCTTCGATCTGCGCTTGCTGCTCGGCCGGCAGGGCCTTGATGCGAGCGTACAGGTCGCCGATGCCGTTGTTCAGGTTGAAGCCGATCTGCTCCAGCACGGCGGCGTGCTTGGTCAGGGCGTCTTTATAGAACTCGGCAACGATCTGGCCGAACATGATCGGGTCGGAGACCTTCATCATGGTGGCTTTCAGGTGAACCGACAGCAGTACGCCTTGTTTCTTGGCGTCTTCGATTTCAGCGGCGATGAAGCTGCGCAGGGCGTTCTTGCTCAGCACGGAGCTGTCGATGATTTCGCCAGCTTGTACGGAAGTCTTTTCCTTCAGTACGGTCGCGGTGCCGTCTTTAGCGATCAGTTCGATTTTGACCGCGTCGGCTGCCTCGATCTGTACGGCTTTTTCGCTGCCGTAGAAGTCGCCGTGGCTCATGTAAGCGACGTGGGACTTGGAGTCGGCAGCCCAGGCGCCCATCTTGTGCGGGTGCTTGCGTGCGTAGTTCTTGACCGACAGCGGTGCGCGGCGGTCGGAGTTGCCTTCGCGCAGTACCGGGTTCACGGCGCTGCCCTTGATCTTGTCGTAACGTGCACGGGTTTCTTTTTCCGCGTCGGTGGTTACGGTTTCCGGGTAGTCCGGCAGGGCGTAGCCCTTGGCTTGCAGTTCTTTGATCGCCGCCTGCAGTTGAGGCGTCGAGGCGCTGATGTTAGGCAGCTTGATGATGTTGGCTTCAGGCGTAACGGCCAGGGCGCCCAGTTCGGCGAGGTGGTCCGGGACGGCTTTGGTGCCCAGTTGCTCGGGGAAGCTTGCGAGGATGCGCCCGGCGAGGGAGATGTCGCGGGTTTCCACGGCAATATCAGCGGAAGCGGTGAAGGCCTCTACGATAGGCAGCAGTGAATAGGTGGCGAGGGCTGGTGCTTCGTCGGTGAAGGTGTAGATGATCTTCGAGCGGGTGGGCATATTCGGATTAACTCTCTTCTTTGCTGAAAGCGTGCGCAGAAACTCGAGATGCGCCGGGTAGAGCGCGTTCGTTCAAAGTCATCCATGAGCGAAAGGTCGAGGTTTCTTCGCGGTGATGTTGGGTTGCATCAGTCGAGCGTCAAGCGGGTGGACTATTGTTTAGTCCGGCTTTTCTGGCGCTGGGCGCTGCTTTCTATTGAAGAAGCAGGCGGTCGGCCGTCGTGACTCTTTGGTCAGCGGCGGCATTATACATAGGTCGCTATGCTTACGCCGAGCCTTCATACAAAAGGTGGGTCGTCCATTGGTCTAAAGGTCGCAGGGACCAAGTTGCGCCTAAAGTCGCATGATGTGCTCAAGATTGGCGCTTTTCCCTTTGCTTTCAAGCTTGTAGGCGACTAAATATGCTGTTTTCGATGCAAATGAGCGTGGCGTGAGGTTTAAGTCGTCATTTATCTGGAGTAGGCTCGAACGCAGCCAGATGTTCAATCCATAGATGGAGTTCAGCATGGGATACAAGAAGATTCAGGTTCCGGCAGTCGGCGACAAAATCACCGTCAATGCAGACCATTCTCTCAATGTTCCTGACCAACCGATCATCCCTTATATCGAAGGTGACGGTATCGGTGTCGACATCAGCCCAGTGATGATCAAGGTGGTCGACGCCGCTGTTGAAAAAGCTTACGGCGGCAAGCGCAAGATTTCGTGGATGGAAGTTTACGCCGGTGAGAAGGCGACCCAAGTCTATGACCAGGACACCTGGCTGCCCCAGGAAACCCTGGACGCGGTGCGCGATTACGTAGTCTCCATCAAAGGCCCGCTGACCACGCCGGTCGGTGGTGGCATCCGTTCGTTGAACGTGGCCCTGCGCCAACAACTCGACCTGTATGTGTGCCTGCGCCCGGTGCGCTGGTTCGAAGGCGTGCCGAGCCCGGTCAAAAAGCCTGGCGACGTGGACATGACCATCTTCCGTGAAAACTCCGAAGATATTTACGCCGGGATCGAGTGGAAAGCCGGTTCGCCGGAAGCGATCAAAGTGATCAAGTTCCTCAAGGAGGAAATGGGCGTCACCAAGATCCGCTTCGACCAGGATTGCGGTATCGGCATCAAGCCGGTGTCCAAAGAGGGCACCAAGCGCCTGGCGCGCAAGGCCCTGCAATATGTCGTGGATAACGACCGCGAGTCGCTGACCATCGTACACAAAGGCAATATCATGAAGTTCACCGAAGGTGCCTTCAAGGAATGGGCCTACGAAGTGGCGGCTGAAGAATTCGGCGCAACCCTGCTCGATGGCGGGCCGTGGATGCAGTTCAAGAACCCGAAGACCGGCAAGAATGTCGTGGTCAAGGATGCGATTGCCGATGCCATGCTGCAGCAGATCCTGCTGCGTCCGGCTGAATACGACGTGATCGCGACCCTCAACCTCAACGGTGATTACCTGTCTGACGCCCTGGCGGCGGAAGTCGGTGGTATCGGTATTGCGCCGGGCGCCAACTTGTCTGACACCGTGGCAATGTTTGAAGCCACCCACGGTACTGCGCCGAAATATGCCGGTAAGGACCAGGTCAACCCGGGTTCGCTGATCCTGTCGGCGGAAATGATGCTGCGCCACATGGGCTGGACCGAAGCGGCGGATCTGATCATCAAGGGCACCAATGGCGCTATCTCGGCCAAGACCGTGACCTATGACTTCGAGCGCCTGATGGAGGGCGCGAAGTTGGTGTCGTCATCGGGCTTTGGCGATGCGCTGATCTCGCACATGTAAGCACGCAGGCATAAAAAACGGCTACTCCAATGGGTTGGGTGGCCGTTTTTTATTTGCATGCTTCTCGCTTGGCAGTGAATCAGGCCGTTAGCTTCTTTTCTTTTTGAGCGGCGGATACAACGGGTTTTGCAGATGTAGTGATCGTGCTTGCACAGATGTTCACGGCGTGCAGCCCTTTCGGTCCTTGAATGATCTCAAAGCTCACAGCTTGGCCCGCTTTCAGCGTTTTGTAGCCATCCATATGGATCGCTGAATAATGCGCAAAAAGGTCCTCGGTCTTACCTTCTTCATTAATGAAGCCGTAACCCTTGGCATTGTTGAACCATTTGACCTTGCCACTGATCTTGACGCCAGACATACCCATATCCCTCTGCACCAGACTCCATCACTGGAGTATCATCCAGTTTATCCGTCCTAACCCGAATAAATAAGGTTGACTGCGCGGACCTTTTTTACCCACTGTGGGTTCTATTGGTTGTAACACCGATTTGCCGATAGTCAAGGTGACCGAACGGTCGGAGTTGAAATTCTGACAGGTCGCCCCCACCACTGTATTTGAACCACTGACGAACCTTTCTTTCCATGCATGCAATCAGCCAGATTCGACTAACATTCAATCAGGATCGACCGGATCACGAGCACGATGACGACGGTTCTGCAGGCATTGCTGTTCAGGAGGCCAAGCCTGCTCTACAGGCGCCGCCGATGTACAAGGTGGTTTTGTTCAACGATGACTACACACCGATGGATTTCGTGGTCGAAGTACTCGAGGTGTTTTTTAACCTGAACCGCGAGTTGGCGACCAAGGTAATGCTGGCCGTTCACACAGAAGGACGGGCAGTATGTGGAGTGTTTACCCGCGACATCGCCGAGACAAAGGCCATGCAGGTCAACCAGTACGCCAGGGAAAGCCAGCATCCGCTACTCTGTGAAATCGAGAAGGACGGTTAACGCCGACCACTTGGGTATGAGGTGAAGCTATGTTAAACCGCGAGCTCGAAGTCACCCTCAATCTTGCCTTCAAAGAGGCCCGTTCGAAGCGTCATGAATTCATGACCGTCGAGCACCTGCTGCTGGCACTTTTGGATAACGAAGCTGCCGCCACCGTTTTGCGTGCGTGCGGCGCCAACCTCGACAAACTCAAGCATGACCTGCAGGAGTTCATCGACTCCACGACGCCACTGATCCCCGTGCATGACGAGGACCGTGAAACCCAGCCGACCCTGGGCTTTCAGCGGGTATTGCAGCGTGCTGTTTTCCACGTACAGAGCTCCGGTAAGCGTGAAGTCACGGGCGCCAATGTGCTTGTCGCCATCTTCAGCGAACAGGAAAGCCAGGCAGTGTTCCTGCTCAAGCAGCAGAGCGTTGCCCGTATCGATGTCGTCAACTACATCGCCCACGGTATCTCCAAAGTGCCTGGGCACGGCGATCATTCCGAGGGTGAGCAGGAAATGCAGGACGACGAGGGCGGTGAGTCTTCTTCTTCGGGCAACCCATTGGATGCCTATGCCAGCAATCTCAATGAGCTGGCGCGCCAGGGGCGGATCGATCCGCTGGTGGGGCGCGAGGCTGAAGTTGAGCGCGTGGCGCAGATCCTCGCACGTCGTCGCAAGAACAACCCGTTGCTGGTGGGTGAGGCGGGCGTGGGTAAAACCGCGATTGCCGAAGGCCTGGCCAAGCGTATCGTCGACAACCAGGTGCCGGACTTGCTGGCCAGCAGCGTCGTCTACTCCCTTGACCTCGGCGCGTTGCTCGCCGGGACCAAGTACCGCGGCGATTTCGAGAAGCGCTTCAAGGCGCTGCTCGGCGAGCTGAAAAAACGCCCGCAGGCGATCCTGTTCATCGATGAAATCCACACGATCATTGGGGCCGGTGCGGCCTCCGGTGGTGTGATGGATGCTTCCAACCTGCTCAAGCCGTTGTTGTCGTCGGGTGATATCCGCTGCATCGGCTCGACCACGTTCCAGGAATTCCGCGGGATCTTCGAGAAAGACCGTGCCCTGGCGCGTCGCTTCCAGAAAGTCGACGTGTCCGAGCCTTCGGTTGAAGACACCATCGGCATCCTGCGTGGGCTCAAGGGGCGTTTCGAAGCGCACCATGGCATCGAGTACACCGATGAAGCGTTGCGGGCCGCTGCCGAGCTGGCGTCGCGCTACATCAACGATCGGCACATGCCGGACAAGGCCATCGACGTGATCGACGAGGCGGGTGCCTATCAGCGTCTGCAGCCGGTCGAGAAGCGTGTGAAGCGCATCGACGTGGCTCAGGTCGAGGATATCGTGGCCAAGATCGCGCGGATTCCGCCAAAACACGTCACCACCTCCGACAAAGAGCTGCTGCGTAACCTGGAGCGCGACCTCAAGCTCACCGTGTTTGGCCAGGATGCGGCCATCGACTCGCTGTCCACTGCGATCAAGTTGTCGCGGGCGGGCCTCAAGTCGCCGGACAAGCCCGTCGGTTCGTTCCTGTTCGCCGGCCCGACCGGCGTCGGCAAGACCGAAGCGGCTCGGCAGTTGGCCAAGGCCATGGGCATTGAGTTGGTGCGGTTCGACATGTCCGAATACATGGAACGTCACACCGTGTCGCGCCTGATCGGTGCGCCTCCGGGCTATGTCGGTTTTGATCAGGGCGGCCTGTTGACCGAGGCGATCACCAAGCAGCCGCATTGCGTATTGCTGCTCGATGAAATCGAGAAGGCTCACCCGGAAGTCTTCAACCTACTGCTGCAGGTCATGGACCACGGCACTCTGACCGACAACAACGGGCGCAAGGCGGATTTCCGCAACGTGATCGTGATCATGACCACCAACGCCGGTGCTGAAACCGCGGCGCGGGCGTCGATCGGCTTTACGCATCAGGATCACTCTTCCGATGCGATGGAAGTGATCAAGAAGAGCTTCACGCCGGAGTTCCGCAACCGCCTGGACACCATTATCCAGTTTGGTCGCCTCAGCCATGAGGTCATCAAAAACGTGGTGGACAAGTTCCTCACCGAGCTTCAAGCGCAGTTGGAAGACAAGCGCGTGCAGCTGGAAGTGACGGACGCGGCGCGCAATTGGCTGGCCGAAGGTGGTTACGACGCGGCAATGGGCGCTCGCCCGATGGCGCGTCTGATCCAGGACAAGATCAAGCGGCCATTGGCCGAAGAGATCCTGTTCGGCGAGCTCTCCGACCATGGTGGCGTGGTGCATATCGACCTGAAGGACGGCGAGCTGACCTTCGAGTTCGAAACCACGGCCGAAATGGCCTGATCGTTCTGCAGCTACGCAAAAGGCGCCGAAAGGCGCCTTTTTGCTGTCTTGAGATGTAATTGCCAGAACAATGGCGATCCAATGCGGGAGGGAACAAGCCCCCTCCCGCATTGGGTTTCGGCTGTCAGGTAAATGCTATACACACAAAAACGCCCGGCATAACCGGGCGTCTTGTATTGACTTGATTAGCGGGCGCGGTAAGTGATGCGCCCTTTGCTCAAGTCATAGGGCGTCAGCTCGACGCGCACTTTGTCACCGGTAAGAATACGAATGTAGTTCTTGCGCATCTTGCCGGAGATATGCGCGGTTACGACGTGCCCATTTTCCAACTCCACACGAAACATGGTGTTGGGCAGGGTGTCGACGACAGTGCCTTCCATTTCGAAGCTGTCTTCTTTCGACATGCAGTAAAGCCCTCGGTATCCAGTGAATGGCCCGGTGCAACTGCGCCAGGCAAAAGCGGCGTGCATTGTGCCCGAAAAAGGGTGTTTAAGCCAAGAGGTTCTAGTTAAGCGTGACCCATCTTTGATTAATCAGCAGTTCAATCGGCCGATATTGGGTCTTGTAGTTCATCTTTTTGCAGTTTTTGATCCAGTATCCAAGGTACACCGCCTCCAGTTCCAGGCGCCGGGCTTCGCTGATTTGCCAGAGGATCGCGAAGCGTCCCAGGCTGCGCCGCTCTTCGTCGGGTTCATAGAAGGTGTACACCGCCGACAGGCCGTTGGGCAGCAAATCGGTCACGGCGACGGCCAGCAGGCGCCCGTCGAGTCGGAATTCGTAGAAGCGTGAGAAAGGCAGTTCACGCACCAGGAAGGTGGAAAACTGGTCGCGACTGGGTGGGAACATGTCGCCGTCGGCGTGGCGTTGTTCGATGTAGCGCTGGTAAAGATCGAAGTATTCTTCGCTGAACCTGGGGTTGGCCGCCGTGACCGTCAGGTCGGCGTTGCGCTTGAGGATGCGCTTCTGGTTGCGGTCCGGCACAAACTGCGCCACGGGAATGCGTGCCGGCACGCAGGCATTGCAGTTTTGGCAGTGCGGTCGGTACAGGTGATCGCCGCTGCGCCGAAAGCCCATTTCCGAAAGGTCGGCATACACATGCACGTCCATCGGCTGGCTGGGGTCGAGGAACAGCGTGGTGGCCTGTTCGTCGGGCAGATAGCTGCAAGAGTGGGCTTGAGTGGCATAAAACTTCAAGCGCGCCAGCTCGGTCATGATCAACCCTCGGATAAGCTTTGAAATAAGTGTAAGCCAGGTGCGAGGAAGTCGCCTAGGAAACCCACGGTCCAGCGTTGGGTTGGTCCAGATAGTCGCGCAGGAAGCCGGCGAACTCGCTGCGCGGTATGGCGCGGGCGCCCAGGCTGTGCAGGTGATCGTTGGGCATCTGGCAGTCGATCAGCACAAAACCCCATGCCTGCAGCTGCCGGGTCAGCGTGGCAAAACCGAACTTCGAGGCGTTATCGGCGCGGCTGAACATGGATTCGCCAAAAAACAGCCGGCCCATCGCCAGCCCATACAGGCCGCCCACCAGTTCGCCGTTGTCCCAGACCTCGACCGAGTGCGCGTAACCCCGCGCGTGCAGCTCCTGGTAGGCGCTCTGGATGCCTTCGGTGATCCAGGTGCCATCTGCATAGGCGCGAGGCGCGGCGCAGGCCTGGATGACCGCAGCGAAGTCCTGGTCGAAGGTCACGCGATAGCGCTGCTGGCGCAATAATTTGCCCAGGCTGCGGGATACGTGCAGTTCGTCGGGGAAAATCACCGTGCGAGGGTCCGGCGACCACCAGAGAATCGGCTGGCCCTGCGAGAACCACGGAAAGCAGCCGTGGCGATAGGCCTGGATCAGTCGCTCGGCCGACAGGTCGCCACCGGCGGCGAGCAGGCCATTGGGTTCGCGCATGGCTTTGGCCAGCGGCGGGAAGGTCAGGGTGTCGCGTTGTAACCAGGTCAGCATGGCATCCAGGCTTACGGAAGGGGAGGGGAGTGGCAGGCGTCGGGCCTGCCCGGAGGGTTGATTATTGTCGACCCGGCGTCAGGGGGCCAGCCCGAATCGGGCATTGCTGTGGATTAGCGTGAGCGGGTGTTTCTGCAACTCTCTCGCAGAGACGTGGTCGTATTCGGGGCTGCCCCATGCAGGCCAATTGCCAAGCTTGCCTGGATTGCTAAAAACAGCGCATAAGCCTTTGTCAGCAAAGACAATGCATGCTCAAATTGAACAGTGTGTGACACTTGAATTGTCCAGGCTGCCGCGCAAGGGGCAAGGGCGTGGCATCGCGGACACAAACCCGTACAATGCGGGCATTCTGGCGTTATCGCCGTTTCACTCGTCAATCGCTCGGTGTTAAAGGTAGATTTAACGGCGTTCGTTTATTTTTCGGCTGCTCGGATTGGGCGGCAGTGTGCAGTCATTCAACAGATGGACGCGCTAAAGGCGCAGGAAAAGACCCGTTTTGAAGAAATCCACCGCGACACAAAAAACAGTCGTGCCGGCCTGGCGTCAGCACCTGCATTATCGGCTCAAGGAAGGTGCGCTGATCGCCATCGGCGCGCTGTGCCTGTTCCTGATGATGGCCTTGCTCACCTATGGCAAGGACGATCCGGGCTGGAGCCACAACAGCAAGATCGATGACGTGCAGAACTTCGGTGGGCCTGCCGGTTCCTACAGCGCCGATATCCTGTTCATGGTGCTGGGTTATTTCGCGTACATCTTCCCGTTGCTGCTGGCGATCAAGACCTGGCAGATCTTCCGCCAGCGTCATGAGCCGTGGCAGTGGAGCGGTTGGCTGTTTTCCTGGCGCCTGATCGGCCTGGTGTTCCTGGTGCTGTCCGGCGCGGCGCTGGCGCATATCCATTTCCATGCGCCGACCGGCCTGCCGGCGGGCGCTGGCGGCGCGCTGGGTGAGAGCCTCGGCGACCTGGCCCGCAAGACCCTGAATATCCAGGGCAGCACCCTGATGTTTATCGCGCTGTTCCTGTTCGGCCTCACCGTGTTCACCGACCTGTCGTGGTTCAAAGTGATGGACGTGACCGGCAAAATCACCCTCGACCTGCTGGAGCTGTTCCAGGGCGCCGCCAACCGCTGGTGGGCGGCCCGGGTGGAGCGCAAGCGCATGGTGGCCCAATTGCGCGAGGTGGACACCCGCGTCAACGAGGTCGTGGCCCCGAGCACGCCGGACCGGCGTGAACAGGCCAAGGTCAAGGAACGCCTGATTGAACGCGAACAAGCCCTGAGCAAGCACATGTCGGAGCGCGAGAAACAGGTGCCGCCGGTGATTGCCCCGGCACCGCCCAAGGCTCCCGAACCGAGCCATCGCGTGCAGAAAGAAAAACAGGCGCCGTTGTTTGTCGACAGCGCGGTCGAAGGCACGCTGCCGCCGATCTCGATTCTCGACCCGGCCGAGAAGAAACAACTCAACTATTCCCCGGAGTCCCTGGCGGCCGTCGGCCATCTGCTGGAAATCAAACTCAAGGAATTCGGCGTCGAAGTCTCGGTGGACTCGATCCACCCCGGCCCGGTGATTACCCGTTACGAAATCCAGCCAGCGGCCGGGGTCAAGGTCAGCCGAATCTCCAACCTGGCCAAAGACCTCGCCCGCTCCCTGGCCGTGACCAGCGTGCGCGTGGTGGAAGTGATCCCCGGCAAAACCACCGTGGGCATCGAGATTCCCAACGAAGACCGCCAGATCGTGCGCTTCTCCGAGGTGCTGTCGACCCCGGAATACGACAACTTCAAATCGCCGGTCACCCTGGCCCTGGGCCATGACATCGGCGGCAAGCCGGTAATCACCGACCTGGCGAAAATGCCTCACCTGCTGGTGGCCGGTACCACCGGTTCGGGTAAGTCGGTGGGGGTCAACGCAATGATCCTGTCGATCCTGTTCAAGTCCGGCCCGGAAGACGCCAAGCTGATCATGATCGACCCGAAGATGCTCGAATTGTCGATCTACGAAGGCATTCCGCACTTGCTCTGCCCGGTGGTCACCGATATGAAGGACGCCGCCAACGCCCTGCGCTGGAGCGTTGCCGAGATGGAGCGGCGCTACAAGCTGATGGCGAAGATGGGCGTGCGCAACCTGTCGGGCTTCAATGCCAAGGTCAAGGAAGCCCAGGACGCCGGCACGCCGCTGACCGACCCGCTGTACAAGCGCGAAAGCATCCACGACGAAGCGCCATTGCTGACCAAGTTGCCGACCATCGTCGTGGTGGTCGACGAATTTGCCGACATGATGATGATCGTCGGCAAGAAGGTTGAAGAGTTGATCGCACGTATCGCACAGAAGGCGCGTGCTGCCGGTATCCACTTGATCCTCGCAACCCAGCGGCCGTCGGTGGATGTGATCACCGGTCTGATCAAGGCCAACATCCCGACGCGCATGGCGTTCCAGGTGTCGAGCAAGATCGACTCGCGGACCATCATCGACCAGGGCGGCGCCGAACAATTGCTGGGCCACGGTGACATGCTCTACATGCCGCCGGGCACCAGCCTGCCGATTCGCGTGCATGGCGCGTTCGTTTCCGACGATGAAGTGCATCGCGTGGTGGAAGCCTGGAAACTGCGCGGTGCGCCGGAATACAACGACGACATCCTCGCCGGTGTTGAAGAAGCCGGCAGCGGCTTCGACGGCGGCAGCAGCGGTGGCGACGATGATGCCGAAACCGACGCGCTGTACGACGAAGCGGTGGCCTTCGTGTTGGAAAGCCGTCGCGCCTCGATCTCCGCCGTGCAGCGCAAGCTGAAAATCGGCTACAACCGCGCCGCCCGCATGATCGAAGCCATGGAAAATGCCGGCGTCGTCACCGCAATGAACACCAACGGCTCGCGCGAAGTCATCGCCCCCGGGCAGATGCGCGACTGATCACGCGCCGCGTGGCAGCACGCGGCGCGCCCTAACGACTCAATGAGGACTCCCATGCGTCTTATCCGCATGCTGTTGTTGCCGGCACTGGCCCTGACTGCTGTTTCGGCTCACGCTGATCCGGCCTCCGTCGCCAGCCTGACCAACCTGCTGGACAAATCCAAGACCCTGACCGCGCGCTTCTCCCAGCTGACCCTGGATGCCGGCGGCACCCAGTTGCAGGAAACCGCCGGTGAAATGGCCGTGCAGCGCCCTGGGCTGTTTTACTGGCACACGGAAGGGAAGGCCGAGCAGATCATCGTTTCCGATGGCCAGAAAGTCACGCTGTGGGACCCGGACCTGGAACAGGCGACCATCAAAAAGCTCGATCCGCGCTTGAACCAGACCCCGGCGCTGTTGCTGTCGGGCGATGTGTCGAAGATCAACGACAGCTTCGAGATCACCTCCAAGCAAACCAGCAACGTGATCGAATTCACCCTCAAGCCGAAATCCAAGGACACGCTGTTCGACAGCCTGCACCTTTCGTTCGGTAACGGCGTGATCAATAACATGCGCCTGATCGACAGCGTCGGCCAGCGCACCGATATCCTGTTCACCGGGGTCAAGGCCAACGTGCCGGTGCCCGCGTCCACGTTCAAGTTCGACATCCCCAAGGGTGCCGACGTGATCCAGGAATAACCTGCCTAGAGGTTTCAAACGCTGCCCATGGACCTGTTTCGAAGTGACCCGATCGCTCAACCCCTGGCCGCACGCTTGCGTTCGACCAACCTGGATGAGTACGTCGGTCAGGAACACCTGCTCGCTCGCGGCAAGCCTTTGCGCGAAGCCCTGGAGCAGGGTGCGCTGCACTCGATGATTTTCTGGGGGCCGCCGGGGGTGGGTAAAACCACGCTGGCGCGGCTGTTGGCGAAAGTCTCGGATGCCCACTTCGAAACGGTCTCGGCGGTGCTGGCTGGGGTCAAAGAGATCCGCCAGGCCGTGGAAGTGGCCAAGCAGCAGGCCGGGCAATACGGCAAGCGCACCATCTTGTTCGTCGACGAAGTGCATCGCTTCAACAAGTCGCAGCAGGACGCGTTCTTGCCGTATGTCGAAGACGGCACGCTGATTTTTATCGGTGCGACCACCGAGAACCCGTCCTTCGAATTGAACAACGCCTTGCTCTCGCGGGCGCGGGTGTATGTGCTCAAGAGCCTGGATGAAGCGGCGATGCAAAAGCTGCTGCAGCGCGCCTTGAGCGAAGACAAGGGCTTGGGCAAGCGCCAGTTGAGCCTCAGCGAAGAAGGCTTCAAGATCCTGTTCAGCGCCGCCGACGGCGATGGGCGGCGCTTTCTGAACCTGCTGGAGAACGCCTCCGACCTGGCCGAGGACGGCAGCGAGATTGGCGTCGAACTCCTGCAAAGCCTGCTCGGCGACACGCGCCGGCGTTTCGACAAGGGTGGCGAAGCGTTCTACGATCAGATTTCGGCGCTGCACAAATCGGTGCGCGGCTCCAACCCCGACGGCGCGTTGTACTGGTTCGCGCGCATGATCGACGGTGGCTGCGACCCGCTCTACCTCGCGCGCCGCGTGGTGCGTATGGCCAGCGAAGACATCGGCAACGCCGACCCGCGCGCCTTGAGCCTGTGCCTTGCGGCGTGGGAAGTGCAGGAGCGCCTGGGCAGCCCCGAAGGCGAGCTGGCGGTGGCCCAGGCCATTACCTACCTGGCCTGCGCGCCGAAAAGCAACGCGGTGTACATGGGCTTCAAATCGGCACTGCGCGCCGCAGCCGAACATGGCTCCCTCGAGGTGCCGCTGCACCTGCGCAATGCGCCGACCAAATTGATGAAACAACTGGGTTACGGCGATGAATACCGCTACGCCCACGATGAGCCGGACGCCTATGCCGCCGGCGAAGATTACTTCCCTGATGCGCTCGAGCCGCAGCCGTTCTACCAGCCGGTGCCCCGTGGCCTGGAGCTGAAGATCGGTGAAAAGCTCAATCACCTCGCTCAACTCGACCGTCTCAGCCCCAAACAGCGGAGAAAGTAGTGCTCAAGACGATTCTTGCCGTGTCCGTTGCCGGCATCGCTGGTACATTATTGCGTTTCGCCACTGGTAATTGGGTTAACGCCAACTGGCCGAGGCATTTTTATACGGCGACCCTGGCGGTCAACCTGGTCGGCTGCCTGATCATCGGGCTGTTGTACGGTTGGTTCCTGTTGCGCCCGGAAGTGCCGATTGAAATTCGTGCCGGCTTGATTGTCGGCTTTGTAGGCGGTCTGACGACCTTTTCATCCTTTTCACTGGATACGGTGCGCCTGCTGGAAAGCGGGCAGGCCCTGGTCGCCTTCGGGTACCTGGGCATCAGCGTGTTCGGCGGGCTGCTCGCCACCTGGGCCGGCCTGTCCTTGACCAAACTTTGATAAACGAGAGACCGACATGCTCGATTCCAAACTGTTACGTAGCAACCTTCAGGACGTAGCGGACCGCCTGGCATCCCGTGGCTTTGCCTTGGATGTTGCGCGCATCGAAGCGCTGGAAGAACAGCGCAAGACCGTCCAGACCCGCACCGAAGCACTGCAGGCTGAGCGTAATGCGCGTTCCAAGTCCATCGGGCAGGCCAAGCAGCGCGGTGAAGACATCGCGCCGTTGATGGCGGATGTCGAGCGCATGGGCACCGAGCTGTCCGACGGCAAACTCGAACTGGACAAGATCCAGGGCGAGCTGGATTCGATCCTGCTGGGCATTCCGAACCTGCCGCACGAGTCGGTGCCGGTCGGTGCGGACGAAGACGGCAACGTCGAAGTGCGCCGCTGGGGCACGCCAAAGGCCTTTGATTTCGCGATCAAGGACCACGTCGCCCTGGGCGAACTGAACGGCGGCCTGGATTTCGAAACCGCCGCCAAGCTGTCCGGTGCGCGCTTTGCCTTGCTGCGCGGCCCGATTGCCCGCCTGCATCGCGCCCTGGCGCAGTTCATGATCAACCTGCACACCGGCGAGCACGGCTACGAAGAGGCCTACACCCCGTATCTGGTTCAGGCGCCGGCCCTGCAGGGCACCGGCCAGTTGCCGAAGTTCGAGGAAGACCTGTTCAAGATCAGCCGCGATGGCGAAGCCGACCTGTACCTGATCCCGACCGCCGAAGTGTCGCTGACCAACATCGTCGCCGGCGAGATCCTCGACGCCAAGCACCTGCCGCTCAAGCTCGTCGCCCACACGCCGTGCTTTCGCAGTGAAGCCGGTGCATCGGGGCGCGACACCCGCGGCATGATCCGCCAGCACCAGTTCGACAAAGTCGAGATGGTGCAGGTTGTCGAGCCGTCGACCTCCATGGAAGCCCTCGAAGGCCTGACCGCCAACGCCGAACGCGTGCTGCAACTGTTGGAGCTGCCGTACCGCGTGCTGGCGCTGTGTACCGGCGACATGGGTTTCAGCGCCGTGAAGACCTACGACCTCGAAGTGTGGGTGCCGAGCCAGGATAAATACCGCGAGATCTCGTCGTGCTCCAACTGCGGTGATTTCCAGGCCCGTCGCATGCAGGCGCGTTTCCGCAACCCGGAAACCGGCAAGCCGGAACTGGTGCATACCCTCAACGGTTCGGGCCTGGCCGTAGGCCGTACCCTGGTGGCCGTGCTCGAAAACTACCAGCAGGCCGACGGTTCGATCCGTGTGCCGGACGTGCTCAAGCCGTACATGGCGGGCATCGAGGTCATCGGCTAAATGGAATTTCTGCCGCTGTTTCATAACCTGCGCGGCAGTCGTGTGTTGGTCGTCGGTGGCGGGGAGATTGCCTTGCGCAAGTCCCGCCTGCTGGCCGACGCCGGCGCGCTGCTGCGGGTGGTTGCTCCCCAGATCGAAGACCAGTTGCGTGAACTGGTGCTGGGCAGTGGCGGGGAACTGATCGTGCGCGGTTATCAGGAGGCCGACCTTGACGGTTGCACCCTGATCATCGCCGCAACGGACGACGAACCACTGAACGCGCAAGTGTCCAGTGATGCGAAGCGCCGTTGCGTACCGGTCAACGTGGTGGATGCGCCAGCCCTGTGCAGCGTGATCTTCCCGGCGATTGTCGACCGTTCGCCCCTGGTGATCGCGGTGTCCAGCGGCGGCGATGCGCCGGTGTTGGCGCGCTTGATCCGGGCCAAGCTGGAAACCTGGATTCCGTCCACGTATGGCCAGTTGGCCGGGCTGGCGGCGCGCTTTCGGGCCCAGGTCAAGCGTTTGTACCCGGACGTGCAGCAGCGCCGCGCGTTCTGGGAAGAAGTCTTCCAGGGCCCGATTGCCGACCGGCAACTGGCCGGGCAGGGCGATGAAGCCGAGCGTTTGCTGATCGAAAAGGTCAACGGCGCGCCGCCTTATGCCCCAGGCGAAGTCTACCTGGTGGGCGCCGGCCCCGGCGATCCGGACCTGTTGACCTTCCGCGCCTTGCGTTTGATGCAGCAAGCCGATGTGGTGCTCTACGACCGTCTGGTGGCCCCAGCGATACTTGAGCTGTGCCGTCGTGATGCCGAGCGCGTCTACGTGGGCAAGCGTCGCGCCGATCACGCCGTGCCCCAGGACCAGATCAACCAGCAATTGGTCGACCTGGCCAAGCAAGGCAAGCGCGTTCTGCGCCTCAAGGGCGGCGATCCGTTCATCTTCGGCCGTGGCGGCGAAGAGATCGAAGAGCTGGCGGCCCATGGCATTCCGTTCCAGGTGGTGCCGGGGATCACGGCGGCCAGCGGCTGCGCGGCGTATGCCGGGATTCCGTTGACCCACCGTGACTATGCGCAATCGGTACGCTTTATCACCGGGCACTTGAAGAACGGCACCTCGGACCTGCCTTGGAGTGATCTGGTGGGCCCGTCGCAGACCCTGGTGTTCTACATGGGCTTGATCGGTTTGCCGATCATCTGCGAACAGTTGATCAAGCATGGACGTTCGGCGGACACGCCAGCGGCGTTGATCCAGCAGGGCACCACGTCCAACCAGCGCGTGTTCACCGGCACCCTGGCCGACCTGCCGCGCCTGGTGGCGGAGCATGAAGTGCATGCGCCGACGCTGGTGATCGTGGGTGAAGTGGTGGTGCTGCGCGAGAAGCTCAAATGGTTTGAAGGCGCCCAGGCTCAGGTCTGAGCCTGAATGCATCGGGGGCAAGCCCCCTCCCACATTTTGGAATGCATTCCAATGTGGGAGGGGGCTTGCCCCCGATGAGGCCATTAGATCCAACCCATCCTCTGGATCAACGCCAGACGCCCTTAGCGCTCAACCGCCCGCGATCATGCTCGGCATCAAACACCTGCAACGGCCCCTTGGGCACAATCCCCGTCGGATTGATGGTGCGGTGGCTGGCATAGTAGTGCCCCTTGATGTGCGCAAAGTCCACCGTCTCGGCCACTCCCGGCCATTGATAGATTTCCCGCAACCAATTCGACAGATTCGGATAATCGGCAATCCGCCGCAGGTTGCATTTGAAGTGGCTGTAATACACCGCATCAAATCGAATCAGCGTGGTAAACAGCCGTACATCCGCCTCGGTCAGGTACTCACCGGCCAGGTAGCGATGCTCGCCCAGGTGCTGTTCCAAGTGGTCCAGTTCGGCAAACACATCATCGAACGCACGCTCATAGGCCTGCTGCGAGGTGGCGAAGCCTGCGCGGTACACGCCGTTGTTCACGGCGGGGTAGATGCGCTCGTTCAGCGCATCGATGCGCGGGCGCAGAGCCTCGGGGTAGAAGTCCAGGGTGTTGCCGGTCAGCCCGTTGAACGCGCTGTTGAACATGCGGATGATCTCCGCTGATTCATTGCTGACGATGCGCTTGAGTTGTTTGTCCCACAGCACCGGCACCGTGACGCGCCCGGTGTAATCGGCCGTGTCGGCGGTGTAGCGCTGGTGCATGAACGCGAAGCCATCCAGCGAGTCGCCGCTGGAGCCGCGGGCCTTGTCGAAGGTCCAGCCGTTTTCCAGCATCAGCCAGCTGACCACGGACACGTCGATCAGACCTTCCAGCCCCTTGAGTTTGCGCAGGATCAGCGTGCGATGGGCCCACGGGCAGGCGAGCGACACATACAGGTGGTAACGACCGGCTTCGGCCTTGAAGCCACCTTCGCCGCTGGGGCCGGGCTGGCCGTCAGCGGTCACCCAGTGGCGGCGTTGTGCCTGTTCCCGCTGGAACGCGCCATCCGCGCTACTTTCGTACCACTGGTCGTGCCAGCGTCCTTCAATCAGCAAACCCATGACTGGCTCCTTGGCTAATAAGCGTTGGAGTCCAGTCTAAAGGGATGAGTTCGAACTAAAAGCGCAAAGATTGCGGGGGAATGATCGATTAAATCGATTTATCCCGTGCGTCCCAGTATTGCTGGGCCAATTCGAACGCTTGCTCCCGCGGATGACCGAGGCCGCGCAAGGCCAGGGCCATGGTGGCGATCAAGGCGAGTTGCGGGTAGCTGTCCTCGACCTCGCCGCGCCACAGCGCTTTCAACTGCTCGGGCTCCAGGCTGGCCGGTTTGACATGGCGCTGGGCGGCGAGGGCGGGCCATTCTTCGTCCCAGCTTTCGCCACCGGTGGTGCCGTAGAGGTGGCTGATCGTGTCGGGGTTGATCTCGATTTCGCCGCCATCGCCCTTGACCACAATCACCGTGTCGCCGAGCAGGCCGCTGGCATCGCGGTGTACGCCCTGGTAGCCGGGATGGAAGATGCTTTGCAGGCCGCAGCGTGCATTCAGCGGGTTGAGCAGGCGTGCCAGGGAGTGGATCGGCGAGCGCAGGCCCAGGGTGTTGCGCAGGTCGATCATGCGTTGCAGTTGCGGGGCCCAGTCGCCCAGCGGGATGAATACCAGGTTGCCGTGCTCGAAGGCTGTCTCGACCTGCTGCCAATTGCGGCACAGCGGGATCTGTAGACCTTCCAGCAATTGCTCGGTGTACAGCCGGCCGGCCGTGTGGGCGCCGCCGCCATGCATGAGGATGCGTACACCGTTCTGCGCCAGGCACTTGGCGGCCAGCAGGAACCACGGCAGGTGGCGCTTTTTGCCGGCATAGGTCGGCCAGTCGATATCCACCTCCAGCGCCGGGGCGTGCAGGCGCTCGCGCACCGCTTCGGTGAAACCGGCGAGTTCTTCCGGGCTTTCCTCTTTGTGGCGCAGCAGCATGAGGAAGGCACCGAGCTGGGTGTCTTCGACTTTTTCGTCAAGCAGCATGCCCATGGCTTCGCGGGCTTCTTCGCGGGTCAGGTTGCGCGCACCGCGCTTGCCTTTGCCCAGGATACGCACGAACGGCGCAAACGGGTGCTCGGCAGGGGTTTCGAGGGTCAGCGGAGCAAAGTCGGTCATAAGCAATTCGTCGGTCTGGGCAGGCCGGCCAGCTTGGCGGCGAGTTTGGCGGGAGTGCCGTTGAACAGTTTGTTGAGGTGCAGGCTGTTGCCCTTGTCCGCGCCCAGCTTCAAGGCGGTGTACTTGATCAGCGGGCGTGTGGCGGGGGACAGCTGGAACTCTTGATAAAACTGGCGCAGCAGCTCGAGGATTTCCCAATGCGCCGGGGTCAGCTCGAGGGCTTCGGCGGCGGCGAGGGCGTTGGCCACGTCGGCCGACCACTCGTTCAGGTCGACGAGGTAGCCGTCCTTGTCCAGTTCGAGGGTGCGCGCGCCCACGGTCAGGGTGTTCATAGCCAGGTGTTGACCTTGTCGTAGTCGATCGACAGCTGCACGAAACCTGGGTAATCCACGCAGTCGGCCCAGTCGGGCAGCGGCAGGTTGCGCGCCAGGCTGTCTTCGGCCAGCACAAAGACCTTCACGCCTTTGGTCAGCAGCGCCGGGTGACGCAGCCCGTAGGCGCCGTCGCCACAGAGCAGGATCGCATCGTCGCTGCCACAGACGCGCAGGCAGCTGTCGAGGCGGCTATCGGTAAACGGGGAGTGGGACACCACATGTAAAGTCGACATCAGAGGGTTATCACCTGGTCGTAACGGTCAATCAACTGGGAAATCTGTTCGTCGTTCAGTGGCTGTGCATTGACCGGGTGCGTCAGCCCGCGCGCAGCCAGGCTGTGGCCGCAGGCAAACACCTCGTCGATACCGAACAGCCCCAGTGCCTGCAGGTTGGCGCCGAGGTCTTTTTGCTGCACGGCCTTGGCGTCCTGGTGCGGCGCCAGTTGGAACACGCCGTCATCCAGGAACAACAGGCCGATGGGCAGATCGAACGCGCCGCCGGCCAATACGATATCCAGGGCTTCCCGCGCGCTCGGCCCGGACCACGGTGCCTGGCGGCTGATCACCAGCAAGGATTTGGACATGTCACGGCCCTCCAAAACAGATCAGGCGGTCGGCGGCCTGGGTCGCGTCGTGCAATTGCCCAAGGCCCGACAGCTCCCATGGCGCCTCCAGGTTCACCGCGCTGCGCTGGTAACGCGCGGCTTCTTCGCTGTCGAGCACGCCACGGCGCAGGGCGGCGGCGATGCACACCACGGCGTCCAACTGATGCGCGCTGACAAACTCACGCCATTGGCGAGCGATGTCTTGCTCATCCTGTGGCGCAACGATGGTGTTGGAGGCACTGTAGACGCCGTCCTGATAAAAAAACAGGCGCACAATCTCGTGCCCGCCGGCCAGCGCCGCCTGGGCGAACAGCAAGGCGCGACGCGAGGAGGGCGCATGGGCGGTGGAAAACAGTGCTATCGCAAATTTCATGGAACCCCCTGCAAGCAAACGTGGACCAATGATAAGGCCGCCGCCGGGAAAAAGCCCGCCGTGATCAAAACGGTCATTGTCGATGATCGTTCTGACGATTGCCGTCGGCGCTGAAGGCTGACTACGCTGTCGCCAGTCGAATCGGAAACGGAGTCTCCATGTCAGGTCCCTTGGCGTCCCTCAAAGTACTGGATTTTTCCACCTTGCTGCCCGGCCCGTTTGCGTCGCTGATGCTGGCGGACATGGGCGCCGAGGTGCTGCGCATCGAATCGCCCACGCGCATGGACCTGCTGCGCGTGCTGCCGCCCCACGATCAGGGCACCTCGGCCAGCCATGCTTACCTCAATCGCAATAAGCGCAGCCTCGCCCTGGATCTGAAGCAGGCCGAGGCGCTGGAGATTGTGCGCGAGCTGGTCAAGGGCTACGACATCGTGCTCGAACAGTTTCGCCCCGGGGTGATGGAGCGCCTGGGCCTGGGGTATGCGGCGTTGAAGGCGATCAACCCGCGGCTGATTTACGTGTCGATCACTGGGTACGGTCAGACCGGCCCCTACAAGGACCGCGCTGGGCACGATATCAACTACCTGGCGTTGGCCGGAGTGGCCAGCCATACCGGGCGGCGGGACAGCGGGCCGCTGCCGTTGGGCGTGCAATTGGCGGATGTCGCCGGCGGCTCGCTGCACGCGGTGGTGGGCCTGCTCGCGGCGGTGATTGCGCGGCAACAGAGCGGCGTTGGCCAGTACCTGGATGTGAGCATGACCGACTGCTCGTTCAGCTTGAATGCCATGGCCGGCGCTGGCTACCTGGCCTGTGGCGTGGAGCCGGGGTGGGAGACCCATGTGCTCAATGGCGGCAGTTTCTACGATTATTACCGTTCCCGCGATGGGCGCTGGATGTCGGTCGGCAGTCTGGAACCGGCATTCATGCAGCAATTGTGCGCCGCGTTGGGGCGACCGGAACTGGCGGCACAAGGTTTGTCGCCCGAGCCTGAGCAGCAAAAGGCGCTCAAGCAGGCGCTGCAGGTTGAGTTTGAGAAGCGCAGCTTCGAGGAATTGTGCGAGTTGTTTGCCGGGGTCGATGCGTGCGTCGAACCGGTGTTGAGCCTGAGCGAAGCCGTGGAGCATCCGCAGTTGAAGGCGCGGGAACTGGTCACCCAGGTGCCGCGGCCCGACGGCTCGACCCAGGCGCAGATGGCTTGCCCGCTGAAGTTCTCCGAAGGGTTGCCAGCCCCCCGGCATATCGGGGCGGCGGTGGGCGCGCACAGTGATGAAGTGCTGATGGAGTTGGGCTTGAGCTCACAGCGCATCAGCGCGTTGCGTGCTGCCAAGGTGATTGTGTAGTGACTGGGCGGGCCTCATCGGGGGCAAGCCCCCTCCCACAATTAGCTCTGTGAACAGGGTCAAAATGTGAGAGGGGGCTTGCCCCCGATGAGGCCCTCACACACACCGCATATTTCACTCAACGCGAGTTTCCCCGGTAAACACCAACGTCTGCCGACAGCGCCTGCACAGATAACGCCGCCCCTGCCTCACCAACCCATGGCGCTGTGACGAAAACGGGAAGTCGCTGTCCGCACACGGGCAGCGGTAGATATAGCGGGTCACCTGGCGGCGCTTGATCTCATAGGTGTGGCAACGGTCTGGCGGCAGTTCATACACGCCGCGCATGATCAGTTGCCATTCCTCGCCATGGGGCTGGATGCGCTCGCCAAACAATTGGTGGGCGATCAGGTGCGCCACTTCATGGGCCACGGTCTGTTTCAGGAAGTGTTGGCTGTTTTCGCGGTACAACTGTGGGTTGAAGCGCAGCAGGTTTTCGTGCAAATGCGCGACACCGGCTTTCTGGCCCCGCAACTTGAGGCTGACCTGGGGGCGTTTGAAGCTTCGTTTGAAAAAGGATTCGGCTAGCAGGAAACAATCTTCGACGCGGGTATTGAGTTGCTCGGGCATGCTGTACATCTCTCCAGAGATGTCCAGTATGCCGCAAAGGCGGGTGTTTCCGAATCGGTCAGGCGCCGAATGGTCATGCATGACGCACAAAGCCACCTTGCGGTGGCCTTGCCTGCTGGGTGAAACCGCTTAGTTGGTATAGATCGGGCCAACGCCCAGGCCCCAGACGATCACGGTGAACGCCATGATTGCCACCAGCACGACCAGGCCCACGGCCAGCACCGAGCTGGAAAACAGAAAGCCTTCGTCCGGATCGATGCTCATGAACGTCGGCAACCCCACATACAGCAGGTACACCGTGTAACAGATCGCCGCCGTGCCGACGACCATCCCCAGCCACATGTGCGGGTAGAGCGCCGCCAGCCCGCCGATGAACAACGGTGTCGCGGTGTAGGTGGCAAAGGCGATACAACGCGCCATGCTGGGGCTGGCGTCGTAGGTGCGCGCCATCCAGTGAATGAAGGCGCCCATGACCGCTACGCCGCCGAGCATCGCCAGGTACGACATGACGGTCATCCACAAGGCGCTTTCCTGGGTCAGCATGACCGGGGAGCGACTGCCGATGACCCAGCCGACCTGGGTGGTGCCGATAAAGGCTGATACGGCGGGGATCGCCGCGAGAATCAAGGTGTGAGTGAGGTACATGTGGCTGACGCTTTCTTCTTTATCGCCACGAATTTCCCGCCATTCCTGGTCGGGATGGGTAAAAAGCCCCACGACGTGATGGATCATGCCAGTCACTCCTGTCGTTATTACCATCGCCCCCCATCGGAGCGCCCACGGGCCAGATGGCCTGAAAGGTCTGGATAGTTATGTGCGACCTCAAGTCGCAGTATAGGAAGTGATGACCGGAAAAACCGTAGGGCTTTAGAGCAAATTGCGCTGTAAACAGTGGGCTTAATCGCGGCGCGGTCTGTCGTTGGCAATGCACTCAAGTGGGGAAGGAGGCTTGCTCCTTCTCACATTGGAACTTGGTCAACCTTACCGGTAAAATACCGCGCTTTTCGTCACACACCTCTAGCGGATCCAAGCGCCATGGGCACTCTTACGGTCAACCAGAACAAACTGCAAAAACGCCTGCGTCGCCTGGCCGGTGAAGCGGTCGCCGATTTCAACATGATCGAGGACGGCGACAAGGTCATGGTCTGCCTCTCCGGCGGCAAAGACAGCTACACCATGCTCGACGTGCTGCTGCACCTGCAAAAGGTTGCGCCGATCAAGTTCGAGATCGTTGCCGTCAACATGGACCAGAAACAACCGGGCTTCCCCGAAGACGTGCTGCCGGCCTACCTCAAGACACTGGGCATCGAGTACCACATCGTCGAAAAAGACACCTATTCGGTGGTCAAGGAGCTGATCCCGGAGGGCAAGACCACCTGCTCGCTGTGTTCGCGCCTGCGCCGTGGCACGCTCTACACGTTTGCCGATGAGATCGGTGCGACCAAGATGGCCCTGGGGCATCACCGCGACGATATCGTCGAGACATTCTTCCTCAACATGTTCTTCAACGGCTCCCTCAAGGCCATGCCGCCCAAGCTGCGCGCCGATGACGGACGCAACGTGGTGATTCGCCCGCTGGCGTATTGCAACGAGAAGGACATCCAGGCCTACTCCGACTTCAAGCAATTCCCGATCATCCCGTGCAACCTGTGCGGCTCCCAGGAAAACCTGCAGCGCCAGGTGGTCAAGGAGATGCTCCAGGACTGGGAACGCAAGACCCCAGGGCGTACCGAGAGTATCTTCCGCAGCTTGCAGAACGTGATCCCGTCGCAGTTGGCCGACCGTAACCTGTTCGATTTCACCAGCCTGCGTATCGACGAGAACGCCGCTTCGCGCTTCGTCAACGTGGTGAACCTCTGACGTTTCTCAACGCTCTGAACGACGGCGCTCACAGGCGCCGTTTTCATTTCAATCCCCAGGAGAGGGCATGCGCGATTACAAGTGGCTGCACGAATATTGTCTGAACCGCTTCGGTTCGGCGGCCGAACTGGAAGCCCGTCTGCCTGTGCCCAAGACGCCGGCGCAATTACGCCAGATCAGTGATGATCGCTACCTGTCGACCCTGGCGCTGCGGGTTTTCCGCGCCGGGCTCAAGCACAGCGTGGTGGATGCCAAATGGCCTGCATTCGAGCAGGTGTTCTTTGGCTTCGACCCGGAAAAAGTCGTGCTGATGGGCGCCGAGCACCTGGAGCGCTTGATGCAGGACACGCGCATCATCCGCCACCTGGGCAAGCTCAAGAGTGTGCCGCGCAACGCGCAGATGATCCTGGATATCGCCCAGGAGAAGGGTAGTTTCGGCGCGTTTATCGCCGACTGGCCGGTGACCGATATCGTCGGTTTATGGAAATACCTGAGCAAGCACGGCCACCAGTTGGGCGGGCTGTCGGCGCCGCGCTTCCTGCGCATGGTGGGCAAGGATACGTTCGTGCCGAGCGATGACGTGGTCGCGGCCCTGCACGCGCAGAAGATCGTCGACAAGGCCCCCACCAGCCTGCGCGACCTGGCGACGGTGCAGGGGGCGTTCAACCAGTGGCATGCCGAGAGCGGGCGGCCGATGTGTCAGTTGTCGATGATGCTGGCGTATACGGTCAATCATTGAGACCGAGGTGATGCCATCGTGGGCAAGCCCACTCCCACAGGAAACTGCATTTCAACTGTGGGCTTGTCCGCGATGATGATGGGTCAGGCTGGCTGACCCTCGCCGGCCAAGCGCCGATCCAACTGGAACCGCCAGCGCACATACAGCAGCGCCGTACAGAACAGCGCCAGGCTCGCCAGCATTTCCAGCACGCCGAACCACTGGCGGTTCGGGTCATACGCCGCCAGTGCGCCCTTGATGAAATACAGGTTCACCACAAAGCACATCCATGAATGTCCGCGTGCGCTGCCGATCAGTATCCCCGGCGCCAGCACCAGCAGCGGCACCAGTTCGATCAGCAGGATCACCCACGGCCGTGCGCCGTGCAGGTCGGCGACGAACAGGTAATACACGCAGAGCAAGCCCACCAGGCCGAAAAACGCCAGCAGGCTCAGGGCGCGTGCGACTTTGACCCGCGGCTCCAGCCACGCCTGGGGTGGCAGGATCTTAGGTTTTTTGGCCACGGCCGTTCTCCAGCAACGCAGCGGTTTTCGCCAGGCGCAGGCCGAGGGCCTTGCACAGGGCGATTTCATGTTGATCCAGCAGACGCTTGCCATCGGGGCCAGCATGGTGGCTGGCGCCATAAGGCGTACCGCCACCCTGGGTGTCGAGCAGCGCTTGTTCGCTATAGGGCAGGCCGGTGATCAGCATGCCGTGGTGCAGCAGCGGCAGCAGCATCGACATCAGCGTGGTCTCCTGGCCGCCGTGCAGGCTGGCGGTGGAGGTGAACACCCCGGCCGGTTTGCCGACCAGGGCGCCGGTCAGCCACAGGTTACTGGTGCCGTCGATAAAGTACTTCAACGGCGCGGCCATATTGCCGAAGCGGGTCGGGCTGCCCAGGGCCAGGCCTGAACAGTTCTTCAGATCATCCAGGCTGGCGTACAGCGCGCCTTCGGCCGGAATGCTCGGCGCTACGGCTTCGCACTCGCTGGAGATCGCCGGTACGGTGCGCAGGCGCGCTTCCATCCCGCCTTGTTCGATGCCTCGGGCAATGTGCCGGGCCATTTCGCTGACCGAGCCGTTGCGGCTGTAATACAACACCAGCACATACGGCGCACTCACGGCAGGATCTCCAGCACGCTCTCCGGTGGGCGGCCGATGATGGCTTTGTCGGGGGTTTCGAGGATCGGACGTTCCATCAACTTGGGGTGCTCGGCGATGGCGGCGATCAGCTGTGTTTCGCTGAGCGTCGCGTCTGCCAGGTTGAGGATTTTGTATTCCTCTTCGCCGGTGCGCAGCAATTGGCGTGCGCTGATCCCCAGTTTGCCCAGCAGGGTCTTCAGTTGCGCGGCATTCAGCGGGGTTTCCAGGTAGCGCACCACCGTCGGCGCGAGGCCGCGTGCTTCCAGCAGTTCGAGCGCTCCGCGGGATTTCGAGCAGCGCGGGTTGTGATAAAGCGTCAGATCGGTCATGTGCGGGTCGCATCTTGCGTAAGGTGGCGGGTATTCTACCTGCGCTGCGCCCGGTCCTTAAACCGTAAGAGGCGATCCGTCGCAGCCAACGTTCATTTTTGCGAAGGATTACCCCATGACAAGGCGACTGATCGGTGCATTGGCGATCATCACAACCCTGCTGCTCAGCGGCTGCGGTAATGACTACGGCGTTGACCAATATGGCCAGAAAGTGGCGGCCGAACGCCTGGACAAGCAATGGCTGGTGGTCAACTACTGGGCGGAATGGTGTGGCCCGTGCCGCACGGAGATCCCGGAGCTCAATGCCTTGGCTGAACAGCTCAAAGGGCAGAACGTCGGCGTGTTCGGGGTCAATTTCGATAATGTGCAGGGCGCGGAACTGAAGGAAGCCAGTGACAAGCTGGGCATCAAGTTCACCGTGCTGGCGCAGAACCCGGACGGGATCTTTGATATTCCACGCAGCGAAGCGTTGCCGGTGACTTACATCATCGACGACAAGGGCAAGGTGCGTGAGCAGTTGATGGGCGAACAGACGGCACAAGGCGTGCTGGCCAAGCTCAAGGCCCTGCGCGGTTGAACATATGGGAGGGGGCTTGCTCCCGATAGCGGTGTGTCAGCCAGCATATTCGGTACTGACATAGCGCAATCGGGAGCAAGCCCCCTCCCACAGTTAGATCCCATTGAGCCTGCTATCAGCCTTCTTCCAGCCACAGGCGGATAGGCTTGCCTTCGGCCGGCCAGAAGCGGGTCTGCTCGATCGGCGAGATGTCCCAGCGCTCAACGCCTTGCAGGGCCTGGAAGAAGCGGTGTTCCTGCTCCATCAGGGCGTCGCCGCAGAGTTTGCGCGTACTGCCGATCTTGCCGAAGCTGAGTTTGTCGCCCTCGACGGTGTACGGTGCAAACCAGTGGTTGCACCCGCCGTTGCCGTAGGCGCGCCCATCGGCGCCCAAGGTGACACTCAGGTGCGCGTAATCCATCAGCGGCCGCTCACCGATCCATTCCACCACGTAGCTGTGATCCCGCTCGAGCTTTGCCGCATCACCGGCGCAGCCCATCAGGCCGGCACCGACGGCGGCCAGCAGAAGCAGGCCCTTCATTGCGCGGCCTTCTGGCATTTCGGGCAGCGGTGCTTGGCGCCTTCGCTGGCCCAGCCCAACTCGGCAATGCGCGCATTGGCGGCCGGTTGCAGCGGTTCCTTGGTCAGCTTGGTCTCCACCGCGAATTCAAACTCCAGCACGGCCTCGCAGCTGTCGCAGTTGACCTTCCAGGTGTGAATCTCCAGCTCGCCGAACTTCGGCCCCTGGGCCATGGCGACCCACTGACCTGCCGGGCGGATGGAGTAGCGCGCGTCGCCTTCGACGGTGAGGCGCATCGACAGGGTTTTACTGCCGCGCAGGGTGACGATCAGTACGTCGCCATGCTTGATCGAACCACCGTTGCCGGTGACCTGATAGCGGCCCGGCACCAGGGCGCGGCATTCGATCAGGGTGTGTTGCGGGCTCAGCAAGCTGAAGCGGAAATCGTGTTCGGCCATGGTTCCTCCAAATAGGCGCGGCATCCTAGCACGCGCGCCTGCGGATCATGCGCCTGGTATGTGACCGCTGATCATCCGTCGACACGATTCTGCGCCCGGCCATCGGCCCAGGCCGCAATGTTGGCCAGGGTGGTCTCGGCGATCGCCGCCAGGGCCTCGCGGGTGAGAAATGCCTGGTGCGCGGTGATGATCACGTTGGGGAACGTCAGCAGGCGCGCGAGCACGTCGTCCTGCAGGGGCAGGTCGGAGCGGTCCTCGAAAAACAGCTGGGCTTCTTCTTCATACACATCCAGCCCCAGGTAGCCGAGTTGGCCGTCCTTGAGCGCTTCGATCAGCGCGGGGGTGTCCACCAGGCCGCCGCGCCCGGTGTTGATCAACATTGCGCCGGGCTGCATCTGCGCCAGGGAGCGGGCGTTGATCAGGTGCTTGCTGTCGGTGGTGAGCGGGCAGTGCAGGCTGATGATCTGCGCTTCGGCCAGCAGCTCGGGCAGGCTCACATAGCGCGCACCGAGCGCTTGGACCAGCGGGTTGGGGAACGGGTCGTAGGCCAGTAGGTGGCAGCCGAAACCGGCCATGATCTTGGCGAAGGTGGCGCCGATCTGCCCGGTGCCGACCACGCCGACGGTCTTGCCGACAAGGTCGAAGCCGGTCAGGCCATGCAGGCTGAAATCGCCCTCGCGGGTGCGGTTGTAGGCACGGTGCAGGCGCCGGTTCAGGGCGAGAATCAGCGCCACGGCATGTTCGGCGACGGCATGAGGCGAATAGGCGGGCACACGCACGATGGTCAGGCCCAGGCGTTTGGCGGCGGCGAGGTCGACATGGTTGTAACCGGCCGAGCGCAGCGCGATCAGGCGGGTTCCGCCCGTGGCCAGGTGCTCGAGCACGGGCGCGCTGAGGTCATCGTTGATAAACGCGCAGACCACTTCGTGGCGTTCGGCCAGGGCCACGGTGTCGAGGGTGAGCCGGGCGGGCTGGAATTGCAGTTCCAGGCCGGGCGGCAGCGACACGCCGAGAAAACTGTCGCGGTCGTAGGTCTGGCTGCTGAAAAGAATGACGCGCATGAAAAAGCTCCCTGCAATGTACGTTTTGGTAACGCGGACCCTGTGGGAACGGGCCCGGCGTTGTAAAAAATCTCAGGCGCTGACCCGCGCTTCACTGGCCAACCGGGCAATGGCCATGTCCAGCTCGTCCAGCGCGGCCATGGCCTTGGCGTCGTCCTGCTTGAGCAGGGTTTCGGCGCGTTGGCAGGCGGCGCGCAGTTGCGGTACGCCGCAGTAGCGGGTGGCGCCGTGCAGGCGATGGACGCGTTCGATCAAGGCATGGTTGTCATTGGCCTCCCGGGCGAGGGTAATGGCCAGGCGGTCGGCTTCGAGGGAGGCGAGCAACATGGCGAGCATGTCCGCCGCCAGGTCCGCCTTGCCCGCGGCCAGCCGCAGTCCTTCTTCGTGGTCCAGCACCAGCAATCGCACGCCTGGGCCGAGGCCTTCGGTCGGGCGCTCCGGCCCTTGGTTGCGCAGGGCCAGGCCGGTCCATTTCAGCACCACCTGGGCCAATTGCCGTTCGCTGATGGGTTTGGTCAGGTAGTCGTCCATGCCGCTTTGCAGCAGCGCACGCTTTTCGTTGGCCATGGCGTGGGCGGTGAGGGCCACCACCGGCAGCGGTGTGCCGTGGCGCTCGCTTTCCCACTGGCGAATCGCCTCGGTGCTTTGACGACCGTCCATGCCGGGCATCTGCACGTCCATCAGCACCAGGTCGAAGGTTTCCTGCTGGACGGCATTGATGGCCGCATAGCCGCTTTCCACGGCCTGGACCTTGGCGCCCATGTCTTCCAGCAGGGTTTGCACCAGCAACAGGTTCGCCGGGTTGTCATCCACGCAGAGCACCCGCGGCGCGCGGCTGGACAACGGTTCGCCCGGTTCGCAGCGCGTGGGGCGCGGGCTGATCAGGTCGGTCAGGGCGCGGCGCAGCTTGCGCGTACACGCGGGCTTGGCCTGCAACTGGCTGTTGGGGTTGGGCACCGACGGGCTGAACAGCATTTGCTCGGTGGTCGGGCACAGCACCAGCACCTTGCAGCCGAGGTGTTCGAGGTCCCACAGATGCTGGTTGAGGCGCTCGGGCGGGAGGTCATTGGCGGTGACGCCGAGTACCGCCAGGTCGATCGCCTGTTCGGTCTGATGCGCGCCGGTGATGCCGTTGGTCAGGCTTTCCAGGGTATTGAACGGCGTAACATCCAGGCCACAGTCTTCGAGCTGGTGTTGCAAGGCCTGGCGCGCCAGTTCGTGGTTTTCCAGCACGGCCACGCGGCGACCGAGCAGCGGCGCGCAGGGCAGGTCTTCGACGTCGTCGCGGGTCTTGGGCAGGTTCAGGCTGATCCAGAATTCCGAGCCTTCGCCCGGTGTGCTGTCGACGCCGATTTCGCCGCCCATCTGCTCGATCAAGCGCTTGGAAATCACCAGGCCCAGGCCGGTGCCGCCCGGTTGGCGCGACAGCGAGTTGTCGGCCTGGCTGAACGCCTGGAACAGCGCGCGCACGTCCTGGTTGGACAGGCCGATGCCGGTGTCCTGCACGCTGATGCGCAGTTGCACACTGTCTTCTTGTTCATCCTCGATCATCGCCCGGGCCACGATGGTGCCTTCGCGGGTGAACTTGATCGCATTGCTGATCAGGTTGGTCAGGATCTGCTTGAGGCGCAGCGGGTCACCCACCAATGCCAGCGGCGTGTCGCGGTACACCAGGCTCACCAGTTCCAGCTGTTTGGCATGGGCGGCGGGGGCGAGGATGGTCAGGGTGTCTTGCAGCAGGTCACGCAGGTTGAAGGGCACGCTGTCGAGTACCAGCTTGCCGGCTTCGATTTTCGAGAAATCGAGGATCTCGTTGATGATGCCCAGCAGGTTATCGGCGGACTTTTCGATGGTGCCCAGGTAATCCAGCTGGCGCGGTGTCAGCTCGCTTTTTTGCAGCAGATGGGTGAAACCGAGGATGCCGTTGAGCGGGGTGCGGATTTCGTGGCTCATATTCGCCAGGAACTCCGACTTGATGCGACTGGCCTCCAGGGCTTCCTTGCGCGCCAGGTCCAGCTCGATGTTCTGGATCTCGATGGTTTCCAGGTTCTGGCGCACGTCTTCGGTGGCCTGGTCGATGCTGTGCTGCAGTTCTTCCCGAGCGTTCTGCAGGGTCTCGGCCATGCGGTTGATGCCTGAGGCAAGTTGGTCCAGCTCCTGGCTGCCCAGCGCCGGCAAGCGGGTTTCCAGGTTGCCGTCCTTGAGTTGGGCCACGGCTTGCTTGATCTGGCCGATCGGCGAATTGATGGTGCGGCTGATGCGCAGGGCCAAGGTTGCCGTGCAGATCAGGCCGATGGCGATCAGCAGCAGGCTGGCGAACAGGCTGCGATAACCGCGCAGCAACATGCCGTTGTGGGACAGTTCCACCTCGACCCAGCCAAGCAAGCGGTCGGATTCATCGGGAATCAGCTCGCCGGCAAGGTTGCGATGACGGCCAAACACCGGCAGCAGATAGCGCGTGGCGTCGTTACCGGTGCGCTGCAACAGGTGCGAGCTGTTACCCACCGGCGGCTGGTTGAGCATGGTCGGGCCGGCGTGGGCCATCGACGAGCGGTCCGGCGCAAGGAAGGAAACGGCGCGCACGTCCTGTTGTTCCAGGGATTGGGTGGCGATGCGTTCGAGCAGGTCGGCGTTCTTGCTGCTCAGCGCCGGAGCCACCAGTGGGGCCAACTGCTCGGCGATCATTTCGCCACGTTGCAGCAACTGGGATTGCAACTCCGAGAGCTGCATCCAGGTGAAATAGCCGCCCAACAACAAGGCCATCAGACTGGTCGGTAATAAGGTCAGCAACAGTACGCGGCCTTTTATCCCCATTCTTCTAAGCACGCCACTCTCCTGCTACCACGTTGTGATCGATCGCCCGTGCAGGCATCCGGCCCGCACCCCTGCGCAGTGTAGCCATTTGCGCGGCGTGGAATCTTGCAAATTAATGACAGCAGGCAATCTTCGGGCCATTTGGCGCGACGTGGCGATTGCCTGGCGCGGGGGAATCTTGAATAATCAGTGATTGAGAATGACTTGCAGGCGCTAATGAATCCCGTGGAAGTTGGTCTACCCAGTATCCTGACCATCGAAGATGACCCCGTGCTGGGCGCCTATGTCCACGAGCATCTGGGGCGCTGTGGCTTTCAGGTCACGTGGTGCCGGAACGGCCAGCAAGGCCTGCAGATGGCCCGCGAGCACGTCTTCGACGTGGTGTTGATGGATATTCTGCTGCCGGGGCTGGACGGGCTGTCGATCCTCACGCATCTGCGCCGGAGCCATGCGGTCCCGGTGATCCTGGTGTCGGCCCTGGGCGCCGAAGCCGATCGCGTGAACGGCTTTCGCCTGGGTGCGGACGATTACCTGCCCAAGCCGTTCAGCATGATCGAGTTGCGCGTGCGTATTGAAGCCATCCTGCGCCGGGTGGCCCTGGATCGCCGTCCGCCGCTGAGTTTGCCGCCCGTGCGCGACGACGCCCGGAGCCTGCGCTTTGACGATGAACTGTCCGACGTCTTCTACCAGCAGCAGTGGGCCGGGCTGACCCGCAGCGAGTACCGCCTGCTGCAGACCTTGCACAACAACGGCGAGGAAGTGCTGAGCAAAGCCTTCCTTTATCAGCACGTGCTGCAGCGCGGTTATGCGCCCCATGACCGCAGCCTCGATATGCATATCAGCCAGATTCGCCGCAAACTCAAGACCATCGGCTATAGCGAGCGTGAAGTGCGTACCGTCTGGGGTAAGGGCTATGTGTTGAGTGGTCACGATGACGGCCTTTGAGGGGGGCTTGAAACGTCTGCCGGGCAGGCACTCGTTATTCTGGAAGTTGGCCCGCCTGCTGATTGCTTTCTGCTTGTTGATGATCTGGCTCTGTTGGTCCTGGGGCCGGTACATGGAGCAGCAGAACGCTTATCTGTCTGACACCTCCCGCGAGATTCTCAGCGGTTATGCGGCGGGAGCGGAGTTGGCCTGGAGTACCCAGGGCGCTGATGGCGTGGACGCCTGGTTGCAACTGATGGCTGCGCGTGAGCGCACCTGGATCGGCGTGATCGGCAACGACCTGCAATCCCTCGCCAGCACGCCGTTGACCGACAAGGAAAGCCAGCGCCTGACTTTTCTGCGCGGCCTGGACTGGCCGGTCAGCCGCCACGCCAAAGGCCTGCCATGGTTGAAAATCCCGTTTCCCCTGGACCCCAGTGTCGGCTCGCTGGTGATCGAGTTGCCCCAGCGCTTTATGCCGGGGCGCTACCAACTGTTCTGGCGGGTGGTGACCAATGGCGTGATTCCCGGTCTGTTTACCCTGTTGTTGTGCATCGGCCTGTACCGGCTGCTGATCATGCCGCTCAATCAATTGCGCGAGCAGGCCAACGCCTGGCGTGCCGATCAATTGAACACGCGGCTGTCCCACGATGCCACCAGCCGCCAGGATGAATTGGGCGAGCTGGGGCGGGCGTTTGACCATATGTCCGAGCGGTTGCAGGGCACGGTGGTATTGCAGCAACAGCTGTTGCGGGACATGTCCCATGAACTGCGCACCCCCCTCAGCCGTTTACGCGTGGCCTGTGACAGCGAGCAGGATCTGGCGCAACTGCGTGAACGGCTGGGGCGGGAGATCGACGTCATGCAGCGCCTGGTCGAGGACAGCCTGCAATTGGCCTGGTTGGACACCGAGCGGACGCCGCTGCCTGTCGAAGACATTCAGGTTCAGGCGTTGTGGGACATGCTCAAGGACAACGCCTGTTTCGAAAGCGATTGGCCAGCCTCGCTGCTGCCATGCCGGCTGGGGCCGGATTGTTGGGTACGCGGCAATCTGAACGCCCTGGCCCAGGCGCTGGAAAATATCCTGCGCAACGCCATACGGCATTCACCTGCCGGCGGTGTCGTCAGCCTCGATGGGCGCCGTGATGGCGCATATTGGCACCTATGGCTGGAGGATCAGGGCGGGGGTATTGATGAACGCGATCTGGAACGGATCTTCGCGCCGTTCATCCGCCTGGACGGCTCACGGCCTGGCGACGGTGGCTTCGGGCTGGGGTTGAGCATCGCGCGCAATGCGGTGCAACGTCAGGACGGCAGCTTGTGGGCGGAGAATACCGGCCAGGGCTTGCGTGTGCATCTGCGTTTGTGCGCAGCCTAGGGCTCAAGCGCGACGCAGTTTGCGTTTATTCCATTGGTGCGCGACCCACCAGCGCCAGTAACCCATGGTCAGACAATAGGCCAGCGCGCCCAACACCACACCCAGTACCAGCGAGCCGAGCAGGAACGGCTGCCACAGCGTGCTCAACTGACCGCTGATCCACTCCCACGTCAGGTCGTCGGGCAGGCTGCGCGCCGGCACGTTCATCAGCCAGGCGCCGGTCATGTAGGTACACAGGAACACCACTGGCATGGTGATCGGGTTGGTCAGCCACACCAGGCTGATGGCAATCGGCATATTGCCCCGCACCGTGATCGCCAGCATCGCCGCCAAGAGCATCTGCAAGGGGATCGGGATAAACGCCGCGAACAGGCCTACCGCCATGGCGCGGGCTACCGAGTGCCGATTCAGGTGCCAGAGGTTCGGGTCATGCAGCAAGGTGCCCAGAAACTGTAATGACTTGTGTTCCCTGATACTGGTGGGGTCGGGCATGTACCGTTTGAATAAGCGCCGGGGCATAAGGGGTCCAGATCAAGTCGAGGGGCAAGTATGCGCGCATTCTATAAACAGAAAATTCAGACTTTGTGACAAAACATCATAGGCTGCGGCCGGGGGCCAGCTAAGACTGAATGGATCACGTCAAAGGAATGATCCATGAGGACAGGGATGTTCGCGCTTGCACTCGGGCTGCTTGCGCTGCGATTTCTACCCGCACTGCCGCCTGCCGGGATGCTGTTGGCCCTGGCAGTGGTGGCGTTGATGCTGCTGCCGTTTCGCACTTATCCGCTGGCGTTTTTCCTGTTCGGCTTGTGTTGGGCATGTGTGAGCGCGCAGTGGGCGCTGGATGACCGCTTGCGTCCGATGCTCGACGGCCAGACGCGTTGGCTGGAGGGGCGTGTGAGCGGCTTGCCGCAGCAGACTGACAGCGGCGTGCGTTTCGAACTGAGCGACAGCCGGTCGCGCAACGCCCGCTTGCCCGCGCGCATTCGGCTGTACTGGCACGGTGGCCCACCGGTACGCAGCGGTGAGCGTTGGCGCCTCGCGGTGACGCTTAAACGTCCGTCGGGCCTGCTCAACTTCCATGGCGTCGACCATGAAGCCTGGCTGCTCGCCCAGCGCATCGGCGCCACCGGCTCGGTAAAGGACGGCGAACGCCTGGCGCCGGCCCGCAATGCTTGGCGCGACGCGGTCCGTCAGCGCTTGATGGCGGTGGACGCCCAAGGGCGCGAGGCGGGGCTGGCGGCCCTGGTGCTGGGAGACGGCTCCGGGCTGACGGCCGACGACTGGCGTGTCTTGCAGGACACCGGCACGGTGCATTTGCTGGTCATTTCCGGCCAGCACATTGGCCTGTTGGCGGGGTTGATCTATGCGCTCGTCGCCGCTCTGGCGCGCTACGGCTGCTGGCCGCGCACCTGGCCGTGGCTGCCGTGTGCATGTGGCCTGGCGTTTACCGCGGCGTTGGGGTACGGCCTGCTGGCGGGGTTCGGCGTGCCGGTGCAGCGCGCCTGTGTAATGGTGGGGCTGGTGTTGCTGTGGCGTTTGCGTTTCCGTCATCTGGGCATCTGGTGGCCGCTGTTGCTGGCGTTCAATGGTGTGCTGATCCTTGAGCCGTTGGCCAGCTTGCAGCCGGGGTTCTGGTTGTCCTTTGCGGCCGTGGCGGTACTGGGGCTGACGTTCGGCGGTCGGTTAGGCCGCTGGAGCGCTTGGCAGGCATGGACCCGTCCGCAATGGTTGATAGCCATCGGTCTTTTCCCGGTGTTACTGGTGCTGGGTTTGCCCATCAGCCTCAGTGCGCCGCTGGCCAATCTATTTGCGGTGCCGTGGATCAGCCTGGTGGTGTTGCCCCTGGCCCTGCTCGGGACGGCATTGCTGGCGGTGCCGTTCGTGGGCGCGGGCTTGTTGTGGCTGGCGGGTGGGGCGCTGGACGGCTTGTTCAACGCCCTGGCGCTGCTGGCGGGGCAATTGCCCGCGTGGATACCGGCCGAGGTGCCCATGGGCTATTGGCTGGTTAGCCTGGTCGGTGCGGTGTTGCTGTTGCTGCCCAAGGGTGTGCCGTTTCGGTTGCTCGGCTGGCCGATGCTGTTGTTGGCGGTGTTCCCGCCGCGCGAGCCGGTGCCCCACGGGCAGGTGGACGTACTGCAGCTGGATGTCGGGCAGGGGCTGGCGTTGATCCTGCGCACCCGCCATCACACCTTGCTCTACGATGCCGGCCCGCGCTCCGGGGCGGTCGATCTCGGCGCGCGGGTGGTGTTGCCGTCGCTGAAGAGGCTCGGGGTAGACGCTCTGGACATGATGTTACTGAGCCATGCCGATGCCGATCATGCCGGCGGTGCGGCGGCTGTCGCCCGTGGGCTGCCGATCAAACGGGTCGTCGGTGGTGAAACTGAAGGGTTGCCGGCGCTTCTCGACACTCAGCCTTGTATCAGCGGTGAACAATGGGCGTGGGACGGCGTGTCCTTTGAATTGTGGCAATGGCCAGACGCAGTTGATGGCAACCCGAAATCCTGTGTATTGCACGTACAGGCCAATGGCGAGCGCCTGCTGCTCACCGGCGATATCGATCGCGCCGCAGAGCAGGCGTTTCTGGCCTCGGCTCTGGCGGTGCCGACCGATTGGCTGCAAGCCCCTCACCATGGTAGCCGCAGTTCGTCATCCTGGCCGTTTCTGCAGCGGCTGGCGCCGAAGTCGGTGCTGATTTCCCGAGGGCGCGGCAATGCGTTCGGTCATCCTCATCCACAAGTGGTGGAGCGCTATCAAGCGTTGGGAGCGCAGGTGTATGACAGCGCCGAACAGGGCGCGGTACGTTTGCGATTGGGCGCCTTCGCGCCACCGATTGTTGCGCGCAGTCAACGCCGCTTCTGGCGAGAAGCGCTACCGTAACCGCACGTTACCAATGGCCGAAGCCTGTGATCGGCGGGTCGTGGGTCGACGAGCCCCGCTGCCTGACCTATATGGTAAAGTGGCGCACTTTTTCGAGGGGACATTCACTGTGTGGGAATTGGTCAAATCCGGCGGCTGGATGATGTTGCCGATCATCTTGAGCTCCATCGCCGCACTCGGCATCGTTGCCGAACGCCTGTGGACCTTGCGCGCCAGCCGTGTCACACCCGAGCATCTGCTGGGGCAGGTCTGGGGCTGGATCAAGAACAAGCAGCTCGACAAGCAGAAACTCAAGGAGCTGCGTGCCAATTCACCCCTGGGTGAAATTCTCGCGGCCGGGCTGGCCAACTCCAAGCATGGTCGCGAGATCATGAAAGAGTGCATCGAAGAGGCCGCCGCGCGGGTCATCCATGAGCTGGAGCGTTATATCAACGCCCTCGGCACCATCGCCGCCATGGCACCGTTGCTCGGCCTGCTGGGCACGGTACTGGGCATGATCGATATTTTCAGCTCGTTCATGGGCTCGGGCATGAGCACCAACGCCGCGGTGCTGGCCGGTGGTATCTCCAAGGCCCTGATCACCACGGCAGCGGGCCTGATGGTCGGTATTCCCTCGGTGTTCTTCCACCGTTTCCTGCAACGCCGGATCGATGAGTTGGTGGTCGGCATGGAGCAGGAAGCCATCAAGCTGGTGGAAGTGGTGCAGGGCGACCGTGACGTGGACTTGGTCGGGGACAAAGCGTGAAATTTCGCCGCAAGCAACGGGAAAATGTTGATATCAACCTCGCGTCGCTGATCGACGTGGTGTTTATCCTGCTGCTGTTTTTTGTCGTGACCACCACCTTTACGCGGCAGACCCAACTGCGGGTAGATTTGCCGGAAGCGGTCAGCGGCTCGCCGGCCGAGGACCAGGAAGTCAAGCAACTGGATATCGCCATCAGTGCCGACGGCGTGTTTTCGGTGAATAACCAGTTGCTCGAGAAGAACGACCTCAACAGCCTGATGGAAGCCCTGCAGAAAGAGTCCGGTGGCGATACCAAGATGCCGCTGTCGATCAGTGCTGATGGCAAGACCCAGCACCAGGCTGTCATTACCGCGATGGACGCTGCCGGCAAGCTGGGGTTCAGCCACTTGCGCATGAGCACCGTCGAGGCAGTGAGCCAACCCTGATGGCCATGTCCGATCGCTTGCTCAAGGCCTGGTACGAAGGCCATCCGGCGCTGACGTTGCTGCGGCCGCTGGAGTCGCTGTATCGCGCGGTGGTGCAGCGCAAGCGCGCGCGCTTCCTGGCGGGCGAGGGCGAGATCTACCAATCGCCGGTGCCGGTGGTGGTGGTCGGCAATATCACCGTGGGCGGGACTGGCAAGACGCCGTTGATCCTGTGGTTGATCGAGCATTGTCAGCGCAGAGGTTTGCGTGTGGGCGTGGTCAGTCGCGGGTATGGCGCGAAGCCACCGCAGTTGCCGTGGCGGGTCGAGGCCGGCCACGCTGCTGAAGTGGCTGGCGATGAACCCTTGCTGATCGTGCAGCGCTGCGGCGTCCCCTTGATGATCGACCCCGATCGCAGCCGCGCAGTGAAGACGCTGCTGGCCAGCGAAACCCTGGACCTGATCCTCTCCGACGACGGCCTGCAGCATTACCGCCTGGCTCGCGACCTTGAGCTGGTGCTGATCGACGCCGCCCGGGGCCTGGGCAATCGCCGCTGCCTGCCTGCCGGGCCGTTGCGCGAACCGGCGGAGCGCCTGAAGAGCGTGGATGCGCTGCTCTATAATGGCACCGCGGCCGATCGCGAAGATGGTTTCGCCTTTCGTCTGCTGCCCACGGCGTTGGTCAACTTGCAAACCGGCGAACGCCAGCCGGTCGATTACTTCCCGGCGGGCCAGCAGGTGCATGCGGTCGCCGGTATCGGCAACCCGCAACGTTTCTTCAACACCCTTGAAACGCTACACTGGCAGCCGATACCCCATGCTTTTGCCGACCATGCGTCCTACAGCGCGGAAGTCTTGAATTTCACGCCATCATTGCCGCTGGTCATGACCGAGAAGGACGCGGTGAAGTGCCGCGCCTTTGCCCAGTCCGACTGGTGGTACCTTGCGGTGGATGCGGTGCCGTCGCCAGCGTTTGTCGCCTGGTTCGACATGCAACTGATGCGTCTGTTGCCCGCCCGTCTCTTGCCTTAAACGCTTCATTCCAGGAAACACTCATGGACACCAAACTGCTCGACATCCTCGCTTGCCCGATCTGCAAAGGCCCACTCAAGCTCAGCGCGGACAAGACCGAACTGATCAGCAAAGGCGCCGGCCTGGCTTACCCGATCCGTGATGGCATCCCGGTGATGCTGGAAAGCGAAGCCCGCACGCTGACCACCGACGAGCGCCTGGATAAATGACTACAGCCTTTACCGTTGTCATTCCATCGCGCTACGCCTCGACCCGCTTGCCGGGTAAACCGCTGCAACTGATCGGCAACAAGCCGATGATTCAGCTGGTGTGGGAACAGGCCTGCAAAAGCAGCGCCGAACGCGTGGTGGTGGCCACCGATGATCCGCGCATTATCGATGCGTGCAAAACCTTCGGTGCCGAAGCGATTCTGACCCGCGAAGACCATAATTCCGGCACCGACCGCCTGGCCGAAGTGGCCACACAACTTGGCCTGGCGCCTGATGCCATCGTGGTCAATGTGCAAGGTGACGAGCCGTTGATCCCGCCGCGCGTGATCGACCAGGTGGCCGCGAACCTGGCGGCTCATGGCGAAGCGCGCATGGCGACCCTGGCCGAGCCCATCGAAGACATTGAAACGCTGTTCAACCCGAACGTGGTCAAAGTGGTCAGCGACATCAACGGCCTGGCGCTGACATTCAGCCGCTCGACGTTGCCCTGGGCGCGGGATGCTTTTGCCAGGCATCCTGACCGGTTGCCAGAAGGCGTGCCGTACCGCCGTCACATCGGTATCTATGCCTACCGTGCCGGTTTCCTGCATGACTTCGTCAGTTGGGGCCCGTGCTGGCTGGAAAACACCGAATCCCTGGAACAACTGCGTGCCCTGTGGCATGGCGTGCGTATCCATGTCGGCGATGCTCTGGAAGCACCGCCTGCGGGTGTTGACACCCACGAAGACCTCGAGCGCGTCCGCCGCCTGCTGGGGGCCTGATGGAGGTTCTGTTTGTCTGCCTGGGCAACATCTGCCGCTCGCCCACCGCTGAAGGCGTATTGCGCCATAAATTGCGCGAAGCGGGTTTGGCTGGCCAGGTCGACGTAGCGTCCGCCGGCACGGGGGAATGGCATATCGGCAACCCACCGGACTCGCGCAGCCAACAGGCAGCGCGGCAGCGCGGTTACGATCTGTCGGCCCAGCGTGCGCAGCAGGTCTCCCGCGCCGACTTTGCGCGTTACGACCTGATCCTGGCCATGGACCACAGCAACCTGCGTAACCTCAAAGCGATGCAGCCGGGGCAGGGCAAGGCCGAGCTCGACCTGTTCCTGCGCCGCTACGACTCTGAAGTGGACGAGGTGCCAGACCCTTACTACGAAGGCGAACAAGGCTTTGAGCGGGTCCTGGACCTGATTGAACGAGCCTGTGATTTATTGGTGATCGAATTGAAGGGGCGGTTATGACCTTGCAAGTGCTTGCGCAGGTATCGCTCAAGCCATTCAACAGCTTCGGCATCGACGTGCGTGCCCAGCTCTTCGCCGAGGCCCGCAGCGACGCGGATGTTCGCGAGGCCCTGGCCTATGCCGCCGCCCAGGCAGTACCGCTGCTGGTGATCGGTGGTGGCAGCAACCTGCTGCTGACCCGGGATATTCCGGCCTTGGTATTGCGCATGGCGACCCAGGGTATTCGGGTGCTGCAGGATGACGGCCAGCATGTGGTGGTCGAGGCCGAAGCGGGCGAAGCCTGGCACCCGTTCGTACTGTGGACCCTGGAACATGGCTTCTGCGGCCTCGAAAACCTCAGCCTGATCCCCGGCACCGTGGGCGCCGCACCGATGCAAAACATCGGCGCCTACGGAGTGGAGATCAAGGATGTGTTCGCCGGCTTGACGGCCCTCGATCGCCAGACCGGCGAGTTACGTGATTTCAGCCTGGAAGAATGCAACTTCGCCTACCGGGACAGCCTGTTCAAACACGAAACCGGACGTTGGCTGATCCTGCGGGTGCGGTTTGCCCTGAGCCGCGTCAGCCACCTCAAGCTCGACTACGGCCCCGTGCAACAGCGCCTGGCCGGGCAGGGGATTACCGACGCCACCCCGAGCGATGTCAGCCGGGCGATCTGCGATATACGTCGGGAAAAACTGCCGGACCCCGCAGAACTGGGCAATGCCGGCAGCTTCTTCAAAAACCCATTGGTGTCCCAGGCGCTGGCCGCCGAGCTGCAGGGCTTGTATCCGGACTTGGTGGCCTATCCCCAGGCCGACGGGCAGATGAAACTCGCTGCCGGCTGGTTGATCGACAAGGCCGGTTGGAAGGGCTTTCGTGATGGAGATGCCGGCGTGCATAAGATGCAGGCATTGGTGCTGGTCAACTACGGCGGCGCCACCGGGCATGACATTGCCAACCTGGCGCTACGTATCCAGCAGGATATTGCCCAGCGTTTCAAGGTCGATCTGGAGATGGAGCCCAACCAGTACTGAGCCCTGAACAAAGCGCCCTGAAACAAAAATGCCCCGTATCTTGCGATACGGGGCATTTTTTGTACTGCTGGCAATCAGTCGTCGCGGCTCATGATGCCGAAGATCTGCAACAGGCTGATGAACAGGTTGTAGATCGACACATACAGGCTGATGGTCGCCATGATGTAGTTGCGCTCACCGCCGTGGATGATGGCGCTGGTCTGGAACAGGATGCACACGGAGGAGAACAGCACAAAACCTGCGCTGATCGCCAACTGCAGACCGCTGATCTGGAAGAACATGCCAGCGACCACTGCCCCCAGCAACACGAAGAAGCCGGCGGTGATGAAGCCACCCAGGAAACTCATGTCCTTGCGGGTGATCAGCACATACGCCGACAAACCACCAAACACCAGGGCTGTCATGGCAAACGCCGAGCTGACCACTTCCGCGCCGCCGGCCATGCCGAGGTAACGGTTAAGGATCGGGCCGAGGATAAAGCCCATGAAACCGGTCAAGGCAAACGCCGACACCAGGCCCCAGGCCGAGTCACGCAGCTTGTTGGTCAGGAAGAACAGACCGTAGAAGCCGATCAACACGACAAAGACATTCGGGTAGCCGACGTGCATCTGCTGCGCCATGAACGCCATCACGCCGCTGAATGCGAGGGTAAGGGCGAGCAAGCCATAGGTGTTGCGCAAGACGCGGCTGACTTCAAGCTGCTCAGCCTGCGCGTTACCATTCACTGCGTAATTCTGTTCGCGCATGGCGACACTCCTTCGGTTTTGAAACGTTCAGTCGCAAAGATCATAACAGACGCTCTGTAACAAGCGATGGCGAGAGTTTGACAGTGTGTTTCATTCGGGTATTATGGCGCCCGCTGAGACAGGATGGGCTGCTATAATCCTGTGATGCAAAAGGGAAATTGGCAGAGTGGTTGAATGCACCGGTCTTGAAAACCGGCGAACGTTAATAGCGTTCCCAGGGTTCGAATCCCTGGTTTCCCGCCAAGATTTACACGAAAGCCCCGCTGATGCGGGGCTTTTGCGTTTCTGGGGCTTGGACACTTCCGATCTTAATTTGCTCGGCGTTCCAGAACTATTATGGAAGCGTTCCATAACTTTTCTATTTTGACGGCTTCGCGGTGGCGCCGAGTCTCCTATAAACGCGCTTTGTGATTTCCTGATTGCTATGCCCCAATAGCAGGCTCGCATCGCCGATATCCACAATTTCAGACGCCGCCTTGGGTCGGATATCTCGGAATTGAAACCCGCCGATCTTTGCAGCGAGCATCGGATCTCCTTGTTCGATAGCTTTCTCGCAAACCATCTCTCAGCAGGTGAGATCGTAGAAAATGGCGCTTCCGCTAGCGCCCGCTACGATCTTGTTGTGGCAATAAGCCATATAGGGGAGGAAGTGGGCATGAAACGGTTTATGATTTTTTCAGTGATAGCAGTGCTGGCAGGATGCTCAGGGAAAATTGTCACGTATGAGCAATCTGACTGCAAGAATGGTTGTGAGGGTGTTCCTTTTTTTCGGCTAGTTCAGGTAAAGGAGCATTACATTCAGGACAAAATCCTGAATAAAGAAGGTGAGATGCTACGTTACGCCGGCGGCGACGAAAACACTGGCTGCTTTGCGGTCCAAGTCACTGAAACGAAGCTAATCCCGGCGGCCCAGGAAAGCTATATCCGTTACGAGGCTGGATGGCTCGAAACCTCTAAATTCTCGGTAGACCTAAACGATAACGGTAGCTTGGCAAAGGTGGGCGCCGATTCGACACCCGGACTGAAGATGGCAGTGGACGCGGTGTCCACACTAGCAACCGCCTATGGGACGGTGAAGTCCGCCGATAAGTCTAAATCAAAGATTCAACTACCTTACTGCAACGCTGGCAGAGTTCCCGTGACCGGAGCCTAGTTGAACCAGTTAGGCCCAGCTCATCGCTGGGCTTTTTGCATCTGTACTTGGTTGTAGCGTACTGTATTTTCCCCTCTTTAGTATGCGGCGTGTTACCTATGTCTGATGAAGTTCGGCTTGTCGTCATCATCAATACCCAGCCAGGTCGAGGCTCGGACCAGCTCGCGGCTTTTGAAAAACTCGCTCCTTTGGTCAGGGCTGAGCAAGGGTGCATTCAATATGATATCCACCCTGTAGTCGGAAACAGCGATAGCTTTGTATTGATCGAGAAGTGGGCATCAAAAGAAGCGCTTGATGCCCATGATCTCGCTCCGCATATGCTTGAGGCAGCCAAGTACAACCCGACGTTCCGTGCGGGGCCGGCTACAGTGCTGTTTTTGGAATCGGCGGTGCTTTCATCGCACTGAAGAAGGGCTGAACTCACAACAGAAGAGCCCAGCCCCACGCAGGGCTCTTTGCATCTGGCTTTCCCAGTGCTATTTTTCCGAATTAACCCCCACACGGAGAGTGCAATGACCCGATACTTCAAAAGTCTAGACAATGGCAAGGTTGAAGAAGTCGATGCGTTTCAGGTTCTGGCAATATTGTTCCTAGGCCCACTCTATCTTTGCTTCGCCGGCCTTTGGCGCCATTTATTAATCTGGGGTATTGCTATAGGGTTGGGGCTGTTTGCAGGCCCGCCATGGGCAGCTATACCTATTGCTGGACTGCCAATCATCTACTGTTTTTTGATACGTAGAATTGTGGCAGATGAGTATTTGAAGAAGGGCTGGGTAGAGGTGGCTGATCCAAAGCTTGCACTCGATAAAGAAGTTCCAGACGCTTAGTCTCTTGCAGATTAGTTGCTTTGAGCCCAGCCTCGCGCTGGGCTTTTTGCCTTCTGCGGCCAGGTGCTACAGTCCCGCCAAACCAAAGAGGGAACGACATGCGAAGTGTTGTAGCGGGACTGGTGGTTCGTCAGAACGCCCTAAGCCAGGAGCACCGCGCCGAAATTGAGGAAATCAATAAACAGAATTTGCTCAAAATGGCTGCGGTATCCAAGGATCATCATTACGAGATGGAGAATCTATGGATCATTCTTTCCATCGCTGAGCAGGATCTCGACGCGGCTCTGAAGGTCGCCTCTAAGGCTACACAGTAAGACATACAAATGCAGAGCCAGATCGACCATACCAATGCGTTGATGGCTTCTCGTGCCTGACCCCCCCCACTTTTTTATCTATACGGTTGTTGAAAACCGAGATTGCGAAGAAAGAGAGCGTACGTCTAAAACCTCCCCACCCACAGCCTCTGCTATCATTGTGGCGCGAATCGCTCCTGAATCAGGAAGGCTCAAGTTTCTTAAATTTTCAGCGAACTGATTGGAAATCTCTACTACGCCGGATTTATAAATTGTGGCAACAAGCTGGTTATTCTTTACAACAGTTTGAACTGCATTCTCGGGTGAGTTATCAGCAACAAGGCGACCTTCGCCTCGTCCTACCGCTTCCGCTTTACGAAGATCTTCAGCCACATTCTCTAAGGTATGAGCGAAATTAGCAGGCAGTTTCACTTGCGGCAGATTCAGGTCTGCAATGCTGCGCGACATGTTTGTCGTTAAACGTATGCCTTTGGAAATATCCATAAAATAAATCTCCTTCTGTTTAAACAAGGTCTACCGCTGGCAAGTTACGCCAAAGCCAAACTGTGTAATGAGGACTCGATATATGAAGCTTCAGTAGCCGACAAAACGTTGTAGCCGCTGTCACCGGTAATAGTAGCCATACTTATCTCCATAAGGAATATGAATACCCGGTTGTAAGCGCTGTTCGAAATAAGAGCCTATACGCATACAAATCCTAGCATATGGCTGACATCATCGTGAAGCTCTTCCTCCGCACCTCACGTTGAAATTTGATGGGGAGAAACTTTGCAAGTTCTGCTGGGCTGTACAAGATCTATTTTTTCAAACGGAGGATCTGTTAACACCCTTTAAAATCAATTAGGAAACTCTGAAGAAGACTTCCAGATTTGGCAAAAATACCCAACTGCCACCCGTCGAGTTTTCCGATGAAGCAGACGACCTTCGCGGATGCCGAGTACGCCGGCAAACGTAAGCAGACCCGCCGCGAGCGCTTCCTGATTGAGATGGATCGGGTTATGCCCTGGAAGGGTTTGATTGCCTTGATCGAGCCGCATTATCCAAGGGGGACGGTGGTCGTCCGGCCTATCCGTTGCTGGCCATGTTGCGGGGTCATCTGATGCAGAGCTGACTCGGCTACAGCTATGCAATGATGGAAGAGCACTGTACGAGACTACTATTCTGCGCCAGTTTTCGCAGGCGAAGGTGTTCACCTACTAATTAAGAGGACATCAGGCCTTGGCTTTGCAGGGCTGGGTAGATGACTTGGCCGGACGCATACCATCAATCGTCATGCTTGCGGCTCCAGGGGAGGGAGAAGCCAGAAGCGCAGCACAAGCAAGGGCGCGCGATCAGCCTTCGAGTCCCGCAATCCTCGCGTGACCCGAAGGGTGTTAAGCGCGCTTAGATGCGGATGATCTGGGTGATGTGCGGCTTACCTTTGAGGGGGGCGTAGATTTCTACGATTGCTGCCCAGATTGCTGGCGAACCAGGCTGCTGTGCTTTGGCGTGATAGCGATAGTTTGTGCCGGCGACGACCTGGGTCGCAACCGTCTCAGGGGTGTATTGCACCCCCACAAAGCCTTCCAAGGCTTCTTTGAATACAGCATGGTCCTTTGGAGTCAGTTCGTGGTAAGCAGTCCATCCGCCAACACCAACGTAGTTTTCTTGAGCTGACATACTATAAATCTCCATATTTAAGTTCCTACTCGTTTGGCTTTTCGGAGTTCGCCCCGTCTATTGAATGGTTTCCGGAATCCATTTCCTGAGGGTGCTCCTGGGCAACGACTGTTGGTCGCAAAACAGATTCCTGGGAAGGCACCAATGCTTAACGCTTTGGTCGGGCAGGGTCAGCCATAGGCGCGCGTGCATGCCTGAGCATTTGGCTATGGAGGATGGGGTGGCGGTCACCCGCTTCAGATCCTCTTCCCTGATAGAAACAATTCACCAATGAGTGATGATTGCCAGACGTCCACGTCTTGTCCAAGGTGGCTCTGCGCATGAGGCATGCCGCTTGATGGCTTTAAGCTATCAAATACAAGGGGAATGTATGTACGTATTTGGCAGTGCTGGGTGTAAGGCATCGACGATTGGTGAAATCGAAAGCAGCACCTGATTCCGCAGTTTTTTAACCTGGAGGGGGCCTAATCGGCGGTTATCGTTGGGCGCCACGCTCCGTTAACGGATGCAGCGAGTGGGATGGGTATTACGGAACTAAAACCTTCAATACCGTCTACATTTCAGGGAGCATTCCCTTCCGGAGAAGACAGTCATGTTTAGATCACGCACGCTTGTAGCTGCTATCTGCCTTACTTTGGCCGTTGGCTCGGTGGCTGCACTCGCAGACCCTGGCAATGGGAAAGGTCAAGGCAATGGAAAAGGCAACTCACAAGGTGGTCAAGGTCATGGCAACCAGGGTAATAAGGGGAAAGGTTCCAGCGGATACGACTGGTCTCGCGGGCCAAGCATTGACCGCGGCAGCGTATTGGGAGTGCTCGGCGGCTACCGTGACTACTGGAGCCCAGGCCCTTCACTGCCACCCGGAATACAAAAGAACCTCGCCAGAGGGAAGCCTCTTCCTCCAGGCATCGCCAAGAAGCTTGATGGTCGATTGCTGGGCAGACTTCCACATTACGACGGCTACGAATGGCAGCAGGCAGGCACGGACTTGATACTGGTCGCAATTGCTTCCGGCATAATCTACGAAGTCCTCAACGGCGCCTTCGATTAAGGCGATAACGCTTCGACGATCTATGCCAAACGCCCGCCGCCACGCGGGCGTTATTGTATCCGCGCTAAACGCGACCATGAGCAATCGCAAGGTCGGCTGCCTCAGGGGCTGATCGTAGGCTTGCTTCACGGCTACGCCAATGCACAAACACACCAAATCCATGACAGCCAAACAATCCGGCGGGTGCAATCGAACGTGCCTATCGGGAAAGATCAAGGCACATCACAACCATTCCGATTTCGGCCATGTCGGTACTGAAAAGGGATTTCGCCCAGCGCCCTGAACAATTTAGGGCCAAAGGAAAAATGCCCAGAAGAGTTGGGTGTCAGCCTGCGCCAAAAAAGCAAAGCCCCGGAGGTTCGCGGCTCCAGGGCTTCTATTTTCGCCTCCATCCCTAAACGGCTGGCGAACGTGGTCGCAGATTATCAGCGGCCCCCGGATGTTTCACTACGACTATTGGCGATAGTGTTCGATCGGCAGCACGCGGGGGAGGGCGGAATGATTTCCGCAACCTTATGCGCCCCATGATCGGCGCGGGCTCCAACGCATTCAAAAGTGCCTTGGTGCGGTAATTATTAGAATCTAACGTATTGTTTTAAAAAGTTACTTTGGATTCCTGGAAGCCGGTGAACGTTACTGGCGATTCCAGGGTTCGAATCCTGACGTACACCTTTTATGAAGGCGTTGACCCGAGTAAGAGGTTCGCCAACGTGACGAGTCCACTCGCCGCGTTACCCGATAATGTTCGAGGGGCGAAGCACCCGATGCTGCACTGCTGATCCGGTTTGCTTTTCCAAAGCTGGGAGCCAATCTAAGCGATTAACTGCTGAACAAACCTCGCCTGGGTTGCGACATGTGCAGCCCCTGGCGAACTCGGGGATCAGCACGAAAGGCTTCGCTCAGTCGCTATGCCCGCTCCTCATTCGTATTAGCCATTTCACGACTTCGAACCACATTACGCTCAGCGCGACGATGCCAAATGCGAAAAGTAGCAGTACTGGCGCGGGTGTCACGAATGAGAACAGCTGGGTAACCGGCGGAAAAAACAGCGCTATCGCCAACATGGCCAACGTTGCGAAAGCGATCCAACTGAGCTGGGTGCCAAACGCGCCAGGCCCCACCCAGCGCGTGCGGCCCCATGACTTATTGGTATGGATCAGGGCGAGGTTGGCCAGCGCCAGGACGACGAAGGTCAGTGTTCTCGCAAGCTCATCTCGCTCAGACGCAACCGGCGCAAAGAACCTCATACTTGCATACGTCGCGAGAAGCAGTATCAGTAAGCCAATGCCCTGGCAGAGGCCGCGTATCATCACTGCGCTGTCGAACAACCGTTGCTCCTTTCGACGTGGAGGAGCCTTCATCGCATCCGGCTCAAGCGGTTCGGCCTCGAACACGACCGAGCAGGCGGGGTCGATGATCAGTTGCAAGAACAAAATGTGCGCCGGCATCAGCACCATCGGCCAGCCGAAAAGCACTGGAAGCATCGATAGGCCGACGATCGGCACGTGTACGGCCACCACAAACACAATCGCCTTGCGCAAGTTGGCGAAAATGCGGCGGCCATAGCGCACGGCGGTCACCAACGACTCGAAATCATCATTGAGCAAAACCAGCGCGGCCGCCTCGCGTGCAACCTCGGTGCCACGCGCACCCATCGCAACGCCAATATCGGCTGCCTTCAGCGCAGGCGCGTCGTTGACACCGTCGCCGGTCATGGCGACGACATCACCCTGTGCACGGAACGCGCGTACCAGGCGCAGTTTCTGCTCTGGCTGAACACGGCAGAAGATCTGCGTCGTGATCAGTCGTGCGGCCAGCTCAGAATCGTTCAGTGTGGACAGTTCGGTTCCAGTGATCACCGGCGCATCGGTGCCCAGCCCGGCCTGCCTAGCGACCGACATCGCTGTGGCCGGGTGGTCGCCCGTCATCATCACCACACGGATGCCTGCGGCCCGGCACTCGGCAATAGCCTGCGGCACATCTGGACGAATCGGATCTTCGAGCCCGACCAATCCTAGAAACCTGAAGTCGAAGTCGTGCTGTAAACCGGGCAATACCTCGGCGGCGAAGGTCGCCTGTGCGACGCCGAGAACGCGAAGCCCGTCTGCCGCCATCGCCAGCACCTGAGCCGCAATGCGCGCGCTGCGAACGGGATCCATATGGCACAAATCGACGATTGCCTCGGGCGCTCCCTTTGCAGCAATGAGTCGCTCTCGTTGATTCGGCGATTGCCACACCCGCGACATTGCCAGCATCTGGGGTGACAAGGGATAGTCGTCGATCAGCGTCCAGTCGGCGTGGAGGTGCTCGGTGAGCGCCAGCAGGCTCTGCCCGGTCTCGCCGATGGCCGACTCCATCGGGTCGAAAGCATGGCGGTGGCTGGCGAGAACCGCGTACTCAAGCACACCATGGAGTGCCTCCTGCAAAGGCGTGCCGCCGTCAGTACCATCTCTGGCGACTTCATACTCAGCCTCCTCGGACCAAAGGCGCCTGACCGTCATTCTGTTAGCCGTCAGCGTACCGGTCTTGTCGACGCATAAGACGGTGGTCGCACCGAGCAATTCGACGGCAGGGATGCTACGCGCTAACACCTTCTCACGGGCGAGTCGCCAGGCGCCGAGGCCTAGAAAGAGCGTCAGTACAACCGGCAACTCCTCCGGTAGGATTGCCATCGCCAGCGTCAGGCCCGCCAGCATCCCATGCAGCCAGTCACCGCGCAGCAGCCCGAAAGCGATAGCGAGCGCCGCCGCCAGCGCCAGGCCTATGACAGCGACCCGCTTGACCACACGACGCGTTTGCTGTTGTGTCGGGGTGGGTTCCACCTCGATGTCTGCCAGTGACTGGCCAATCCGGCCCAGCGCACTGCGCTCGCCGGTGGCGGTGACACGTCCCTGGGCGGTACCGCACGTGACCAATGTGCCTGAAAATGCCTGCGCTAGGGCCGCATCCATTGGCGGCGGCGCTGGATCACCAAGTGTATGAGACTGCGGCGCGACCAGCTTGCTGACTGGCATGGATTCTCCGGTCAGCAAGGACTCATCAATTGATAGGTTGGCGCATGTTGTCAGTTGCAGGTCAGCGGGTACGCGATCGCCTTCAGCCAGCATTACAACATCGCCAACGACCAGGTCCCGCGAGGGAACGCTGCACTCTTTACCTTCCCTTAGCACTTTAGCCCTTGGGCTGGAGAGGTCCCGCAACGCATTCAGGGAGCGTTCACTGCGCCGCTGTTGGACAAAGCTGATGCTCATCACGACGAAGACAAAGCCCAGCAACATCAGGGCTTCCTGGACATCGCCCAGCACCATGTACAAAGCGCCGCACGCGACCAGCAGGAGAAACATCGGCTCGAAGGCCACGTCACACATCAGGCGCAAGGCGCTGCGTCGGCGGGAGGCGGGGAGTTCGTTCGGCCCGTCCTGCGCCAGACGTTGCTGCACCTGCGCCTCGCACAAACCCTCAAGCGGCGTCTGCGAACCTGAATGAGGTAGCTCAGCGTTCACAGCGCGGCCGTTATGAGTGGGTGATCGTGATTCAAATCAAGGGGGGGCAATGGGGCAATGTGTGTCATCAGGTTCTGTACCCCCATGGCGCTGCGATACCTGCAGGCTGGCTCTATAACGATGTGATGTCCTGTCTCGAGGCTTGTAGTCGTATCGACCTCGAGGCATGCGTCTAAGACCATCATGTAATCCGTCCTACAGGTACGCTAGCACAACGTTGCTTTAAATATTGCGGCATTCGCCGCTCTCGATAAGGGAGCTCCAAGAACGCCTGAATCAGTTCGGCCCTTTGCGGATATCCAGGCTCAGAGCGTGCCGTTTTCATCGTGCAGTTGGGACTTTAGATGTATGCGAAACATCGATGTCCAGCTCATTTCACGCGTCCGGCTTTCTTGTATAAACCTGAATTGTTACAGAAATGGAAAATTACTTTCACGGGAAACGAGGTCATTCCATCGGCGGGAAAGTGTTATAAGTTTTTCACCTTAGGCTCTGCCCTGTACTAAAAATAAACCGTTATAAAACGGTACCTTGCGCTGCGCAGTCAATGCGTTGCGACTTAGAAACCTTCTCATCTGCCATCGACTTATGACTCTTCGCTTTTGACCGCCTGACTTCAGGGGAGATCCTGCTGACTGTGCATTGAGAGACGAGGCAGCTCTATTAAAAACAGGGGAACAAACAATGTCTTTTAAGTGGAATTTGGTGGCGCTGACGGTCTCGCTGGGTGCTAGTCAACTAGCGTCAGCCGCGGGTGTGGAGGACCAAGCGACTGCCAAGGGGTTTGTTGAAGGCAGTAGTTTGAACCTGCTGCTTCGCAACTTTTATTTTGATCGTGACGGTAAGAATTCGGCGGGCGACAAACAGGACTGGTTGCAGGTGATGCAAGGCAACTTCTCCTCCGGCTTCACCCAAGGCACCATCGGTTTTGGTGTGGATGCTTACGGATACTGGGGCGTAAAGTTGGACGGTGGCAAAGGCAATGCAGGCTCTGGCAACTTGCCGGTCGACAGCAACGGCCGGCCGGAGAATGACTTCAGCAGTGCAGGCGCGTCGATCAAGGCACGGTTCTCCAAAACTGAACTGCATTATGGCAACTTGCAGCCCAACAACCCGGTCCTGGCCACGGCGGGTACTCGCGCCACGCCTCAAACGGCGACTGGCTTCAACCTGTTGAGCAGCGAAATTGAAGGGTTGAACCTCGACGCCGGGCACTTCACCAGCAGTAACGGTCCGACCACGACCAACAATAGCCACGAATTGTATGCCGGTTATGCCAACATACCGGCCAAGAGTATTGACTACCTCGGTGGCAAGTACACGCTGACCGATAACTTGTCCATGAGCGTGTTTGCCTCGGACCTCAAGGACGTCTGGCATCAATACTACGGTAATGCCAACTACACGATTCCGTTCACTGCCGATCAATCATTGAACCTGGACTTCAACATCTACCGCACCACCGACTCCGGCCAGTCCAAAGCCGGCTCCATCAACAACACCACTTGGTCGTTGGCGGCGGCGTACTCTTTCCTGAGTGCTCATACCGTCACACTGGCGTTCCAGAAGGTTCACGGCGACACGCCGTTCGACTATGTGGCCGTGGGTAATAACAAGTCGGGTGATCTGGCCGACTCCATCTTCCTGGCCAACTCGGTTCAATATTCTGACTTTAACGGCCCAGGCGAAAAGTCCTGGCAGGCCCGTTACGACTTGAACATGGCGACTTATGGCGTGCCGGGGCTGAGTTTTATGACGCGCTACCTCAACGGTGACAATATCGACGGCACGCACATGCCGGTCGGCAGCGCCTACCGTGCCTATGGTTATGGTGCTGACGGCAAGCACCATGAAACCAACTTTGAAGCCAAATACGTGGTACAGAGCGGCCCAGTCAAAGACTTGTCGATGCGCGTGCGTCAAGCCTGGCACCGCGGTAACGCTGATCAGGCGGAAGGGGATTACAACGAAACCCGTCTGATCGTGGATTACCCAATCTCGATTTTCTAAGCGGACGATCGCCGGTCAAGCCCGGAAGACGCAACGCATTGACGGCCAGTTTCAGTTCTGCTGAAACTGGCCGTTTTGTTTGTATAAAGCGCTTGATGTCTGGGCTTTGCACGGCAAGGTTGAGGTCGCCGATTTTGGCGCCTGAACCTGCGGATCGTTGCGCGGTTGTGTTGGTTCGGGTGCCGACCGACCCTGAGGTCGCTTTGGTCTGCCCCATTGCGGCTGGTCTGCTACCAGCATCATTGTTTAACAATTAATGTGAAAATAATGCAATAGAACGAGTTGAGAGTACTTCCCATACTTAAGCAACTTAGTTGGTTTTGAATCGCGTGGAGTGTGAAAATAGTGTGATATTGATGTGAAGGGATTGCGTACTTGTAAGTGTGTTTGCGAAGAAAGCCGATAAGGCAAAAGCAATCTGTAGATTTGAATGAAAATGTCTTTTGCTCTATGTCTTTAGATGGGCTGTTGAAGGGGGCGGTGGGCACCGGTTGATAGATGGTTTATTCAGCCAGGCCAGGTTTATCTCTTCAGTTTCAACCCATTTTGCGCCAGGGTTTCGAGTGCAGGTCTTGAATCCTATACAGCAACCGTCGTTGTCGATCAAAACGTAATGTTTATAACGGTAATGTGGCGCGAATAGACCAAAACAGAACGCCATGATCGGGAACCTCATTCAAAATAGCTAAGTATATTTTGCAGTTTAGATCCGATACCTCAGGGATGTAACGATCTGGCAGGCTGCAGGCTCATCAATTTTATGTTTTTGTTAATTGTATTCAATCTCGTTTCTGCTGGTTCAAGCGATAGGTGATGCCGGCGTCACTTCGGTCGTTGAACCGGCGTTGAGCGCCAGAGTCCCCATTTCAATCTAAACAGCAGACGTCTGAAAGGAAGCGGTATTTCAGCGTATGGGCTTTGCAGAGCGTGATTTTAAATATTGAAAGTCACTTATTTTGTATTTGTGACTAAGCCACTCGGTACTAGATCCTGATTGGGTAATCCTGCCGATCGCGATACGGCATAGGGTGCTCGAAGTTGTGTCTTTGCGAAACGCATTAACATGCACTGGGGGCTTCTCATGTCATTCCGGGTTTTCTGTTGCCCAATCCTGCACTTTTTCGGATTTTTCGGATCTATCTCTATCCCCGCCATACTCATACTGCGTGTGGACATAAGAACTAGACATGGTGCCGATGGATCATACGTTCCCGCCTCTTACCTGCCGATGGATGAACCGCCCGCGCTGGCTCGTCCTCGTGTTTCTGCTCTGCACCACCGCCTGCAGCCAGCAACAGGGGCGCGATATCGCCAGGCAATTCAGCAATGGCAAGCCTGATGAGTTTCTCCAGACCAGCGTCGACCGCATGGCCACCCTCGGCATGCGCGATAACCTGCAAAGCCTGTATTTGCTGATGAACAAGCTGTACCTGCGCAACCCCAACCAGTGGCGGCAGTCGGGTTACCTGGACGCGGTGAGCGCGGCGCGGGAAATCCGTTCGGCCATCGAAAACCGTCAACCGCTGCCCGCCCTGGGGGATCGTCGCGATCTGGCGGCCCTGAGTTACTCCTTGAGCCCCGAGTTTCGCGGCGATCGGGTCGGGGCGTTTATCTATGCGATTGGCAGCATGCTGGTGACTGCACATGGCGGGCGCACCCGGTTCTATATCTCTGACACGATCAACCCGCAATTCGTCAGCAACGCGGCGCGCAATATCGAAAAGGCCACCTGGCTGCTCAGCCAGCGTCAGGATGCCAATGGCGTGCTGCTGCTGTTTTCCAACGAGATCTCGGAGGAGGGCAGTAACCTCAGTTTCGCCGTCGAGTTCGGCAAGATCGTCGCGCGACTCGACCTGCTGACCCAGATGCTCGATGAGCGCTACCGACGCATTGGCGTCAATTACGCGCAAAGCCTGTTGCTGATGAATTTTCTGCCGGTGCAGTGAGCGTTAGGACCGTTGAGTGCGGTGTTTCCGTTTCCTCTGTAGGAAGTGCCCTATCTTGCACTGCACTGCTTGAAACGCCCATCTGTCGGCAATAGCCTCGGACTTTTCTTAAATATGAGGCCCTACCTTGGGTAAGCGAAAAACGGTTTGGCCCACGGATCGCGAAATTCGCCTGCGATTTATCCTGTTTGCGGTGATTGACGCCGCGAGTGCGCAAGGCGTCTCTGCCGAGCTGTTGTTACCGGCACACAAACTGCTGCAGGAGTCGCCGACTGAGGCGCAATTTCGCGACGCCCTCAACAGCATTCTGACGACCGACGAAATGTACGGGTTCCGCTTTCCGGCGGGGTCGGAGGCGGATGACTTCATGTGCGCGCTGGCGTCCGCCGCGGGCTAGGAGACAGGTAGTTTTTTCAGGGGTCGGGAAGGTTCTGCGCCTTGAATAAGGCGTGACCTGGCGAGCGTCCCGGTCTTCCCATCACAGTTCGCGTGCCAGGCCTTGCCTTCACGCCCCCGCATTCCAAGGACCCGCCCCATGTTGCTGCGCCAACCCCCGCTGCTTTTTGCTGCCCTGACCCTCAGTTCCCTTGTGCAGGCCGAAGACCTGCAACTGGCGCCGGTCGAAGTCACCACCAGCGAAGCCAGCGCGGCTGAAGTGGCGCAGGCGCAGCTCAAGCGCGTGCCCGGCGGCACCAATTACATCGACATGGGCAGCGTGCAACAGGGGCGGGTGAGCACCAACGAGGATGTGTTCAAGTATCAGGCTGGGGTGTACGCCAAGGCGGCGAATAATGAAGGCGTCAAACTCTCGATCCGTGGCTCGGGCCTCAACCGCAGCCCCGGCGCCCATGCTTCCGGGTTGTACGAGACGCTCGACGGCTTGCCGCTGACAGGCCCCGGCGGTACGCCCTATGAACTCAAGGACCCCTTGTGGCAAAGCCGCGTCGAGGTGCTGCGCGGTGCCAACGGTTTTGATCAGGGCGCGCTGGCCCTGGGTGGGGCGGTCAATTACGTGACCCACACCGGCTACGACGCCCCCAAGCTGCAAGTGCGCTACGAAGCGGGCAGCCGTGGCTACGCCCAGCGCGAGATCAGTTCGGGCCAGGTGCTGGGGGATGCCGACTATTACATCAGCCTCACCGATTCCGAATCCGACGGCTATCAGCAGCAGAGCGCCGGCACGGGCAAGGGCGTCGCGGCCAACTTCGGCTACCGTTTCAATCCGAACCTGGAGACGCGCTTTTACTTGCGCTACCGCGAAACCACCAACGACACGCCAGGCAAGCTCACGCGCTACCAGATCAGCCATGATCCGCGTGCCGCCAACAGCCTCAACGCCGCCCGCGATTCAAAACGCCTGCAACCGGGCTCCACCTGGATCGCCAACAAGACCACGTTGCAGCTCGACGACAACGCACGGCTCGAAGTCGGCCTGGCCTATCACGACTACCCGATGGACCTGCGCGAGGGCACCAATCGCCTGAAAGTCGCCTACACCGATATCAGCGGCACGCTGAACTACATTCGCCAGGACACCCTGTTCGGTCACGACAGTAAAACCACGATCGGCCTGCGCACCACCCAGGCGATGCCCAACAATGGCGCGTCGGAATACGTGCGAATTCCTGTCGGCAATACCGCAGGCTACGCCCCCGGCACCAAGACCCGCGACTACAGCTACCTGGGCTCCGACACGGTGCTGCATATCGGCAACGACCTGGAACTGGTCCCGGACCTGTGGCTGACCACCGGCCTGGCCGCGATCTACACCCGCCGCGAAACCCAGGTGACCTATCCCGACGGCCAGGCGCCGCTCAGTCAACATGACTGGGACTATGCGCCGCGCATCGGCCTGCGCTATGACTTCACCCCGCAATTGCAGGTGTACGGCAACCTGAGCCGCTCGGTCGAGCCGCCGCATGCCTGGTCGATGATCTGGGGTTCCAACAAATACTTCGGGCCGGGCAGCGGCCCGGCCACCGGCCTGCAACGCGAAGGCGTGAGTTTGAAAAACCAGACCGCCACCACCCTGGAAGTCGGCGGCCGTGGTGACGCGTGGTTCGGCCAATGGGACCTGGCACTGTACCGCTCGGAAGTGCGCCACGAGTTGCTCACCGTTGAAACCCAGGCCCAGACCCCCACCAGCAACGCGATCCTCGCCGAGGCCAACGCCAGCCCCACGGTTCACCAAGGTGTCGAACTGAGCCTGCTCAGCCCGCTGTGGGACGGCGGCGGCAGCGGTAAGCTCGCCCTGCGCCAGGCTTACACCTTCAGCGACTTCCACTACCGCAACGACGACCGCTTCGGCGACAACACCTTGCCGGGCATTCCCAAGCACTACTACCAGGCACAGTTGCGCTACAGCCATCCGACCGGTTTCTACACCAGCCTCAACACCGAGCATTCCTCGCGGGTGGCGGTGGATTACGCCAATTCCTACTACGCGGCGGCCTATACCTTACTCGGCGCCACGTTCGGCTACGACGCCCCGCAGCAGGACTGGCAAGCCTGGGTCGACCTGCGCAACCTGACCAACCGCCGCTACGCCAACACCGTCACCCCGGGTTATGACGACAATGGCCTGGACGCCGCCCGCTCCACGCCCGGGGACGGTCGGGGCATCTACACCGGCGTGTCGTGGAGCTGGCGCTGAGACACCGACAACAGGCGCTCGACTTGCGCGTGCTCCCACGTACTCATCAATGCCACTGGGTTGGTGCCATAGCGTTGCCAGCTGTCCAATGAGCCATGCCGCCCGTCGGGTGAGCGGCAGTGCTGGCACCCCACCAGCACCGTACCTTGGGTCAGCAGCACCATCCGCCAGCCGTCGGTTTCCACGCTCACCGTGTCATCCGCTGCCGCGCAGGCGCTGATGACCCGCGTTTCCAGGGCCATATCCTTGAGCACTTGATAAGCCTCCCGTGCAGAAACGGTGGCGGCGGTTGCGGTCATCGGCGGTGTCCTCGTGATGGAGCGGCGCAGTGTCGCGTGCGGGCGAGGCGGTTTCAAGCCTGAGGGCAGCGGTCGATTGCTGCCCGGGTTTCAGTCATTGCCTTGGCGCAGGCGCTTGTACAGGGTGTTGCGGCTCACGCCGAGTTCCCGCGCCAGGTGGGAAATATTCCCGCCTGCCGCTTTCAAGCGCCGCGTCAGGTCGATGCTGTCCTCCAGAGGCGCGCTGGTGGGCAGCGGCGCCGTCACGTTCAGATCGACGAAGAAGTCGTCCGGCAGATGCTCCGGGCGGATCGGCTGCTCCTCGGCCATGGCCAACGCCACCTGCAACACACTGCTGACCTGGCGCAAATTGCCCGGCCACGGGTGCTGCTCGAACAACGCCAGCACCTCGGCGCTCAGCCCGGCCCATTGCTTCGGTTCGCGGTGTTGCTGCCACAGTTGTTGGAACAACGCCCGCTTGTCAGTGCGCTCGCGCAGTGGCGGCAACTCCAGGGTCAGCCCGCCAATGCGGTAGTACAAATCCTCACGGAAGCGCCCGGCCTGCACCTGCTCGCGTAGCACATGGTTGGTGGCGGAGATGATGCGCAAATCCACCGGGAACAACTCGCTGCTGCCCACCGGTTGCACGCAGCGTTCCTGCAAGACCCGCAGCAAGCGGGCCTGGGTCGGCAGTGGCATATCACCGATCTCGTCGAGAAACAGCGTGCCCTTGTCGGCCTTGCGGATCAGGCCGACGCTGCCTTTTTGATTGGCGCCGGTGAAGGCGCCTTTTTCGTAGCCGAACAGTTCCGATTCCACCAGCTCAGCGGGAATCGCCGCACAGTTCACCGCGATAAAGGCCTGTTGGCTGCGCGAACTGGCCTGGTGCAGGGCTTTGACGAATACCTCTTTGCCCACGCCGGTTTCACCGTGGATCAGCAGCGGAATGTCCTTTTCCAGCAGGCGCTCGGCCTGGCGCACGGCTTTTTCCACGCGCACATCGCCGAAATGCAGGGTCTTGAGGCTGATCGGTGCGGCTTGCGGCGGCGCCGGTTCGCTGAAAACCCGCGCGTGTACCGGCATCTGCTTGGGCCGCTTCAATAAACACTGGAAACGATTGCGGCCGGCCGCCTGCAAGGAGAACGGCAAACCCTCCGGCTGATTCAGTAACTCCAGCATCGACACCTTGAACAAGCGGTCGATCATCACCCGCGACAGGCTGATGCCCAGCAGGTTGTCGGCGCGGCGGTTGGCCGATAACACCTGGCCGCTTTCATCAAAGATCAGCAGGCCCGCCCATTGGCTGTCGAGGTTGTTCAGCCCGGTGTTGAAGGTCAACTGGAAATGCTCGCCGCGAAACAGGTTGAGGATCAGCCGGTTTTCCACGGTCTGGCTCATCATCTTGACCATGCCCAGGGTGTGGGAGGGCGGCAGGTAGCTGTCGCTGGACACGTCCAGCACCGCGATGATTTCGCGCTGGGCGTCGAAGATCGGCGCCGCCGAACCGGTCATGAAGCGGTTGGCCTTGAGGAAGTGTTCATCGTGTTCGATATGCACCGCCTGGGCACAGGCCAGCGCGGTGCCGATGGCATTGGTGCCGCTGGAACGCTCCATCCAGCTGGCGCCGGGGCTGAAACCACGGGCCAACTTGGGGTCGATAAAGCGCTGGGTGCCCCACGACGTCAAAACCTGGCCCTGGTTGTCGGCCAGCATGATCAGGCAGTTGGAGTTGCTCAGGATGTTCTCGTAGTAAGGCAACACTTCCTGGTGGGTGGTCTGCACCAGGGAATGCTGGCTCTCCAGCAATTGGCTGATGCCCTCGGCGGGCAGTTGGTCAAAGCTGGGTGGGCTCTGGTGGTCCAGGCCGAATGCGCGGCAGCGGCGCCAGGACTCCTGGATGAGGGTGTCGTGAGTCAGCGGTTCGGCCATGGAGACCTTCTTTTTATTGTTTTTGGGTCTTGCGCAATCTAACGGATGTCACCCGGTCGATGTGGGAGGGGGCAAGTCGAATCGTCGCACCGCCCCTCCCGCATGTGTTCTGCGTTGTTCAGTCAATCGGGTTCAAACAGTGTTGTTCAGAACTGTTCATTGTCAACCCGCTGAGTGTTCAGTTGTTCAGTCCGAATTGTTCATTTTTGTTCGCTCCCGAACCTCGCTTTCAGGGCATTTCCTTGTGGATCAAGCACCTGCTGCGGTTGGCACGAAACTCGCTGTGACCACTGGCCAGATTCATTCCAATAATAAAAAAGGGCGTGTCATGTCATTGACCCTGGAACATGTCTCCCGCGTCATCGAAGGCCAGACCTGGATCGACGACGCCAACCTGCGTTTCGAGGCCGGCTCCTTCAATGTGCTGCTCGGTCGCACCCTGTCCGGCAAGACCAGCCTGATGCGCCTGATGGCCGGCCTGGACAAGCCCGACAGCGGCCGCATCCTGATGAACGGCGTGGATGTCACCGCTAAACCGGTGCGCCTGCGCAACGTGTCGATGGTGTATCAACAGTTCATCAACTACCCGACCATGACCGTGTTCGAGAACATCGCCTCGCCGTTGCGCCAGGCCGGTGTGTCCAACGAGCTGATCCAGAGCAAGGTGCTGGAAACCGCGAAGATGCTGCGCATCGAGAAGTTCCTCAAGCGCCACCCGCTGGAGCTGTCCGGCGGCCAGCAGCAACGCACGGCGATGGCCCGCGCGTTGGTGAAGGATGCCGAACTGATCCTGTTCGATGAGCCGTTGGTGAACCTGGACTACAAACTGCGCGAAGAGCTGCGTCAGGAAATGCGCGAGCTGTTCAAGGCCCGCCACACCATTGCGATTTACGCCACCACCGAGCCCAACGAAGCGCTGGCACTCGGCGGCACCACCACCATCCTCCACGAAGGCCGGGTGATCCAGAGCGGCAAGGCGGCCGAGGTCTATCACCAGCCGCAGACCGTATTGGCCGCCGAGTTGTTTTCCGAACCGCCGATCAACCTGATGCCGGGCAGCATCCGCGGCAATGAAGTGAGCTTCGCCAATTTCGTACACTTCCCACTCAATGTTGACCTGCGTCCCATCGGCGAGGGCGAGTTCCGCTTTGGCGTGCGCCCCAGCCATATCAGCCTGGTGCCCAGCAACGACGACGACCTCGAACTGGCGGTGACCGTGGAAGTCGCCGAGATCAGCGGCTCGGAAACCTTCCTGCATGTGCGCAGCGAGCATTTCCTGCTGGTGCTGCACTTGCCGGGGGTGCATGAGTACGACGTCGACGCGCCGATCCGTGTGTATATCCCCACCCATAAACTGTTTGTGTTCGATGGCCAGGGCCGCTTGGTCCAGGCCCCCGGACGCCGTGTCGCGAGGGTTGCCTGATGGCCGAGATCCATTTGCAGAACCTGGCGCACAGCTACAGCCCTACGCCGACAGGTCCCGAGGACTACGCCATTCGGGAAATGAACCACGTATGGGAGCAGGGCGGCGCCTACGCCTTGCTCGGGCCTTCGGGCTGCGGCAAATCAACCCTGCTCAATATCATCTCCGGCCTGCTCAGCCCGTCCGAAGGGCACGTGCTGTTCGACCATAAAGTGGTCAACGAGCTGACCCCGGAAAAACGCAACATCGCCCAGGTGTTCCAGTTCCCGGTGGTGTACGACACCATGACGGTGTTCGACAACCTGGCTTTCCCGTTGCGTAACCAGGGCATGGCCGAGGCGAAAATTCACAGCAAGGTGCAGGAAATTGCCGAAGTCCTCGACCTGCAAAGCCTGCTGAGCAAAAAGGCACGCAACCTCACCGCCGACGAAAAACAGAAAGTCTCCATGGGCCGGGGCCTGGTGCGCGACGACGTCTCGGCGATCCTGTTCGATGAACCGCTGACGGTGATCGACCCGCACCTCAAATGGAAACTGCGGCGCAAGCTCAAGCAGATCCACGAGCAGTTCAATATCACCATGGTCTACGTGACCCACGACCAGCTGGAAGCCTCGACCTTCGCCGACAAGATCGCGGTGATGTACGGCGGGCAAATCGTGCAATTCGGCACGCCGCGGGAGTTGTTCGAGCGACCGAGCCATACGTTTGTCGGCTATTTCATCGGCAGCCCTGGGATGAATCTGATCGAAGTGCAGGCCGAGGCCGGCGGAGTGCGCTTTGCCGACACCCATCTGCGGTTGTCCGAGGCCGTGCAGCAACGCCTCGCCGACACGCCCTACACGACCTTGCAGGTGGGCATCCGCCCGGAATTCATTCATGTGTGGGATGAGCATAACCCCGACGCACTGCAAGCCGACGTCACCCATATTGAAGACCTCGGCACCTACAAGATCCTGACCCTGAGCCTGGACGGCGCCACCCTGAAAGTGCGCCTGGCCGAAGACAAACCGGTGCCCGAAGGCACCGCCTCTATCAGCTTCCCCGCGCAGTGGCTGATGCTCTACGCCGACGATTACCTGCTGGAGGTGCGGCCATGAACAAGGTGCAGAACAACAAGGCCTGGTGGTTGGTGTTGCCGGTGTTCCTGCTGGTGGCATTCAGTGCGGTGATCCCGATGATGACGGTGGTCAACTACTCGGTGCAGGACATTTTCGACCAGTCCAGCCGCTATTTCGTCGGCGCCGACTGGTACAAACAGGTGCTGCTCGACCCGCGTCTGCACGACTCGCTGCTGCGCCAGTTCATCTACTCGGCGTGCGTGCTGCTGATCGAAATCCCGCTGGGCATCGCCATCGCCCTGACCATGCCGACCAAGGGCCGCTGGTCGTCGCTGGTGCTGATCATCCTCGCCATTCCGTTGCTGATTCCGTGGAACGTGGTGGGCACCATCTGGCAGATTTTCGGCCGCGCCGATATCGGCCTGCTCGGCTCTACCCTCAATGCGCTGGGCATCAGCTACAACTACGCGGCCAACACCATGGACGCCTGGGTCACGGTGCTGGTGATGGATGTCTGGCACTGGACCTCCCTGGTGGCGCTGCTGTGCTACTCGGGGCTGCGCGCTATTCCAGACGTGTACTACCAGGCGGCGCGTATCGATCGGGCGTCGGCCTGGGCGGTTTTCCGACATATCCAGCTGCCGAAGATGAAAAGTGTGCTGCTGATCGCGGTGATGCTGCGCTTCATGGACAGTTTCATGATCTACACCGAGCCCTTCGTACTGACCGGTGGCGGGCCGGGTAACGCCACCACGTTCCTCAGCCAGACGCTGACCCAGATGGCTGTCGGCCAATTCGACCTGGGCCCGGCCGCGGCGTTTTCCCTGGTGTACTTCCTGATCATCCTGTTGGTGTCCTGGCTGTTCTACACCGCCATGACCCATTCCGACGCCAACCGCTGAGGCCACCAACATGAGCAAGCGCAAAGTCATACCGCTGCTGATCTACATCCTGTTCCTGCTGGTGCCGATCTACTGGCTGCTGAACATGTCCTTCAAAAGTAATACCGAAATCCTCGGTGGGCTGACGCTGTTTCCGCAGGATTTCACCCTGGCCAACTACAAGGTGATTTTCACTGACCCGAGTTGGTACACCGGCTATCTCAACTCGCTGTACTACGTGAGCCTGAACACGATGATCTCCTTGAGCGTGGCGCTGCCGGCGGCGTATGCGTTCTCGCGCTATCGCTTCCTGGGCGACAAGCACCTGTTTTTCTGGCTGCTGACCAACCGCATGGCGCCGCCGGCGGTGTTTCTGTTGCCGTTTTTCCAGCTGTATTCGTCCATCGGCCTGTTCGACACACATATCGCGGTGGCCCTGGCGCACTGCCTGTTCAACGTGCCATTGGCGGTGTGGATTCTCGAAGGCTTCATGTCGGGTGTGCCCAAGGAAATCGACGAAACCGCCTACATCGACGGCTACTCCTTCCCCAAGTTCTTTGTGAAGATTTTTATCCCATTGATCGGCTCCGGCATCGGCGTGACGGCGTTTTTCTGCTTCATGTTTTCCTGGGTCGAACTGCTGCTGGCGCGCACCCTGACTTCGGTCAACGCCAAGCCCATCGCGGCGGTGATGACCCGCACCGTCTCGGCGTCGGGGATCGACTGGGGCGTACTGGCGGCGGCGGGGGTGTTGACCATCCTGCCCGGCATGCTGGTGATCTGGTTTGTACGCAACCACGTGGCCAAGGGCTTTGCCCTCGGCCGGGTCTGAGGAGTCGATGATGGAATGGATGGCCTGGACCACCCCCACTGCGCTGTTCTTTGGCGGTATCGCCCTGATTCTGGCGGGCATGACCACTTGGGAATTGCGCGCGCCGAGTATCCCTCGGCGCGGGTTTCTGCCGATCAGCACCACCCGTGGTGATCGTTTGTTTATCGGTCTTCTCGGTAGCGCCTACCTGCACCTGCTGGTGATCGGCGTAACCGACTGGAGCATCTGGGTGGCGTCCGCGCTCTCCCTTGTATGGCTGTTGTGTGTGATGCGTTGGGGCTAGTGCGGATGCCTCTATTCCCTGTAGGAGCGAGCTTGCTCGCGAAATTCGTCAACGATAACGCGGCGTTTCTGGGCGTGCGCGGTGTCTGGGCGTTTTTCGCGAGCAAGCTCGCTCCTACAAGGGGTGTGTGGCGTTTGTAGTCCCTTTTGAAATCAACCAGGAGGTCTCTATGTTCGATAAAAACAATAAGCTGCGACATAGCATTTCATTGGCCGCCGTACTGGCCCTCAGCGGTTTGAGTGCCACGGCCTGGGCCGATGCGTATGAAGAGGCGGCGAAAAAATGGATCGGCAGCGAGTTCAAGCCGTCGACCCTCACGGCCGACCAGCAGCTCGAGGAACTCAAGTGGTTCATCAAGGCCGCCGAACCGTTCCGTGGGATGAAGATCAACGTGGTGTCGGAAACCCTCACCACCCATGAATACGAATCCAAGGTGCTGGCCAAGGCCTTCAGTGAAATCACCGGTATCAAGCTGACCCACGACCTGCTGCAGGAAGGCGATGTGGTGGAAAAGCTGCAAACCCAGATGCAGTCCGACAAGAATATCTATGACGGCTGGGTCAACGATTCCGACCTGATCGGTACGCACTTTCGCTACGGCAAAACCGAATCCATCACCGACCTGATGGCCAACGAAGGCAAGGACTTCACCTCGCCGACCCTGGATATCAAGGACTTTATCGGTATCTCCTTCACCACCGCGCCGGACGGCAAGATCTACCAGTTACCCGACCAGCAATTCGCCAACCTGTACTGGTTCCGCGCTGACTGGTTCGAGCGGCCGGAGCTGAAAGCCAAGTTCAAGGAAAAATACGGCTACGACCTCGGCGTGCCGGTGAACTGGTCGGCCTATGAAGACATCGCCAAGTTCTTCAGCGAGGACGTCAAGCAAATCGACGGCAAGCGCATCTATGGGCACATGGACTACGGCAAGAAAGACCCGTCCCTCGGCTGGCGCTTCACCGATGCCTGGTTCTCCATGGCTGGTGGCGGCGACAAGGGTTTGCCCAACGGTTTGCCGGTGGACGAGTGGGGCATTCGCGTCGAGGACTGCCACCCGGTGGGCTCCAGCGTCACCCGGGGCGGCGACACCAACGGCCCGGCTGCGGTGTTCGCCACGCAAAAATACGTGGACTGGATGAAAGCCTACGCACCGCCGGAAGCGGCGGGCATGACCTTCTCCGAATCCGGCCCGGTGCCGTCCCAGGGCAACATCGCCCAGCAGATCTTCTGGTACACCGCGTTCACGGCCGACATGACCAAGCCGGGCCTGCCCGTGGTCAACGCCGACGGCACGCCGAAATGGCGTATGGCGCCGTCGCCCGTCGGGCCTTATTGGGAAAAGGGCATGAAGAAGGGTTATCAGGACGTGGGTTCCTGGACCTTCCTCAAGTCGACGCCTGAGAAGCAGAAGCTCGCGGCCTGGCTGTACGCGCAGTTCGTCACCTCGAAAACCGTGTCGCTGAAGAAAACCATCGTCGGCCTGACGCCGATCCGTGAGTCGGACATCAATTCCCAGGCCATGACCGACCTGGCGCCGAAGCTTGGCGGCCTGGTGGAGTTCTACCGCAGCCCGGCCCGGGTCGAGTGGACCCCGACCGGCACCAACGTGCCGGACTATCCACGCCTGGCGCAATTGTGGTGGAGCAACATTGCGGCGGCGGCCAGCGGCGAGAAAACCCCGCAACAGGCGCTCGACAACCTGGCCAAGGAGCAAGACGCGATCATGACGCGCCTGGAGCGCTCCAAAGTGCAACCGGTGTGCGGTCCGAAAATGAACCCGGAACGTGACGCCCAATACTGGTTCGACCAGCCCGGCGCGCCGAAGCCGAAACTGGCCAACGAGAAACCCAAAGGCGAAACCGTGGCCTACGGCGACCTGCTCAAGCAGTGGGAGGCGGCGCGTAAATAATCAGTTCAGGCAAACGCGGTAAACACTGTAGGAGGGGGCTTGCCCCCGATAGCGGAGGTTCAGTCAATGCATGTATCGACTGGCGCAATCGGGGGCAAACCCCCTCCCACATTTTGATCTTCATCTGCCAGGGGAATCTGCCGGTTCCCCGACAAACCGCTTGGCCAGGAAGCCATACAACAGATACCCGAACGCCAGCACCAGCATCGCGCCAAACACCGCCTCTTCACCGCAGGCATAAATCGCATACAGCGAATACCCCACGGCCACCAGCACCACCAACGTATTGCGCGCCTGCACCGTTGCGCTGGCGTGTGCCTTGTACATCATCACCAGCAGGCCGGTGAGGGCGGTCACGTAGGGCAGCAGGTTGGTCACCACGGCCAGGTTCACCAGTTTGCTGAACTGCGCGCTGGCGCTGGGCGAGATGGTCGACAAGGCAATCAGGCTTTGCAGCGTGGCACACGCCAGCAGCCCCAGCACCGGTGCATTCGCGGCGCTGATGCGGCTGAAAAAACGCGGAAACAGGCGTTGGTCCGCCGACATCTTGGCTGTTTGCGCCAGGGTGAATTGCCAGCCCAGCAACGAGCCGATACAGGCCACCACCGCCAACGCCATGATCAGCTTGCCGACCCAGGGGCTGAACATCTGTGCGTAAACCAGTGCGAACGGTGCGGAGGACGCCGCCAGTTCGGCATTGGGCACGATGCCCTGGATCACCGCAGTCGACAGCACATACACCACCGCCACCCCAAGCGTGCCGAGCAGGCAGGCCAGGGGCACGGTGCGGTTGGGGTTCTCCACCGCGTCGTAGCCCTGGGCGGCCGACTCCATGCCAAGAAAGGCCCACAGGGTCAGAGGAATACTCGCACTGACGGCGTCCCACAGGTGCCGTTGGTGTGGGTTCCAGGCGGCCGTGAACACCTCGGGCTTGAAATAGAACCAACCGATCACGCAGAGTCCCGCCACTGGAATGATCACGCCCCATACCGTGACCACTCCGATGCGCCCGGTGATGCGCGGGCCGCCGAAGTTGGCCACGGTGGTCAGCCAGATCAGCGCCAGGCTGCCGACGAACAACGGTCCCGGCCCGCTGCCCAGCCACGGAATGAACGACGACAAATAACCCACCGCCGAAATCGCAATCGCCACATTGGCAATGATCAGCGACAGAAAATACAGAAACGAACACAGGAAAAACCCCGACTTGCCGTGGGCCTCCTCGGTATACGCCGACATCCCGCCGCTGCGGGTACAGAACAGCCCGCATTGAGCGAAGCCGTAGGCGATCGCCATCGAACCGAGCGCAGTGACGACCCACGACAGCAGCGAAATCGCGCCCAGTTGCGCCATGCTGGCCGGCAACATGATGATCCCCGAGCCCATCATGTTGATCGCTACCAGGGTGGTCAGGCCCAACAGGCTCATCTTCTTGCTTGGTGCGGCCATCCAGAACTCCTTGTGATCAACGCAAAACCTGAGCTGTGCTTTTGCTGCGCCAACCCTGCGCGGCGGCAGTCGGGCGACATTGTCACGCGCAGGATGCCCGTCTCGGTGCGACGGTGTTCGGCTTTGGCGGTGAAGGCGCGTTATTCGATCAAGCGCCTATTCATCGTGGGCCATGCTGATCCCACTGATGAAACTTGCGCAAGGAAAAAGCCGAAATAGGCAGGATTGGCGTAGGGACAGCGGCGTCCCTGGGTAGGACGCTCGCTACTGTGCTCACTCAACGGTTCGATTTATCACCCCGACGCCTGAGCCGCACATTCAAGGGCGGCTCAAAGGGAGGGATCAGGCCATGGCCTGCGGTTGGATGCGCAGTTCGCCCTCGACATCCTTGGCCAACCCACTGGCCAGAAACAACGGGGCGAGGCGCTTGTGCAGCTGTGGCTCGACAAACTCCTTCACCGTCGGCAATGCCAGCACGCCACTGAGCGGCAACTCCGCCTTGGTGTACGACAGCCACGCCTTTTTCAACATCAACAGCACATCGCTGCCGGCCGTCGAGGCAAAGCGGCGGTGGGTGGGTTTGGTGTCGAGGTTGAAGGTGTGCTGGAACTCATAGCCGGTTTCCTCCCCGCCAGCGGCAGCACAGCGCACGCAGGTGCAGGGGCCGTCGCCGAATGCGTTGCGCAGGTAGGCGTTGAAGTCCACCACGGGTTTGAGTGACAGACGCTTATCCACCTCGAACAGGTCCCCGGTCATTTTTTCGTCAGTGTTCAACGTCCAATTCCTTGCTGGTAGGCGGCTTTTCAAAGCGCGGCACAATAGCAGCCAAGCACGGTTTTGGGGACTATTTGCATCACATTAGCGCCGGACGCCGGCTTGCCGGCGACAGCGTTTCGGTCGCCGGCAAGCCCGCCGCCATCCTCAATCGGCGGAAAACTTCAAGATGGTGCGCTGGGTGTAGGTCTGCCCGGGGTCCAAGCGTGTCGAGGCAAACGTCGGTTGGTTCGGCGCATCGGGAAAGTGCTGGGTCTCCAGTGTGAAACCGCTCCAATGCAGGTAGGTTTTGCCTGCCTTGCCCTTCACCGAGCCATCGAGGAAGTTGCTGGTATAGAACTGCACCCCAGGTTCCGTGGTGTAGAGCTGCAAACGGCGGCCGGAGGCGGGGTCGTACACGTCGGCGGCGAGTTGCTTGATGTCGCCTTGGGTATCCAGCGCCCAGTTGAAGTCAAACCCGCCCTGTTTCGGCTCGGCGAATTTGAGTTGCGGATGCGCGTCCTTGATGTGCTGGCCGATGGCGGTGGGCTGGAGAAAGTCCATCGGCGTGCCCTTGACCGGTGCCACTTCGCCGGTGGGAATCAAGGTGGCATTCACCGGCGTGTAGTGGCTGGCGTGCAAGGTCGCCACCTGCTTGAGGATGTCGCCGTTGCCCGCGCCGGCGAGGTTGAAATAGCTGTGGTTGGTGAGGTTGAGCACCGTCGGTTTGTCGGTGGTGGCCTTGTAGTCGATGTGCAATTCGTTGTTGTCGTTGAGCCGATAGGTGACTTCGGTGGTCAGGTTGCCGGGAAAGCCCATCTCGCCGTCCTTGGACAGGTAGGTCAGGGTCACGCCGACCGAATCCTTGTCCTTGACGGGCTTGGCTTGCCACACGCGCTTGTCGAAGCCCTGGGCGCCGCCATGCAGCGAATTGGGACCGTCGTTGAGCGGCACCTGATAACGCTTGCCGTCGAGCTCGAACGCACCGCCGGCCAGGCGATTGCCGAAGCGGCCAATGGTCGCGCCAAAAAACGCCGTACCGCGCTGATAGCCCTGCACATCATCGAAGCCGAGCACCACGTCCTCGACCTTGCCGTGCTTGTCCGGCACTTTCAGCGCCTGCAACACGCCGCCATAGGTGATGACCGTGGCTTGCATGCCATGGCTGTTGCGCAATATGTACTGCTCGACAGCGGTGCCGTCGTTGGTTTTCCCGAAGGGTTTGTGTTCACTGGACAGACCGGCGGCCTGCGCGCCACCGCTGGCGATCAGCATGGACAAGGCGAGGCCGGACAACAGGTATCGAGGGTGCTTCATGGTCGAACTTCCTTTTGTTGTTTTGAGTGGAATAGTTCTACTAATGTGCGATATTTTGTCGGTGAGGCCGCAAATTTATAGCCTTAAACGCCGATTTCGTAAAATAAAATAAGACTAATTGATCGAGGCAACCTTGATATGAGTACTGAACAGGCCGTTTATCCCGACCTCAAGGGCAAGACCGTATTGATTTCCGGAGGCGCTTCGGGGATCGGCGAATTCATGGTGCGAGCCTTCGCCGGGCAGGGGGCCAAGGTGGCGTTCGTCGACCGCGCGCAAGGCCAGGGCGAGCGCCTGGCGGCGTTGTTGAGTGCCCAGGGGCACACCGTCGAGTTCGGTCACTGCGATATCACCGACGAGATTGCCTACAAGGCCGCGATTGCGCGCTTCGAATACGCCCTGGGGCCGATCACTGTGTTGGTGAACAATGCCGCCAACGACGTGCGTCATACCCTGGAGGAAGTTGATTCGGAGACGTTCGACAAGCTGATCGCGGTCAACCTCAAGCACGCCTTTTTTGCCGCCAAGGCTGTGGTGCCGATGATGAAACGTGCGGGTGGCGGTTCGATCATCAACCTGGGCTCCGTTGGCTGGATGATGGCCTCCGCTGGCTACCCGGTGTACGCCGCCAGCAAGGCCGCCGCCCATGGCATGACGCGGGCGCTGGCGCGTGAGCTGGGCCCGGACCGTATCCGCGTCAATACGCTGGTGCCGGGCTGGGTGATGACCGAAAAACAATTGACGATGTGGGTCGACGACGCCGCCAAGGAACTGATCAGCCGCAGCCAGTGCCTGCCTGGCAGCGTATTGCCGGAACACATCGCCAGCATGGCGCTGTTTCTCGCCTCGCAGGCGTCGGCGATGTGTTCGGCGCAGAACTTCATTGTCGATGGCGGCTGGGTGTAACTCCGGTCACTCGATGGGGTAGCGCTTGAAGGCCGGGTGCTGCTCCAGGCGTTCGGCGTGGCGTTGCACATGGGGGAACGCATCCGCCTTGACCACCGAGGCCACGGTGAACTGGCTGAAGGACCAGGCGACCGCCACCGTCAGCGAGGCCTGGGTCAGCGCTTCGCTGTCGGCCTGGCTCAGGTGTTTGTCCAGCAGCGTATACGCGGCCAGCAATTGCCCGCTGACGCGGTCGAGCCACGGCGCATGCTGCTTCTCGGCCGGCCGCAGGTTGTGTTCATAGACGATCTGCACGCTTTTCTCACAGGCCGCCAGGGCCAGCCCGAGCAACTGCAAGTCCTTGGCGCGTGCCGCGGGGGGCTGCGGCAGCAGCTTTCTGTCAGCTGGCGCGAGGGTTTCGAGGTAATCCAGGATCAGGTTGGAGTCCATCAACACGGTCCCATCGTCCAGCACCAGGGTGGGCGCCTTGACCACGGGGTTGATCCGCGCGAATGCGTTGTAGGTGCTGAACACGGACAAGGGCTCATGCACAAAATCCACCCCGTACAGTTCCAGGGAAATGGCCACGCGGCGTACATAAGGCGAGTCCAGCATGCCGACCAGTTTCATAAAGCCTCCTTGGTAATGGGTAGTTGGCAGGATTGGTTAATTTAGGTAACTTTAAAGCGGCTGTAGGTCCTGCAATATCGATTATTTTTACCGTAAAAGGTTAGCTGAGCTTACATGAGCGTATTTCCTCCCTTGACCTGCCTGCGCAGCTTCGAAGCCACCTCGCGATTGGGCAGCGTGACCTTGGCGGCCAGGGAACTGCACGTTACCCACTCAGCCATCAGCCAGCAGATCAAGGTGCTGGAAGAGCTCGTCGGTCTGGCCCTGTTCGTGCGCGAAGGTCGCGGCCTGCGGGTGAGCGAAGACGGGCGCCTGTACGCCTTGCAGATTCGCAAGGCGCTGGGAGATATCGCCGAAGCCACGCGCTTGATCCAGGCCCAACCCAAGACCGATGAACTGGTGGTCGCGGTGCTGCCCTCGTTCGGCTGCTCCTGGCTGGTCCCACGCCTGCCGACGTTCCAGGCGTTGTACCCGCATATCCGCATTCGCTTGCAAGCCAGCCTGAGCATTTCCAACCTGCATCAGGAATCGGTCGATATCGGCATCCGCATGGGCGAGGGCGATTGGGACGGCGTGGAGCAGCGGCTGTTGTTTCACGATGAAGTGATCGCCGTGGCCGCGCCTCATTTCAATCATGGGCAACTGCCGCAGACACCACAGCAGATCGTCGACAGCCCGATCATCCATAGCACCGAGTCCTGGCTGCCATGGTGCGAGGCGGCGGGCGTCGAGATGTCCGGCGAGCACGCCGGCTTATGCAGCAATGACTCCAACCTGATCCTGGAGGCGGTGCGCCTGGGGCAGGGCATCGCCCTGGAGCGGCGCAGCCTGGTGCAGGACGCCATCGCCCGTGGCGAACTGGTGCAGCTCGGCGATATCAGTGTGCCCTACGCGTATCCCTACTGGCTGGTCTGGCCGCCCCGCGAAGGTTCGCACACCAAGCAGCAGGCGTTTTCCCAGTGGTTGTTCAAGGAAGTGGACAGCTACCTGGGGCAATTGAAAGGCGTTACCGATAAGTGTCCACCCAGCGCTCAAGGATGAAGGCTGGGTTGTGACGCAACCCCAACCTTTGGTTTAGTCTGGGTCGATTCGTTGACCTCAAGCACATCAGGAGTCGTGAGCATGACCGAATACGTACCCCCCAAGGTCTGGACCTGGGACACCGAAAGTGGCGGCACATTCGCCAGTATCAACCGGCCCATCGCCGGGGCGACCCACGACAAGGTACTGCCGGTCGGCAAACACCCGCTGCAGCTGTACTCGCTGGCCACGCCCAATGGGCAGAAAGTCACGATCCTGCTCGAAGAGCTGCTGGCCCTCGGGCATACCGGCGCGGAATACGACGCCTGGCTGATCAAGATCGGCGACGGCGACCAGTTCGGCAGCGGCTTTGTCGCGGTGAACCCGAACTCGAAAATCCCCGCCTTGCTCGACCGCAGCGGCGCCACGCCGATTCGCGTGTTCGAGTCCGGTGCGATCCTGCAGTACCTGGCGGAGAAATTCGGGGCGTTCTTCCCGACCGAACCTGCGGCCCGCGCCGAGTGCCTGTCGTGGCTGTTCTGGCAGATGGGCAGCGCGCCGTACCTGGGCGGTGGCTTCGGGCATTTCTACGCCTATGCGCCGAGCAAGATGGAGTACCCGATCAACCGCTTTGCCATGGAAACCAAGCGCCAACTGGATGTGCTCGACAAGCGCCTGGCCGTGAGCGAGTACATTGCCGGTGACGACTACACCATCGCCGACATCGCCATCTGGCCCTGGTACGGCGGCCTGGTCAAAGGCCGCCTGTATGACGCGGCGCAGTTCCTTTCGGTGCAGGATTACAAACATGTGCTGCGCTGGGCCGATGCAATCGAGGCGCGCCCGGCGGTGCAGCGTGGACGACGGGTCAACCGGGTGTCCGGGCCGCTCGAAGAGCAACTGCCGGAGCGGCACGATGCGCGCGATTTCGAGCGCTGAGGTCGATGAGGCTCAGCTCAACAACCCGGTGCTGACCGCCACGATCAGGAAGATCCCCAGCAGCGCACGGTAGATCACGAACGGCCAGGTGGAGAACCGCTCCAGGAACTTCATCAGGCCCCAGATCGCGAAGAACGCCGAGACGCTGGCGACTACCAGGCCAAACAGCAAGTGCGGCCAGGCATGCACCGGCATATCGGCGTGCAGCAGCACCCACAGCTCCTTCAAGCCGGCGAGGGCGATCGCCGGCAGGCCCAGCAGAAAGGAGAAACGCGCAGCCTCTTCACGCTTGAAATTGAGGAACAGCGCGGCGGTCAGCGTGGAACCGGAGCGCGAGACCCCGGGAATCAAGGCGCCAATCTGTGCGATACCGACGATCAACGCATCGCGCAGGCGCATTTCGCTCACCTCCCGCGTATGCCGCGCACGCAGTTCGGCGGCCGCCAGCAACACTGCCATCACCACGCAGGCAATGCCGATCACCATCAACCCGCGCAGCGGCGAGTTACAGGCATTCAAGGTCGACGACAACGCCAGGCCGGCAATGCAGATCGGAATGGTCGCCAGCACAATCGCCACCGCCAGCTTGAACCACTGATTGTTGTAGTCACCCTGGCGCACCGCGCCAATGCTGCCGGTGACCACCTGGCGCACATCGCGCCAGAAGTAACTGACCACCGCCGCCAGCGCCGCCAGTTGCATCGCCGCCGAAAACGCCGAGCCCGGGTCTTGCCAGCCGAGCAGGGCGGGGACCACACGCATATGGGCGGTGGACGACACCGGCAACAATTCGGTAATGCCCTGGATCACGCCCAGGATGAAAATCTGCAGGTAATCCAGGGAGGCGAAGCCCACATCCAGGCCGGCGGAACAGACGTTGGTCAAAGTACATGTCCTTGAGAAAAAAGAGGCAGCCGGCGAAGTTTATTCGAAATGTTTCGAAGGTTCGGACGGGGCGGCAGCTATTTGCAATCGGTTCAGCAAGTAGAAAGGTTCATGCCGCTATTGGACTGGGGCAGCGTTTTGTGAACAATGGCGCCCTGCGTTTTTTCACCGAGAGCCTCATGCCTGAAACCACCGTCGAATTGATCCAGACCGGCCCGGAAGCGTCCGAGCTGATCCGCAATCTGTACCAGTACTACGCCTATGAGTCCTCGGACTGGGAGCAGGAAGATGTCGAGGCGGACGGCCGTTTCTACATCCATGACGAACACCTGAACCGCTATTGGCACGACCCGCAGTGGAGCGCCAACCTGCTGCTGGTCGACGGTTATATCGCCGGTTTCCTGCTGATCGAAGGCAGTGAATTGCCGGGCATCGATGCCCTGGAACTGGCCGACCTGTTCATCCTCAAGCGCTACCGGCGCAAGGGCATCGGCAGCGCGATCGCCACCCAGGTGCTATGCAGCGGCGCGGCCAACTGGCTGGTGCGTTTCTATGACCAGGATGAAGTGTCCCAGGCGTTCTGGCGCACCGTGCTGGATAACCTGCCACGCCCGGTGCAGACCCTCGAACTGGACGATGATCCGCAACTGACCAGTTACCTGATCACGCGGGCGTCGTTGCACTAAACGCTGCGCTCGCTGAAAAAAGCCTGCTGCATGGCCTGGGGCGGCTGCCCGAAGGCACGCAGAAACGCCTGGCGCATGCGCTCGCGGTCGCCGAAGCCGGTTTCGCGGGCGACCACCTCGACCGGGTGGCGGCTGGTTTCCATCATCGCCCGCGCCGCTTCCACCCGCAGGGATTCGATGGCCTTGGCCGGTGTCTGCCCGGTTTCTTCGCGAAACACCCGGCTGAACTGGCGCGGGCTGAGCCGTGCGACATCGGCCAGGGCTTCCACCGACAGGTCGTGGGTCAGGTTCTCGCGGGCATAGGCCAGGGCCAGTTGGATTCGGTCGGATTTGGGGTCCAATTCCAGCAACGCCGATAACTGCGACTGTTCGCTGCCCCGACGCTGGGCAATCACCAGCTTGCGCGCGATACGCCGGGCGAGGTCGCTGCCCAGGTCGTTCTCCACCATTGCCAGCGCCAGGTCGACCCCAGCGCTCATGCCGGCGCCGGTCCAGATCTGGCCGTCGACGATGAACAGTTTGTCTTCTTCCAACTGAATATCCGGGTAGCGCTTGCGAAACGCCGGTGCGTGAATCCAGTGAGTGGTGGTGCGCTTGCCCGCCAATAACCCGGCCTCGGCCAGCACGAAGATGCCCATGCACAGCGAGGCGACACGCCGCGATTGAGCGGACGCGGCCTTGACCAGCGCCAGCAGGTTGGCCTCCGGCAGGCGAAATTCCAGGTAGCCGCTGACGATCAGGGTGTCATAGCCCTGCGGCCGGATCGGTGTGGTGTTCACCGAGAACCCCTGGGACGTCATCACCGCGCCGCCGCTTTCCGACACCAGGTGAAACTCGTAGGCCGGCTCGCCGCGCAGCAGGTTCGCGCACTCGAACACCGAGCCCAGGCTGAGGCTCAGGGACTGGAAGTTCGGGTAAACCATCAGCGCAACGCTATGCATCGCCATACTCCAACGCGGGCGGGAGGGGCGATTGTCGGCGCGTGCCGGGAAAACGGCAACCGGGTTCGGCGCATGTCCGCAATCCTTGCGGATATGACATTGTGGGCGCCCGGCCCGGCTCCTAACATTCACCCCATGCACTAGACGACTGGTCTAATCGGACGGAGTGAAGCATGCACAGCGCCAGCAAAAGTCCACGGCAGACCATTCTCGACGCGGCGCAATCGATTGTCGGCGCCAAAGGGTTTTCTGCGGTGGGGTTGAACGAAATCCTGCAAGCCGCCGATGTGCCCAAAGGTTCGTTCTATCACTACTTCCACTCCAAAGATGCATTCGGTGTGGTATTGCTCGACCACTACTTCGATCACTACGTAGAGGGCATGGCGCAACTGTTCGAGCAGCCCGGGTTGTCCCCGCGCGCCAAGTTGATGCGCTATTGGCAAGGCTGGATCGACAACCAGACCGGCTGCACCGACGCGGGCAAATGCCTTGCCGTCAAACTCGGTGCGGAAGTGTCAGACCTTTCAGAACCCATGCGCTTGGCCCTGGATCGCGGCACGTCGAGGACCATCGCCTTGCTTGCCGACGCGATCGGGCGCGGCGTCGAGGACGGTTCGCTGACAGTGGCGCAAGCCCCGCAAAGCCTGGCCCGGAGCCTGTATGCGTTATGGCTGGGGAGCAGCGTCATGAGCAAGATCACCCGTACATCCGCGCCGTTTGATCAGGCGCTGCTGCTGACCCGACAGCTGTTGGGTTGCCCTGACACACACTGACCTTAACCCTATCGAGGCACTGGAACATGAAAGTATTAATGGTACTGACCTCTCACGACCAGCTGGGCGATACCGGGCGCAAGACCGGTTTCTGGCTCGAAGAATTTGCCGCACCGTACTACGTGTTCAAGGACGCCGGCGCCGATGTGGTGCTGGCGTCCCCGGCCGGCGGCCAGCCGCCACTGGACCCGGCGAGCGATCAAGCGGATGCGCAGACCGAACAGACCCGCCGCTTTGCCGCCGACCCGGCCGCGCAGCAGGCCCTGGCCAACACCGTCAAGCTGGACACGATCAACACCGCCGACTTCGACACCGTGTTCTATCCAGGTGGCCACGGCCCTCTGTGGGACCTGGCGGAGTCGCCAGTGTCCATCGCCCTGATCGAGGCGTTCGAGCGGGCCGGCAAGCCCATCGGTTTTGTCTGCCACGCACCGGGTGCCTTGCGCCACGTCAAGGCGGTCAATGGTGAGCCGCTGGTCAAGGGCCGTCGCGTCACTGGCTTTTCCAACGCGGAAGAAGCCGCGGTCGGCCTGACCGATGTGGTGCCGTTCCTGATCGAAAACGATTTCAAGGCACTGGGCGGCAAGTATGAGAAGGGCGCCGATTGGCAATCCTTTGTGCTTGAAGACGGTTTGCTGGTCACCGGGCAGAACCCTGCCAGTTCCAGCGCTGTTGCCAAGGCCCTGCTGAAGCTCACCGCATAAGTTAATCAACGGTTTTAAACCTGCATGGATTGGCGGCTCTCAAGAGCCGCCAACGGTTTCGCTCGTCCTGAATTTGGAATCTTTCAAATGACCCACAGTGTTTTAAGTACCCCGATAAAACTCGGGCATCACACCTTGGCCAACCGCGTCGTTCTGCCACCGCTGACGCGTCAACGCAGCGCGCAACCCGGCGATGTCGCCACCGAGCTGATGGCCGAGTATTACCGTCAACGCGCCTCGGCCGGTTTCATGGTCAGCGAGGGCACCCAGATCGAGCCGCGTGGCCAGGGTTATGCCTGGACGCCGGGCATCTACACCCCGGCGCAGATCGACGGTTGGCGCACCGTCACCGACGCGGTGCATGCCGAAGGCGGGGTGATCTTCGCCCAGCTCTGGCATGTGGGCCGGGTGTCCCACAATGCGTTGCAGCCTGACGGCGCCGCGCCCGTCGCACCGTCCGCGCTCCAGGCGGAACAGGCGAAGGCGTTCATCGCCACCGGGCCTGGCCAGGGTGAACTGGTCCAACCGCCCGTGCCCCGTGCCTTGACCACCCTTGAGGTCAAGGCATTGGTCGGGCACTACGCACAGGCGGCACGCAATGCATTGGACGCCGGGTTTGACGGGGTGGAGATCCATGCGGCCAACGGTTACCTGGTCAACCAGTTCATCTCGGCCCACGCCAACCAGCGCGACGACGAGTACGGTGGTTCGCTGCACAACCGTCTGCGTTTTTTGCGGGAGATTGTCGAGGCTGTGAGCCAGGTGGTCGGCCCGCAGCGCCTGGGCGTGCGCTTTTCGCCGTTGTTCAGCGGCACCGATCAGGACCGCGTGTACATCGGCCTGGTGGAAGACGACCCGCACCACACCTACCTGGAAGCGATCAAGGTGCTGCAAGCGGCGGGCATCGCCTATGTCTCGATTGCCGAAGCCGACTGGGACAACGCCCCCGACCTGCCCGACACGTTCCGTCAGGCCGTGCGTGACACCTTTACCGGGCGGATTATCTACGCCGGGCGTTACACCGCCGAGCGCGGTGCGCGGTTGGTCGACGCGGGGTTGGCCGACCTGATTGCGTTCGGGCGGCCCTTCATTGCCAACCCGGACTTACCGCAACGGCTCTTCAATGGCTGGCCGTTGAATCCGCTGCGGGCGGAGGGGATGTATGGTGGCAATGAAGTGGGCTATATCGATTACCCGGTGCATGCCCAATAGGTCATTTCTTGTGCGAGCTGTCGGGCCCTGCCAAGGCCCGACAGTGACAGCATCAGGCGTCACGCCACCTGCAACACAATCTTGCCGATATGATCCCCACCTTCCATCCGGGCATGGGCCTGGGCGGCGTCGGTGTAGGCGTAGACCTTGTCGATGATCGGCAGGCAACGCCCGGCGGCCAGCACAGGCCATACCTGTTCGCGCAGCTGTTCGGCGATCATGGCCTTTTCCTCGCGGGTGCGGGGGCGCAACAGTGAACCGGTTATCACCGCGCGTTTGCCGAGGATGGTCAGCAGGTCGACGTCATGCGCCTTGCCGCCGCCGAGAAAGCCGAGCATGACCAGGTGACCATCCATGGCCAGGGCCTTGAGGTTATTGTTCAGGTACGAGGCCCCCATGATGTCGAGGATTACATCAACCCCCTGATCGGCGGTCTTCTGCGCGATGACGTCGGCGAAGTCCTGCTCGCGGTAGTTGATCGGTTCGGCGCCCAGCTTGGCGATGGCGGCGCATTTGTCGGCGCTGCCGGCGGTGGCGAAGGCCTCGATACCGAATTCGCGGCAGAGCATCAGCGCGGTGGTGCCGATGCCACTGGTGCCGCCGTGGATCAACACGCGCTGGCCTTTATGCGCGCCGGCGAGGCCGAACAGGTTGGACCACACCGTGAAGAACGTTTCCGGCACGGCGGCGGCTTGAATCCAGTCCATGCCCTCGGGGATCGGCAACGCCTGGCTGGCGGGCACCGCGCAAAACTGGGCATAGCCGCCGCCATTGGTCAGGGCACACACCTTGTCGCCAATGGCGTATGCGCTGACGCCGTCGCCGAGCGCCACCACTTCACCGGCCACTTCCAGCCCCGGAATCAGGCTCATGCCGGGTTTCAGCGGGTACTTGCCGGCGCGTTGCAAGGCGTCCGGGCGATTGACCCCGGCCGCCTGCACACGGATCAGGATCTCGCCGGGGCCCGCCACCGGTACGGCGACCCGCCGCGGTTGCAGGACGTCGGGGCCGCCGGGCTGGGTGATTTCGATCAGGGTCATTTCGTGCGGGAGCGTCATTCGAGAGTTCCTGTGGCGATGAGCGTATGGGTTGGGACCGCCTCTGACGGGCGGCGGTTCAGCAGGATCATGCCCAGTTCCAGCAGCAGCGCGACCACGATGGCCCCGGCCGCGATCATGAACAACAGGGCATGCTGGCCGCCGCTGCCGTTGAACAGCGCCGAGTAGGCAAAGCCTGCCAGCGCCTGGAACGTGGCGAAAGATACCGTTGCGCGGCTCCAGGCGAGCTGTTGATGGTGATGGTTGGGCACCAGCTCATGAACCCGCGCCAATGCCAGCGGCACGATACCCGGCGGGAACGAACCGAGGATCACCGCCAGCAGCGCCAACGCGGTGAACGAACTGGAGACCGGCAGCAGGCCGATCGTAATCGCCTGCACCGCCAGCACCAGGCGGATGCTCAGGCGCGCACCGAGCTTGTCGGCGAGAAATCCATACGTGACCGGGCCGACAATCGCCCCCAGGCCGTACATTACCCAGATCATCGCCCCGACGTGCGGCCCGGCCCCCAGGCCACGGGCGACGTAGTCCACCAGGAACACCATGGCTGGCACCAGCCCGGCGGCCATGAACGCGTATTGCCCAAACAGCAGGTATACGCCCGGCGGGGTCGCGACGGATGCGTTGGCTTGCGGTGCCGCTTCATGCAGGGTGCCCGAAGGCCAGCCGAACCAGCTCGCTGCCGTCAATACCAGCGCCAACAGGCCCAGGCCGAACCACGTCTGTTGCAAACCCAGGCTCAACAACGGCGGCACAATCGTCCCGGAGCCTGCAATGCCCAGGCCGATGCCGAGGAAGATCGCGCCGCTGGCCAGGCCCCGACGCGCCGCGGGTACGTGGGGCAACACCGTCGCCGCCACCAGCACCATGATCGCGCCCCCGGCGATGCCCGACAGCAGGCGCCAGGCGAAGAACCAGAGCAACGACAAGGGAAAGCCACAGGCAAAGAACGCCAGGGTCACGGCCACCATCATCAGCCGCAAGGCGGCCGTGTTCGAGGTGCGCCGGGCGAGGGGCCGTCCGATCAGTGCGCCGACCAGGTAGCCCACCAGGTTGGCGGCGCCGAGGTACACCACGTCACTGGCGGCAAACCAGTGAGCCTGGATCAGCGAGGGGATCAGCGGGGTATAGGCGAAGCGCGCCAGGCCGATGCTGACCAGGCTGGCGCACAGGCCGGCGAAGATCGGTAACCACAGTGCGCGGCGGGGCGGGGTGTGAGTGTCGGGCATGACGGCGGTCCTGAGGGTTTTCTCTGGCGCTCAGCATAGCCCCGTTGCATGATGCAATAACGCTGCGAGTATGCGGCACATCGATGCATATATGCAGCATAAGGAGAGGGCATGAATTGGGACGATGCACGGGTCTTCCTGGCGGTGTGCCGCGAGTCGACCTTACGTGGCGCGGCGCGGGTGCTGGGGGTTGACCAGGCCACCGTCGGCCGACGGATCAACGCGCTGGAAAAGTCCTTGAGCGCCACCCTGTTCCTGCGCACCTCCGAAGGCTACGCGCTGACCGCCGTCGGCGAAGCCGCCCTGCGCAGCGTGGAAAAAATGGAGCGCTCGGCCCTCGAGCTGGAGCGCCAGATACAAGGCTTGGACGAACGCCTGACCGGCACCGTGCGGGTCAGTACCACCGACTCGTTGGCCATCGATTTTCTGATCCCGGCGATTGCCCGCTTGCACGAGCAGCACCCCGACGTGCGCGTGCATCTGGACGCGTCCACCCAGTTTCTCAGCCTGGCCAAGCGCGAAACCGACATCGCCGTGCGTAACATGCGCCCGGACAGCCCTGACCTGATCGCGCGGCGTATCGCACGTTGGCCGGTTGGGTTGTTTGCCTCCCAGGCTTATATCGACCGCCACGGCGCACCGGAGCCCGGCAGCCTGTTCGAAGGCCATGATCTGGTGGTGTACCACGCCTATCTGCAGAGCCAGAAGGACATGACCCTGGTCTGCGAACCCCTGGGCCGCGGCCGCATCGCGGCCACCCTGAGCTCCGGCCTGCTGGTGCGCCGTTCCATTGCCGCCGGCATCGGTATCGGTGAAATGCCGGTGTGTACCGGCGAACGCGACGGGCTGGTGCGTCTCTGGCCGGAGCGCACTCGGCCGATGCCTTACGACGTCTGGCTGGTGACCCACGCCGACCTGCGCCACACCGCGCGGGTGCGGGTGGTGATCGATGAAATCGTCGCGGGGTTTGCCGGCACCGGGGAGTGAGGTCAGCACACGCTTGCAAGCTCGCCGGCATCTTTGCGCACACAATCGGCGGCAGTCATCTCACGGACAGGTCGCTTATGAACGAATCAAGAAATCAGGATGTGGGTCTGCTGTTTCTGCGGGTCAGCGGCGCACTGTTTCTGTGTTGGGTGCATGGCATGCCCAAACTGCTCAATTACAGCGAGCAATTGAAACTGATCGAAGACCCGTTTCACCTCGGCGCCCACGTCACGTTGCTGCTGGCGATTGGCGCCGAAGTGCTGTGCCCGCTGTTGATCATCGCCGGGGTGCTGGTGCGCCTGGCCTGCCTGCCGATCCTCGCGGTGCTGTTGATCGCGATGCTGGTGGTGCACCCGGAGTGGACGTTGCTGGAAGGGCAGTTCGGCTGGCTGCTGTTGATCATTTTCACCAGCGTGCTGATCGCCGGGCCGGGTCGCTTCACCCTCGGTCAGCGTTTTGCCTGAGCAAAAAAAGGCCGGGCAAGCCCGGCCAAATAAGGAGAGCGGGATCTAAGCGGTTCAGCGGTTCAGGAACGCCAGCAGGTCTTCGTTCAATGCCTGGGCGTGGGTCACTGCAAACCCGTGCGGCGCGTCTTTGTAGACCTTCAGCTCGGCGCCCTTGATCATCTCGGCCGCTACCTTGCCGGTGGTTTCGAACGGTACGATCTGGTCGCCATCGCCGTGGATCACCAGGGTCGGCACGTCGATCTTGGCCATGTCCGGGCGGAAGTCGGTCTCGGAGAAGGCGGTGACGCAATCCACGGTCGACTTGAGCGATGCCAGCAGGGCGATCTGCAGGGTTTGCGTCAGTACGCCGTCGGAGACTTTCTGGCCTTTGTTGATGCCGAAGAACGGCAGGTTGAAATCAGCAATGAACTGCGCCCGATCCTTCAGCAGGCCGGCCTTGATACCGTCGAACACATCGGTGGGCACACCCTGCGGGTAGTCCGGTTTCTGACCGAACAGCGGCGTCACCGCGCCCAGCAGCACCAGGCCGGCGACACGGGCACTGCCGTGGCGGGCGATGTAACGCGCGACGTCGCCGCCACCCATGGAAAAGCCGACCAGGGTCACGTCCTTGAGGTCCAGGTGTTCGATCAGTTGGGCGATATCGTCGGCAAAGGTGTTGTAGTCGTTACCGCTCCACGGCTGATCCGAGCGCCCGAAACCCCGGCGGTCAAACGCAATGGTGCGAAAGCCGCGGCTGCTCAGGTATTCCATCTGGTATTCCCACATGTCGGCGTCCAGCGGCCAGCCATGGCTGAACAACACGGGTTTACCGCTGCCCCAGTCCTTGAAGTAGATCTGGGTACCGTCTTTGGCAACGAATGTGCTCATGGAAAACTCCTTGGTTGAGGAACGAAAAACATCAGGATCACTATTGCCCCAAACCGGGCAACGGGCTTGTATGGGTGTGCTTGCTTGGGTTCACCAACTGAACTTGAGCTCTACCCCCAAATAATTACTGTCGTCGCCTCCGGCATCGCGCAAAGTCCGGCCGACTGCGTAATGCACCGCTTCAACCGCGCCGCTGAGGTTTGGCGTAAATACATAGTCGGTACGCAGTTGAGCGTAAGCGCCGGTCCAGCGATCACCCTGGCCTGCGGTGCCGGCGACCGGCAAGTTCGGCTGGGTGTAGACCGCGTCGCTGGTGGTCTGCCGCCAGAGCAGGCCGACGGCGGTCTGCACGCTCAGCTTGTCGACAGGCTGAACGGTGATCGAGGGCTTGACGTGAATCAGGTTGCTGTAGCCCGTATAGCCCGCCAGGGAAAAATAGTAGCCGTTGGGAAACAGCGGGTTGAAAGTGCCGAGGGTGCCGTCGCCGGCTTTACGATCGCCCGAGGCAATATCCAATTGCAGGCCGATGCGCGGTTTCCACGCCAGGCTATCGAAGGTGTATCCGGTGCGGCTGCCGCCGGCCCAGGCGCGAATGTCCTTGTGGCCTACCGAGCCGCTTTGCAGCATGGCTTCGATGTCCCAGTCGAAACCCTGGGCCGCCCCGCCCAGGCGTGCGTCGACGAAATGCCGGGTTTCATCGCCGTCCGCATCCAGATAGTGCGCGGCGCTGCGCTCATACACGCCGTAGTAGGCTGACAGTTCATTCTTGCCGCCTACCAGTCGCTCGACTCGCAGCATATGAAAGCGCGCATCGCTGTTGGATGTGTCGTCGAAGTGCCGCCCGTCCTGATACTGCACCGGCTGGCTGGCGATGCCGATAAAGCGCCACTGACGGGTCTCCCAGTCGGCCCACAGCGCATCAAAGGATTGCCGCACATTCGGGCCGTCCCGCGACGAGATGAAACGCTGCAAGTCAAAGGCAAAGTCCTGGCGGCCGATACGGCTCTTGAAGGTGCCGGCGTCGAAGGTGTTGATGTATTCGGCGAAGGCCAGGCGCAGGTCCACGCGGTTCTGATCGGCGCCGCCGATCGTGGTCTTGTCGTAGGCCCGCACATCTTCGAGTTGGGTGAACACACGCCAGTTTTCATTCAAGTGCAGGTCAGCATGGACCTGGAAGCGTTGGAGCAAGTAGCTATCACGGGCCACGTTGTGTACGCCAAAACCGCTGGCATCGTTCATCTCGAAGCGCTCGCGCAATGTTGCGCCGAGGGACAGGTAGGTGAATGGGTTGGCGCTGGACAGCGGGAGGTACTTCAAGCTGTCCAGTGGCTGCGTGCGCAGCGCCGGATCGCTGAGTACGGACCAGTCTTCCTGCCAGCGGTTGGTCTTGATCGCCGGTCGCGTGGCCAACTCGTCTGCATGGCCACTGCTGGCGAGCAGCGGCCACAGCACAGCCAGGCCCCAGCCGGTGCGTCGAGTCATTGGCATGGGCTCAGTGCACCGTATTGAGCTGGTGAATTTCCGCGATATAGCCGCCCGGGAATTCAACCAGCGCGCTGCGCCGGTTTTTACTGGTGAAGGCCGGCACCAGCACTTTGGCACCCGAGCCGGTGGCTTTACCGAGCGTGGCGGTCAGGTCCGCCACTTGGTAGCCGGTGGTTTCATGCCCAAACGGGTAGGGCAGTTGGCCGTTAGTGACCAGCACCGTCATGCGTCCGAACGGCGATTCGATCTCGACGCGCCGGTAGGTGCCGCTGACCTGGCCCACGTCGACCGCGGATGCGTGCTTGTCATCGGCCAACACCTTGCCATGGGAGAAGCCCAGGAACGACCGGATGAACGTGTCGGCCCGATCGGCGGAGAGGTAAACGCGGTTTTCCGGTAGGGTCTGGAACGCCGCGTAGTCTGGGGTCTTGGTGTGCCAGTAGAGTTGCATGTTCACACCACCTGGCCATTGGATCACCGCGTCCCGGCCAATCGGGTCGGGAAAATCGCTGACGATCACCGCCGCACCGTTGTCCCGGGCGGCTTTGAGCGCTGCGTCCATGTCCTTGACCAGATAGCCGTTGCGCTCCTGGCCGAACGGATGCGGGATGGGGGTGGTGAAGCCAAACAGCGACACCGTGCCTGCTGGCGTCTGCAGCAACTGCGAGGTGGTGCTGCTGGGCACCGGCAGCACATTCACCACCACCTGGGGCGTGCTCCTGCCGCCGAAAGTGGCGAGGAAGCTCTGGGTGAAACGGTCCACATCGGCCGGGGCGACGTACACATGGCTCGTGTCATATTGCGGTGCCACGGCGACCGCTGGCGTCGCCGCAAAGGCGCAGTTCATCATGGCGCCGGTCAACAGCGTCAATGCCAGCGATACCGTTCTCACTTTTTTGTACATGCCTACTCTCCCGCCTTTTTGGAAAGTCAGGAGATTAGGGGGTAGGGCAGCCAAGCGAATTGTATGGGCGTGCTCGGTTGAGCGGTTCAGCCTTGATGGCCTGTCAGAGGTTCAAGGCCGCTGCGGTTTGACCGACGTCCCGAACGTATTGCCCATGCGAATGCTGGTCGCCGCCGGGGTGGACAGTCCCACCTGATTCGGCGGCCGCTTCTGCACCGGTACGTTCTGCGCCTCGCGGTTTTTCTGCGCCGCCTTGGCCGCGTCCGCGTTGTTGCCCATCTGCTGGCCCAGGCAGCCATAGTCAGGAGCCTTATAGCCATCCACCGTCACCTCGGTGCAGCCTTTGGCGGCGGTTTCGGCGTGGGCGAGCAGGGGCAGCGCGGTACACAGCAACAGGCTGGCGAGGGTGGGGAGTCGCTTCATGGGGCCTCCTGGCGGGCCTGGGGAATTGGGCCGATAAGGCTTGAAAGTGTAGTGCAGCGGGTTTCCCATCACCGTGATGTTTTTTTTGCTATCACCGTAACATCAGGTTCATAAACTGGCCTCAGGATGACGGTTTTCAAGGACACGTCGGCCGTGCAGCGATGCAGAGCGGGGGGTGAACAGTGGGGCTTGCGGCGCGCCATCGGTGCCCTGGCCTTGCTGTTGCTGCTGGCGCTGGGTACCCCGGCGAGGGCAGAGCCGCCGCTGTTGATACTGGACCTGCCGGCACAAGATCTGGAACACGCACTGCAAGCGTACAGCCGCGCCACCGGCATGGCGGTGCTGGTCGACCGTGAACTGACGCGGGGCCGGCGCTCCATCAGCGTGCGCGGGCGCTTCACGGCGCAGGAGGCTTTGGCGATGTTGCTGACGGGGAGTGGCCTGATGGCGCGCTATGCACGCAGTGACGCGTTCACCTTGCAACTGCCCGAGGTCAGCCAACCCCCTGCCGCCCGTGGTGCATCGGCACGCAACGCAGCACGGATCAACAACAGCTATGCCGCGGCGTTGCAACAGGCGATCGAAACCAGCCTGTGCCGTTCGCCGTTGACCCACCCCGGCAGCTTCAGAGCGCTGGTGCAGGTCTGGGTCAGCCCTCAGGGGTTGATCGAATACAGCCGGTTGGTCAGTTCCACCGGCGATGAACAACGCGATGAAGCCCTGGTGCGCAGCCTGGGCGCTGCCCGGGTCGAACGCCCGGCGCCGAGCTCGCTGCGCCAGCCGGTGACTTTACTTTTGATGCCCGACACAACAGGAACGCGCATGGAATGCACAGCAGGGAAAGGAGCCTGGGGCGGATGAAAGATTCCGGGCACAGCACGATGGTCAGCCTGTTCCTGGCGTCCTACGAGGAGTTCAAGGTGCGTCTGCGCAAGCGCCTGGGCTCAGAGGACCTGGCCAACGATGTGCTGCACGAAACCTACCTGCGCGTCGATCGCATGGACATGCCGCCGAACCTGGCGCAGCCCAATGCCTACCTGTACCGCATGGCCTTGAACATCGCCGCCGATCGCCGCGAAGCCGACGCCCGGCTGTTGACCGGCAGCGAAGTCGAAGAGCTGCTGCAAAGCGCCGACGAAGCCCAGGACCCCTCGCGGGTAGTGGGCGGGCAGAAAGAAATCCAGTCCCTGGTCAAGGCGCTCTACGAACTGCCGGCGCGCCGTCGCAAGATCCTCATCGCCGCGCGCCTGGAAGAAGCGCCGCACCTGGAAATCTCCCAACGTTTCGGCATTTCCACGCGCATGGTCGAAAAGGAAATCAAGGCCGCCCTGGGCCACTGTGCCAAGCGCCTGGAAAGAAAAGTGATCCAGCGGTTCGGTCCCGGGGCCGGAAAACCGTCTTAGTGTTGAGTCCCTGATAAATCCGTGAGTATTTGCGCGCTTGAACATTTTTAGCCTCTCCACCGCCCGGGCAACCCCCGCCAGCCCATTGCACGATGAAGCCCGCGACTGGCTGCTTCTGCTGACCTCGGGTCGGGCCACCGTAGCCGATGCCAAGGCCCTGAAAGCGTGGTGCGCCCAGAGCCCGGAGCATGCCCAGGCGTTCGAGCAGGCCAAGACGTTATGGCGGCAAGTGGGCACAGCGGCTGAACAGGCGCAGCCCCCGCGCCATTTTGGCCGGCGAGCCTTCCTCGGCGGCGCAATAGCGGCGTCGGCGGCGTTGGTGATGGTGGGCGTCGGCGCCCCGGGTGGGCTGGCCGGCTTGACCGCGGACTATCGCACTGCGGTCGGCGAGCAGCGCCAGGTACTGTTGAGCGACGGCGTGAGCCTGGAACTCAATACCCAGACGCGCATCAGCCGGGTGGGGCAGGGGATCGAATTGCTCGAAGGCGAAGTCGAAGTGCTCGCCCATGTGGCCCAGCCGCTCAAGGTCCAGGCCGGCGCTGGCTGGGTCAGTGCGGCGCAGGCGCGGTTCAATGTGCGGCATACCGATCGCAACGTGTGCGTCACCTGTATCGAAGGGTGGCTGTCGGTGGATGTCGCCGGACGCACTGTACACATGGAGAGTGGCCGGCAACTCACCTATGGCGCCGCCGGGATCGGCGCGGTGGAGACGGTGGACGCCCAGGCGGTGGTGGCTTGGCGCGAGCAGGTGCTGGTGTTCAACAACGCGACGCTGGCGACGGTGGTGGACGAGATCAATCGCTACCGGCCGGGGATGTTGGTGTTATTGAACAAACAACTGGGCCAGCGCCGGGTGCAGGCGCGGTTCAGTTTGCAGCAGTTGGCGGGGGTGGCGTTGTTGATTCGTGATGCGTATGGGGCGAAGTGTACGGAATTGCCGGGGGGGGTGGTGTTGTTGAGTTAGGTTGACCGGGCATTTTTTTTGGATTGGGTTGGATTGAGTACATATCCGTTATTTAGGTTACGGCGGCTTATGGTTCCGGTCCGTACAAAAAGCCTGTACGGACCGGACACATGGTTGACGGGTGTGCGGGGACATGGTGGACACTTTCCAGCGAGCTAATTTCGCCGGAAAACCATCATGCCTTGGACTACGAGAGACACCATGAGCCTGAAAGAAGAATTTGTTGCCTTAGCACGGCAACCCGGCAGCAATAAACGTGAGCTGTGCCGACGATTCAGTATCAGCCCGCAAACAGCGTACAAGTGGATCGAACGCTACGAAGCGCAGGGCCAGTCTGGTCTGCAAGAAAAATCCCGCAGACCAGCGACCAGCCCCAAACTGACCCCGGCCGCTTTGGAAGCACAAGTCATCGCCCTTAGGCAGGCCCATCCAGCATGGGGCGGACGCACCATTAGCAGCCTGTTGGAAAGGCGTATCGCTCCAAGTACCGTTACCAATGTCTTGCGCCGGCATGGCCTGATTCAACCGTCTCAGAAAGAACAAGCGGCGACGCTGCGGTTTGAACACGACGCGCCTAATGATCTTTGGCAGATGGATTTCAAAGGGCATTTCGCGCTGCAACAAGGTCGGTGCCACCCCCTGACCCTGCTGGACGACCACTCTCGGTTCAGCCTGGCCATTCAGGCTTGTGACAACGAACGGGGAGCCACGGTGAAGGAGAAGATGATTGAGGTTTTCCAGCGCTATGGCTTGCCGGCTCGTATCAACGTTGATAACGGCCCGCCCTGGGGTTCGCCACGCAATCCAGGAGAAATTACAGAGCTGAGTATCTGGCTGATTCGACTGGGAATTCGGATCAGCTTTAGCCGTCCTCGACACCCTCAAACCAATGGAAAGCTCGAGCGTTTCCATCGTTCACTCAAAGCAGAAGTGCTCAATGGACGTCACTTTTCCACACTGATGGACGCTCAATCGGCTTTTGATCAATGGCGTGAGGTTTATAACCTACAACGCCCGCATCAGGCGCTGGGCTACAAGGTGCCTATGGACCGCTATCGGAGCAGCCCCTGGGCGTATCCGCAGCAACTGTCAGACTTTGAATATGGCCCGGATGATGTGTTGGCCAAGGTTTATCACAGTCGGTTTCGCTTTCAGAAACGCTACTTCAGCATCGCCAAAGGACTGGTTGGACAGCACATCGCAATACGCCCTAACGCTGAAAGCGATGGCTTGTTTGACGTCTACTTCTGCCATCACTTCCTACGGACCTTCGACGTGAATACCCCTGACTACGGTGCATAATGTGTCCACTATGTCCCCGCACAGGTGTCAACCATGTGTCCGGTCCGTACAGGCTTTTCCAAAGTGACCCGCTGTAAGAGCGGAACCCTAAGCAGCCGTTACCAAAAAAACGGATATGTCCCCCATCAAAACCCCAAGCCGCCATTACCGAAAAAACGGATATGTACTCAACCGCCACCATTACCGAAAAAACGAATATGCCCCCATCACCCACCCCTACCAAAGCGGCCCCACCACCTGCCGATACCGCTCCACCCCCTGCGCCGTCTGCCGCACCAGGCTCACCTCCAGCCCCAGCGGATCTTCCCGCCGATTCCCGCTCAACTGCCGCCAGCCCTTGTCCGCCTCCCAAACCCGCACCTGCAGATCACTGACCCCGGTCAACACCACCACCCCATCCTTAGCCGCCGGCAACGGAAAGCGATCCCGCGCCGGTGCGGCTGCGCGGTACAGGCTGTCGCCCTTGAGCCACCACCGCACCCGTTGCAGCCCATCCGCCGCGACCGGCGCGCTGCGGATCACGTCCAGGCGAAAGCCCTTGCTGTCGGAACTGCGCACCGTCACCGCCGCCAACCCGCTGGGCTTGGTTTTATCGGCTTGCAGAGAAGCCGGCACGCTCAGCTCCACGCTGGCGCGCATGTTGAGATCGCGCTGCAACTGGTTCAGCGCCCGCAACAACGCCTCGGTCTGTTCCGTGCTGGCCTGCAAGTGCTGATCCGCACGGGTCACGCTGTCGAGGCCGCGCCAGGCGATGAGGCTGACCAGCGCCATCAGCATGATCGCCACCATCACCTCAATCAGCGTGAAGCCTTTCTGCGAGGCACTCATGGCTGGCTCACCACGCGCATCAAACCGGCGGCATCACGTTGCAGGCTGAGGCGGTGTTGTCCGTCGGACAGTTCGACCCGCACCGGCGGGTTGATCCATTCGGCGTCGAGCACCAAGGTTTGCCGGGGCTCGATCGTGACCTGCATCGGCGTGCTCTCCCATAGGCGCGGGCGCAGTTGGGTGTCGCCCTGGAATGACTCCACGCCGAGGCCGTCATCACTGCGACGGTTGAAGCGGAAACCCTTGGCGTCCGCGCGCCAGGTGATCGGCCGCCCATCGGCGCGGGCTTCGGCCTGGGCCACTTGCAGCAATTGACTCAAACGCTCGGCATCTTTGCGCAGCAGGTGCAGCGGGTCGGGCTTGATGGTCAGGCTGATGGCGGCGCTGGCAATGCCGATGATCACCAGCACCACCATCAGTTCGATCAGGGTGAAACCTTGCTGTTTCATGGGGCGGCACCTGGAAAGCTGGCGAGGTTATGAAATAAAAACGTGCGAATTGGCCTGTAGGCTGATGCCACGGACAAACAGGAGGTCCACCCATGGCACTTGCCCTTCGTTTTTCTCCCGCCCTCGGCGTGCAGGCACTGGCCGTGGTTGCCGCGTTGGCCGGCGTGGCGGTCTGGACGCCGTTGCTGCTCACTTCCGCCGAATCCCACACGCCGCCGGCGGCCGCCGAGGTGTTGGCGGCGCGCAGCGATAACCCGGCGTTGCAGTGGTTTTCCACGGCGCCGACGGCATTGCAGGTCAAGGTCTCGGGGGTCTTGGCCGGAGCGCGGGGTGCGGTGGCGATCCTCAGCCTCAACGATGGCCCGCCGCGCAGTTTTCTGCTCGGCGAGCGCCTCAGCCCCGGCGTGCGCTTGACGGCCATCGCGGGCGACGGTGTCGAGATCGAGCGCGGCGGCGAGAAGGTGCGCGTGCAGCTCGACACGTTGCCGCAGGCGCCCGCATTGCCACGCCTCACTCGGCCTTGACCTGCGGCCTGGCCAGGGTCGTCGCCAGGCGCGCCAACGGCGGCGCCTCGCGGCTGGCGTCCCGCACCTGCACATCGACCTGCACCAACTGACTGTCGGGGCTGTTGCTGAGGGTCTGCTCGCAACGCAGTTTCAAGCGGCCCTGATCGCACGCGAAGGTCTTCTTACCGCTGCTCAAACGCCCCTCCAACTGCAACTCCGCCAGCCGGCTTTGCGCCGCCAGCATCGCCATCGACTTGTCGCGCAACAGGCCGTTGCTCTGGGTCATCAACCCGGCCACGCGCACGGCCGCGGCCATGGCCACCGCGATGATCGCCAGCGCCACCAGCACTTCAATCAGGGTAAAACCTCGCTCGTTGCGGTGCCTGCGCATGGCGTTCTCAAAGCCTGGAAACAGGTGCGCAGCCTAGCGCTGGCAGTTGACCGATTGGCGACCGAAACTCCCGAGGATTTTCAATACGACTGACATGTGTTCTTGCAACACTGCGCCCCGAAATGCACTCAAGCCAAGGAATGTCGAGATGGATATCGCACGCCTAACATCCCCACTGCCAGGCCCTCGCGGCCAGCGTGGCTTCACTCTGATCGAGATCATGGTGGTGGTGGTCATTCTCGGGATTCTGGCGGCGATGGTGGTGCCCAAGGTACTCGACCGCCCGGACCAGGCGCGGGCCACCGCGGCGAAACAGGACATCGGCGGGTTGATGCAGGCGCTGAAACTCTATCGCCTCGACCACGGCACTTACCCGACGATGAACCAGGGCCTCAAAGTGCTGGTGGAACGCCCGGCGGACGCGAAAAACAGCAACTGGCGCGCCTACCTCGACCGCCTGCCCAATGACCCGTGGGGCCGTCCTTATCACTATCTCAACCCAGGCGCCAACGGCGAGGTCGATGTGTTCTCCCTGGGCGCCGACGGCCAACCGGATGGCGACGGCGTGAATGCCGATATCGGCTCCTGGCAGCTGTAAGGCGCGCGATGAAACGGGATTCGCCCGCAGCGGCGAAGCAGCGCGGCATGGCGATTATCAGCGCGTTACTGATCGCGGCGGTGGTGGCGGTGATCGCCGGCGCCATGCTCACGCGCCAGAGCGTATTCACCCGCAGCGTGGAGGCCGAGCAATTGCGCATTCAGGGTCAGTGGCTGTTGCAAGGTCGCCTGGAACACAGCCGCCTGTTGCTGTGGGAGGCGCGCCAGAAGGACGTGCTGACGCGCCTCGATCAGCCGTGGGCGCGGCCCCAGGGCGGGGCGTTTGAAGGGCGCCTGGAGGACGAGCAGGGCAAGTTCAACCTGCGCAACCTGGTCAATCGCCAGCGGCTGGACGCCGAACAACTGCAAGCTTTCGAGCGCCTGTGCCGCCTGATCGACATCGACCCGGCCGTGAGCCGACGTATCAGCCGGCGAGTGATCGCCTCCTATGATCAACGTACCGACAAGACGCTGTTGCCGGCGCGCTACCCGATGCTGCGCAGCCTGGATGACCTGAGCGGTATCGAAGGGCTCGACCCGTTGTTGTTACGACGCCTGCAGACCTTCGTCGGCGTGCTGCCCGGCAATACCTGGGTCAACGGCAACACCGCCAGTGCCGAAGTGCTCAGCGCGGTGGTGCCGGAACTCAGCCTGGCCCAGGCCCAGGCATTGGTGGCCGAGCGCGACAGCGGGCGCTGGTTTATCAACCGTGGCGATTTCGTCAACCGCCTGCACCTGCCCCAAGTGGCGGTGGACAGCGTGCAGGTGGGCATTACCAGCGAGTGGTTTCGCCTGCAGGGCCAGGTACGCCGTGAACAGCGCCGGGTAACGATCGACGCGTTGTTGCATCGCCCCGAAGACCGCCGGCCCCAGGTGATCTGGTCGCGGGTGGGCGCATGAAACGCCTGCGGATCGGCTTGCCGCCACTCGATCAACTGACGGTCGACAGCCAGGTGCAATTTGCCTGGCTGGAGCGCGGTGCCGTGGTGAGCGAGGGTTGCGAAAGCCTGCTGCAGTTGGGCCGGTCCAAGCCGTCGGTGGAGTGCTTTCTGCACCCCGCCGACAGCCTGTCGACCAGCCTCGAGCTGCCGCCGCTGGCCGCCGCCAAAACCGCCGCCGCCGTGGCCTGTGCCGCACAGGCGTTGATCCTCGGGCCGGTGGAGCAGATGCAGGTGGCCCACGGCCCGCGCGACAGCGATGGGCGCGTGCAGGTGGCCTGGGTGTCCAAGGCCGGGTTGGAGCGCCTGGGCCAGGTGTTGGCGCAGGGCCAGTTCAGGTTGCGCGGCCTGTACCCGGCGCCGTATGCCTTGCCGCTCGGCGCCGCGGCCATGCACGACGGTTATTTGCTGACACGCCATAGCCTGCACCAAACGGCGGTGCATCCGCTCGGGCAACAGGTGTTGGATCAAGGGCTGGAGGTGCCGCTGGCGCCGGAGGCGCAACGCTGGAGTGGCGCCGTGCCTGGCTGGGGCTTGCACGGCCGCCTCAACCCATCGGCGAGCGGTGGCTGGGGCAGGGCGCTGGCCGCTGTCGCGCTGGCCACTGCCGTCTGGACCCTGGGCCTGAACCTGTACGCCGCGCGCCAGGCGGGCGAAGGCCAGCAGCTCAAGGCGCTGCTGAGTCAGCAGGTGCGCCAGGCCTTCCCCGAATTACCGGTGATCCTCAACCCCTTGCAGCAGGCCCGCCAACAGTTGGCCGCCCGCCAAACCGGCGCCGCCGCCGACCCCGCCCAGCGCTTTGGCAGCCTGCTGCAAGTAGCCGGCAGCAGCCTGCCGTTCATGGTCGGCAACGTCGACAACCTGAGCTTCGAACAGGGCCGCTTGCACGTGGGCTTGCTGGCCGACAGCCGTAGCCCGACGGCGCCGGGCGATGGGCAAGCGGCGCTGGCCCAGGCCGGGTTTAGCGCGACCCGCGATGAGCATGGCTGGACGTTGGGTCCGGTGGAAACCGCCGAAAAACCGGGAGCCGTCGATGAATAAGTGGCGCCGTCTACGCAGCCAGGCCCAGGCGTTCTGGAGCGGCCTGGCCCTGCGCGAACAACGCATGCTCAGCGGCGCCGGCCTGGTGCTGGCAGGTCTGTTGACCTGGCTGGTGCTGATTCAGCCGCCCTTGAAGACGATCGCGTATTGGCAGGCCGAAACCCCCAAGTTGCGCACCCAGGCCGCCACCTTGCACGCGCTGTTGCAGGGCGTCGCGGCGCCGCGGCCCGCCGATGCCGCCACGCTGCAACAGGCCCTGGACAGCGCCGGCCTGCAAGGTCGCTACCAGTTGCAGGCGCTGGATGCCGGCGCCTGGCGCCTGAGCTTCGACAACGCGCCGGCCGATGCGGTGATGGACTGGTTACTGGGCAATCCCCGTTCGTTTTCCCTGGAGGTGTCCGAGGCGCGCTTGCAGCGTAGCGCGGACGCTATCGACAACTCGGCCGGCACTGTGTCCGGGACCGTTCGCATGGATCAGGCGCTTGGCGCTAAGGAAGCTTCATGAAGTGGTCAGTCCCCAACCCTGCGCCTTTTCGCAAGATCGCGCCGCTGCTGTTACTGGCCTTGAGCGCGTGCAGCAACAACCCGTCGCCGACCAAGCCGTTGCAGGTGGACAGCGAACTCGGCCAGCCCCTGGCCGACACCCGGCGCAGCAGCGAGAGCGTGCTGGAGCGCCAGCGCGAGCCGGCGCCCAAGCCCCGCGTCCAGCACCCGCTGACCAACAGCGCCCGTGGCCACGCGCCGGCTGCGGTCAAGACGCGCAACCCGCTGGGCGATCAGCCGGTGCAGTTGAATTTTGTCGATGCCGATATCCAGGCGGTGGTGCGCGCGCTGTCCCGTGCCACCGGCCAGCAGTTTCTGGTCGACCCTCGAGTCAAAGGCAACCTGACCCTGGTCAGCGAAGGCCAGGTGCCGGCGCATCAAGCCTACGACATGCTGCTGGCGGCGCTGCGCATGCAGGGCTTCAGCGTGGTCGACGTCGGCGGCGTGGCCCAGGTGGTGCCGGAGGCCGATGCGAAGTTGCTCGGCGGGCCGATCTACAGCGCCGGCAGCAGCGGCATGCAGACCCGCACCTTTCGCCTGCAATATGAAAACGCGGTGAACCTGATCCCGGTGCTGCGCCCGATCGTGTCGCCGAACAACCCGATCAACGCCTACCCGGGCAACAACAGCATCGTCATCACCGATTACGCGGAAAACCTTGCGCGAGTGGCGCAGATCATCGACGGCATCGACACCCCCAGCGCCATCGACACCGACGTGGTGATGGTGCAGAACGGCATCGCCGTGGACATCGCCGCCATGGTCAGCGAACTCCTGGAAACCCAGGGCGCCGACCAGACCCAGAAGATCAACGTGATCGGTGACCCGCGCTCCAACTCGATCATCATCCGTTCCGGCAGCCCCGAGCGCACCGAGCTGGCGCGCAACCTGATCTACAAACTCGACAATGCCCAGAGCAACCCGAGCAACATGCACGTGGTCTACCTGCGCAACGCCCAGGCCGGCAAGCTGGCGCAGTCGCTGCGCGGCTTGCTCACCGGCGAGAGCGAGTCCGGCGTCAGCGACGAGGCGCGGGGCAAGCTCAGTGCCATGGGCGGCAATGCCCAGAGCACCCAGGGCAACAGCACCGCGCAGAACAGCAGCGGCACGCCCACCGGCAGCGGCGTGCAGGCCGGGTATGGCCAGGACAAACCGGCGACCGGCAGCAGCCCCAGCGATCAGAACACCGCGTTCAGCGCCGGCGGCGTGACGATCCAGGCCGACGCCACCACCAACACCTTGCTGATCTCCGCGCCGGACCCGCTGTACCGCAACCTGCGCGAAGTGATCGACATGCTTGACCAGCGCCGCGCCCAGGTGGTGATCGAAAGCCTGATCGTCGAAGTCAACGAAGACGACGCCAGCGAGTTCGGCGTGCAGTGGCAGGCCGGCAACCTCGGCGGCAAGGGCGGTTTTGGCGGGGTGAACCTGGGGGGCAGCGGGGTGAATGGCACGTCGACCAGCAAGACCAGCATCGATGTGCTGCCCAAGGGCCTGAATATCGGCCTGGTCGATGGCAGCGTCGACATCCCCGGGATCGGCAAGGTGCTCGACCTCAAAGTGCTGGCCCGCGCCTTGAAGAGCAAGGGCGGCACCAACGTGCTGTCGACACCGAACCTGCTGACCCTGGACAACGAAGCCGCGAGCATTTTTGTCGGGCAGACCATTCCGTTCGTCACCGGCAGCTATGTGACGGGCGGCGGCGGCACCAGCAACAACCCGTTCCAGACCGTGCAGCGCGAAGAAGTGGGGCTCAAGCTCAACGTGCGCCCGCAGATTTCCGAAGGCGGCACGGTGAAGCTGGATATCTACCAGGAAGTCAGCAGCGTGGACGCGCGGGCGTCGGTGGACGCGGGCACGGTGACCAACAAGCGGGCGATCGATACCAGCATCCTGCTGGACGACGGGCAGATCATGGTGCTCGGCGGGTTGTTGCAGGACGGCTACAGCCAGAGCAATGACGCGGTGCCGTGGCTGTCGGATATCCCGGGGTTGGGCGCGTTGTTTCGCAATGAAAAGCGCAGTGTGAACAAGACCAACCTGATGGTGTTTTTGCGCCCTTACATCATTCGCGACAGTGGCGCGGGGCGCAGTATCACGTTGAACCGCTATGAGTTCATGCGCCGCGCCCAGGGAGGCTTGCAGCCGGAGCGCAGTTGGGCAATGCCGGATGTGCAGGCACCGCAGTTGCCGTCGGTGGAGAAGGCGATTCCGGGGGCTGGGCCGAGGGCGGTGATCAGGGCGGTGCCGGCTCGTGATTGATATTGAGCGAGTGCAGATCCGGGGCTTCGCTAACGGCGGCTTATGGTTCCGCCCTCACGGCGGGTCACTTTGGAAAAACCCCAAAGTAACCAAAGGGCCCTTGCCCCACCACTCGGCACCTCGCTTGGGCTCGGTGTGCCCGAACGCAGGCTTGCGTGGTTTAAGATCAAAAGCGGCTCGCTTCGCATCGTGTTTACGCGGGGGGGCGGTGTTTTTTCATGGCCTGGATTTGTGCCACAACTCCGCTGCAATCAATGCAGTGCCCAGACGGGTGCAGTCGGATTTGACTGAGAATTCCTGGGCACTCACCGCTTCAAAATGTGGGAGGGGGCTTGCCCCCGATAGCGGTGGTTCAGTTACAGATGAATTGACTGACACACCGCTATCGGGGGCAAGCCCCCTCCCACATTTACAGTGCGCGGCGGCCCGCCGTAAGGGCGGAACCATAAGCCGCCGTTACCGCAGCAACGGATATGTACTCAATCCAAAAGGGTCAACCCCATGAGCCTGCTGCCCTACGCCTGGGCCAAATCCCAACGCATCCTCCTGCGTCCCGGCGAGGCCGGCCTGCTGCTGACGGTCTGCCCGTCGACCCCCGGCTGGTCGATCAGCGAAGTGCAACGTCAGTTCGGCCAGAGCCGCGTTGAACAGGTGCGCGATGATGAACTCGACGGCCTGCTCGCCAGCGCCTATGCCGACACCGGCAGCGCCGCTGCGGTGGTCGGTGCCGCCGAAAACGAAGTCGACCTCGACCGCCTGATGCAGGACATGCCCGAGATCACCGACCTGCTCGACACCCAGGACGGCGCGCCGGTGATCCGCATGATCAACGCCTTGCTGACCCAGGCCGCCCGCGATGAGGCCAGTGATATCCATATCGAACCCTACGAAACCCACTCCGTGGTGCGCTACCGCGTCGACGGCACCCTGCGCGACGTGGTCTCGCCGCGCAAGGCGCTGCATGGCGCGCTGGTGTCGCGGATCAAGATCATGGCCCAGCTCGACATCGCCGAAAAACGCCTGCCCCAGGACGGCCGCATCGCCCTGCGCGTGGCCGGGCGGCCGATTGATATCCGCGTGTCGACAGTGCCCACCGGGCATGGCGAGCGCGTAGTGATGCGCTTGCTGGACAAGCAGGCCGGGCGCCTGCAACTGGAGACCCTGGGCATGGAGCCGCAACTGCTGGCGCGCCTCGACACGCTGATCCGCCAGCCCCACGGCATCGTGTTGGTCACCGGGCCCACCGGCAGCGGCAAGACCACCAGCCTCTATGCCGCGCTGGCGCGGCTGGATGCGAGCACCAGCAATATCCTCACTGTCGAAGACCCGGTGGAGTACGACTTGCCGGGCATCAGCCAGATCCAGGTCAACGCCAAGATCGACATGACCTTCGGCCTGGCCTTGCGTGCGATCCTGCGCCAGGACCCGGACATCATCATGATCGGCGAAATCCGCGACCTGGAGACCGCCCAGATCGCCGTGCAAGCCTCGCTCACCGGCCACCTGGTGCTCGCCACCCTGCACACTAACGATGCGGTGTCGGCGGTCAACCGCCTGATCGATATGGGCGTCGAACCGTTCCTGCTGGCGTCTTCACTGTTGGGCGTGTTGGCCCAGCGCCTGGTGCGGCGCCTGTGCCCGCACTGCAAGCAGGCAGACCCGGCCGTGCCGGGCACCTGGCGCCCGGTGGGCTGCGCGCAGTGCAACCAGATCGGCTACAGCGGGCGTACCGGTATCCATGAATTGTTCTGCGTCGACGACGAGGTGCGCAGCCTGATCCACCAGGGCGCTGGCGAGCAGGAGCTGCGTCTGGCGGCACGCCGCGCCGGCATGTTCAGCATGCGTGAAGACGGCGAGCGCTGGGTGCGCAGCGGCACCACCGCGGCCGAAGAAATCCTGCGCGTAACACGGGACGCCTGATGAATCGCTATCGCTATGAAGCCGCCGACGCCAGCGGCAAGGTCGAGGCCGGGCACCTGGAGGCGGACAGCCAGAGCGCGGCGTTTGCCGCGTTGCGCAGCCGTGGCCTGACCGCGCTTCTGGTGCAGGTCGAAGGCAATCAACAGGCCGCGGGCGGCAGCAGCCTGTTCAGCGCCAAGCTGTCGGACAACGACCTGGCCTGGGCCACGCGGCAACTGGCGAGCCTGCTCGGCGCCAGCCTGCCGTTGGAAGCGGCGCTGAGCGCGACGGTGGAACAGGCCGAGAAAAAACACATCGCCCAGACCCTGGCCGCTGTGCGCGCCGATGTGCGCGGCGGCATGCGCCTGGCCGATGCCCTGGCGGCACGGCCACGGGACTTTCCGTCGATCTACCGTGCGCTGATCGCGGCGGGGGAGGAGTCCGGCGACCTGGCTCAGGTGATGGAGCGCCTGGCCGACTACATCGAGGAGCGCAACAACCTGCGCGGCAAGATCCTCACCGCATTCATCTACCCCGGCGTGGTGGGGCTGGTGTCCATCGGCATTGTGATTTTCCTGCTCAGCTACGTAGTGCCCCAGGTGGTCAGCGCGTTCTCCCAGGCGCGCCAGGACCTGCCGGGGCTGACGCTGGCGATGCTCAACGCCAGCGACTTCATCCGCGCCTGGGGGTGGCTGTGTTTTGCCGGGATCGTCGGCAGCTTCTGGGGCTGGCGCCTGTACCTGCGCGACCCGGTGGCGCGCTTGAACTGGCACAGCCGCGTGCTGCGCTTGCCGCTGATCGGGCGCTTTGTGCTGGGCCTGAACACCGCCCGATTTGCCTCGACCCTGGCGATCCTCGGCGGTGCTGGCGTGCCGCTGTTGCGCGCCCTCGAAGCCGCGCGCCAGACCCTGTCCAACGAGCGCCTGAGCCAGTGCGTCAACGACGCCACCGCCAAAGTGCGCGAGGGCGTCAACCTCGCTCCGGCGCTGGCGGTGGAGAAGGTGTTCCCACCGGTGCTGATCCACCTGATCGCCAGCGGTGAAAAAACCGGCTCACTGCCGCCCATGCTCGAACGCGCGGCGCAGACCCTGTCGCGGGACATCGAACGCCGCGCCATGGGCATGACCGCGCTGCTCGAGCCACTGATGATCGTAGTGATGGGCGCCGTGGTGCTGGTGATCGTGATGGCGGTGCTGTTGCCGATCATCGAGATCAACCAACTGGTGACCTGAATGTGGGAGGGGGCTTGCCCCCGATTGCGATGGGTCAATCTATGCATCTTTGGCTGACACTCCCTCATCGGGGGCAAGCCCCCTCCCACATTGGACCCTACCTGTTCAGTTGATTTTGGGGTGGGCCGATACCGCCAGCCCGCAACCTCGGGTTCATCGTTTCGTCACAGCCAAGCCCCTCGCCGCAGCCTACGCCGCCTTGACGAAACCCCCACTGAAACCGCGCTGTCACCTGCCTCCAAACCGCTCAAAACCATGACCAAAACACCCGAGAATCTTTTTAAAAATCAAGCCCTTCCTCCCGAGGTTTTTTCCCTTAGCTGTCATCGGAAGCTGCGAAATTCTCTAGCCATGGCCTCACCCCCAGCCACCCCCGGAACACGGCTTGGGACCGAAGCCATGGCGTCATGCAAGAGCCATCTACCTCAAACGTACAAACACGACGAAAGGAGATTCTTCATGTTTAAGCGCACTATGATCGCGGCCTCTTTGGCAGTTGCAGCACTGGCTTCGGCCCAATCCATGGCCGCAGTGGTCGGTGGCGGGGCCACCTTGCCGGAAAAACTCTACGGCAGCACTGCCACATCGACGACGGCTACCGGCATCCTCTCTGCCAGCATTCCAGGTTTTAGCCCCTACATCGGTGTAGGCAGCGGCGACGGCAAGAAGGCGTTCTTCGGTAACGATTCGACCAAGCTGAAATTGGCCTCGGGTATCACCGTTGACTATGCCGGTAGCGATTCGGTGGTGAGCGCCGCGGAACTGGCTGCTTACAACGCTGATACCGTTAAAGGCCGCGCCGCCTATGGCCCGCTGGTTCAAGTCCCGGCTGAAGCCACTTCGGTGACCGTGCCTTACCACATCGACGGTAAAACCTCGCTGCAGCTCACCAGTGCTCAGTTGGCTGATATCTTCGCCGGCAAGATCACTAACTGGAAAAACGTGCAATTCAACGGGGCTGCCGGTCCAGACCTGCAGATCAAAGTGGTCTACCGTCAGGAAACCAGCGGGACCACCGAGATTTTTACCAACCACCTCAAAGCGGTAAAACCCGCGTCGGTACCGAATGTCAGCAACAGCTTCGTCACCGCCATCGGCTTTGACCCAGCCACCAGCGCTCCGGTCGGTTCAAGCTACCTCGCTGTAACCGGCAGCCAAGGTGTCGCCACCGCGATCACCAATAACAACGGTGCCATCGGTTACGTCAGCCCTGACTACGCAGCGTTCAACAGCGCCGCCGCCGTTGCCTCGGTCAATGGCTTCCTGCCGACTGAAGTGAACGTTCAAGCTTCTCTCGATACTATTGCGCCACCGACCGTCGGTTCCGCCGCCGCCACCGACCCGTTGAACTGGGTCCCCACGTTTGCCAACCCGACTGCGGGCTACCCCATCGTCGGCTACACCAACCTGGTCTTCAGCCAGTGCTACAAAGACACCGCTGACAACACCCGCATCCAGACTTTCCTGAAACGTCACTACACTGGCGTGAACAACGCGGCTATCAGCAGCCACTCGTTCATTCCGTTGTCCACCACCTGGCAGAAAGCGGTCTACGACAACTTCGTTGCCACCACCAGCTCGCTGCGCATCGGCGACACCAACACCTGCAACGGTATCGGTCGTCCGCTGTAACACCCCGTCTCGACAGGGTTGGCCCCACAACCGGCAATGACTTCGCGTCATTGCCGGTTTTGTCGTTGTGCATCGCGACCCGCCAGTTGAACCGCGTTGTATGAACATTGTGTGACATCAGTTCGGTCGCACCCCTCGGCAACCGCCTTAAGCAATAACCACAACACGTGCCCGCGCAGTGTTCGCGCGCCCGTCGTTCGCCTGCCCCGTCAAAAGGACCTGTAAGTGATGCGTTCCCGTCTGAAGCTGCCTGCCAACCGCGCTGCCAACGTGCCTGCCACTGCCGGTCAACCGGTGTTGCGCCTTAAACCCCTGGCCCATGTGATCGCACTGCTGGTATTTACCGGCGGTGCCCACGCGGCGCAGCCCCAGGCGTTCAGTTCGGGTTGGTTTGCCGCCAAGGGCGTGACGCAGGCCGATGGCGGCGCACGCCCTGGCGCGACGTCACCGGGAACGCCGCCGCCGTTGGCCCAGCAACAGGTGCTTGGTCAGCAGTTGCAACGCTCCTTTCAGACCCTCAACACCAGCGTCGCCGCAATTGCCGCGCAACAGGCGGCGCAGGCCGCTGCCCGCAATAACGCCAGCGCGGGGCCGGAGACGATCCATAACGGTCTGGGCGGCAACGGCTTGAATGTGGTGATCGGCGCGGATGGCAAGCCGCTGTTCGTCAACGCCGAGGGGCCGGTGCAAACCGATGCCAACGGCAAGACGCTGGTCTCGATCAAGCAAACGGCCGATAAGGCGATCCTCAATTGGGACACCTTCAACATCGGTCGCAACACCACCGTGCAGTTCCAACAGAACAGCGATTGGGCCGCGCTCAACAAGGTCAACAACAGCACGGCGCCGAGCCAGATCCAAGGGGCTCTCAAGGCTGACGGCACGGTGCTGATCCTCAACAGCAACGGCGTCGTGTTCAGCGGCAGCAGCCAGGTCAACGTGCGCAACCTGGTGGCTGCCGCCACGGGCTTCAGCGATGAGCAATTCACCGCCAAGGGGCTGTACAGTTCAAGCAACAGCGCGCCCGGTTTCACCCAGGCCGCCGGCAAGGTGACGGTCGAGCGTGGCGCGCAGATCCAGACCCAGGTGCCCGCCACCTCCACTGCGGGCGGCGGTTATGTGCTGTTGCTCGGCAAAGAGGTGGAGAACGCCGGGACCATTTCCACCGCGCGAGGCCAGACCACCCTGGCGGCGGGCGACAGCTTTGTGATCAAGAAGGGCTACAGCACCGATGGCAATGTTGCGTCCACCACGCGGGGCAATGAAGTCAGCGTCACCGGCAGCGGCAAGGTCAGCAACAGCGGGCTGATTCAGGCCTCTACCGGTGACATCACCCTGGCTGGCCAGCAGGTGTTGCAAAACGGTGTGTTACTCGCCAGTTCGTCGGTGGAAGCCCGGGGTACCCTGCATGTAAAGGGCACGGGCAACAACGCTAGCGTGACCCTGGGCGAGGGCAGCCTCAGCGCGATTTTGCTCGACAGCAGCAGCGCCCTCGACAGCCAGCGCGCCGGGCTGATGACGCCGTCGCTCGATCAGAACGGCAACATTGTGCCGGCCGATACCTACCGCCGTGACCAGTCCCTGGTGGAAATCACCAGCGACGGCACGGTGGATTTTCGCAGCGGTTCCGTGACCCTGGCCACTGGCGGCCAAGTCGGTATCAAGGCTGCGCAGCGCACCCTGGTGCGCGACGGCGCGGTGATCGACGTGTCCGGCGCCACCGGGGTCAAGGTGTCGATGGCGTCCAATAGCGTCAAGGTCAATATCCAAGGCAACGAGCAGCGCGATGCGGCGGTCAATCGCGACGACAAGTCCCTGAATAACAACGATGTGTGGGTGGATGTCCGCGACTTGATTTTTGTCGCGGCTGGCACCAATGGCTATGCCACCGACCGCTGGTACACCGCAGGCGGCCTGCTGGAAGTGGGCGGTTATTTGGGCACCCGTAACCACGGCATTGGCGAGTGGATGGCCCAGGGCGGTACGGTGACCTTCAGCGGTAAGGACGTGGTGACCCAACAGGGTTCGCAGATCAACCTGTCCGGCGGCACCCTCGATGTGCAGGCGGGCAAGGTCCAGCAAACCTGGCTCAAAGGGCCGGACGGGCGTTTGTATGAACTGTCCACCGCGCCGGGGGACTTGCTCTACAGCGGGATTTACAAAGGCTATGAGGACCACAGCCAGCGCTGGGGCGTGACCGAGTATTACTACAACCCTTTGATCGCCCCGCGTGAGCGTTCAGAAGGTGCCTACACCGTGGGGCGCGATGCCGGACGCTTGGTCGTCAGTACCGCCAGTGCGGTTCTGGAGGGCCAGGTTGTGGGTGACACCTATCAGGGCGAACGCCAGACCCAGGCCGCGCAAAAAGGCCTGGACGGTTATTTGCAATCGCAAAAAGCCGTGGCCCGCGGTGCCCAATTCGTGGTCGGTAGTTACGTGCCGTATTACGTCAAGGACAGCGCCACGTTGCAGTACGCCCTGGGGGCGGATGCCGGCACCGTGAAAAACGTCGTGCTCGGGCAGCGGGCGGCGGCTATCGCCGCAGGTCTGGACTTGACCACCGCACTGCCGGCTGATCGGGTGTCCACGCTCTATCTGGACACCGATGCCTTGAACGCGACGGAGCTGGGCGCGATCAAAATCGCCAGCACCGGTTCGATTCTGGTCAACAGTGCGCTGGAGGTGGCCGCAGCCGGCGACATCACCCTGTTTGCTCCGAAAATCGAGGTCAATGCCAACCTGACCGCGCATTCCGGCAGCCTGCAACTGGGTAACGTACAAACGCAGATCACCCCCGCCGGCAAAGTCGATGTGACCCTCGGCGGGCGTGGCAGCCTGACGGTGAACAACGGCGTGTCCCTGGATGCCAGCGGCTTGTGGAGCAATCAGCGGCTGGGCACCGGCGATGGCAGCCGTTTGCCCTATCTCAACGGCGGCAGCGTGGCGTTGCGCAGTAGCGGTGATATGACCCTGACGGCAGGTAGCCAGGTCGACGTGTCATCCGGCGCAGCCCTGGATGCCAAGGGCCAGCTCACTGGCGGCAAGGGTGGTGACCTGACGCTCGCGGCCAACGCCAATAGTGGCGACAGCCGAGGCAGCCTGGCCCTCGACGGTGAGTTGCTCGGGTATGGGGTCAATGGCGGCGGGCGCCTGAGTGTGCAGGCCGGCCAGGTGCTGATCAGCGATTCGGCGGTTGCCCCAGGTACCGGGACGTTGCAGCTCGGCAGTGGGTTCTTCAATAAGGGCTTTGGCGCCTATGACATCACGGGCAATGAAGGTCTGGTGGTCGCCGATGGCACCCAGCTTGCCGTGACAACCCCGGTGTACCGCCTCAATGACAACGCACAAAGCGTGGCGAGCGGTGCAGCGCCACGCACTGCGCTGGAGATCTGGACTCCGCCGCAGTATCAGGAAAACCCCACCAAGGGCCTGTTGACCCCCCGCAAAGGCGCGAGTGTGAGCTTGCAAGCCGGTACGTTGTTGTCGACAGCGGCGCAGATGGCGTCGGCGCAACTGCGCATCGGCCAGGGCGCGCGGATTGAGGTTGATCCGGGTCAAGCGATCAGTCTACGCAGCATTGGCCAGTTGACCGTGGATGGCAGCCTGAATGCCTGGGGTGGCAGCATCACGCTGGGCGCTGTCAGCGTGCAACCCAACGTGGCCGATGGCGTTGAAAACCAGGGCCATGGCCGTTCGATCTGGATCGGTGAACACGCAGTACTGGACGTGGCCGGGCGGGCGTTCACCGCAGTGGACAGTCTCGGCCGGCGCTACGGTACGGTCGGCCAGGGCGGCACTATCGTGATTGGCGGGGTGATCGACCCGGCCACTGGGATCGCCTCCGCCGCCAACTTGTTTGTGGTGGTGCGCGAAGGCGCGCGCCTTGACGCTTCCGGCAGCCAGGCGGTGCTGGACCTGGACGGTGCCGGCCCGAGCGTGATCGCCAGCCGTGGCGGCAACATCTCCCTGGCATCCAACACCGGCGTGTACCTCGACGGTACGCTCAAGGCCGGCAGCGGTGGTGCCGGTGCGGCGGGTGGTTCCCTGAGCCTGGCGTTGGAAACGCCGCTGTACGCCGAATCGGCCGCGGCTCGCGTGCGGCAAGCCCGTGAATTGATTGTCAGTGCCGCCGATCCGGGCGTGCCGTTGCCCGCCGGCAGCACCCCCGAATCGGCCGCGGGCAGCCTGGTCTACGGTCATGGCCGGCTCACGGTCAGCCAGGTCGACGCCGGCGGCTTCGATAACCTGTCGCTGTTGAGCAATGGTCTGATCAGCTTCGACGGTGACGTGTCCCTGCGTCTGGGGCAGAGCCTGAGCCTGTATTCCGGGGCCATGGCGTTGACGGATGGCGCGCCCCGACAGTCCCAGGTGCTCCTGGCGGCGCCTTATGTACGCCTGGCCGGGGTTGGCAACAACAGCCAGGGCAGCGACGGCGCCGTTCGTCCGACGGTCCAGGGTGGCGTTTCCACGCAGGGTACAGCCGGGCTCTTGAGGGTTGAAGCGGCAAACGTGCTGGATGTGCGTGATAGCCTCAACTTCGGTGCCCATGCCGAGCGCTCCAAGGCGTTGGCCAACGGCATTGACCGACGCGCCTTCGATCAGGCCCAGTTGGTCAGCCTGGGGGATATGCGCTTTCTGGCCCGCAGCGCGAACAATACTAAAACCGCCTTGACCACCCAGGCCGACTTGAGCCTGACGGCGGCGCAGATTTACCCGGCTACGGGGGCCGTTGCCGAGGTCACGGCCGGCTACACGGGGCCTAACAGCGACTTTGACCCGACACGCACCTTGCGCATCGGCCGGGTCGGCAGTGAGGCCCCGGCGCAACCTTATTCAGTGTTTGGCAGCTTACTGCTGAGTGCCTCGACCATCGAACAAGGCGGCGTGTTACGGGCGCCCATGGGCGTGCTGACCCTGGGCATGGATGGCGGCATCGTCCGTTCCACCAAAGTGATTAGCCTGTTGCCTGGCAGCCTGACCTCCGTCAGCGCCGGTGGCCTGGTGCTGCCGTATGGCGGGACAGTCGACGGCGTGACCTGGCAGTACAACGGCAAACAGGTGGAGTTGCTGGGCGTCGGCGGCACCTATAACACGGGCAGTCTGGCCGTTGGTATGCAATTGGTCGGGCGCTCGCTGAATGTGCAGCAGGGCGCGGTGCTGGACCTTGCCGGTGGCGGTGAGTTGCTCGGCGCGGCGTTTGTCTCCGGGCGCGGCGGCTCCACCGATGCGCGCTACAACCCGTTGGTGCAAATCGGTGCGGACGGGCGCTTTACCTTGCCGGGGCTGGCCACCAACCCGATCTATGCGATTGTTCCCGGCGCCCAGCCGGGAGTCGCGCCCAGCGGTGGCGAGCCGGGTGCGACCCAGCCGCTGGTGGGGCAACAAATCAGTATCGGTGCCGGGGTTCCAGGCTTGCCGGCGGGGACCTACACCTTGCTGCCGTCTAGTTACGCCTTGTTGCCGGGGGCGTTTCGGGTCGAGATCAACGGCTTGGCAACGGCGTTTGCCGCAGGTTCGATGCCGAACGCTTCGGCCATGAATAACGGTTCCTGGTCAACCGAGGGCTTCCTGTCGATTGCCCACACCGGCATTCGCGACAGCCTGTCGAGCCAGGTGATCGTCACGCCGGCGGCGGTATTGCGCCGGTATTCCCAGTACAACGAAACCCGTTACGCAGACTTCGTGCGCGCTGACGCTGCGCGCCTGGGCGTCCCGCGTGCGGCCCTTGAAGCCGACGCCAAAACCCTGAAGTTGCAACTGATCGCCGGTCAAAAAGACGTGGGGTTCACCTTTGATGGCGAGGGGCGTTTTAAACCCGCGGAGGGTGGATTCGGTGCCACTGTAACGGTGCAGGGCGACGCTATCGAGGTGATTTCTGACACTGCCCAAGCCAGTACCACGCCGTCGACAGTGGCGGTACGCGCCAGCGATTTGAATGCCTTGGGGGCCGCCCGTTTGGTGGTGGGCGGCTTGACGACGGTGATGTACGGCCAGGGTGGTAATTTTGTCGGGTTCGACACAGGATCCAGCGCGAACTCGGTGGTTGTGCGTCAAGGTGCGAGCTTGGCGGCGCCGGAAGTGTTCTTGATGACGGGTACGTCCTCGGGCGCCATTGAGATCGAACAAGGTGCGTCGATCAACACCCTGGGGCTCGGCAAGGCTGCCTATGACTCGGATGATGGTTTTATCTATCGACCAGGCGCTCATAGTGTCCTGGCAGTGTCCAATGGGCGCTTGCAGATGCTGGCCCCAACCGCTGGCGACAATAATAGAGGACCAGGCAGCATCCTGATCGGCCAGTGCAATCCAGGGGCTTGCAGCGGTGAAACGTCACTGTATTCCGAGGGCTCGATTGCCTTTGCCACCACCAACCGCTTTGCCTTGGGTGACGGTGTGCGCTACGGCACCCGTCATCTGGCGCTGGCGGTGGGTGGGATCAACGTCGGCAGCCCGGAGGCGTTGGCTGAGGCCGCCGCGCGCGGCGTGTTGCCGTCGGGCTTGACCCTCAATCAGCAAGTGATGGATCGCCTGTTGCGCGGCGATACCTCACGCGGCGCACCGGCCCTGAAAAGCCTGGCACTGACAGCTGGGCAATCCTTGAACTTCTATGGCAGCGCCACCCTGAGCACCCTCGACAGCTCGGGTAAGTCACTGCTGGATGAACTGTTACTGACGACTCCGGCGATCTATGGCTATGGCAACGCGGCGGATGTGGCGTTGATCCAGACCGGCACCTTGGTGTGGGGAGGCGATACCAGTGCGCCGCCGGCTGTGATCAACCAAGGTGCGGGCACCGGCAGCGGCACCCTGGAGCTGCAGGCTCGGCGCATCGAATTTGGCTATGGCCGCAATGCCCAGCCCGATGGCCTGACCGAGAATGGCCGCATGACCCTGGGCTTTGCCAATGTCCACCTCAACGCCGACGAACGCATTACGGCCAACCACAAAGGCAGCCTGGCGGTGCATCAGTCCCAGGGCGCTTATGAAGCGGGCAAGGGCTTTGCCTACAGTGGCGGCAACTTGACCATCACCGCGCCGCTGTTGACCGGTGAAGCCGGTTCGGTCAACCGGATCACCGCCGGTGGCGCAGTGACCGTAGTGGCCCCGGCCAACAGTGCGGCCCCGGCGGATGCGACGGCCATCGACGCGTTGGGCGCCGAGTTATTGCTGTCCGGGCGCAGCGTGGCGGTCGATACGGCGGTGGTGTTGCCCAGCGGCAAGCTGACCCTCAGCGCCGATGAAGCGCTGACCCTGGGCGCCTCTTCGCGTCTGGACCTCAGTGGTCGCACCGTGCGGAACAACGACGTGAGCAAATACAGCTGGGGCGGTGACGTCAGCCTGGAAAGCCGCCACGGCAACATTTATCAGGCGGCAGGTGCGCTCGTCGACCTGTCAGCCCGATACAACCAAGGTGGCCTGCTCAAAGCCGTGGCGGTGGACGCCGGAGCAGGGCAGGTCGACTTGCAAGGGCAGATCCGCGCCGGTAGCAGCGGCTATTACGATGCCGGTGGCACCCTGGTACCGTACCAGGCGGGCGGGGTGGACATTCGTGCGCAGCAGATGGGGGATTTCGCCGCGTTGAACCAACGCTTGAACCAGGGACAGGTGTGGGGTTCGCGCAGCTTCCAGCTCAAGCAGGGCAACCTGGTTATCGGCGATGAACTCAAGGCCAATCAGGTCAACGTCTCGGTGGATAACGGCAGTTTGACGGTGGTGGGCACTATCGACGCCAGTGGTGAGCGGGTCGGCAGTATCCGCCTGGCCGGCAAGCAGGGTCTGACCCTCGCCGGCAGTGCGGTGCTGGATGCCCACGGTACGGCGTTGCGGGTCGACAGCTACGGCAAAATCATCGATGCGCCGAACCGGGCGATGGTTGAACTCAACAGCGGTGACGGTCAATTGACCTTGGCCGATGGCGCGCGTATCGACGTGCGCCACGGCACGGCTGCGGTCCTGGGTCGTGGCCCGGGGCAATACGACGGCCTGGCCCGTGGCACCCTGGAACTGAATGCCCCCCGGCTGAATGCCAATGACGTGGCCATCGATGCGCGCGGGCGCGTCGATATCCTTGGCGCTCGCTCCATCGCGCTGAACGCCGTTGCCCGTTACACCGATGCGCCGCCCGGCGTTGAGCCGTCGGCCAGTGGCCGGCCGTATCAGGTGATCGATCAGGAATACCTGAATAAAAAACACGCGCTCAGTGAAACCTTTATCAACAATGCCTTGAACAACCTCGGGTTGACGCAAGGCAAGCTGGCGGGCTTGAACAACAGCCGCTACGCCGACGCCTTCCACCTGCGCCCAGGCGTGGAAATCGTCGCCGAAGGCGATCTGGTGGTCAGTGGCGACCTGGACCTGTCGGGCATGCGCTATGCCAGCCTCAACCGCAATACGCCGAAGACGTCGGTGTATGGTTCGGGCGAGGTCGGCAGCCTGGTGGTGCGTGCCGGTGGCAATCTGGACGTCTACGGCAGCATCAACGACGGTTTTGCCCCGCCGCCGCCCACCCCGGACGACAACGGCTGGGTGCTGACTCCCGGCCTGCAAGGGTTCGGCAGCGATGTGATCGTGCCCGGCCCTGGTGTGGTGCTGGCAGAGGGCAGTGCATTCCCCACTGGCAAGACCCTCAACTACTCGTTACCGATCCAGGCCACCACGCTGGCGCAAGGCACTGTGCTGCCGACGCAGGGCATCCTCGATGCGCCACTGACCCTGCCGGCCAATACCGTGTTGAGCGCGGCAGTGCGCGACAGCGCCGGCAACCTGCTGTATGCCGCCGGCACGTTGTTGCAACAACCTGTGGTGCTCGCTGCCGATACACGACTGGACGCCGGCACCGTATTGGCGGGCGCTGCCGCCCTGCGCGCGATGACCTGGCCGGCCGGCGTGCCGTTACCCAGCCGAGGGGTGCTGATCGGCAGTGCGACCGACGGTGTTTTGCTGGCTGTGAACCTGGCTCTCAAGGTTGGCGCGCTGATTCCTTATGGCACGGACGTCAAACTGCCGAACGGCGCGATATCGGTGCCGTTGCGCACCGTGACCGGCGCCACGGCACGCCAGAACTGGGCTGTAGCGCCGATGTTGGCCGAAGGCTCGCAGTCGTGGTCGTTGCGTCTGGTGTCCGGTGCTGATACCCAGGCGGCCGACACGCGTTCTATCCAGCCGGCCTTTGCCGGCGACCTGACCCTGGCGGACACGCACTACGGCATTTACGAGACTCACAGTAAAACCATCATCCCGGGGCAACCGGCCCGGCCAGGCGGCGCCTGGTACTGGAGTGACTTTGCCGCCGAGCTGTTCGGCGTCACGGCGGGTACTCCGGTGCCGGAGTCCGAGTGGGCTTCTTGCCCGGACTTGTGCGTGCGCGTCAACTACGTGTGGAGCGACTTAGCCGAGTTGTTTGGCTTTACTCCCGGGGCGCCGGTGTCACCCGAAAACGAAAGTATGTGCGACGCAGATCTGTGCGTTTCCTTGGGCGAACCCACTCCAGCAATCCCTGAACAGGTGATCGTCGGTCCGGTCAAACTGGTTTCACCCGTGAGTCAGCATTTCAGTGTGCTGCGCACCGGCACCGGTGATCTGGATCTGATCGCTGCGGGCAACGTCTCAATGCAATCGCCCTACGGCGTGTACACCGCAGGGGCGTCCAGCGCGTCTCGCGCAGGTGGTGCCGCCGCCGACTTCAACCAGGCTCGCGTCACCGCTGAGGATGGGACGGTGCTGGGCAGCGCGGCCAAGGCGTATGAAGCCTTGGTCGATGAAAGCAGCGCCAGCCCTTACGCCGCCTGGTACCCCGACGGCGGCGGCAACGTGTTGCTGCGCACCGGCGGTAGCCTGACGGGCGCTGTCTGGACGTCGATGCAAGATAGGCCAATGGACAATGACGGTCGCAGCCAACTCAACAGTGCGAACCTGGGCAACTGGTTGTGGCGCCAAGGCACAGGCAGCACGGCGGGTGTCACCCCGATACCGACCAGTTGGTGGATCAACTTTGGCACTTATATAAAGGGCAAAAGCGGCACTGCCAACCGGTATTTTGACGACGCTGCACAGATAGACCAGCTGCCACGCCTGGTGGGGTTCACCGGTGTCGGCACGCTGGGCGGCGGCAATCTGACCCTGGACCTGGGCAGCGATGGTGGCATGCAGACGCGCCGTGGCTCCGTGGATGGCTTGAGAGCACCGCGCAGTGAAGGCCTGGTGTTGGCAGTGGGGAGTACCGGGCGGGTGGTGGACGGTCAATTGCTGTTGACGGGGGGCGGCGACCTGGATGTACGCATGGGAGGCGATTTGAACCCTGGGCTGGACGCTCGTGCGACCCGCAGTAATGCCGCCAGCTTGCAATCAGTCGACTATAAGGCACAAACACTCAGCCTCAATGGCGTGCTGACCAACCTGCGTGGCGCCTTGAACCTGCAGGCAGGCAGTCTGGGGGGCATTGCCTTGAATTACGGCAGTATGCGTAACGATCAGGATGTCAAGGAAAGCCGAGCCTACTCGCCGTACACCGCAAGCCTGGGCACGGCCACGGGCGGGATCACCTTGATGCTGGGCGACGCCACGGCCACGCTGTCGACGCGAGGTGACCTGGTGTTGGCGGGGACCGGCGACCCTGGACGCGTCTCTACCGAAAATACCCAAGCGTTCAGTTACAACGGTAGCGCTTATGGCAATGGCACCACATGGTTCTCATTATGGACCGAGCGTACCGCCATCGACTTGTTCTCCGCAGGTGGCAGTTTGACGCCTAGCGTGCAGAGCATGTCGCTGAGCGCCAATGGCCAGCTGAATCCTCTGCCCGAGCAAAACTACTCCAGTTCGGACGGGCGTTTCATCTTCCCCTCCAAGCTCGGCGTGGTAGCAGCCAATGGCAGTATTTATCTCGGCGCATCCGCGCTGGGTGCTGGCCCGCTGCCTAACAATCCCGCTTATTCGCTGTTATTGGCGCCGTCGAGCAAAGGACGATTGGCCATGTTGGCCGGGGACTCAATTTACGCCAGCGGTTATGCGGTCAACCAGTCGGGTGACAGCCAGGGTGCTATACCGACGCCGTTCGCGCCAGCCTTTGTCGGCAGGAATGGGTTCAGCCTAGTCGTCAACAACCTGGGCAGTGACGCGATACAGGACGACCTTTCCTTGTTCGCCTTCCGCAGCGCGACTGATCTTGCGCGTCCGGCTTCCCAGGCAGAGCCGGCCAGGTTTTATGCCCAGCAGGGCGACATCGTGGGGCTGCGCAGCGGTGAGATCCTGACGTTCGGCAGCCCGCGTCAAGGCCAGGTCCGCTATGAGTCCGCAGGCCCGGTCTGGATGCGGGCGGGGCGCGACATTGTCAGTTCAGGTACCGATATGGGCTCGTCGACGGTGCTTCCTAAACTGTTGGGTTACAACGGCGATTACTTGGGTGAAAGCCGCGGCAACCTGTTCGTTCACAGCCGCCCTGAGGACGTGTCAGTGGTTTCTGCCGGGCGCGACATTCTCTACAGCAGCTTCAACGTCGCCGGCCCCGGCACCCTGGAAGTCAGTGCCGGGCGCAACCTGTTGATGGCCGACAAAGCATCCATCACCAGCCTGGGACCGGTGGCGGTGGGCGACTCCCGTCCGGGGGCATCCATCGTGCTGGAAGCCGGGGTCGGGCTCAACGGCCTGGATTACCTGAAGTTCGTCACGCCCTACCTGGACCGCGCTAATCAGGCGGTCGAGGGTGTCGCGCTGGCCGCGCAAGCCGGCAAGGTGGCGAAAACCTACGAGGCCGAACTGTTGCAATGGCTCAACGAGCGCTACGCCTTCAGCGGCGATGCCGAGCAGGCGCGGGCGTACTTTGCAGGCTTGGGCCCCGAGCAGCAACGCATCTTCGCCCGTTCGGTGTACTTCGCCGAAGTGCGCGAAGGTGGTCGCGAATACAACCTGGCCGCTGGCCCGCGTTCCGGTAGCTTTGTCCGCAGCCGCGCGGCCATCAACGCACTGTTGCCGAGCAAGGACGTGGCGGGTAACCCGATCGTGTACAACGGCGACATCACCCTGTACGGCGGTGCCGGGGTGCATACCCTGTTTGGCGGCAATATCCAGATGCTCAGCCCGGGCGGGCAGCAGGTGTTCGGGATTGAAGGCAACGTGCCGCCGGCCAGTGCTGGGGTCCTCACGCAGGGTGCCGGGGATATTCAATTGTATTCCCGGGGCAGCATCCTGCTAGGCCAGAGCCGGATCATGACCACCTTTGGCGGGGCGATTCTCGCCTGGTCCAACGAAGGCGACATCAACGCCGGCCGTGGCTCGAAAACCACCGTGCTGTACACACCGCCCAAGCGGCTCTATGACACCTGGGGCAACGTGACCTTGTCACCCAGTGTGCCAAGCGCCGGTGCCGGTATTGCCACCCTGGCACCGATTGCCGAAGTGCCGGCCGGTGACATCGACCTGCTGGCTCCGGCCGGCACCATCGACGCGGGCGAGGCGGGCATTCGGGTCTCGGGCAACGTCAACATCGCCGCTTTGCACGTGGTCAACGCGGCGAACATCCAGACCCAGGGCAAGTCGTCCGGGGTGCCGGTGACGGCCACCGTCAACACCGGCGCCATGACCTCGGCCAGCGCCGCGGGGGCGGCGGCGTCCCAGGCGGCGGAAGACGCGGCGCGCAGCCAGCAGGCGGCGGCCAAGCAGGGCAGGGCGTCGATCGTGACGGTGGAAGTGTTGAGCTTTGGCTCCGAGCCGGTGCAGCGCGAGCCGCAGGAACAGCAGAAAACCTCGGAGTACAACCCCAACAGCCCGGTGCAGGTGCTGGGCGCGGGGCCGTTGAGCGAACAGGCGCGTGCGCGGTTGACGGATGAGGAGCGCAAGCAGATCACGTTGTAGGTGGAAGGACCTCTCGATGTACGTTTGGGGCAATCAGTGATTGCCCCGTTTTTTTTGCTGTTGGCGCGGCGGCCTAATAGCAGGCTGGTGTTTCATGGCTAACTCGGCTGGAAGGGTGGGAGGGGGCTTGCCCCCGATGGCGGTGGATCAGTTATGCATTTAGTGACTGACACACTGCCATCGGGGGCAAACCCCCTCCCACATTTTGATCTCCATAGATCAGATATCTCCATGGATCAGAACCCAAAGAACCGGACATGTAGCCGATCACCCCCTCCCCAAAAAATGCCCCCCACTCAATCCAAAATGAAGCTTTCGTGACAAAAGTTCGGTAGTGCCCGGCCACGCCCGTCTTGCCTATGTAACGCGCTGGAGGCGGCCACAAGTCGTCTCCCCAGCCGTCAGCAGGACGCCAGGAGTGGGGCACATGGGAACTATGGAACGTTACTCGAAAGTCGGCATGCAGGAGCTCGATCAGCGCCTGTCGAAGATCGTCGAAGCCGCGCGCAAGAAGCCGGTTTCGGTGTACCGCTACGGCGCGCCCTGGGTGTGGATCGTTTCGCAGGACGATTGGCAGGGCGCTTTGAAGGAAGTCTCCAGCTACATCCCCGCCGGCCATTCGCTGGTGTTGTTGCGCCCGCAGATCGATGCGGTGTTCGACCGGCACCACGACCTGCTGCAGCCCGCACCCGGGATGCAGATCGCGCCGCGCACCGTGTTGCAGATCCTGCTGCTGCAATTGCTGTACTCCGTGCCCAGCGAACAGCAATTGCACGAACAGCTCAATTACAACCTGCTGTTCCGCTGGTTCGTCGGCCTCGACCTGCACCAGAAGGTGTGGGGCATCCAGGTGCTGCAGCGCGATATCGCCACCCTGTTGAGCAACCCGCGGGCGGTGCAATTGATCCAGACCGTCATCGGTGAAGTGTTTTGTGGCGCCTTGCTGCACATGCCGGAGTTCTCGTTGAACTTCGCCTTGTTGCACACCTGGCTGGCACGGCACAGCCAACTTTCGACAACCCGCAATTGAGCAGGCCAAACGCCGTGCAATCGGCGAGGGCGCAACATTTTAGATATTTAGGGGGCTGTGTGGAGCATCTGTTCAAGTCAACGCTGGCGCTGTGTTGCCTGGCGCTGGGCACCTTGGTGCAGCCGGCGCTGGCCGAAGAGGGCGATGCCCCGGCGCGCCGGGTGGACGTCAACGAGTACTTCGTGCGCGGCAATACCGTGCTCGACGCGGCAACGATCGAAGAGGCGGTGTACCCGTTTCTCGGCCCGCAAAAGACCCTGAACGATATCGAAGGCGCCCGCGACGCGCTGCAGAAGATCTACCAGGCGCGTGGCTACCAGTCGGTGTTTGTGGAGCTGCCGGAGCAGAAGGTCGATGACGGCATCGTCTACCTGCAAGTCAGCGAAACCAAGGTCGGCCGCGTGCGGGTGGTGGGGGCCAAGCATTACTCGCCGGTGGAAATCCGCGAGGAAGTACCGGCGCTCAAGGAAGGCGCCGTGCCGGATTTCGCCAGCGTGCAAACCCAGCTGGCCGGGCTCAACCGCAGTGCCGGGCGCCAGGTCACGCCGCTGGTCCGCGAGGGGCAGCGCCCCGGCACGATGGACGTCGACTTGCAGGTGGAGGACCAGAACCCATGGCACGCCAGTATCGGCCTGAACAACGACTACAGCGCCGACACCGAGAAGCTGCGCTCGGTCGCGACCCTGGGCTACGACAACCTCTGGCAACTGGGCCACAGCATCTCGCTGACGTATTTCACCGCGCCCCAGGACAGCTCGAATGCCAAGGTCTGGTCGGGTTCCTACAGCGCGCCGCTGGATGAGCGCTGGACCGTGCAGTTTTCCGGTTATCAGTCCGACAGCAACATCGCCACTATCGGCGGCAGCAACGTGTTGGGCAAGGGCCATTCCTACGGGGTGTCGGCGATCTACAACCTGCCGCTGGACGGGAACTGGGCCAACTCGTTCTCCTTCGGCATCGACTTCAAGGACTTCGACGAACAGCTGAAATTCGGCGCCAGCAGCGACCAGGTGCCGCTCAAGTATGCCCCGTTCACCTTTGGCTACAACGGCTACCGCTACAGCGAAAAATCCCAGCTGGGCCTGGGCTTGAACCTGGTCGTCGGCACCCGCGCATTCTTTGGCTATGGCAGCGACGCCGAAGAATTCCGTGCCAAGCGCTGGGACTCCAGCCCGAGTTTCGCCGTGCTCAAGGGCGATGCCAATTACACCTACACCTTCGCCAACGACTGGCAGTCGGCGTCCAAGGCCGGCTTCCAGTTGGCCTCGGGACCGCTGGTGTCCAACGAGCAGTATTCCGCTGGCGGCGCCACCTCGGTGCGCGGTTACCTGGCGGCGGAGCGCACGGGGGATGAGGGGTTGCTGCTCTCCCAGGAGCTGCGCACACCGTCTTTGGCCAAGTTCCTCGGCAGTTATGTGCAGGAGTGGCGCTTCTACGCGTTCGCCGAAGGCGCGCGCCTGCGTCTGCACGACCCGCTGCCCGAGCAGGAAGACGAATACAGCCTGGCCAGTGTCGGCCTTGGCACCCGCGCCAGTTTGAGCAAATGGTTGTCCGGCAGCCTGGATTGGGGCTACCCGCTGCTCGACGGACCAAACACCCAGAAACAGGACTCGCGACTGCACTTCAGTGTGCAGGCGACCTTCTGACCCTTTTTCCCGGAGATTCTTCCCATGCAACGCCTATTCCTGAGCCTGTTGATCTGCCTGGGCTTCGCGCTCCCGGCCACCGCCCATGCCTGGTGGCAGGACGATTGGCACTATCGCAAACAGATCAGCGTGGACACCACCGCCCAAGGCGCCGCGATCAACCAGGCCCTGGGCCGCACCGCGCTGCTGGTGCGCCTGCACACCGGCAACTTCACCTTTGACGGGGTCAAGGACGACGGCAGCGACCTGCGCTTTGTCGGTGCCGATGACAAGACCGTGTTCAACCACCAGATCGAAAGCTTCGACCCGCTGATGGGCATGGCGCTGATCTGGGTCGATGTGCCCAAGGTCGAAGGCGCTCAGCGCCAGGACCTGTGGATGTACTACGGCAACCAGAAGGCCCCGGCCACCGCCAACGGCCAGCTGACCTTCGACCCGAATTACACCGCGCTGTATCACTTTGACGGGGCCAGCGGCACACCGCCACGGGACACCACCGCCTACGCCAACACTGCGCTGAATGCCACCGGCAGCAGCATCGACGGCGTGGTCGGGCGGGCCTTGCAGTTCAGTGGCCAGCCCTTGCTGTTGCCGGCCAGCCCGTCGCTGCAACATGCCGCCGGTGGTGCCTTCACGTTCAGCGCCTGGCTGCGCCTGGACCAGGCCAGCGGCGAACAGATCGTCCTCGCCCGGCGTGAGGCTCCGCATAGCCTGTTGCTCGGGTTGAACCAAGGCATGCCGTTCGTGGAAATCGACGGCCAGCGCGCCGTCTCGACCCAGCCGCTGAACCCCGGTCAATGGCAGCACCTGGCGTTCACCGCCGAGGGTGAAAAAGTCACGCTGTATGTCAACGGCCGCGAAACCGCGAGCCTGGCGGTGGCGATGCCGGCGTTCAATACACAACTGGCGATCGGCGCCGATCTGCCGGAAGCAGCCGGCCCGCACTTGCCGTTTGCCGGGGCGATGGATGAGCTGCGCCTGTCCAAGGTGGCCCGCCCGGCGACCGTGTTGCTGGCCGATGCGAGTGCCCAGGGCGCCGAGTCGAAACTGGTCGCTTACGGCGTGGATGAAGAACAGTCGGGCTACGGTTTCGGCAGCCTGGGCTTTCTGCTCAACGCGGTGCCGATGGATGCCTGGGTGATCATCCTGGTGCTGGTGGCGATGATGTTCCAGTCGTGGGTCATCATGATTCGCAAGAACCGTATGGTCAGCCGTGTGAGCAGTGCCAACGAGGCGTTTCGCGAGCAGTTCGCGCAGATCGGCACCCGCCTGGAAATGTTCTACGACGACAACGTACTCGCCGAACGCCTGACCCACTCTTCGCTGTGGCGCCTGTACTGCGTGGCGGTCAAGGAGATCCGCACCCGCCGCGCCCAGGGCGCCGACACCTCGTCGGTGTCGGCGGCCACCATCGAAGCCATCCGTTGCTCCATGGACGGCGTGCGTACCCGCGAAAACCAGGCGCTCAGTTCCAAACTGTCGACGCTGTCCAACGCCATCGCCGGCGGCCCGTACATCGGCCTGCTGGGTACGGTGCTGGGCATCATGGTGGTGTTCCTCGGCACGGCCATGGCCGGCGACGTGAACATCAATGCGATCGCCCCGGGCATGGCGGCGGCCTTGCTGGCCACGGCCATGGGCCTGTTCGTCGCGATCCCCGCGCTGTTCGGCTACAACCGCCTGATCACGCGCAACAAGGAAGTCAGCGCCGACATGCGCGTGTTCGTCGACGAGTTCATCACACGCCTGGCGGAGATGCACGGCGAGAGCCAGTTCAGTGAAACGGCGCACCGCGTGCCGCACCACGCGCCGGTTTCGGCCTGAGGAGAATCGCCATGGCTTCCGTAAATGCCTCCCACGACGATGACGACGATGCCGCCGTCGACAGCATCAACATCACGCCCCTGGTGGACGTGCTGATGGTGGTGCTGGTGATGTTCATCCTCACCGCCACCGCCCAGGTCTCGGGCATCCAGATTCATCTGCCCAAGGCCAGCGCCTCGGTGTCGCTGTCGGAGGCCAAGACCAAGGCCATCTCCGTCAACGACGGCGGCCAGGTGTTCCTCGATGCCTACCCGGTCACCCTCGGCGAGCTGGAGGAGCGCCTGCGCATCGAGAAAGCGCTGAACCCGGATTTCCCGGTGATCGTGCGCGGCGACGCCACGGTGCAGTACCAGAAGGTGATCGAGGTGCTCGACCTGCTGCGGCGGTTGGAGCTGTCCCAGGTCGGGCTGGTCACCGGCAAACCGAGCCAGGGCTGAGTCATGACCGCACAGATCCCGATGCCGCCGTTGCCCGTGAAGAACAAGCCGCCGCTGCGCCCGCTGAAGTGGGGCGCCGGCCTGCTGCTGGGCGCCGTGGCCGCCTGGTTTCTCTGGCAATGGGCCAATGACATGAGTGGGGTACGCCGCGAAGCACCCAAGGTGCCGACCATTATCCCGTTGCCGCCACCGCCGCCACCGCCGCCGGAAAAACCCAAGGAACCCGAGCCCCAGGTGGAAGAAAAAGTACCCGAACCGGTGCCCACGCCGGAGCCCGAAGAGGTGAAGCCGGCGGAAGAAGCACCGCCTTCGCCGGCCGACGACTTGGCCAACCCGATGCAGATCGATGGCGATGCGCAGTCCGGTAACGACGGCTTCAACATCGGCGCGGGCAAGGGCGGCGGCATGGCCGGTTCCGGCGGTGGTGGCCTGGGTACCGGCACGTACAAGCAATACCTGGCGGGGGTGTTTCAACGCCTGCTGAGGGAAGACCCGGAGTTACGCAAAAAGGCCTACGCGGTACAGGCGGATGTGTGGTTGAGCGCCGAGGGCCAGGTCACGCGTGTGGAGCTGGCCAAGTCCAGCGGCGACCGCGAGACCGACGCCCAGGTGCTGGCGGCGTTGCGTGTACCGCATGCCGCGCAACGCGTTCCAGCCTCGGTGAGCATGCCGGTGCGCCTGTCCCTCAAGGGTCGGCGTCCGGATTGATCGAACCCATTTTTTGCAGTTTTTTACAGGAGTTGCTTACGAATGATTTCCCCCGTGAATCGCCTGACCCTGGCGGTCGGCATGGTCATCGCGACCCTGGTCGGCCAGGCGACGGCCGCCCCGGTCGCCCCTTCGGAAAACGTCACGATCAACCTGATCCGCCTGCTGGTACAGCAAGGCGTGCTCACCCAGGACACCGCCAATGGGCTGATCGCCCAGGCAGAAAAAGAGGCCCAGCAGGCACGCCAGGCCAATGCCGCGCCGGTGGTCGCCAGCGGCCCGACGGCGGCACCTGGCGATGTGCGCGTGCAGTATGTGCCGCAAGCGGTGCGCGACCAGATCCGCGATCAGGTCAAGGCCGAAGTCATGGCCACCGCCAAGCAGGAAAACTGGGCCCAGCCCAATACCTTCCCGGATTGGGTCTCGCGCATCAGCTTTGATGGCGATATCCGCCTGCGTGACGAGTCGCGCTATTTCTCGGGTAACAACAGCAATGAAATCCTCGATTACGCCAAGCTCAATGAGAACGGGCCTTACGACGTCAACCGCAACTCCAACACCAAGTTGCCGCCGCTGCTCAACACCCGTGAAGACCGCGAAAGCCTGTTCCGCCTGCGTGCGCGCCTGGGCATGAAAGCGGTGATTTCGCCGGAATGGACCGCCGGCATTCGCCTGGGCACCGGCTCTGACAATAACCCGGTGTCCACTACCCAGACCCTGGGCGGTGGCTTCGGCAAGAAGGACATCTGGCTCGACCAGGGTTACCTGAGGTGGAAGACCACCGACTACATGACCTTGACCGGCGGGCGAATCGCCAATCCGTTCTACGCCACCGACATGATGTATTCCAACGAGCTCAATTTCGACGGCGTGGCTGCGATCTTCAACCACAAGCTCAACAACGAGTGGGGTCTGTTCGGCACCCTCGGTGCATTCCCGGTCGAATACACCGCGGATGCCGCCAGCAGCAACGGCAAGGACAAGGAAGACAGTCAGACCAAATGGCTGTTCGGCGGGCAAATCGGCGCCGATTGGAAGATCAACCGCGGCAACAGCCTTAAGCTCGCCGCGGCCTACTACCAGTTCCAGGACATCCAGGGCGAGCGCTCCAGCCCTTGTTCGCCGTGGGCCGGCGCCCCCGGTTGCGACACCGACGGCACGCGTGTGGCCTTTATGCAAAAAGGCAACAGTGTGTTCCTGCTGCGTAACAACACCACCAACCCGGCGGACCCTGTCAGAACGCCAGACCCGCAGTACGTAGGCCTGGCGTCCAAGTTCGACGTGCTGGACCTCAACCTGGTCTGGGACAGCGAACTGCCCAGCGACTTCAAGTTGCGCACCCAAGGCAACTACATCCGCAACCTGGCCTACGACAAAGGCGAAATGCTCAAGCGCAGCGAAGGCCAGATCGTCAACAACATCAATAGCAAGGGCCAGTTTGAAAGTGGCGGCAACGCCATGATGGTGCAGTTCACCCTCGGCAGTGCGCTGGAGATGCGCAAACGTGGCGATTGGAACGTGCTGGCCGGCTACAAGTACATCCAGCCTGACGCCTTGCCCGACGGTTTCAACGACTCCTCGTATCACCTCGGCGGCACCAACGCCAAGGGCTACTTCATTGGCGGCAACTACGGCATCGACAAGAACATCTACGCCAGTGCGCGTTGGTTGAGCGCGTCGGAAGTGTATGGCGCGCCGTTCGAAGTCGATGTGATGCAACTGGAACTCAACACGCGCTTCTGATGCGCAGGGAGATGCCCCATGAACACGCGAATATGCGCGCTGCTGTTGCTGCTGGTTACCACCGGTGCTTCGGCCGAAGGCATGGAAGAGCGCCTGCGCACGCAACTGCGCAGCACCACCCAGCAGTTGCAGGCGTTGCAAAGCGAGCAGGCCCAGGCCAGTGCCGCGCGCCTGGCGGCGGAAAACCAGGCCAAGCAGGCCCAGGCGCAAATCAAGCAATTGACCGCCGAGCTGGAAAAGGCCCGTGGCGTGGCCGAGCAACTCGCCGGCCAGCAACAGAACCTGCACAGCCAGGCGCAAGCCCAGGCGGCGGCGAGCAACGAGCAGATCGGCAAGTTCAAGAAGGCTTATGACGAACTGCTGGTGTTGGCCAAGGGCAAAGAAACCGAGCGCGCACGCCTGCAGGCGCAACTGAGCGAACGTGACACACAAGTGCAGCAATGTTCAGCCAAGAATCAGCAGATGTACGGCGTGGCTCAGCAGTTGCTCGCGGCCTACGAAAAAATCGACGTGGCCGAGGTGATGAGTATTCGCCAACCCTTCGCCAGCGGTGCGCGGGTCAAGTTCGAGGAACTGGCCCAGGGGTTTGGCGACGATCTGTACAAGACCCGCTTCGATGCGCCCCAGGCGGGCGTCAATCATTGATCCACAAGGAAGAGCAGACCATGAACGAATTGATCACCAGCGTCACCGCCCAGAGCCTCACCGAGTTGCTGCAAGAGGCCGGCTACCGGGTCAACCAGAGCGAGCAGAACGGCATCGTGCAACTGCTCAGCGCGAGCCAGGGCATTGGCTTTGCCGTGCGTTTCGGCAACCCGGCGACGGAGCCGGGCAGCTACGTGGATTTCACCTACAGCTGCGCGCTGCGCGTGCAGGGCGACCTGCCCGAAGGCCTGGCCCAGGTGTGGAACGCCTCGCGCCGTTTTGCGCGGCTGTCGGTGCAGGGTGAATTTCTGCTGATGGAAATGGACGTGGTGGTGGCCGGTGTCGGCGCCACGCACCTGCGCAGCCAGTTGGAACTGTGGGACCGCTTGCTGCAGGAATTTATCGTCTACCTGCGTGAGTACAGCCAGCACGCCGCGCAGTTGCAGGCCCAGGCGGCGGCTGAACCTGTGGCTGAAGAGGTACCGGTGCTGTGAAGAAGCGAACCGTGGTTGTCGGCGCGGGGGCGCTGACGTTGCTGGTGGTGGCGGTGGGGTTGAGCCTGCGACCGGGCAGCGACCCGGTCGCCGCTCAGCAACCGGCGCCTGTCGTCACGTCCTCGCCCAACGAGCGTGGCGCGCCGGCGGTGGCACGCCTGGGCAACCAGCAGATCGACGTGCCTGAACTGAAAAGCGTGCTGGCGAGCCTGCCGGCCGAATCCCGTGAGCAACTGCGCGGCAACCGTGGCGCCCTGGAGGGCTGGCTGCGTTCGCGCCTGGCGCAAAAGGCCGTGCTCGAACAGGCCGACGCCCAGGGCTGGCGCCAGCGCCCGGAGGTGGAGCAACAGACCCGCGCCGCCACCGAACAGATCGTGTTTCGCGACTACATGCTCTCGGTCAGCCAGGTGCCGGCCGACTACCCCAGCGCCGCTGAATTGCAGCAGGCCTACGACGCTGGCAAAGCACAATGGATAACGCCGCCGATGTACCGGGTCAGCCAGATCTTCCTGGCGCTGAATGACCCGCAAAGTGTCGACGCGGTACGTCGCCAGGCCCAGGAACTGAGCCGCAAGGCCCAGGCCGCGCCGGGGGATTTTGCCGCCCTGGCCACGCAATACTCGCAAGACCCGGACACCGCCCAGCGCGGTGGCGACTCGGGCTTGCAGCCGTTGCAGCAACTGGTGCCGGCGGTGCGCGAAGCGGTGTCGCGGCTCAAGGTCGGCGCGGTCTCGGAGGTGGTGCAAAGCCCGGCGGGGTTCCATGTGCTCAAACTCACCGCCCAGCAACCGGCGCGCACCGCCACCCTCGACGAACTGCGCGAGCGCCTGACCCAGGCCCTGCGCGCGCAACGCCAGGAACAGATCGCCAAGGCGTACCTGGAAGGCATGCTCAATACCGCGACCTTGAGCATCGACGGCGCGCAGTTGAACCAGGTGCTGGAGTAACCCGCGTCAACCGCATTGGATGCACAAGACCTACAAGACAGGGAGTCTCCCATGGCATTTCTAGAACCGTCTGGCCCCCAGGGGCCTGCACCCTATCGCGAGCCGAGCCAGTCCCGCAGCGCCTGGTTGGCCCTGGCCAACGACATCGAGCCGGAGGTCGCGCGCTACTTTCTGGTGAGTGCGCGCTGCGGCTGTTTCATGCAGGCGGCGCGCAGCCTGAATATCAAGGCGACGCTGCTGCGCAAACGCCTGGCGCAACTGGAGGAACAGCTGCGCCACGTGTTGTTCAGTTTTCAGGGCAACGGCCTGGTACTCAGCCGCGATGGTCAACTGCTGCAGGCGCAATTGATTGCCCTGGCCCATGCGCGGCGCCTGCCGGTGGTGGAGCAACCGCTGATTCGCCTGGCCGTGGCCGAGCCGATCCTGCACGACATCCTCGGGCGCGACCTGATCGCCTTGCTGCGCCGCAACGCCAGCGTGCGCCTGGAAATCATCTCCATCGACAGCCAATTGTCCCTGCAAGCGGTGGACGTTGACGTGGTGCTGTGGCTCTCCGACGCCGATGGCCCCACGCCCGGCCCGAGTTTCCCCACTGCGCCGCCTCAAGTGCTGGCGCGCTTGGAGTACCTGCCGCACATCGCCAAGCGTTACTCGCGGCTGACAACCCGCCCCGACAGTGTCGAAGACCTGGATGACTACATGCTGGTGCAGTGGCAGCCGGATGGGCAGGTGAACGCCTTACAGCCATGGAACACGGTGGTGGCACAGCGCCTGGCCGCGGTCGTGCAGGTGCATGCCTATTCGTTGATGCTCGAGATGATCCGCTGCGGCGCCTGCATCGGTTTGCTGCCGCGCTACATGGGCAGCTTCGACCGTGGCCTGGTGGCCTTGCCGGGATTGCTCGCCGAGCCCATGCAGCGCCAGGTGTGGCTGGCGGTGAAAGCGCAGGTGCAGCATGCCGAGGCGGTGCAGATGATCGTCGAGTTGATCACCAGTACGTTCGAGGGGCGGCGGGAGTGGTTTGATTAGTGCAGGATCCGGCCCCGGACGTTGCGTGATCGCCCCAACTGCGCCAGTCTTGGCGGCCTCATCCTTCCTGTAGCTGCGATCCGCGATGCAAGCCACCCGTTTGACTCTGATCTGCCATGCCGTCACGCCGTTGCAAAAGCGCGGCTGCTTTGCCGATGACGAATCGTTGGCGATGGATTGGCAAAACGCGGCGTTATCCCTGGCCGGTCGCTTCAAGAAAAACGTGCGGCTGCGCTGTGGGCCCGAGGCGCGAACCCGTCAGACAGCGAGCTTGTTCGGCGGTCGGGCGCAGATCGAAGAGGCCTTGCGCGATGGCGATGTCGGGCACTGGAAAGGCCAGGACATCGCCGCGCTCGACAGCGCCGAACTGACGACCTGGCTCACCGACAGCGCGAGCGCACCCCACGGTGGCGAGTCGGTGGATCGGCTCTGCGCGCGCGTCGCGCAGTGGATGCAGTCGCTGCAGACCGAATCCGGCCATGTCGTGGCCATCACCCATCCGTTTGTCATCCGCGCCGCGTTGCTCTACGTCATGCAGTTTCCCGTCGCGATGTTTTATCGCATCGATGTGGAGCCGCTGTCTTGCACGGAGCTGCGTTTCAACGGCGTCTGGCGCCTGCGCCTGGAAACTCACGCCTGAGTGCGTGAACATGGCAAAATCCACGCCCCGCAATGAGAGCAACCCATGAAACGCATCCTGATCATCGGCATTGGCGCCGGCAACCCTGACTACATCACGATGCAGGCCGTGAAGGCGCTGAACCGCACCGACGTGTTTTTCCTGATGGACAAGGGCCAGAGCAAAGACAAGCTGATCGACCTGCGCCGTGAGATCTGCGCAACCTACATCACCGAGCCCGGCTACCGCTTCGTCGAGGCCGATTGCCCCGAGCGGGTGCGCGGGGACATCGACTACACCCGCGCCGTGCAGGACCTCAACCGCGATAAGCAGCAGACCTTCGAGCGCATGATCAATGAAGAAATGGCCGACGGCGAAGTGGGGGCTTTTCTGGCTTGGGGCGATCCGGCGTTGTACGACAGCACCATCCGCATTCTGCAGGCGATCCTGGCCAGTGGCCGCTGCGTCTTTGAATTCGAAGTGATCCCCGGCATCACCAGCGTGCAGGCCTTGGCGGCCCAGCACAAAGTGCCGCTGAACCGCATCGGCCGCTCCATCGAGATCACCACCGGGCGCCGCTTGGCGGCGGGGCAGGCGAGCGATGCCGACACCCTGGTGGTGATGCTCGACGCCGAAGACTCCTACCGCACCGTGGCCGATCAGGATCTGGACATTTATTGGGGGGCCTACCTCGGCACGCCGGATGAAATCCTCATCAGCGGCAAGGTGAGTGAAGTCGCTGAAGACATCCAACGGGTGCGCAAGGCTGCGCGTCTGGCCAACGGCTGGATCATGGACACTTATTTGCTGCGCAAACCCTGAGGTCGATCTCCATGTTCAAACTGTTCGCGCTGGTGCTGACCCTGGTGGCCGGTGCCGCCCACGCCGATTCCGACCTGCACACCGACTTGCCGTTGTTGTACCTGGAACAGACCCAGGGCGATGCGCGCAACCAGCCGCTGGTGATTTTCCTGCACGGTTTTGGCAGCAACGAGGAAGACCTGTTCGGCATCAAGGATGCGCTGCCGTCCACCTGGACCTACCTGTCGGCGCGCGCGCCGATGCCGGTGGACGCCCAAGGGTTCCGCTGGTTCACCAAGACACCGGGTGACGGCGATTACGATGGGATGACCGACGACCTGCAGAGCAGCGCCAGGCTGATCAAGGCGTTTGTCGCCAAGGCTACCGTCAAATACCACACCCACCCTGACCGGGTGTTCCTGGTGGGGTTCAGCCAGGGCGCGATCATGTCTTACGAGGTGGCGTTACGTGACCCTGAGTTGGTGCGCGGGATTGCGGCGCTCAGTGGCAGCGTGCTGCCGGTGCTCAAGACGCAGCTCAAGCCGGATGAGCGATTGGGCCAGCTGGCGATTTTCATCGGCCACGGCACGTTGGACCAAGCGCTGCCGTATGCCTCGGCGACGCGGGCGAACGAGGTGTTGTCGGGGTTGGGGCTCAAGCCGCAGTTTCATACTTATCCGGGCATGAACCACACCATCAGCGCAGCGGAAGTGCAGGACTTGAAGGCCTGGCTGGAAACCAATGTGAAGTGAACACCGCTAAAAATGTGGGAGGGAGCTTGCTCCCGATAGCAGTGTGTCAGCCAACACATGCATGACTGATGCACCGCCATCGGGAGCAAGCCCCCTCCCACAGTTGATCGGTGTGGTTTTAACGGTCGGTTTACTTGCCGCCGGTGATCAGTTTCACCAACTGCGCATGCCCCTTCACATCATCCGCCCGCGAAATCGCCTGGATCACCAGTAAGTGATTGCCGGAACCGCCGAGGAAGGTGGAGTTCAAGGTTTTGCCGCCGCCTTGGGTGGCCGTGCTGTCCACCTGGCGCAGGCCTAGGCCTTTGAAGGTCAGTTTCTTTTCGTTCTGTTTCTTGAAGTCGGGCAGGGCGGCGCTCTGGTCCTTGACGAACCCGGCGACTGCGCCGTCGAGAAACTGCGGGTCATTATCTTTAATGGTCACCCCGTCGTTGCGCACGGTTTCGGCGACGATGACCACACTTTTCGTGGTTTGGTTCGCGTACATCGTACCTTGGGTATCCCCGGTGCCGTCTGCTGCCTTGCCGGCTGGCAGGGTGTCGGCGACATAGGCCTTGGGCAGGTCGAAGCTGAACTTGCCGCCCAAGGTGGAGATGGTCTGATCCGCCGGCTTGGCCGCGGCGAATACGCTGCCGGCGCTAAGCGCCAGGGCCAGCAGGACGGCGGTCTTGGTGAAAGTGGCCATGAAGAAGCGCTCCGGTAGATGAACGAAATTGCGCCGTATTCTGTCAGAAAATTCGCAAGATCGTTCATCCGCACCATCACACCTTGTCGGACTCTTCCTCAAGACGGTCCATTTCAAACAACCGCGCCAGTTCCGCACGGGCTTCCTGGGCGGTCTGCATGACCTTGGCCGCGTCGTCGTACACCGCGTGCTGGGCGGCGAGGACCTGCAGGTCGTGGTTCTTGAACCGGGTGATGCGCGCGTCGGCCTGGGCTTGGCTCAGGCCGAGACCCACCAGGGTGCGGCGGCTCATTTCCAGGCTGGAATAGAAGGTTTCGCGCACCGGTGACGCGTCGAGGTCCACCAAACGGTGGACGTGCTGCCGGTTACGGGCGCGGGCGATGATCTTCATGTGCGGATAGAGGCTGCGCACCAGTTCGGCGGTTTTGATGTTGATCTCCGGGTCATCCATCGCGATGACGAAGAACTCCGCCCGGTCGACCTTGGCCGCGTGCAGGATCTCCGGACGTTGCGGGTCGCCGTAGAACACCGGCATGCCGCCGAAACTGCGGGTCAGCTCGATGGTTTCGACCGAGGTGTCCAGGGCGATAAACGAAATGTTCTGCGCGCGCAGGATTCGCGCGACGATCTGCCCCATGCGGCCCATGCCGGCGATGACCACGCGCGGCGCATCGCTTTCGATGGTGCGGTATTCCTCGGGGACTTCCACGGGTTTGACCTTGGGCTTGAACAGCTTCGGGCAGACCAGCAACAGCAGCGGCGTCACGGCCATCGACAGGGTGATGGTCAGCACCAGGATGTCGTACAGGTGCGGTTCGAACAGGCCTTGGTCGCGGCCGATCTTGAACACCACGAAGGCGAATTCACCGCCTGCCGCCAGCACCACGCCCAGGCGCAAGGCGCTCTCGCGGTTGAGATCGCCCACCAGCCGGCCGACGGCATACAGCAGCGGCAGTTTCAAACCGATCAACAACAGGGTCAGGCCGATCACCACCAGCGGCGAGCTGAGCAGCAGGCTGAGGTTGGCGCCCATGCCCACGCTGATGAAAAACAGGCCGAGCAGCAGGCCCTTGAACGGTTCGATCTGGGATTCCAGTTCGTGGCGGTATTCCGAGTCCGCCAGCAGCAGGCCGGCGAGGAACGCGCCCAGGGCCATGGACACGCCGACCAACTCCATCAGCCAGGCGGTGCCGATCACTACCAGCAACGCGGTGGCCGTGGACACTTCGCGCAGGCCGGTCTTGGCGACGACGCGAAACACCGGGCGCAACAGATAGCGCCCGCCGATGATCACCACGGCGATGCTGCCGAGGATCTGTAACACGTGCTGCACGCCCTGGGCCTGGGTGCTTGGGTGATCGCCCCCGGCCAGCAACGGCACCATGGCAATCAGCGGGATCGCCGCAATGTCCTGGAACAGCAGAATCGCAAAAGCCAGGCGCCCGTGGGGCTGGTTCAGCTCCTTGCGCTCGGCCAGGCTTTGCAGGCCAAAGGCGGTGGACGACAGCGCCAGGCCCAGGCCCAGCACGATTGCGCTGTTCCACGACTGGCCGAACAGCCACAGCGCGACCCCGCCCATCACCAGGCCGGTGAGCAGCACCTGGGCCAGGCCGACACCGAATACCGCCTTGCGCATCACCCATAAACGTTTCGGCGACAGCTCCAGGCCGATGATGAACAGCAGCAGCACCACGCCCAACTCCGAGAACTGCGCGACGCTTTGCGGGTTGCCGATCAGGCCCAGCACCGACGGGCCGATGATCACACCGGCGAACAGATAGCCCAGCACCGCGCCCAACTGCAGGCGCTTGGCCAGGGGCACGGTCAGCACGGCGGCGAGCAGGAACACCACGGCTGCTTGTAACAGGTTGCCTTCATGGGGCATTGCGAACTCCAAAATCTTTAAAGCCAATCAACAGGCGGCTATTAGAGCGCTTTTTACATGTCGATAATTGTGTTTTTGCAGTGTGGGATCGTGCTGGGCGCGGGTTTTTTTGCTGGGCGACTGCGTTCTCGCGGGCGTGTCTTTCACTGGCTGAGTGTTTTTCCAGGCGCACTGGCGGGCGTGCGGTACAACCCCACGGCCAGCCCGGTGATGATGAGTGCGATCGAGAGCAGGTTGGGCGTGGATATGCGCTCGCCGATGATCAGCATCGAACTGGTCATGCCGAACACCGGAATCAGCAGGGACAGCGGCGCTACGGTGGATACCGGGTATGCCTTGAGCAGTGAGTTCCAGCCCCAGTAGGCAAAGTGCGTGGCCAGGTAGACCTGGAACAGGATGGAACCCGCCGCCGTCAGGTCGAGGTTGGCGCCCACGTTGGCGAACGCTGCGCTGCCGTGCAGCCACCAGGCCATGAGCCACAGCGGAATCGGTGGGAACAGACTGGCCCACACCATGAACGAGAAGATCTCTTTCACGCCCGATTGCTTGATGATCACGTTGCCGACACTCCAGGCCAGCGCGCTGAAGACGATCAACAGAATACCCAGCAGCGCGTGGTCGCCGTGTTGCGTCGCGATAATCCCCGCCAGGCCGGTCACCGCGAGCACGGCGCCGAGCACTTGGGCCCTGCGGATTTTTTCCTGGAACAGCACATAGCCCCAACCCATGCTGAAAAACACGCTGAGTTGGATGATCAGCGAGGCGATTCCCGGGCTGACGCCGACCTGAATGCCGTAGTTGATCACGCCCCACATCCCCAGCCCGAAGATAAGCCCGTAAGCCGCCACATAGTGGAAGCGCACGGCGGGGCGCTTGATGAAAAACACCAGCGGCAGGGCGGCGAGGGCAAAGCGTATGCCGGTGAGGACAAAGGGGTCGATTGCACGCAGGCCCAATTTTGTCAGGGGGAAGTTCACCCCCCAGACCAACGTAACCAGCACAGCAAGCACCAGGTGTTTTTTCTGCATGGGGTTTCCTTTTAGGCAGAGTGCAGCTTCAAAGGCGTCGATGTTAGGCGGCAAGGCAATGGCCCGCTTGCTGTGTCAGGTCAACTTTTGACAGAATCGGGCCATGATGCCCACTTTTGATTCCGACAGCCCCGACGCGCTGGTGACGCTGCGCGAATACCCCTCTGGCACCGTGTTTGCGCGGCACACGCACCCGCGAGGTCAGTTCGCCTACGCTTCCACCGGCGCGCTGAAAATGTTTACCGACCTGGGCAACTGGGTGGTGCCGCCGCAGCGGGCGATCTGGGTGCCCGGCGGCGTGCCCCATGAAATGCAGATGCGCGGCGATGTGGTGATGCTCAATACCTACCTGGACGCCGGCGCCGCCGCACGGGCGGGGTTGCAGGCACGCTGCCAGGTGTTTGAAGTGTCGCCCCTGCTCAGGCATCTGTTGCAGGCGGCGCTGGCCATCGAGCCTTCGACCTTACCCAATGCCAGGCAGGCCTGCGTGCTGACGCTGCTGATCGATGAGATCGGAGCGATGCCCGAGTTGCCCCTCAGCGCGCCGTTGCCACGCGAGCCACGGCTGGCGAGCGCCTGCCAGCGTTTTCTGGAGGCCCCTACGCAACACACTTCGATTGACGAAATGGCCGCGTGGTCGAGCATGAGCCGGCGCACCTTTACCCGCCATTTCCTTGAGAGCACGGGCATGACGTTCGTCGCCTGGCGCCAGCAAGTCTGCCTGCTGGAAGCCACTGCCCGGCTCAGCCACGGCGTGTCCATCACCGAGGTGGCGCTTGAGTTGGGCTTCAGCAGTGCCAGCGCCTTCACCGCGCTGTTCCGGCGCAACCTGGGCGATACCCCGGCGCGTTATCTGACTAAATCAAAGGCCGCGCCGTTGTTCTGAGGGGGTTGCGGCGTCCGCGCCCGTCAGGATTCACCTTCCTGTGGCCCGCCCTTTGTTACTATCGGCGTCCTTCGTCACCAGGAGTCACCGGCCCATGCAGCACCAGTGGGATGAAATGCACCGTACCCGCAAGCCCACGTTCGTACTGTGCGGCGAGCCTCAGGGGGACGTGCTCAATCTCTATGTTCACGGTTACTCGGCGTTCTTCAACCGGCAGCAACTGGGCAACTTCACGGCGCAACTGGCAAGTATCGAAGGTTCGACCAACCTGATGCTGTTCTGGCCGGCCGGGCATTTTCTGGAAAACCTGTTCGCACCGTTCAAGGACGTGATCACCGCGATGCTCGGCGGCGGCGGCCTGGGAGCGGCAACGGTAGGAGTGGGCAAGGCGATCGGGTATTTTCTCGACCATTACAAAAGTGTCGAGGCGCGGGTGGATGAAGTGGCCCGCAGCCTGTTGCCGGAATTGGCCGAATTCCTCCACGGCGAGTCGCTGCAGGTGCGGCGCATCAACCTGATCGGGCATTCCCTCGGCGCGCGCATCCTGGTTAAGAGCGTGTTGGCCAACCCCGACACTGCGCGCGAACTGCCGTTGAACCATTTGCTGTTGATGGGCGGGGCGATCTGTACGTCGAGCCCTTGGGATGAAGTGTGCGCAGCGCTTTCGGGGCGGGTGATCAACTGTCACTCCAGTAAGGATTGGGCCCTGGCGATGAAACCGGATACCGAGCGTTGCATCGGTCGCTACGCCATCCCGATCACACCCGCGCTCAAGGCCAAGGTGACCAACGTTCACCTGGCCAGCTTCGATCACGCGGCCTATTGGCCGCAGTTGCAGACGGTGGTGCAGTACACCGACCTGCTGCAGGAGCGACGCGGCATGATCCGCGCCGACCAGCGCAGTAGCGAGGTGCGCTTTGCCGAAGAAGATGACGAACTGTTCCCGGTGCTGGTGCGGGCGCGCCCGGACGAGCTGAAGTTCCTCGCCGAATTGATCGCGCAAAAGCGCAGTGCCTCGATTGATGCCACGGTGCGCGAGCCGCTGAAGTTGGCCATCGAGTTGCAGCGCATGGGCGGCGACAGCTTCATGAACCTCGCCCGGGGGCACGGCGTGGGGTATCGCCAGATCGCCGAGGATGTGGCGCAGCGGCTGGGGATCAAGTTCGATGAACCGATGGAGACCGTCGTGCTGGCGGATATCGAAGCGCGGGTCGCGGAAAAACTCATCGAACAATACAAGGACAAACTCAGCCACGCCGACCGACAGGCGTTCGACGCCGAGCTTCAGGCGGCGGCGCAAAAGGAGCAGGGCCTGTTCCATCGCATCGATGTCGGCCGTTCGGCCGCTACGGCGTTGAGCGGTACGGCGTTGGCGGGGCTGACCGGGTTCATCCTGCGGCGCGGCGCGGCCACGGCGATTCCGCTGGTGGGCCAGGCACTGGCGGCGGCGATGTTGCTGGTGAGCGGGGTGCGTGCGTTTTCCGGCCCGGCGTATTCGATCACGACCTTGGCGGTACTGGTGATCGGGGTGATCCGCCAGCGCATGGAGCGCGAAGCGTTGAACCAGGAAATGGACCTGGTGGTGCAAGTGGTCGAAGCGTTTGACCTGCCGCGGGACACGGTGATGCGAACGGTTGCATCCGACTGATAAGCTACGGGCTTGTCTAGAGTGTTTGCCTGGGATACTGCGTGAAATTCAGCCTGCCGAAAATCGCTACCGCTCCGTTTTGCCCGCCGGAAGTGGCTGGCTCTGTCATCGTCGACCCCAAGGCGTCGTTTTTCAAACGAATGCTGATGTTTGCCGGCCCCGGCTTGCTGATTTCCATCGGCTACATGGACCCGGGCAACTGGGCCACGGCGATCGAGGCCGGCTCGCGCTACGGCTACAACCTGCTGTTTGTGGTGCTGCTGGCCAGCCTGGCGGGCATGGTGGTGCAGTGCCTGTGCTCGCGCCTGGGCATCGCCACCGGCAAGGACCTGGCGCAACTGTGCCGCGAACGCTACAGCCAACGCTCGGCCCGCACCCAGTGGGTGCTGGCGGAAATTTCCATCATCGCCACCGACCTCGCCGAAGTGCTCGGCTGCGCCCTGGCGTTTCACCTGCTGCTCGGTGTTTCGTTGACCACCGGCATTGTCATCACCGCGTTTGACACGCTCTTGGTGCTGGCCCTGCAAAACCGTGGTTTCCGCCGCCTGGAAGCGATCATGCTGGCGCTGGTTGCCACCATCGGCGTGTGTTTCTTCATCGAGCTGGTGCTGATCAAGCCCTATTGGCCGGACGTGTTCAGCGGCTTTGCGCCGTCGTTGTCGGCCATCAGCGATGCCGCGCCGTTGTACCTGGCGATTGGTATCCTCGGTGCCACCGTGATGCCGCATAACCTCTACCTGCACAGCTCGATCGTGCAAACCCGGCTGATCGGCAAAGACCTCGCCAGCAAGCAGGACGCGGTCAAGCTGGCGCGTATCGACACCATCGGCTCCCTGGCCCTGGCCTTGCTGGTCAACGCCGCGATCCTGGTACTTGCCGCCGCTGCGTTCCATAAAACCGGGCATACCGATGTGGTTGAGATCCAGGACGCCTACCATTTGCTCGATCCTCTGGTCGGCGGCGCCTTCGCCAGCATCCTGTTCGGCATCGCCTTGCTGGCTTCCGGGCAGAGTTCCACGTTCACCGGCACCATCGCCGGGCAAGTGATCATGGAGGGCTACCTCGACCTGCGCATTCCTTGCTGGCAGCGACGCCTGATCACCCGTGGGCTGGCGCTGATCCCGGCGTTCGTGGGCGTGTGGCTGATGGGCGACGCGGCCATTGGCAAATTGCTGATTCTCAGCCAGGTGGTGCTCAGCCTGCAGTTGCCGTTTGCGTTGTATCCGCTGATTCGCATGACCGGCGACGCGCGACTGATGGGCCCGTTCGTCAATCGCCTGCCGACGCGCTTGCTCGCGTGGTTTCTGTTTGCGCTGATCAGTGGCGCGAATGCGTGGTTGATCGGGCAGTGGTTGTTTTGATCCAAGGCCCGCGGTGCTGGGGCGATCTACACCAGGACCGCCAGCGATGTGTATTGGGCAACCTGCGGATCGGCCGTCAATAGCTTCATTGGTTCGCTCAGGGCGGTTGCAGCGATGAGCCGATCGAAAGGGTCTTTGTGATGAGGCTCGAGATCCTTGACCGCAATGGCGTGTTCTGACGTGATGGGGAGTTCGACGAAACCGCTTTGCAGGCAGCACTCACGGACTTCATCCAGATCGACAGTGAGTTTCCCCAGGCCGACCTTGATCGCCAGTTCCCAGAATGTGGCGGCACTGACGTAGATCTCTGCGGCATGTTCAATCAGCTTTCGGGCTTTGCTGGAGAGCTTGGGGTCATCGTTCAACGTCCACAATAGGATGTGGGTATCCAGCAGCACTCTCATGAATGAGTGCCCTGGAACGCCGCGATGAGGTCGTCGGACAAAGGCGCGTCGAAGTCATCCGGAATCACCAGCTTGCCTTGCATGGCGCCAATTCGCCGGCCTTTGGATTTTCCAACAGGGACAAGCTGCGCCATCGCTCGCCCATGCTTGGCGATGGTGATGATTTTGCCGGCAGCTGCCTCATCAACCAGTTTTGACAGCGTGTTTTTGGCTTCGCCCAACGGCACTGTAATCATGGGGCTCTCCGCATATTTTGGCCAAATATAGCCAGAACTGCTGGCGCTATCAAAGACAGCCTGACCGCTGGTTGACGCCAACCGTTTTGAGCGCGACGGGTTGCGGTATATGACATCCATGGCATTGCTCCAAACAAGGATTTCGTCGAAGTCTGTCGCAGCGTGCCGGGCTTAGGAATAGTGGCCCGAAAAATCGGAATGGACCTACTTTAACCGCGAGGCGTTTTCCCCATGAGCGTGCTGATCGACCATTTCGGCTGGCTGGGCCACCCGGACATCGAGCTGTCGGGCAGCCGGATCGTGGCAATGGCCTGCCTGGCGCTAGCGCTGGTGTTCATGTACCGCAGCAACGCCCGCACCGACTGATGGGAGGAACCATCCGCGCCGGCCCGCAGTCACTGCTAAAGGTGTCGGCGCCCGCCGCACCGGGACGACCATAACGAAGGAGTCTGACCATGCCAGATACAACCTGTGCCTGCCCACACTGCAAATGTGTGCTGGGAGTGGAGGCGGTGATGAAAGACGGTAAGGGCTATTGCTGCCAGGGCTGTGCCGAACACCATGCCCATGGTGAGCCGTGTGTGGCGCCGACGGGCTGCGAATGCGCCAAGTCGGCTAAAGGCTGAGCGCGGTAAAAATTCGCTCGGCTTGTCGGGCGCTGGTCATTACCATGGCCGCTCACCCTTGCCGGATGTGTTCCCCATGGCCCTGGCCACGCCCCCCGACCTCAGTGATCACGCCGTGCCCGTGCAGCCGCTGGCGCGGACCTACCCGCGTGGTTGGTATGTAGAGCCCCATCGGCATGACTGGGGCCAGTTGCTCTATGCCATGAGCGGGGTGATGTGGGTCGAGACGCCACGCGAAGCGCTGGTGGTGCCGCCCCAACGCGCCGTCTGGCTGCCGCCGGGCGTGGAACACGGGATACGCGTGGTTTCGGATTTGCAGATGCGCAATATCTACCTGCGCCCGGCGTTGGCCGCGACGCTGGACAGCCAGGTGCAGGTGATTGAAGTCGGCGGGCTGCTGCGCGAGTTGATCGTCACCCTGGTGGAGCAGGGCGACAGTGGCGATGCCGGCTATTACGACGCGGTGGTCGGCCTGGCCCTGCTGGAGCTGCAGCGCGCACGTCGTGCGTCAATCCGCATCGCCATGCCGCTGGAGGCCGACCGCCGCCTGGTCAATGCCTGCCAGGCGGTGATGGCGGCGCCATCCCTGGCGATTCCCTTCGAGCATCACGCCGAGGCCGCCGGTGCCAGTGTGCGGACCTTGGCGCGGCTGTTCCAGAACCACCTTGGCATGGGCTTCGCCGAATGGCGCCGCCAGGTGCAACTGGCCACGGCGGTGGCTGAGTTGATCCAAGGCCAGTCAGTCAGCGCGATCGCACGGTCCCTGGGTTACTCGCCCAGCAGTTTCAGCGACATGTTCCGTCGTGAACTCGGTGTGGCACCGTCGCAGTACCGCGGTTGAAGGTTTGGCCGAAATCCTGAAGCACTTGGCCGATGAGGTGGGCGGCGGCTTCCTACACTAAGCGCCATCCAACCACCAGGCGCTGCCCCCATGAGTTACTTGATCTCCCTTGCCATTGGCCTCTTCGTCGGCGTGATCTACGGTGCGCTGGATTTCCGCTCGCCCGCGCCGCCGGCCATCGCGCTGGTAGGCCTGATGGGCATGTTGCTCGGCGAAAAACTGTGGCCGATGGGGCGTCAGTTGGTCAGTGGTTGGTTGTCCTGAATGTCCTTTCCCCTTTGATGGATGCCGCTCATGAAAGCGCTGCAATTTTCCGCCACCGGCGACCTCTCCACCCTGCGTTTCGTCGACGTCGCCACCCCGGTGCCCGCCGCCGGGGACGTGCTGGTACAGATCAAGGCCGCCGGTCTCAACCCCAGCGACGTGAAGAATGTGCTCGGTCGCTTTCCCTACACCACGCTGCCGCGCATTCCCGGTCGCGACTTCGCCGGCGTGGTGGTCGAAGGCCCGCAGGAATGGGTCGGGCAGGCGGTCTGGGGCACCGGGCGTGACCTCGGTTTTTTCGCCGACGGTTCCCACGCCCAGTACCTCACTGTGTCGGCCAAGGGCGTGGCGCACAAACCCAGCCACCTGAGTTTTGCCCAGGCCGCCAGCCTCGGTGTGCCGTACACCACCGCATGGGACGCCCTGCAGCGCAGCGCGGTCGGCGAGGGCACGCGGGTGCTGGTCATCGGTGCGAACGGGGCCGTCGGCAGTGCGGCGTTGGCCTTGGCGAAAATCCTTGGGGCGCAGGTACTGGCGGCGGTGCGACGCCCTGAGCAGGCCGAAGTGTTGCAGGCGCAAGGTATCGCCGCGATTACCCTGGGCCAGCCGGAGGATTTGGGCGCGCAGGTCAATGCCGTGTTCAAGGGCGGCGCCGATGTGATCTTCGACACCACGGGGTTCTGGTTGCCCGCCGCCGTGGCGGGGCTGGCGCCGTTCGGGCGCATCGCGATCATTGCCGCGCCGGTCGACGGTCAGGTGCAACTGCCGGCCCTGGCCCTGTATCGCAAGGGCGGTTCGGTGGTGGGGATCAATTCGTTGCTCTACAACTGCGAACAATGTGCGGTGATGCTGGAGCAGTTCGGGCACTTCTTTGACGAAGGGTTGCTGCCGCTGCCGAGCGGCCTGCGCGAAGTGGCGTTGGCCGAGGGTGTGAAATGCTTCGAGGAGGTGAATGTGGGCAGCGCCGATAAGATCGTCTTGCTGCCCTGACGCGCTTGAACAGGTGGGAGCAAACCCGCTCCCACCGGTGGTTTTTGACTAGGCGTCGGGCACGCCTTTTTCCCACGCCGACCAGTGCTTCAGGATCGCCTGGACCAACGGGTTGCCCGTGCGGTACAGGTTCTCCAGCGCCGGCACGAAGCCGCCCTGGTCCGCATATTTGAGCAGGTTATCCACCTCGCTGTAGCCCGGATAAGGCCGGTCGAAATCCGACCCGGCGCGCACCACCGCCAGGCGCTGGATATCCACCAGCCCTTCGCGACTGGCGCGCAGCAGGGCTTCATAGGTGGAGTTGTCTTCCTGCTGGGTGGTGCAGTATTCGCCTTGGTTGTCGGTGAGCAACCGCGTCCAGACTTCGGCGCGCTCGCTCAGGCGCGTGCCGGAGAACCAGGTGTTGCCCGCCAGGGTGTCGCAGCGGGTAACTTGCGGCGGTTGGTTGGCCGGTGCCGCAGGGTAGTGTTTGCGCCAGGCGCTGGATTCCGGGCTTTCCGTCAGCTCAACCTTCTGCGACAGGGCAAACGCCTTGGCCTGCAGTTTCGGGTTCAGCTCGAACACTTCGGTCTTGTAGTCCAGCGGCGGTTTTTCGTTCGGACCCTTGGTGTTGATACCGATGTAGCCGGTCGGCCAGTCTTTGGGCGCGTCCCGCGAATCGATTTCCCACTGGGTGCCGAACTCCACCAGGTAATGCGCCCAGGCGGTGGTGCCGAGGGTGCCGTGTTTGGGGCTGATGCCAGCAATCCCGGCGATCAGAAAGTAGCTCTGGCGCAAGTCGAATTTGGGTGACAGCGCCAACGCCAGGGTGGAGGCGGCGGCGTTGGTCTGGCCCATGCCGGTCACCAGCAGGCAGACGTCTTCGGTATTGCAACGAATCACCGGGTATTCGGCAGACAAGCCCGGCACGCGGACTTCCTGCTTGAGCGCCAGGCGATCGATCCAGGTTTGCGCCTCGGGGGCGAACATGGTGATCAGCATCACCTTGGGCTTGATCGGCGCAGGCGCCTGCGCCAGTACCAGGTGGGGCAGCAGCGCCAGGCCGACGGCCAGCGAGACACGGGTAAACAGACTCATCTAAAACTCCTTGATCAGAATTGGTAGCCTACGCCGGCGTAGTATCCCCAGCCGTTGGAGCGTGCGCGGAAGTTACCGTCGCCGAAATTCAGCTCGCTGCCATCCTCCCAGTTACCGCCGTTGTGAAAGTAACGACCGACCAGAGTGAAGCGCAGGTGGGTGAACGAGTACAGCAGCACGTTGGTCGCCACCAGCGCGTTGGCGGTGCGCGCCGGGTTGTCCTTGTGCAGGTCCGAGCCGAAATCGTAGTTGGTGAAGCCGATATAGGTCAGCGAGGCGCCGTTGTCGAACGTGTCGATGGGCACAATGTACTTCATCTGCGCGCGGTAGCCGTCCCATGCGTATTCATTGCTGGCGCCATAGTTTTCCCATTGGTAACGCCCATAAAAGTTCGCCGACAGGTTGACCCGCGAGTGGGTGTCGATGTCGGTGCCGAGGCCGCTGTATAGCGTGTTGGCACGGTTGGCGGTGTTACTGCCGTGGTCGTAGATCCAGTCAAAGGCCACGTACCATTCCTTGAACGGGCCGATGGCCAGGCTGCGCCCCGCCAGGTAGTCGATGGAGATCCGTGGCTCGTGCTCCATGAACAGCGGCGAGCCATGATCCCATGCGCCTTTGTCATTACTGTTACCGATGCCGAGAATCTTCGGCACGTCGATATAACCGTACAGCTCGAAGGGACCCTTGCGGCCGAAGTACTCGTATTCCAGGTAGACGTCATCGGCCGGCTTGGGGCCGAAGCTGATGTCTTTGCTGCCGATCAATGTCAGGTCCTGGTTGAACCAGTCCGACAGGTACACGCCTTTTTTCGCCGGGCTGGCTTCAGGGCTCAGGGTTTCGCCCTGTGCTGAGTCATCGACGGGTTGTTCCTGCGCCAGAATGGGCGGGCTGAGTACTCCCGTAACGGCGCTCAATAGCAGGGAAACACCAAAGGAAGCGGAATGCCTTGAGGTGGGGTGCATTGAAAATCCCTATTCAGTTGCGGTTTAGACCCGATTCTTCGGGTTGAGGTGAACTTGGCGGCCAAGTTCGTTCCGCAAACGTTTGCACAAGCTGTACCAACTTTACTCAATGGGCTGAATAGCTTGGGAAAAATTCTAATTAATCGACCATTTGGTCAGTATTGACGCGGTGTCATTTTTTCGCTGCGCTGGAACAGGTGCATGGCCGTTTCGCGCCGATATTCACTGGGCGTCTGGTGCATCTCGATGCGAAAGTGCCGGTTGAAATTGGACAGGTTGGCGTAGCCCACTTCAAAGCAGATCGCCGCCACGGACAGCTCGCTTTGCAGCAACAGCCGGCACGCCCGCTGTATGCGGAACTTGCGCATCAGGTCGATAAAGCCGTGGCCGGTGTTGCGCTTGAAGAAGCGTGAGAAGCCCGCTTCGCTCATCTCCAGTTGCCGGGCGATTACCGACAGGCGCACATCGCCGGTCAATTCGCGCATCAGGTAGTCGAACGCCTTGTTGATGCGCTCGGCGCTGCGCGCGTCCAGGGTCGGCGCATAGCACGGGCTGGCCAGGGCCTGCACCTGCGGCGGCGGGGCGTTCTTGAGGGTGTCGAGCAGTTGCAGGAACAGGATCAGGCGTTGCAGGCCGTGGGCGCTGCCGATTTCTTCCAGCAGGCGGGCCGCTTGCGCAGCGGTTTCGCCGCTGAATGCCAGGCCGCGCCGGGCCTGTTCGAACAACGGCTGCACGTCGCCGAGTTCCGGCAGGGTCTTGCGCAGGGCGAGGAGGGCGCTGCCGTCGAATTGCAGCACCACATCGCGGCCGTTCAGGTGTTCGCCGGGGGCTAGGTCGCCGATCCAGTCGTGGGGCAGGTCCGGGCCGATCAGCGCAACATGCCCGGCACCGAATGCGCCGATGTAATCGCCCGCCACCAACTTGCCGCTGCCTTGGCGGATCAGGTGGATCTCGAATTCCGGGTGGTGATTCCAGCGCGCCAGTTCGTAGGGGTAGTCATGTTCGAACCAGCGAAAACAGTGTTCCGGCTCGGGCAGGATCACTTCGAGTTCCGCGGGGCGGTGTTCGAACAACTCGGCGCGGCTGATGGGCATGGTGATGCCTCTTGTACTTGGGGAATTGCGCCAAAATACGCGTGTTGGCGACAGCCGCGCTACCGAAGCTTTCGCCCGACACTGATACTTTTTTGATTCCGGGCCTGCGGTTAAAAAAGTATCGGTCGGGCATTCGCCACGGGTTTGTGAGGGCCCGGCCAAGCTGCTGTAATCGGCCCTCGACCATAAAAACAAGCGGTGGACACCGCCGAGCACGAGATCAAACGCGCCGGTTATCCCCCATCAATGCCCGAGGGACACGCACCCCATGAAACGACTGGAAGGTAAGAGCGCGCTGATCACCGGATCGGCGCGAGGCATCGGTCGCGCCTTTGCCCAGGCCTATATCCATGAAGGCGCCACGGTTGCCATCGCCGATATCGACCTGCAGCGGGCCCAGGCCACAGCAGCCGAACTGGGCCCGCAGGCTTACGCGGTGGCGATGGACGTCACCGACCAGGCGTCGATCGACGCCGCGATTGCCGCCGTGGTGGCCCATGCCGGCCAGTTGGATATTCTGATCAACAACGCGGCGCTGTTCGATCTGGCGCCGATTGTCGACATCACCCGCGAGAGTGTCGAGCGGCTGTTCTCGATCAACGTCGCCGGCACCCTGTTCACCCTGCAGGCCGCGGCTCGGCAGATGATCCGCCAGGGCCACGGCGGCAAGATCATCAACATGGCCAGCCAGGCGGGGCGGCGTGGCGAGCCGCTGGTCGCGGTGTACTGCGCGAGCAAGGCGGCGGTGATCAGCCTCACCCAATCGGCGGGGCTGAACCTGATCAAGCAGGGCATCAACGTCAACGCCATCGCCCCGGGCGTGGTCGACGGCGAGCATTGGGACGGGGTGGACGCACTGTTCGCCAAGCACGAAGGCCTGGCGCCGGGCGAGAAGAAGCAGCGAGTAGGCGACGAGGTGCCGTTCGGACGCATGGGCACCGCTGAAGACCTCACCGGTATGGCGATCTTCCTCGCGTCGAAGGACGCCGACTATGTCGTCGCCCAGACCTACAACGTCGATGGCGGGAACTGGATGAGTTAGGTCATACACCGATCAACATGTGGGAACGAGCATGAGGCTGCGATAGCGGGCTGTCAGGCAGCAAAAAAGTCAGCAGTACCGGCCCCGTCGCAGCCTCGCCGGGGCTCGACACCTCCCACAGTAGATCGCCATGTCCGCCCGCAGCGCGGTCCCTTTGTAGGAGCTGTCGAGCTTCAGCGAGGCTGCGATAGCGGACGGTCAGGCAGCAAAAAAGTCAGCAGTACCGGCCCCGTCGCAGCCTCGCCGGGGCTCGACACCTCCCACAGTAGATCGCCATGTCCGCCCGCACCGCGGTCTCCTTGTGGGAGCTGTCGAGCTTCAGCGAGGCTGCGATAGCGGGCTGTCAGGCAGCAAAAAAGTCAGCAGTACCGGCCCCGTCGCAGCCTCGCCGGGGCTCGACATCTCCCACACTAGATCGCCATGTCCGCCCGCAGCGCGGTCTCCTTGTGGGAGCTGTTGAGCTTCAGCGAGGCTGCGATAGCGGACGGTCAGGCAGCAAAACTGTCAGCAGTACCGGCCCCGTCGCAGCCTCGCCGGGGCTCGACACCTCCCACAGTAGATCGCCATGTCCGCCCGCAGCGCGGTCTCCTTGTGGGAACTGTCGAGCTTCAGCGAGGCTGCGATAGCGGACGGTCAGGCGCCAAAACTGTCAGCAGTACCGGCCCCGTCGCAGCCTCGCCGGGGCTCGACACCTCCCACAGTAGATCACCATGTCCGCCCGCAGCGCGGTCTCCTTGTGGGAACTGTCGAGCTTCGGCGAGGCTGCGATAGCGGACGGTCAGGCGCCAAAAATATCAGCAGTACCGGCCCCGTCGCAGCCTCGCCGGGGCTCGACACCTCCCACACTAGATCGCCATGTCCGCCCGCAGCGCGGTCTCCTTGTGGGAGCTGTCGAGCTTCAGCGAGGCTGCGATAGCGGGCTGTCAGGCGCCAAAAATGTCAGCAGTACCGGCCCCGTCGCAGCCTCGCCAGGGCTCGACACTTCCCACAGTAGATCACCATGTCCGGCCGCACCGAGGTCTCCTTGTGGGAGCTGTCGAGCTTCAGCGAGGCTGCGATAGCGGACGGTCAGGCAGCAAAACTGTCAGCAGTACCGGCCCCGTCGCAGCCTCGCCGGGGCTCGACACCTCCCACAGTAGATCACCATGTCCGCCCGCAGCGCGGTCTCTTTGTGGGAGTTGTCGATTTCCATTTCAACCCATGCCGGGGTTTCCTCGCTGGCGAGCAGGTGCCCGGCGCGAGGTTCAGTGTGATGTGCCTTCGGCAAATTCGACTTTGTTGCCCACGTTGTACTTGCCCGACGGTTTGTTCATCGGGATGCGCTTGATCTCCTTGAGTGTCTGGCTGTCATAGACGATCAACGCCCCATCGTTGGCCCAGATGCTCAGCAACAGGTAGCGGCCGTCGCGGGTGAATTCCACGTGGGCGGCGGTCTTGCCCGGCATTGGGCGTAGGGTGTGGGCGATTTCCAGGGTCTGTTTGTCGATCAGGTGAATCGCATCGTTGTCCGGCCCGAAAAACACATCGCTCCACACATAACGCGAATTGGCATGGCTGCGCATGAAAAAGCCCGGGCCGAGGGTGGGGATCTGCTTGATCAGCTTCCAGGTCTTGAGGTCGATCACCGAGATTTGCCCCTTGCTGATATTGGGCGTGGCAAACACCCACTCACCGTTGCGCTGCCAATACGTCCCCGAGCCCAGGTGCGGCATGCCGGACAGTGGGATGTCGGTGACCACGTGGCCGGTGTCCAGATCGATTACCTGGCCGCCGCCGGCCTTGCGTGAGGTGGCGACCAGTTGGCGATAATCCGGGGAAAACGAAAAGTCATCGAGCACGTCCTGGGCCTGGATGCGCCGGGGTTCGAAGCTGGGCCGGGCGGCGGCATAGGACAGTTCCCAGACTTCATTCACGTCCTTGAGTGCCACGATAAAGCTGTTGCGCGGCGGAGCGGTGTACACCGCGCTGACCCGCGACGCGGTGTCGAGGGTCTTGACCAGCGACAGGTCCCGGGCATCCAGCACCACCAGATTGCCCGGCAGGTAATTGCCCACCAGCACCCAGCGCCCGTCCTTGCTCACCGCGAGGTTGCGGGTGTTGAGCGCCACGCGGGTTTCGGCGATCAGCTTGAGGTTGTGCAAGTCGTACAGGCTGATCCAGCCGTCGCGCGAGGCGAAGTACACAAAGCGCCCATCGGGGGAGAATTTCGGCCCGCCGTGGACCGCGAAATGGGTCGGGAAGCGGTCCAGCACGGCAAAGGTGTCACCGTCGAGAATGTCGATGTGATGGTCGCCGGACTCCACCACCACAAACAGGTTGAGCGGGTCGGCATGATGCTGAGGCGTAGTCGGCAAGCGGCTCAGGTCTGCCAGCAGGGTGTGGCTGTTATGGATGTCCTGCTCGTTCCAGGTCGCCGGTGTGGCAGGCGGTTGCTGCAGGAAATTCGCCAGGCCGTCGATCTGCGCAGCGCTCAACTGTGGTGCAAACGCCGCCATCTGACTGGCCGGGCGCCCTTGCTCGATGACCTTGCGCACTTCCTCCGGCTTGATCCGCCCCAGGCTTTCCGGCAGTAACGCCGGGCCGCTGGCGCCGATGCGGTTGACGCCATGGCAGCTCGCGCAGTGACGCTGGTAGTCCTCGGCCGGCGTGCCGTGGGCGGCGGCGGCCCAGAGCAAGGGCAGCAGTAGCAGGCGTTTCATACCGCCACCGCTTCGCGGGCCGGCGACAGGCTGGCGGGGAAGTGCAGGGCGGCTCCGGCGAACAGGTTGACCACATGGCCGATCACCGTCAGGGTCGGCACACCGGGTTCGCAGTCGGCGGCCATCGTCGGCAACTGGCGCAGGGTGCCACGGGCCACCTGCTGGTCGGCTCGCGCGCCGTTGCTGATCAGCGCCGCTGGGGTGTCCGCCGGCAGGCCCGCCGCCACCAGGTGTTCGGCGATCAGCGCGAGGTTCGACAGGCCCATGTAGAACACCAGCGTCTGGCTCGGCTCGGCAAGGCTGGCCCAAGGCAGCTTCAACGCGCCGTCGCGTTGCAGGTGCCCGGTGACGAAGCGGCAGGAGTTGACCAGATCGCGGTGGGTCAGGGGGATGCCGGCATAGGCGCTGCACCCGGACGCGGCGGTGATGCCCGGCACCACCTGGCAGGGCACGCCTCGGGCCAGCAGGTATTCCAGCTCTTCGGCGCCACGGCCGAAGATAAACGGGTCGCCGCCCTTGAGGCGCACCACCCGTTGCCCCTGGTCGGCCAGTTCGGCCAGCAGTTCATTGAGTTGATCCTGCGGCAGGCTGTGACAGCCGCTGGCCTTGCCCACGTAATGGCGCGCGCAGGTCAGCGGGATCAGCGCCAACATCTCGGCGCTGATCAACCGGTCAAAGACCACCGCATCGGCCTGCATCAGCAGGCTCCAGGCCCGCAGGGTCAGCAGGCGCGGGTCGCCGGGGCCGGCGCCCACCAAGGCGACTTCGCCGGGGTGGAAGGGGCTGTGCAAACTGGCAGGTAAGGTGGTCGGAGTGTGCATGAGACGTCCTTGATACATCATCAGGTAGGCTGCCCCCGGTTGTGTCACCGGGTGGTCGAGCAAGGGATCAGGTTGCGAGGCTGCAGGGCGATCTCGGCGTCGCTGAGGTGGCAACCCGGATCGGGGCCCCAAAGGTCGCCGTTGGCCCAGGCGCGGGTGCGTGTGTTGCCGTTGCAGATCGGCAGCCAGCGACACTCGGCACACCGCCCGCCGATGGTCCGCGGGTGTTCGCGCAGGCGCAGCAGCAACGGGTCGGGCCGGTCCAGCCAGAGCTGGCGGAACGTGGTGTTGCGCACATTGCCCACCGAGTGCTGCCACCAGTACGTGTCGGGGTGTACCTCGCCGGTGTTGTCGATATTGGCGATGCCACTGCCCGACGCATTGCCGCCCCAGCCGTGCAGCAGGTGTTCCAACTGCGGGTAATGCTCGGGCAGATGCTGGTGGACCCACTGCAGCAACAGCACGGCGTCGGCGTCGTTGTTGCCGCTGACGAAGTCACTGTCGACGCCGTTTTCGATGTCGTGCCAGGCCTGCTGGAAAATCAGCGTCATCGCATCGCGGCTCATCTGCCGGTGCGCGTCCAACTGCCGGCTGCGTTTGCCGCGCCCGCTGTAGTTGAGGTGCGACAGGTAGAACTTCTGCACATCGTAGTCACGCATCAGCGCCAGCAGTTGCGGCAACTGCCCATGGTTTTCCTGGGTCAGGGTGGTGCGCAGGCCCACGCGAATGCCGGCCTCGCGGCACAGACGGATGGCGTGCATCGAGCGCTGGAAGCTGCCCTGCAACTGGCGAAACGCATCGTGGGTCGCCTGCAGGCCGTCGATGCTGATGCCCACATAGTCGAAGCGCGCGTCGGTGATCTGCTGGATATTGTGTTCGTCGATCAGCGTGCCGTTGCTCGACAGCGCGACGAAAAAACCTTTGTCCCGGGCATAGGCGCTGAGCTGGAACAGGTCTGCGCGCAGCAGCGGTTCGCCGCCCGACAGAATCAGCACACGCACCCCGGCCGCGTGCAAATCGTCAATCACCTGGAGCGCCGCCGGGGTGTCCAGTTCATCGCGGAACACGCTGTCGGCGCTGGTGGCGTAACAGTGTTTGCAGGTGAGGTTGCAACGCCGCAGCAGGTTCCAGATCACCACCGGCGGCCGCTCCTTGCCGGGCGGCGAGGTGCGGGGCGGCGGGCATTTTCCGGCCAGGGTACGCAGGTACTGACTGATCCGTAGCATAGGACGCTCCTTCTAAGGTGCCGGCGTCAGGCGCAGGCCGGTTTTTTTCAGGATGCGGCTGCTCACCAGCATCTCGTCGCCGCGGCAGGCATCGCCGAGCAGGAACCGCAGGTGTTCGCGGTAGCTGTCGATTTCCTCGCGGCTACGCCCATGCACCATGGCGAACAGGTTGTAGGGCCAGTCGAGACGGCGCGGGCGGCGGTAGCAATGGCTGACAAACGGCTGCGCACCGATCAATTCGCCCAGGCGCGGCATCTGCACGTCGGCCACGTCCCACACGGTCATGCCGTTGTGGCGATAGCCCAGGCGGTAATGGTTGGGCACGGCGGCGACACGCCGGATCGCGCCTTCAGCCTGCAGGTGCTTGAGCAAGTCGAGGGTCGACTCGACGCTGATGCCCAACTGCTCGGCGAGCCAGGCCCAGGGATCGTCCAGCAGCGGCAGGCCACCCTGGGTGAGGGCGACCAGGCGCAGGGCCAGGTGGTGGTCAGACCGGGAAATACAGACCGACATGGTAGGTTTGCTCCTTCGGCAGATTGAGCACCGCCAACCCCGTCAGGGTCTCGATGCGGGACAGCGTGGCGGCCAGTTCGGCCTCGGTGCCGCAGGCCAGCACGAACCACATGTTCCAGCGGTGTTCGCGGCGGTAGTTGTGGGCCACCTGGGGCAGCGCGTTGAGTTGTTCGGCGACCGCGTCAAAGCGCGCGTCGGGTACGGCCAGCGCAGCCAGGGTGAAGGCGCCGCCGAGGCGTTCGACATCGAACATCGGACCGAAGCGCGTCAGCACCCCGTCTTCGAGCAGGTCGTGCAGGCGGTCGAGCACTTCACTCGGGTGGCTGTGCAGTTCCTGCGCCACCTGCCGCCAGGGTTCGCGCACCAGCGGCAGGCCGTGTTGCAGGCGATTGATCAGGCGCCGGTCGAGATCATCCATGGGCCCATACCTGCGACGACGGCGGCGTAAAGCGCCCGCCGCATTGCTTGAAGGCGTGGGTGCTGAACAGCAACTGGTGCGGCAGGTCACTCAGTTGCTGCTGTTCCAGCATCCGCTGGATATGCGCCGTGACCTCCTTGCGTTCGCGGCCATGCACCATGCAGAACAGGTTGTAGCGCCACTGCGGCAGGCGGCGTGGGCGCTGGTAACACAGGTTGACACCGGGCGCGCGGCCCAGGCGGTTGCCCACTTCGTCCACCAGCGCATCGGGCACGTCCAGCACCAGCATGGCATTGGCGACAAAGCCCAGGGCGCGGTGATTGAGCACCAGGCCGACACGGCGGAACAGGCCCTGGTCCTGCCATTGCTGCATCTGCTGCAACACCTGGTCGTGATGCGCGCCGATCTGTTCGGCGAGGTTGTCGTAGGGCCGCGAGACAAGAGGCAAGCCGCGTTCCAGGCATTGGCGCAGGTCGAGCATTTGCTCTTGGCTCAGCGGGATGATCACGGATGCGCTCCCAGGGAGAACCCGAGGTCGATGCGATAGGCGGTGAGCATCGGCAGATCCAGGGGAATGAGGCCGGTGTCTTGTTCCAGCTCGTCGAGGATCTGTCGCAGGTGCTGACGGTGTGGGCCGGTCAACACGAACCACAGGTTGTACTGATGCTCGCGCGCATAGTTGTGGTTGACTTCCGGGTACTGGCTGACGCGCCGTGCCACCTGTTCCAGGCGTTCGACCGGCACCGCCAGGGCAGCCAGGGTGCTGGCGCCGGCGCGGGTGTGTTCGAACACCGGGCCGACCCGCGACAGCGAACCGGCCAGTTCCAGGCGGTGCAGGCACGTCATCAACTGGGCCTCGCTGCAGCCCAGCACCTGGGCCATTTCGCGATAAGGTTCGGCGCACAGCGGCATGCCGTGCTGGTAGCGTTCGATCAATTGACGGCTAAGCAGGTCAAGGTCCATCTCAATACCCCATTTTTTGCGCGCGGCTGCTGAAGAAAATTCCACTGGGACTCAAGGCCGGCAAGGTCTTGAGCAAGGTCATGCGGTACGGGTCCCAGACCTGCACCTGCTCACCGTCGCGCACCGACAGCCAGAGCTGTTCGCCACGCCCGGTGAACTCCATGTGCAGCACCCCGGGACCGGGGCGCAGGTCGGCCACCACTTTGTGGGTCTCGGTGTCGATCACCTGTACGCGGTCGTTGTCCGGGTAGGCGAAATTGACCCACAGCTGGCGCCCGTCGGGGCGTGCGGTGACGAAAATCGGTTGGCCGGCGACGTCGATGGCGGCGGTCTGCTGCCAGCTGCGTGCATCCATCACCAGCACCTGGTGATGGCCGACGGCGGGCACGAAGGCTTGGTTGTCGGCCACGGCCCAGCCTTCGAGATGGGGCATCTTGTACACCGGCAGTTTTGCCTGGCCGCGCCCGTAATCCGCGAGCACGCGTTTGACCCCGTGCTCGGGATGCCACAGGTCGAGCTGGGCCATGCCGTCCTCACCGAACAGCCCGGCCATGTAGTAACGGCCATCGGCAGTGATCAGCGCGTCGTAGGGTTGTTCGCCGATGCCGCGGAACCGGGTGATCTGCGGGGTGTTGCCCTGGCTGAAGTCGGCGCTCCAGATCTCGCCGGTGTCGAACAGGCTGAACACGAAGCGCTGGCCGGGCGCATCCACCAGGCCCACCACCCGCGAGCGTTTGCCGTCGGCCAGGGGCGTGGCGGGAATGTCGGCCAGCTGGGCCAGGGTCTGCGCATCGAACACCTTGACCCCGCCGGGTTGGTAGTTGGACACGGCAATCAGGCGGCCATCCTGGCTGATGGCGCCGCCGATGCTGTTGCCACCCTGGATGATGCGTTTTTCAACGCGTTGGCGCAGCAGGTCGACTTTGGTCAGGCCGCCATCGCGGCCGAAAATGTAGGCGTAGCGCTGGTCGCGGGAAAACACCGCCGAGGCGTGGGACAGGTCGCCCAAGCCGTCGATCCGGCCCAGCTCCGTCATCCCGCTGGTCTCGATGATTTGCACACTGGCGCTGGCGCGTTCGATCACCAGGCCCAGGTCGCCAGTACCGCGCAGCGGCGGTTGGGCACAGGCACCGAGCAGCAGGCACAGCGATAGAAGAGTGGGGCGCATCATGGTGCGGGGCTTCCTTGCAAGAGGCGTTCGACCAGCCAGGCGATCTCGCTGGAACTGAGCAACGGCGCCCAGCCGGGCATCGCGCGGGCAGGGCGGCCATAGGTAATGGTGGCGGTCAGGCTGTCGCGGCTTTGCCCGGCGAGGGCCGCCGGGGTGAGGGGCGGGCCCAGGCCGCCGGTGAGGTACAGGCCGTGGCAGGCGCCACAGTCCTGGGTCAGCAGGTGTTCGAGGCGGGCGGCGTCCGGTGTGGCCAGCGCCCACGTGGGAATCAGCAGGAACAGCGCCATGGCCGTACCGATCATCGATGCATTCATGGCGCGCTCCTTGTGCTTATTTCAAGGTCAGGACCCATTCGGCCAAGACCTTGGCTTCGTCTTCCGTCACCATATTCGGTGGCATCGGAACCGGCCCCCAGTTGCCTTGGGTGCCGTTTTTGATGTGGCTGGCGAGGGTCACGGCGGCGTCTTTCACCCCGGCGTTCTTGGCCGCGACGTCCTTCAAGGCCGGCCCCACCAGTTTGCTGTCAACCATGTGGCAGCCGACGCAGGGTTTGCTGCTGAACAAGGCCAGCCCGTCTTGGGCGAAGGCCGGTTGCAGACTGAATGCGGCGGCACAGGTCAGCAGTGCGAGGAGAGTATTTTTCATCGGAAGTCCTTGTGTTGATGGGGCTCAATAAATGTCGTGTTGGGTGTTGTAGACGTTGAATTTTCCGGTTGGGGTGATCAGGCGCTTGTCCTTGATAACAGCTTTGAGCTTCAGGGACTTGTCGTCGATCACAACCAGCGCCGATTCCTCGGTCTGGCCGTTCCACACCGAGAACCACACCTCGTCGCCGGCCTTGTTGTATTCCGGCTGCACCACGCGCAGCGCGCCTTGCTTGATGCCGGCGTATTCGGCGATCGGCAGCACCGTGTAACCCTTGTCCAGATGGTCGATGTCAAACACCGCGGCCGACTGGCTGAGCTTGGCGTCGGGATTGAGGGTGGTGTCGACATACAAATGCCGGGAGTTGGGATGGGTCTTGATGAACAGCGAGCCGCCGCCCTGGCCCTTGAGCGATTCCACCTGTTTCCAGGCGTATTGCGGGTGGTTGATCGGGTCGGTGCCGATCACCGAAATGCCGCCGTCGCCCAGGTGGCTGGTGGCCCAGACCGGCCCGTAGGTAGGGTGTACGAAGTTGGCGCCACGGCCTGGGTGCGGGGTCTTGCCGACCTCGACCAAGGCAGTGAGCTTGCGCTCCTTGGAGTCGATCACCGCGACCTTGTTCGAGTTGTTGGCCGCCGTCATGAAGTAGCGGTGCGTGCTGTCCCAGCCACCGTCATGCAGGAACGGCGCGGCGTCGATGGTGGTGATGGTGAGGTTCTTGATGTCCTGGTAATTGACCAGCATCACCTTGCCGGTTTCCTTGATGTTGACGATGAACTCCGGCCATTCGTGGGAGGCGATGATCGCCGCGACGCGGGGCTCGGGGTGATATTCCTGCTTGTCGACGGTCATGCCGCGGGTGGACACGATCTGTTTGGGCTCCAGGGTCTCGCCGTCCATGATGGTGAACTGTGGCGGCCAGTAGGAACCGGCGATGGCGTACTTGTCTTCGTAGCCCTTGAATTTCGAGGTCTCCACCGAGCGCGCCTCGATGCCGACCTTGATCTCGGCGACCTTGGTCGGTTCGGCGGGCCACAGGTCGATCATGTCGATCTTGGCGTCGCGGCCGATCACCAGCAGGTAGCGGCCCGAGGCGGAGATCCGCGAGATGTGTACGGCATAACCGGTGTTGATCAGTTTGACGATTTTCTTGCTGTCGCCATCAATCAGCGCAATCTTGCCGTCGTCGCGCAGGGTGACGGAGAACAGGTTTTCCAGGTTCAGATCGTTCAGCTGTTTCTTCGGACGGTCTTCGGGCTTGACCAGCACTTTCCAGGTCTTGAGGGTTTCGGCCATGCCCCATTCCGGCGGGGTTGGCGCGGTGTGCTGGATAAAACTGGCCATGTGGCTGATCTGGGTTTTGGTCAACGCATTGGAGGTGCCCCAGTTCGGCATGCCGGCGGGGGAACCGTAGGTGATCAGCGCTTCCAGATAGGCCTGGCCACGGGCCTGGGTGATGTCCGGTGTCAGCGGTTTGCCGGTGGCACCCTTGCGCAGCACGCCGTGGCAACCGGCGCAGCGCTCGAAGTAAATCTGTTTGGAGGTGTCGAAGTCGGCCTGACTCATGTCCGGCGCGCCGGCGGTTTTCACTTCGGCCGGCTGGGGTGCGCCATGGGCGCTCAAGGGCAGTGCCAAGGCCAACGCGCAACTCAGTGCGGCGAGGCTCAGGGTGAAGGGTTTTCTGTTGCGAGTCAGCATTCCATTTACTCCTCAGGCGGGACCTTTGCGTTGCCTCGCAACACGGTGCGGGGCGCAGGTTCTTCGTGCGGGGCCAGACTAGGGGGCAGCACCGCAAACTTCGCTTGATCACGATCAAGTTTGTCTCGGGCGGTGCTTGCCAGGTTGTCGCAGGCGCCCTTAGCGTGGCCATCAAACCCGCTGTGGATGCCTGTCATGACTGAGCCCTTCTACCAACCCCTGGACAATGAACACCTGCTGTTCGAACATGCCTGGCGCCACCGCATGCCGGTGCTGATCAAGGGCCCCACGGGCTGCGGCAAGACCCGTTTCGTGCAGCACATGGCGCATCGTCTGAACTTGCCGCTGTACACCGTGGCCTGCCACGACGACCTGAGTGCCGCCGACCTGATCGGCCGTCACCTGATCGGCGCCGAGGGCACCTGGTGGCAGGACGGCCCGCTGACCCGTGCCGTGCGCGAAGGCGGCATCTGCTACCTGGACGAAGTGGTCGAGGCGCGCCAGGACACCGCCGTGGTGCTGCACCCGGTGGCCGACGACCGCCGCGAGTTGTACCTGGAGCGCACCGGCGAAGTGGTCAAGGCGCCGCCGTCGTTCATGCTGGTGGTGTCCTATAACCCCGGTTACCAGAACCTGCTCAAGGGCATGAAACCCAGCACCCGCCAGCGTTTCGTCGCGATGCGCTTCGATTACCCGGCCGTCGAGGGCGAAGCGCGCATCGTGGCGCGCGAGGCCCAGGTGGACCTTGCCCTGGCGACCCAGGTGGTGCGCCTCGGCCAGGCCTTGCGCCGCCTCGATCAACACGACCTGGAAGAAGTGGCCTCCACGCGTCTGCTGATTTTCACCGCGCGCCTGATCGCCGCCGGCATGCCCATTCGCGAAGCCTGCCTGGCATGCCTGGCCGAGGCGCTGACGGACGACCCGCACACCGTGACCGCCTTGATGGACGTGGTCGATGTGTACTTTGCCTGAACCGCGCCGCCTGCCGGGCGACCTGGCGATGTGGTTTTTCATCCTTGCCGAGTTGTCGGTGTTCGCGATTCTGATCCTCGCGTTCGCCGTGACCCAGGTGCTCAAGCCCGAGGTGTTTGCCGAAGGGCGCGCGCAACTGGACACCTCCACCGGGCTGGCGATGACCTTGAGCCTGTTGACCGCCGGGTTGCTCGCCGCGCTGGCGTTGCAGCAGGTGCGATTGCAGCGCTGGCGGCGCGGCGCCGGCTTGTTCGTCGCGGCGCTGTTGGTGGCGCTGGTCTACGTGGCGATCAAACTCACCGAGTACGCCCACCTCGGCGCTGCCGGGTTGGGCCTGGAGCACAGCACGTTTTTTACCTTGTACTGGCTACTGACCGGGTTCCATTTCCTGCATGTGCTGCTGGGCATGGTGATTCTCGCGTGGCTGGCGCTGGGCTGCTGGCGCGGCGGGCTGTCGGTCGGCGGGCTGGAGTCGGGGGTGCTGTATTGGCACATGGTGGACCTGGTGTGGGTGGTGCTGTTTCCGTTGGTTTACGTGATTGGATGAGGTACCGATGTCCATTTCCCAAGGGCTGATCGTGTGTTGGGCCACGTTGGTCGTGCTCAGCGTCGGCACCGTGCTCGCCGGCGGCTCCGGGCTGTGGCTGGCGGTTTTGCTGCTGGCGGTGGTCAAGGCGTGGCTGATTGCCGATGGGTTCATGGAGTTGCGGCATGCTCCCAGGTTTTGGCGTCGGCTGGTTCTGGGTTGGCCGGTGGTTCTGGTGTTGGTGGTGGGGCTTGTGGGGGGCTGAATGGCCATTCAGCAGTGTTCAGCCAATACCAGAAAACAGGCACTGTCACCGCCGCAACCGACCCAGACTCAATCCCCCAAGAATACTTGACCACCCCGATCAACAATTCTTGATCGCCATCAAGCGGTTTTCACCCTCCACCTTCCTATCATGACCCCCGCCAAGCCATGAGGAAGCGACCATGTCAGAGACCTTCACCAAGGGCATGGCCAGGAACATCTATTTCGGAGGAAGCGTGTTCTTCTTCCTGATTTTCCTGGCCTTGACCTACCACACCGAACAAACCTTTCCCGCCCGTAGCAATGTCGACCAGCTCACTGAATCGGTGATCCGCGGCAAAAGCGTCTGGGAGCGTAATAACTGCGTCGGTTGCCACACCCTGTTGGGCGAAGGCGCGTACTTTGCGCCGGAGCTGGGCAATGTGTTCAAGCGTCGTGGGGGTGACGAAGGGTTCAAGCCGTTCCTGCACGCCTGGATGAAAATGCAGCCCCTTGGGGTGCCAGGGCGTCGCGCCATGCCGCAATTCAACCTCAGCGACCAGGAGGTGGACGACATGGCCGAGTTCCTCAAATGGAGCTCGAAGATCGATACCAATAACTGGCCACCCAACAAGGAGGGCTGAGCCATGCGCAGCGCCAATCCCTATCTGAAATTCCAATCCCAGGCCGTGGCCAAACCCTACTTTGTGTTTGCCTTGATCCTGTTCGTCGGCCAGGTGCTGTTTGGCCTGATCATGGGCCTGCAATACGTGGTGGGCGACTTTCTGTTCCCGTTGATCCCCTTCAACGTGGCGCGGATGGTCCATACCAACCTGTTGATCGTCTGGCTGTTGTTCGGCTTCATGGGCGCCGCCTATTACCTGATACCCGAGGAGGCCGACCGCGAACTGCACAGCCCCAAACTGGCGATCGTGCTGTTCTGGGTGTTTGCCGCAGCCGGGGTGTTGACCATCCTCGGTTACCTGTTGGTGCCCTATGCGGCACTGGCCAAGCTGACCCATAACGAACTGCTGCCGACCATGGGCCGCGAGTTCCTCGAGCAACCGACCATTACCAAAATGGGCATCGTGGTGGTGTGCCTGGGCTTTCTCTACAACATCGGCATGACCCTGCTCAAGGGCCGCAAAACCACGGTCAGCATGGTGATGATGACCGGCCTGATCGGCCTCGCGGTGTTCTTCCTGTTCTCCTTCTACAACCCCGGCAACCTCGCACGTGACAAGTTCTACTGGTGGTGGGTGGTGCATCTTTGGGTAGAAGGCGTGTGGGAACTGATCATGGGCTCGATGCTGGCGTTCGTGCTGATCAAGGTCACCGGCGTCGACCGTGAAGTGGTGGAGAAATGGCTGTACGTGATCATCGCCATGGCTTTGATCACCGGGATCATCGGCACTGGGCACCACTTCTTCTGGATCGGCGCACCCGAGGTGTGGCTGTGGGTCGGCTCGATCTTCTCGGCCCTGGAGCCGCTGCCGTTCCTGGCGATGGTGATGTTCGCCTTCACCATGGTCAAGCGTCGGCGGCGCCAGCACCCGAACCGCGCGGCGACCTTGTGGGCCAAGGGCACCACGGTGACAGCGTTCTTCGGCGCCGGGGTCTGGGGCTTCCTGCATACGCTGGCACCGGTCAACTTCTACACCCACGGTACCCAGCTCACGGCGGCCCACGGTCACCTGGCGTTCTTCGGGGCCTACGCGATGATCGTGATGACCCTGATCAGCTACGCCATGCCACGCTTGCGCGGCCTCGGCGAAGCGCCCGATGCGCGTTCGCAGACCATTGAAATCTGGGGCTTCTGGCTGATGGTGCTGTCGATGGTGATGATCACCTTGCTCCTCACCGCAGCCGGTGTGGTGCAGGTGTGGTTGCAGCGCTGGCCGGCGGACGGTGTGGCCTTGCCGTTCATGGCCACGGTCGAGCATTTGACCGTCTTGTTCTGGGCCCGGTTGGCCAGTGGCGTGGTGTTCCTGCTGGGGCTGCTCTGCTACCTGTACAGCTTCCGCCAACGCCAAGCCGTCGCCGGTGCGCCGGCGCCGATTGTGTATTGATCGTCAATCCCTAAGAGGGCGGCCCGGCTGGTACAGCGGGCCGTTTTACGTTTGGAGCACGGCTCATGGCCTTTACCCTGGAATTGGAAGAGTGGGTCGGCAGCGTCTGGCACCGCTTCATCACCCGCCGTGCCAATGTCGATTTCCCCGAGGCGCAGGTCGCGCTGACGGACCATCAGCGCAGCCTGGCCCTGTTGTTCCGCGCCCTGGGCGGCGCTGGCGGGATGGCGTTGGAGGCGGCCTGCGAGCGCGACCTGTTGCTGCGCCGCAACCTGTTGATGCGTATCGCCGGCACCTGCAAGCAAGCCCCCCTGGCGTCCTGCGACGGTAACCGCTTGCGCTTGCCGGCACGCCTGGCGGTGTTTCCCGACGCGGCGCTGAATCACGAGTTGTACCGCTGGCTGGCGCTGCTCGCGGCCCACGCCGGGCCGATGAGCCACTGGGCGCGCGACAACCAACGCTGGACCTGGCTGCTGTTGCAGCGCTACCCGGCGATGCTGCCGCGCTACCAACGCCTGGTGGAGGCGCACCTGCAACTGCGCCCCGACCCCGCCAGCCTCAAACCCGACGAAGCCGCCCTGGAGCGGGCCTTGCGCAAGGCCCTGCGCGAACCCGGCAGCGTGCGTCACTTGCCGCGCAGTTCACGGGCCGCCTGGCCGTTGCCGTTATGGCTGTACCCGGCGCTGCAGTTGGACACCGCGCAAAATACCGACCTGGAAGAGGAGGGCGACGACCTCTCAGCCCCGCCCGGCGAGCAGCAAGGCGGGCCCAAGCGTGCCACCCGCGTTGACGACGCGAGTCGCGATGGCGGCCTGCTGGTGGTGCGCCTGGAAAACCTGTTCAGTTGGAGCGAACACGTCGACCTCGATCGCTGGTCCGACGATAGCCAGGACCCGGACGCTGCCCGCGTCGCCGAAGACCTCGACCAGTTGAGCCTGTCGCGCCAGCGCGTGCGCAAGAGCGGCGGGCTCAAGCTGCACCTGGATCTGCCGCCCGCCGATGTCGACGACATCCCCTTGGGCGACGGCATCAAGTTGCCCGAGTGGGACTATCGCCGGCAGTGCTTGCAGGAAGGCTTCGTCAACCTGCAATTGATGCAGCCGCGTTGCGACGCCCCGCAACCCTTGCCCGCGCGGTTGCAGGCCCAGGCCCAGCGCTTGCGCCGGCAATTCCAGAGCCTGCGCACCGACCGCCAATGGCAGCGCCAGCAGCCCCAGGGGTCAGAGGTCGACCTGCAGGCCTGGCTGGATTTTCATGTGCAGCGCCAGCAGGGCGCCTGCGCCGAACGCGGGCTGTTCCTTGAACAACGCCACACCCACCGCGACCTGGCGTGCCTGTTGCTGGCCGATCTGTCGATGTCCACCGATGCCCATGTCAACGATGAGCAAAAGGTCATCGATGTGATACGCGACAGCCTGCTGCTGTTTGGTGAAAGCCTGGCCGGGGCAGGGGATCGCTTTGCGTTGTATGGGTTTTCTTCACTGCGGCGGCACCAGGTGCGCTTGCAGGTGCTCAAAACGTTCCAGCAAGCCTATGACGACCGCACGCGCGGCGCGATCCAGGGCCTCAAGCCGGGCTACTACACGCGCATGGGCGCGGCTATCCGTCAGGCTACCCAGTTGCTGGGCGCCTGCCCGCAGCGGCGTAAGTTGCTGTTGTTGATCACCGACGGCAAGCCCAATGACCTGGACCTGTATGAGGGACGTTACGGCGTGGAGGACACGCGCCAGGCGGTGGTCGAAGCGCGGCGCCAGGGCTTGATTCCGTTCTGCATCACCATCGACAAACAGGCCGGCGACTATCTGCCGTACATGTTCGGCGCCCATGGTTTCACCCTGATCCATCGCCCGGAACAATTACCGCAACGCCTGCCGCAGCTGTATCGGCAGTTGACCGAGACTCAGTAAAAGTCCCTGGGCAACCAGAAGAACATCACCACGCAGAACAGCGTCAGGCCCAGGCAGAACCACTGGAAACGCTTCAGTCGGCGCGCCTGGGTGCTGGCGTGGGCCTCGGGCAGCGGTGTGGCGCAACGCTCGCACAGGTCGCGCTCCACGGCATTGCCGTGCTGGCAGACCAGGCAGGTTTTCACTCGAATTGCTCCAGGCGCGGGCGGTCGAGAATTGCGATCTGCCGGCCGTCCTGGGTGATGATTTTCTCGTCGATCAAGCGTCGGATAATCCGCGAAAACGTCTCCGGCTGGATCGACAGGTGCCCGGCAATCAGTTGCTTGGCCATCGGCAGCTCGAAGCTGCAGTCGGTGGTGCTTTGCAAGCGCACCAGTTGCGTGAGCAGGTAGCGCACCACACGGTGGGTGGCGTTTTTCAGCGACAGGGTTTCGATCTCGTTGACCCGCTGGTGCAGGCGCACGCACAACTTGCCGAGCAGGGCGAAGGTCAGGCGGCTGTTGCTCTGCAGCAAACGCATGTAGGTGGCATTGGACAGCCGGTACAACTGCGTGGGGCACACCGCTTCGGCGCACGCTACGTAGTTGGGCGTATCCATCAGCATCATGGCTTCGGCGAAGGTCTGCCGTTCGCCGATCACCTCGAACACCTTCTCCTGGCCGTCCGGGGTGAGGCGGTAGATTTTTACCGCGCCGGCGATCACGAAGTAGAACGCATCGGCCGGTTCGCCCTGGCGGAACAGCGGTTCGCCTTTGTCGACACTGAGCAATTGGCTGCTGCTCATCAGCTCGTTCAACTGCGCCTCGTCCAGGGGTTCGAACAAGTGGTGGCTGCGCAGGATCTGGTGATGAACACGATGGAGCACCATCTTGACCTCGGGGAATATCGGGAAGGGATACCCAAGGTTAATCCTGTTGGCGTCGGCCGTACTTGATCTACGACAAGGGCAGCGCACAGGCAACGCTGCACGATCGTCGCAGTGAACGCTTGTGAAAGTGCGCTATGCGCGGGCCGCGGCGAGGCTGGGCGCGGCCCGGGCAAACAATATGTCGTTCTCCAGGCGGATGTGTTCGCGCAGGTCGGCATGAAAGGCGCTCAGCTCGCGGTACAGGCTGCGCCAGGTATTACAGGCGTCGGCCGGCGGGGTGATCTGGTTCGTCAGGCTCAACAGCTGCTCCAGGGCCTCGGCGTGTTGGTCGTGCTCGTAGCGCATCACCTGGATCGGCGTCGACGCCTGCGGCCCCATACCCATTTGCAGCATCGGGAACAATACCTGTTCCTCCTTGAGCATATGGCTCTCCAGTTCCTGCTGCATGTCGAGCAGCAGGTCGGCCAGGCCGTTGGGGCATTGCAGGTGCTGACCGTGGACCTGTTCGACGCGGCTCGCCATGCGGACCAGTTCCGGCAATTGCTCGCGATGACGTGCGTGGTAGCGCGCCAGCAGATGGTCGATCAAGTGGTCCTGGGTTTGGGTGTTCCAGTCGCTCACGGTCATCGGGCTTTCCTCATCGGCAATACGGGTATGAACCAGTGATTGCAGGCAGCGTGCCAATTTTAACGCATTGAAACGTAACGATTTATCCCGGAGTAAGGTAATCATGACCACACGCTTCCAGGGTGCTCTGAACCCCAGGAGGGTCGAAATGACCGCGCCGCTCGACGGCATCCTCGGCCAGAGCGCGGTGTTGCAGGAGTTGCTCGACGAGCTGGCGCTGCTGGCCGAAACGCAGTTGCCGGTGTTGTTGCTCGGCGAAACCGGGGTCGGCAAAGAGCTGTTCGCGCGGCGCCTGCATCGTCTGTCGCAACGCGGCAACAAGCCTCTGGTGCAGGTCAACTGTGCGGCGCTGCCGGAGGCGTTGGCCGAAAGCGAGCTGTTCGGTCACGTCAAGGGGGCCTTCTCCGGCGCCACCCACGACCGCGCCGGGCGGTTCGATGCGGCCAACGGCGGCACCTTGTTCCTCGATGAGGTCGGCGAATTGCCCTTGAGCATCCAGGCCAAGCTGCTGCGTACCCTGGAGAATGGCGAGATCCAACGCCTGGGCACCGATCGGCCATTGCATGTGGATGTCCGCATCATCGCCGCCACCAATCGCCACCTGCCCGACCGCGTGCGTGACGGCCTGTTTCGCGCCGACCTGTATCACCGGCTGTCGGTGTACCCGCTGCCGATCCCGGCGTTGCGCGAGCGTGGCGAGGATGTGTTGCTGCTGGCGCGTCATTTCGCTGAGCTCAGCCGCGAGCGCCTGGGCTTGCATGACCTGCAACTGTCGCCGACGGCGCAACAGGCGCTGCTCGAGTACGCCTGGCCGGGCAATGTGCGTGAGCTGGAGCATGTGATCAGTCGCGCCGCGTTGAAGCAGCTCAGTCGTGGCGAACCGCGCACTTCGGTGATCCGCCTGGAGCCGCACGCCCTGGGCCTGGACACGGCCGCCGTCGCGGTGGAGCGAGCCATGCCCGCGTCATCGATCGAGGCCTTCCAACCCTTGGCGGTGGCGGTGGACGAGTGCCAGCGCTGGAACATTCGCCACGCCCTGGAACACTGCGCCGGCAATTGGGCGAGTGCCGCGCGCTTGCTTGGCGTGGACGCGAGCAACCTGCACAAGCTGGCGCGGCGCCTGAAGCTCAAGTAAGAGGTGCGACAACGCGCCAGCCGTGCGTATGCGCCGCACCCTCATCGGACTCGACTTGATTTCGATCAAGGGCCACTTGCCATCGTCGCCCCACTATCGGGGCCCTCTTCAGCCCGACGCCTCAAGGGACTCCATGACTCGCTCCGCGCGCTTGACACGCCACTGGCTGACGCTGCTGGTGGTGTTGCTCATCACCAGCTTCACCGCCCAGGCCCGGCCTTACGGCGACATCGAACAGCAGCGTATCGAACGCGCTTTCCCTGCCCAGGATGCGGTCTCCGCACCCGACGGTCCGTTCAAGGTGCGGACCATTTCGACTGCCGGCAAGCCCATTGGCTACGTGTTTCAGAGCCTGGATGTGGTGGCGATCCCGGCGTATTCGGGCAAGCCGATCAACACCCTGGTGATCCTCGACGCCGCCGGGGTGATCCGCGATGCCTACGTGCTGGAACACCACGAGCCGATCCTGTTGATCGGTATTCCCGAGATCAAACTGCACGAATTCACCGCGCACTATTCCGGCGTCGATGTGCGCCAGCGCGTGGTGGTCGGGCGTTCCAGCGATCCGAAGGCGGTGACGGTGGACGCGATTGCCGGTGCGACCGTGACCGCGATGGTGGTCAATGAAGTGGTGATGCGGGCGGCCCATGACGTGGCGGTGTGGCTCAAGCTGATCGACGGCAAGGCCGCGACCGCGCAGAAAGTCGCGTTGATCCGCACCGACCGGTTTGACCCCGCCACCTGGGCACAATTGACCGGCAATGGCGCGATCCGCCGCCTGCATTTGACCCGGGGCCAGGTCGACGCGGCCTTCAAGGACACCGCCGCCGAAGGCGCCGAGGCCGCGGATGAGACCTTCATCGACCTCTATGTGGCCGACATCAACCCGCCGAGCATCGGCCGCAACCTGTTGGGCGAAGAGCACTACCGCAACCTGATGCAGGGGCTCAAACCCGGCGAACAGGCCATCGCCGTGCTCGGCCGTGGGCTGTTTTCGTTCAAGGGTTCGGGTTATGTGCGCGGCGGGATTTTCGACCGGGTGCAGTTGCGCCAGTTCGGCAACGTGATCAGCTTCCGCGACCTTGACCACCAGCGCGTCGACGATGTCTACGCCGAGGGCATCCCGGCCTTCGACGAGATGTCGGTATTCATCGTGCGCCCGCAGGCCGGCTTCGACCCCGGCTCGCCCTGGACCCTGGAACTGCTGGTGCGGCGCCAGACCGGCCCGGTCAGCGGCACGTTCAGCAGCTTCGAATTGCCTTACCAGATGCCCGAACAGTACCTGGAACGGCCGCTGCCCACCGCCGCCGAACAAGCCGCGCTGGATGAGGCCAGCCGCCCACTGTGGTTGAGCATCTGGTACCAGAAACAGGTGCAGGTCATGGTGCTCGGCGTCGCGCTGCTGCTGCTTACCGCGATCCTGTTCCTGCAGGACAGCCTGGCCCGGCGCCCGCACCTGCTGCACTGGCTGCGCCGCGGCTACCTGGTGTTTACCGTGGGGTTCATCGGCTGGTATGCGCTGGGGCAGTTGTCGGTGGTCAATGTGCTGACCTTCGTGCATGCGCTGGTCCAGGACTTCCGCTGGGAACTGTTCCTCACCGACCCGCTGATCTTCATGCTCTGGGTCTTCACCGCCGCCAGCATCCTGCTGTGGGGGCGCGGGGTGTTCTGCGGCTGGCTGTGCCCGTTCGGGGCCTTGCAGGAACTGCTCAACGAGGCCGCGCGCCGCCTGAAGATCCGCCAGTTCGAATTGCCCTTCGCGGTGCATGAACGGCTTTGGGCGATCAAGTACCTGATCCTGCTGGTGCTGTTCGGCCTCTCCCTGGAATCCATGGCCACCGCCGAACGCTTTGCCGAAGTGGAACCGTTCAAGACCGCCATCACGCTCAAGTTCGACCGCCAGTGGTGGTTCGTGCTCTACGCCGTGGCGTTGCTGGTGATCAACCTGTTCACCCGCAAAGTCTACTGCCGCTACCTCTGTCCCCTCGGCGCCGCCCTGGCGATCCCCAGCAAATTCCGCCTGTTCGACTGGCTCAAGCGGCGCCAGGAATGCGGTAGCCCGTGCCAGCTGTGCGCGAAGGAATGCGAGATCCAGGCGATCCACCCGGACGGCCATATCAACGCCAACGAATGCCACTACTGCCTCGACTGCCAGATGACCTGGCACAACGAAAACAAATGCCCGCCGCTGATCAACAAACGCAAGAAGCGCAACAAGGCGGCGCCCGAACAGATTCCCGTAGTGCAGATAAATCCCAACGCTTGAAGGAGCAACCCATGAACGATACAGACGATAAACATGACGGCCTGACCCGGCGCAGTTTCCTCGGCACCGGTGCGGTGACCGGCGCCGTACTGGCGGGTGCGTCGGCCCTCGGCGGCGCGGTGTTTACCCGTGAATCCTTCGCGGCGGCGGCCAAGGACGCCAAATCGAAAATCCATGTGGAACCCGGCCAGCTCGACGATTACTACGGCTTCTGGAGTGGCGGTCACCAGGGCGAAGTGCGGGTGATGGGCGTCCCGTCGATGCGCGAGCTGATGCGTATCCCGGTGTTCAACGTCGATTCGGCCACCGGTTGGGGCCTGACCAACGAGAGCAAGCGCATCCTCGGCGAGGGCGCCAAGTACTCCAACGGCGATTGCCATCACCCGCACTTGTCCACCACCGACGGCCACTACGACGGCAAGTACCTGTTTATCAATGACAAGGCCAACAGCCGGGTGGCGCGCATCCGCCTGGACATCATGAAGTGCGACAAAATCCTCACCGTACCGAACGTCCAGGCCATCCACGGCCTGCGCCTGCAAAAGGTGCCCTACACCAAGTACGTGTTCTGCAACGCCGAATTCATCATCCCGCACCCCAATGACGGCCGAAACTTCGACCTGCAGGATCGCAACAGCTTCACCATGTTCAACGCCATCGATGCGGAAAAAATGGAGATGGCCTTCCAGGTGATCGTCGACGGCAACCTCGACAACGCCGACATGGACTACACCGGCAAGTACGCAGCGGCCACCTGCTACAACTCGGAAAAGGCCACCGACCTGGCCGGCATGATGCGCAATGAGCGCGACTGGGTGGTGGTGTTCAACATCCCGCGCATCGAAGCGGCGATCAAGGCCGGCAAGTTCATCAATGTGGACGGCGTCAAGGTGCCGGTGGTGGACGGACGCAAATCCGAGGACGGCAAGGACAGCGAGTTCACCCGCTACATTCCGGTGCCGAAAAACCCCCACGGCTGCAACACCTCGCCGGATGGCAAGTACTTCATCGCCAACGGCAAGCTGTCTCCGACCTGCACCATCATCGCCATCGAAAAACTCGACGACCTGTTCAGCGGCAAGATCAGCGACCCGCGCGGTGTGGTGGTCGGTGAACCGGAGCTGGGCCTGGGCCCGCTGCACACCACCTACGACGGACGCGGCTTTGCCTACACCACGCTGTTCATCGACAGCCAGGTGGTCAAGTGGAACATCGCCGAGGCCATCCGTGCCTATGGCGGCGAGAAGGTCAACTACATCAAGCAGAAGCTCGATGTGCAGTACCAGCCCGGTCACAACCATGCGTCGCTGACCGAAACCCGCGACGCCGACGGCCAGTGGCTGGTGGTCTTGAGCAAGTTCTCCAAGGACCGCTTCCTGCCCACCGGCCCGCTGCACCCGGAAAACGACCAGTTGATCGACATCTCCGGCGATGAAATGAAACTGGTCCACGACGGCCCGGCTTTCGCCGAGCCCCATGACTGTGTGATGGCGCGTCGCGACCAGATCAAGACCAAGAAAATCTGGGAGCGCAACGATCCATTCTTCGCCGAAACGGTGGCCATCGCCAAGAAGGACGGGATCAACCTGGAAACCGACAGCAAGGTGATCCGCGACGGCAACAAAGTGCGCGTGTACATGACCTCCATGGCCCCGGCCTACGGGCTTTCGGAGTTCACCGTCAAACAGGGTAATGAAGTCACCGTGACCATCACCAATATCGACATGATCGAAGACGTGACCCACGGCTTTGTCATGGTCAACCACGGCGCGAGCATGGAGATCAGCCCGCAGCAGACCTCGTCGATCACGTTCATTGCCGACAAACCCGGGCTGCATTGGTACTACTGCAGCTGGTTCTGCCATGCCCTGCACATGGAAATGGTCGGGCGGATGAAGGTCGAGCCCGCCTGACACGCTGTTTGAGAAACGACACAAGGCAAATGTGGGAGGGACGGTGCGACGATTCGACTTGCTCCCGATGGCGGTGAATCAGTCACAGATGCATCAACTGACACACCCTCATCGGGAGCAAGTCGAATCGTCGCACCGTCCCTCCCACTTTTAGCCGCATTTCCTTTAAGAGGACATCATCGTGACTCGATTACTCGTCATCCTGGTGATGCTGATAGTGGCTTCGGCGGGAGCGGTCGCCGCCGTTCGCCCCATCACCGATTTACCCCTGCAAGCCGACGGCCCCAACCGTTGGCGCTTGCCTGCCGGCGAGTACCGGGGCTCGTTCCGCATCGACCAACCGCTGCAATTGACCTGCGCCCCCGGCGCCATCTTCCAGGCCGAAGGGCAGGGCAACGGCCTGCTGATCAGCGCGCCGGATGTCAGCGTCCAAGGCTGCACGTTCCTCGATTGGGGCGACGACCTCACAGCCATGAACGCCGCTGTGTTCATCCAGCCCCAGGCGCGTGGCGCGCAAGTGCTGGGCAACCGCCTGCAAGGCCAGGGCTTTGGCATCTGGGTCGATGGTACCCAGGACGTGAGCGTGATCGGCAACCGCATCCAGGGTGACACCTCGGTACGTTCGCAGGACCGTGGCAACGGCATTCACCTGTACGCGGTACATGGTGCCCGCGTCATCGATAACCACGTGCGCGACACCCGCGACGGCATCTACATCGACACCTCCAACGGCAACCTGCTGCAAGGCAACACCCTGGAAGACCTGCGCTACGGCATCCACTACATGTTTGCCAACGACAACCAGGTCCTGGGCAACACCACCCGCCGCACCCGTACCGGCTATGCGTTGATGCAAAGCCGCAAGCTGACGGTGATCGGCAATCGCTCCGAGCAGGACCAGAACTACGGCATCCTGATGAACTACATCACCTATTCGACCTTGCAGGACAACGTCGTCACCGATGTGCGCGACGGCTCCACCGGCGACACCATGATCGCCGGCGGCGAAGGCAAGGCACTGTTCATCTACAACTCGCTGTTCAACCGCATCGAAAACAACCGCTTCGCGCGCAGCGCGGTGGGCATTCACCTGACCGCCGGCTCCGAAGACAACCGCATCGCCGGCAACGCCTTCATCGACAACCAGCGCCAGGTCAAATACGTCGCCAGCCGCTTGCAGGAATGGTCGGCGGACGGCCGGGGCAACTACTGGAGCGACTACCTCGGCTGGGACCGCAACGGCGATGGCCTCGGCGATGTGGCGTATGAGCCGAACGACAACGTCGACCGCCTGCTGTGGTTGTACCCCCAGGTGCGGCTGTTGATGAACAGCCCCGGCATCGAGTTGCTGCGCTGGGTGCAACGTGCGTTTCCGGTGATGAAGTCGCCGGGTGTGATGGACAGCCACCCCCTGATGCAAGCCCCCACTCAGAAGGAACCTGCATGATGAATGTCGTCGAGATCGAAGGCGTCAGCCAGCGCTATGGGCGTGCCACGGTGCTGCACGACCTGAACCTGAGCCTGGCCCCCGGCGAAGTCCTGGGGTTGTTCGGGCACAACGGCGCGGGCAAGACCACGGCGATGAAGCTGGTGCTCGGCCTGCTGCGCGCCAGCGCCGGCGAGGTGCGGGTGTTCGGCCGTGCGCCGAGTGATCCCCACGTGCGCCGCTGGCTCGGTTACCTGCCGGAAAACGTCACGTTCTATGCACAGTTGAGCGGCGTCGAAACCCTGCGTCACTTCGCCCGGCTCAAGGGCGCGCCGATGCATCAGGTCGACAGCCTGCTGGACGACGTCGGCCTGACCGCGGCGGCAGGGCGGCGGGTCAAGACCTATTCCAAGGGCATGCGCCAGCGCCTCGGGTTGGCCCAGGCCTTGCTCGGCGAGCCGCGCCTGTTGCTGCTCGACGAACCCACCGTGGGCCTCGACCCGTTCGCCACCCAGGACTTGTATCGCCTGCTCGACCGCCTGCGTGCGGCCGGCACCAGCACCATCCTGTGCTCCCACGTGCTGCCGGGCGTCGAGGCGCACATCAACCGTGCGGCGATCCTGACCCAGGGCCGCCTGCTGGCCTTGGGCAGCCTGGCGCAGTTGCGCGCCGAGGCCGGCTTGCCGACGCTGATCCGCACCTGCGGCTTGCAGCGCGTCGAATCGCTGCAACAACGCTGGAGCGCCGCCGGCCATGTCACCCGGCGCTGGGGCGTCGAAGGGCTGCAAGTGGCGGCGCACAACGGCAGCAAGGTGCAACTGCTGCGCCAACTGCTGGCCGAGGACAGCCCCAGCGACGTGGAAATCCTGCCGCCGTCGCTTGAAGACATCTACCGGCATTACATGGACAGCGCGATGGTCACGGCACAGGAGGCGGCCTTATGAACCCGATCTGGAACATGGCCCGCAAAGAGTTCTGCGACGGCTTGCGCAACCGTTGGCTGTTGGCGATCAGCCTGTTGTTCGCGGTGCTGGCCATCGGCATCGCCTGGCTGGGCGCCGCCGCCGCCGGGCAACTGGGCTTCACCTCGATCCCGGCGACCATCGCCAGCCTGGCCAGCCTGGCGACGTTCCTGATGCCGCTGATCGCGCTGTTGCTGGCCTACGACGCGATCGTCGGCGAAGACGAGAGCGGCACCTTGTTGCTGTTGCTCACCTATCCGTTGGGGCGCGGGCAGATCTTGCTCGGCAAGTTCGTCGGCCATGGGCTGATCCTCGCGCTGGCCACGGTCCTCGGCTTCGGCTGCGCGATGCTCGCCATTGCGTTGCTGGTCGACGACGTGGACTTCGCCATGCTGCTCTGGGCCTTTGGCCGGTTCATGCTGACCTCGGCCCTGCTTGGCTGGTGCTTTCTCGGGCTGGCTTATGGTCTGAGCAGCCTGTGCGCGGAAAAATCCACCGCCGCCGGGCTGGCGCTCGGCGTGTGGTTCTTCTTCGTGCTGGTCTTCGACCTGGCGCTGCTGGCCTTGCTGGTGCTCAGCAAAGGCCAGTTCAACCCGCAGGGGCTGCCCTGGTTGCTGCTGCTCAACCCCACCGACGTGTATCGGTTGATCAACCTCTCGGGTTTCGGTACGGGCACCCAGTCCGTCGGGGTCATGGCCCTGGGTTCGGACCTGGACGTGCCGCCGCTGGCCCTGTGGGCGTGCCTGCTGGCATGGGTGGCCGTGCCGCTGGCGCTGGCCTACGGGCTGTTCCGCCGCCGCGCGGCGTGAGGATTTTTTATGACTGCTGGAGTGAGTGAAATGGGTTTCAATACACGGGTAGTGGCGGCCTTGTTGGTCGGCTTGTTGATGAGCGCGTGCGACAAGGCGCCGGAGTCGAGCTTCAGTGACGCGCCGGTGGCGTTTCATCCCAACGACGAGTGCCACGTGTGCGGTATGGTGATCAACGAATTCCCCGGGCCCAAGGGCCAAGTGGTGGAGCGGGGCGGGGTGAAGAAATTCTGTTCTACCGCCGAAATGCTCGGCTGGTGGCTGCAACCGGAAAACCGGCACGACGACGCGAAGCTGTACGTACACGACATGGGCCGCAGCCAATGGAATGCCCCGGACGACAAGCACCTGATCGACGCCCGCACTGCGTACTACGTGATCGGCACCGGGCTCAAGGGCGCCATGGGCGTGGTCCTGGCTTCGTTTGCCGATGAGGCCAAAGCGCAGAAAGTCGCGGCGGACACCGGTGGCCGGCTGTTGCGTTTCGAGCAGATCGACCTGGCGCTGTTGCAGCAACCGATGCCGATGATGCACAGCGGGCATTGACCGCGAGGGGGTATCAACCGGCTTGATACCCCATCAACTGTTCTGCGTTCAGGATTCGAATGGTGCGTTGGCGCACTTCGATCAACCCGCCTTCCACCAGCCGATGCAGAATCCTCGAAAACGTCTCCGGCTGAATCCCCAGCTTCGACGCCACCAGGCGCTTGGGCACCTGCAACACCACCTCACCGCTGACGTCGTCGCGCTCCTGGAACAGGAAATTGATCACCCGGCGACTGGCATTGGCCAGGGTCAGGGTGTCGATGTCCTGGAGGCGCTGATGCAGGTGAATACTCATGCTCGCCAGAATCGCCAGGCAAATGGCCGGTTGGTCTTCCAGGGCGCGGCGATAGTGTTGGCCTTCGATACTCACCAGCACGCTGTCCTTGAGCGCGGTGCCACTCACCGGGTACGCCTTGGCTTGGGTGAACAGCAGCGCTTCGGCAAACGTCTGGCCGGGGCGGATGACTTCCACCAGATGCTCCTGACCTTCGCCAGTGACCCGGTGCAGCTTGATCTGGCCGCTGACCAGCAGGAAGAACCGATCGGCGGGATCGCCCTGGTGCATGAGCGGGGTGTGATTGGGCAAACGCTTGAGACTGGCCAGGGTGCAGACATCCTGGAAGGTTTTTTCAGGCAGCCGGCTGAACAGGTGATGCCTGCGCAGGGTTAGAACGATGTGGGGATGGGTGAGCATAAGGGCCTCCGCGGTTCATCAGGGTAGGGCGGCCCGGGGTTTGGGGATATGCCTCGAAGGGGGTACCTCTTCCCATGTTCGGTCAGCTTGGGTTAAAGATGTGGCCTTAATGTGGGAGGGAGCTTGCCCCCGATGGCGGTGGATCACTTATGCATGTAGTGGCTGACACACTGCCATCGGGGGCAAGCCCCCTCCCACATTTGGATCTCCATGGGTCAGATAGACCTCATTCTGTATTTGCTCTTGCTCTTAGGTGCGGCCTTATAGCCAACCTGATCCTGCAAGCCGAACGCGGTCAAAAATGTGGGAGGGGGCTTGCCCCGATGGCGGTGGAGCAGTCATGCATGTAGTGGCTGACACACTGCTATCGGGGGCAAGCCCCCTCCCACATTTGGATCTCTATGGGTCAGATAGACCTCATTCTGTATTTGCTCTTGCTCTTGCTCTTGCTCTTGCTCTTGCTCTTAGGCGCGGCCTTATAGCCAACCTGATCCTGGAAGCTGGACTCGGTCAAAAATGTGGGAGGGGGCTTGCCCCCGATGGCGGTGGATCACTTATGCATGTAGTGGCTGACACACTGCTATCGGGGGCAAGCCCCCTCCCACATTTGGATCTCCATGGGTCAGATAGACCTTGCTCTGCTTTTGATCTGTTCTTGCCCTTGCCCGAGCATTAGTGAGGTGCCGAGTGTTGGGGCAAGAGCGGAGCCACCAGCCGCCGCTACCGAAGAAACGGATATGTACCCACCCCCCCGAAAAACCATCAACCCGCCTGCCGCAAGTGCTCCATCGCCCAAACCGCCGCCTCCACCCGTGACCGCAACCCCAACTTATGCAGCAGATTCTTCACATGCACCTTCACCGTCCCTTCGGTAATCCCCAACTTATGCCCGATCACCTTATTGCTGTAGCCACTGGCAATCGTGCGCAGCACCTGCCGTTCCCGCTCCGTCAAGTCCACTGCCGCATGGGGTTGCGGCGAGCGCAGTGCCTGGGCCAGCACCCGCGTCAACCCGGGGCTGATCACCAGCGCTCCATGCAACGCATCACGGATGAACTCCACCACCAACTCCGGCTCCATGTCTTTGAGCAGATACCCGTTGGCATCCAGGCGCAGTGCATCGCGAATGTCATCCTCGGCATCGGACACGGTAAACAGCAGCACCTTGCCCGCATAGTTCATGGCGCGCAGGCGGCGCAGGGTTTCCAGGCCGTTCATCTGCGGCATGTTGTTGTCCAGCAGCACCAGGTCCGGTTGCAGGGTTTCGATCTGGTCCAGGGCTTCCTGGCCATTGCCGGCTTCGCCGACCACCTGCAGATCGTCTTCGAGTTCGAGTATCTGACGCATGCCATGGCGCATCATCGGGTGATCGTCGACCAGCAAAATGCGGTGGCGGGGGAGTGTGCTCATGGGAGGTTACCTTGTAGAGGTTGCCCGAGAAATTCCGGTTGAAAACGTAAATGCACCCGTGTGCCCTGGGGCTCGCGGGGGCTGATGTCGAGTTGGCCGTGCAGGCTGCGCGCGCGTTCGTCCATGATGGTCAGGCCGTGGTGTTCGCGTTGGTCGACGGCGCCGCAAAAGCCACGGCCGTCGTCCTCGATGCTCAGGCTCACGGTCTCGCCCTCCTGGCGCAGTTGCAGCCAGGCGTTTTGCGCATGGGCGTGGCGCAGGCAGTTGGACAAGGCCTCGCGGGTGATCTGCAGCAAGTGGATCTGTTCGCTGGCCGACAATTGGAAGGCGAGGGCGTCGACGTGCAGGTGGACCTGGAATTCGCCGCGCCGGGAGAACTCTTCGGCGGTTTCCGATAGCTCCTGTACCAACCCGGCATCGTGGATTTGCAGGCGGAAGGTGGTCAGCAGCTCGCGCAGTTGGCGGTAGGCGTTGTTCAGGCCGTCGCGCAGTTCGGCGGTGACGGTGGCCAGGGTTTCCACGGGTTCGCCCCGGCGGATCAGGGTTTGCATGCGGCTGACTTGCAGCTTCATGTACGACAGCGCCTGCGCCAGGGAGTCGTGCAGTTCCCGGGCGATGATGGTGCGCTCGTCGAGCAGCAGCAAACGATGGTCCTGTTCGCGCTGGCGTTTGAGCGACAGCGAAGTGCCGATCAGGTTGGCCAGGGCCTGGATCAATTGCTTTTCCCAGTCTTGCGGAGGGTGGCCATCGTCGAAGTGGGCCTTGAGTTCGCCCAGTTCCGAGCCCTGGTTGCTGATGCTGAATATCTGCGGCGGCGCCACTTTGTGTTTATGGCAGCTCGCGCAATCGCCGATGGCGCAGATGTTACGGCTGTCGCCGCCGTGCAAGGCGAGCATCTGCTGGGCCGGTGCGAGGAAGTGGCCTTGCAGGCACAACGACAGGCGCAACCCCGGCAGGCGTTTCTGGAAGCGCCGGATCAATTCGTCCAGGCCCTCGGCATTGGCCAGGCGCGTGGCCAGGCTGCTGCTGCTCTGGTACAGCAGCTCGAGGGCGGCGTTGGCTTGTTGCAGGTTGAGGGTCTTGAGGCGCACCTGGCTTTCCAGGGTGCGGTGGGACGCCTCGATGGTCTCGGCCATGGTGTTGAAGCTCAGGGCCAGTTGCCCCAGCTCATCGTCGGAGCGGTGGTTGACCCGGGTCTTGAAGTCGCCGTCGCGAAAGCGCCGGGTGGCCTGTACCAGTTCCTGCAAAGGGTTGACCACGCCGTACTGCAATTCATACAGGCCGATCAACAGGATGATCAACGTGCTGAACAGCGCCAGGCCCTGGATGCCTTGCTGCCAGCTTTGTTTGCGTTCGCTCTGTTGCTGCAACAGGCTGACGAATTGATTCATTTGCTCGACGAATGTCGGCGCGCTGGCCTGGAATTGCGCCGTATCACCGCGCGTCAGGGCCGGGCGCAGCTCGTCGTTCCAGCGTTGCTGGATCTGTTGGTAGCTCTGCAGCAGGGCGCTGTTCGGGCCGTCTTCCAGCACCGCTTTGAGCGAGTCGCTGTCGAGTCGCCTTTGCAGGCTCTGGGTGATGGTGTCGATCTCTTCGGCCGGCGCGGCGGCGGCGAGCCGCCAGCTGAGGTGGTAGGTCTCCATACGCACGGAGCCGGCGGTGTTGATTGCGGCGGCGTCGCCCTGGCTGAACCAGGCGATCAGCCCCGCACTCAAGGAACTGGCAAGGGCCAGGATAGCGATCAGGATCACAGCCAAGCCGGCGCGTGCGGGCAGGGAGCTGCGTAGCCAGTTAAACATCACGGCGTAGTCGGAGGGGGGAGAAAGCCTGCATGGCGGCACCTGAAAAGGAAAAACGAGCTGGAAAACGGCGATCCCTGGCGCACTACCTCTAAAGAGTTGCCGGCAAACCCTCCCACGGGAAAACGCCGGCACAAGAGATCAATCCATTGATAAATAAAGACTTTCTCTTGTTATAGGGACTACCTCCTTAGAGGTATATGGGATCAGCATAGCCTTATACCCCCCTGGCCGACGTTGATCTGCGTCAAGTTCCAAGGGGGTGTCGCCCCTAACCTGCGCTCATGAAATCACCTTTTGGAGCGCATACCGTGACTCAACCCCGTATAAGACAAGGCTTGGTGCTGGGCATGAGCACGCTGGCCTTCACCGTCTGCTTTATGGTGTGGATGATGTTCGCCGTGTTGGGCGTGCCCATCAAAGAGCTGCTGCAACTCAACGAAACCCAGTTCGGCCTGCTGGCCGCCACGCCGGTCTTGACCGGTTCCCTGGTGCGCCTGCCACTGGGCTTGCTGACTGACCGCTTCGGCGGGCGCATCGTGTTCTTCCTGTTGATGCTCGCCTGCGTGCTGCCGCTGTACCTGATCACCTACGCCACCGCCTATTGGCAGTTCCTGGTGCTGGGCCTGTTTGTCGGCCTGGCCGGCGGTTCGTTCTCGGTGGGCATCGCCTACGTCGCCAAGTGGTTCGACAAGGACAACCAGGGCTTCGCCATGGGCGTGTTCGGCGCCGGTAACGCCGGGGCTGCGGTCACCAAGTTCCTCGCCCCGGCGCTGATCGCCCTCGGCACCTGGCACCTGGTGCCCAAGGTGTTCGGCGCGATCCTGTTCATCACCGCGCTGTTGTTCTGGTTCCTCACCAGCGAGAACAAGGCCCACCGCAGTGCCGGCGGCGCCACCTTGCGCGAGCAACTGCGGTGCCTGAAAGACCCGGCCGTGTGGCGCTACTGCCAGTACTACTCGATTGTCTTCGGCGGCTACGTCGGCCTGGCATTGTGGATGACCAAGTACTACGTGCAGGAATACGGTTTCAGCCTGCAAAGCGCGGCGCTGCTGGCCGCCTGTTTCTCCCTGCCCGGCGGTGTGCTGCGCGCAGTCGGCGGTTGGATGTCCGACCGCTGGGGCGCCCAGAGCGTGACCTGGTGGGTGTTGTGGGTGAGCTGGGTCTGCCTGTTCCTGCTCAGCTACCCGCAGACTCAATTGCAGGTGCAGACCGTCAACGGTCCCCTGGATTTGCACATCGGCCTCAACCCCACCCTGTTCACCGTGCTGCTGTTCGTGATGGGCATCGCCTTCGCGTTCGGCAAAGCCTCGGTGTTCAAGTACATCGCCAATGACTACCCACAGAACATGGGCGCGGTGTCCGGCATCGTCGGCCTGGCCGGTGGCCTGGGGGGCTTTGTGCTGCCGATTCTGTTTGGCGCCCTGGTGGACCTCACCGGCGTGCGCTCGTCCTGCTTCATGTTGATGTACGGCGTGGTCTGGGTGTCCCTGACCTGGATGTACCTCAGCGAAATCCGCAAACAACCGCTGCTGGGCAACACCGCCCAACGTCTCCAAGGAGAATGAACATGTCCATCGCGCAAAAGCCCGATTCGGGCCCGGTGATTCACGACTGGCGCCCCGAGGACCCCGCGTTCTGGGGGGCCAGCGGCAAAAAAACCGCTACCCGCAACCTGTGGATCTCGATTCCCGCGCTGCTGCTGGCTTTCGCCGTGTGGATGGTGTGGAGCACGGTGATCGTGCGCCTCAACGCCATCGGCTTCAGCTTCACCACCGACCAGCTGTTCTGGCTGGCGGCGTTGCCCGGCCTGTCCGGCGCGACCTTACGGGTGTTCTATTCGTTCATGGTGCCGATCTTCGGCGGGCGCCGCTGGACTGCCCTGAGCACCGCGTCGCTGTTGCTGCCGGCGCTGTGGATGGGCTTCGCGGTACAAGACCCCAACACCCCTTACAGCGTGTTCGTGCTGATCTCGTTGTTGTGCGGCTTCGGCGGCGGCAACTTCGCCTCCAGCATGTCCAACATCAGCTTCTTCTACCCTAAGTCGCAGCAAGGCACGGCCCTGGGCCTGAACGCCGGCCTCGGTAACCTGGGCGTGTCGGTGATGCAGTTCTGCGTGCCGCTGGTGATCACCTTCGGGGTGTTCGGCATGGTCGGCGGGCAAGCGCAAACCCTGCCCGACGGTAGCCAGCTGTGGCTGCAGAACGCCGGGTTCATCTGGGTGCCGTTCATCCTCACCGTCACCGTGGCGGCCTGGTTCGGCATGAATGACCTGTCCAGCGCCCGCGCTTCGTTCAGCGAGCAGGCGGTGATCTTCAAACGCAAGCACAACTGGCTGATGTGCTGGTTGTACCTGGCGACCTTCGGTTCGTTCATCGGCTTTTCGGCGGCGTTCCCGCTGCTGATCAAAACCTCGTTTCCGGACGTAGTAGCGTTGAAGTTTGCCTTCCTCGGCCCGCTGGTTGGCGCCCTGGTACGCCCACTGGGCGGCTGGCTGGCGGACAAACTGGGCGGCGCGCGAGTGACCCTGTGGAACTTCGTGCTGATGATCGTGATGGTATTCGGCGTGCTGCACTTCCTGCCGCAGAACGGCCAGGGCGGCAACTTCTACGGCTTCCTCGGCCTGTTCATGTTGCTGTTCATCACCACAGGCGTGGGCAACGGCTCCACCTTCCGCATGATCCCGGTGATCTTCCGCACCCAGCACGAGAAAGCCAGCGCCGGTAAATCCGCCGCCGAGCGCGAGCAGGCCATCAAGAATGCCGGCAAGGAATCCGCTGCCGTACTGGGGTTCAGTTCGGCCATGGGCGCCTTCGGTGCGTTCTTCATTCCCAAGTCCTTCGGCACCTCCATGGCCGCCACCGGTAGCCCGGCGATGGCCTTCTACATGTTTGTCGGTTTCTACCTGAGCTGCATTGTCGTGACCTGGTGGTGGTATGCCCGCAAAGGTTGCGCCACCCCCTGCTAGTCCGACCTGAATTCGCGGGGCAACGCACCCCGCAGCACGCCTGATGAGGAAAGCACCATGAGTCATTTGTTGGATCAACTGCGGTTCTTCAACCGCAAACAAAACGAATTTTCCGACGGCCACGGCGAGACCCGTAAAGAGTCCCGCGACTGGGAAAACGTCTACCGTTCGCGCTGGCAGTACGACAAGATCGTGCGTTCCACCCATGGCGTGAACTGCACCGGCTCCTGCTCGTGGAAGATCTACGTGAAGAACGGCCTGATCACCTGGGAAACCCAGCAGACCGACTACCCGCGCACCCGCAACGACCTGCCCAACCACGAACCCCGTGGCTGCCCGCGCGGTGCGAGCTACAGCTGGTACATCTACAGCGCCAACCGGCTCAAGTACCCGAAGATCCGCAAGCCGCTGCTCAAGCTGTGGCGTGAAGCGCGCCAGACCCTGGCGCCGGTGGAAGCCTGGGCGAGCATTGTCGAGGACAAGGCCAAGGCCGACTCCTATAAAAGCAAGCGCGGCATGGGCGGTTTCATTCGCTCGAACTGGGAGGAGGTGAATGAAATCATCGCCGCCTCCAACGTCTACACCATCAAACAATACGGCCCGGACCGCATCGTCGGCTTCTCGCCGATCCCGGCCATGTCGATGGTCAGCTACGCGGCGGGTTCGCGTTACCTGTCGCTGATCGGCGGCGTGTGCCTGAGCTTCTACGACTGGTACTGCGACCTGCCACCGGCCTCGCCGATGGTGTGGGGCGAGCAGACCGACGTGCCGGAATCGGCCGACTGGTACAACTCCAACTACATCATCGCCTGGGGTTCCAACGTCCCGCAGACCCGTACCCCGGACGCGCACTTCTTCACCGAGGTGCGCTACAAGGGCACCAAGACCGTGGCGATCACCCCCGACTATTCGGAAGTGGCCAAGCTCACCGACCTGTGGCTCAACCCCAAGCAGGGCACCGACGCCGCGTTGGCCCAGGCTTTCAACCATGTGATCTTCAAAGAATTTCACCTGGACAAGCCGAGCGCCTACTTCACCGACTACGCCAAGCGCTTCACCGACTTGCCGGTGCTGGTGATGCTCAAGCCGATGACCGGTTTCGCTCCCGGCGCAGGCTTCCAGCCGGACCGCTTCCTGCGCGCCTCGGACCTCACCGGCAACCTCGGCCAGGACAACAACCCGGAATGGAAAACCATCGCCCTCGACGAGAGCGGTGAACTGGTCTCGCCGCAAGGCTCCATCGGCTATCGCTGGGGCGAGAAGGGCAAGTGGAACATCCTCGCCAAAGAGGGCGGTGAAGGCCGCGCGATCGACCTGAAACTCAGCCTGATCGGTGACGACGTCGCCGAAGTGGCGTTCCCGTACTTCGCCGGCGAAGTCCAGGAGCATTTCCAGCACGTCGCTGGCGAGGCGGTGCAGTACCGCCGCGTGCCGGTCCACAACGTGACCCTGGCCGACGGCAGCGTGGCCAAGGTGGCGACCGTGTTCGACCTGTCGGCGGCCAACCTGGCCATCGACCGTGGCCTGGGCGGCCACAACGTGGCCAAGGACTACGACGATGCCAGCGTGCCGGGCACCCCGGCGTGGCAGGAAGCGATCACCGGCGTCAGCCGCGAGAAAGCCATCCAGATCGCCCGTGAGTTCGCCGACAACGCCGACAAGACCAAGGGTCGCTCAATGATCATTGTCGGCGCGGCGATGAATCACTGGTACCACATGGACATGAACTACCGCGGGCTGATCAACATGCTCATGCTCTGCGGTTGCGTCGGCCAGACCGGCGGCGGCTGGGCCCACTACGTCGGCCAGGAAAAACTGCGCCCGCAGTGCGGCTGGCTGCCCCTGGCCTTCGGCCTGGACTGGAACCGCCCACCGCGCCAGATGAACGGCACCAGCTTCTTCTACGGCCACAGCTCGCAATGGCGCCACGAGAAAATGAGCATGCACGATGTGCTCTCGCCTCTGGCCGACAAGTCGCAGTTCCCCGAACACGCCCTGGACTACAACATCCGCGCCGAACGCGCCGGCTGGTTGCCCAGCGCGCCGCAGCTCAACACCAACCCGCTGCACATCTGCCGCGAGGCGGCCGCAGCCGGCATGACGCCGAAAGACTACGTGGTCAAATCCTGGCAGGACGGCAGCCTGCGTTTTGCCTGCGAACAGCCGGACAGCCCGGTGAACTTCCCGCGCAACATGTTCATCTGGCGCTCCAACCTGCTCGGTTCGTCGGGCAAGGGCCATGAGTACATGCTCAAGTACCTGTTGGGCACCAAGAACGGCGTGATGAACGAAGACATCGGCCACAGCACCGAATGCAAGCCCACCGAGGCCGAATGGGTCGAGGACGGCGCCATCGGCAAGCTCGATCTGGTGACCACGCTGGACTTTCGCATGTCCTCCACCTGCGTGTATTCCGACATCGTCTTGCCGACCGCCACCTGGTACGAAAAAGACGACATGAACACCTCGGACATGCACCCATTCATCCACCCGTTGTCGGCGGCTATCGACCCGGCGTGGGAATCGCGTTCCGACTGGGAAATCTACAAAGGCATCGCCAAGGCGTTCTCGGCCATGTCGGTCGGTCACCTGGGTGTGGAACAAGACCTGGTCACCGTACCGCTGATGCACGACAGCGTCGGCGAACTGGCCCAACCGTTTGGCGGCACCGACTGGAAAAGCGCACGCGTGGCCCCGGTACCCGGCAAAAACGCGCCGAACATCGCAGTGGTGGAACGCGACTACCCGAACATCTACAAGCAGTTCTCGTCGCTGGGCCCGATGCTGGAAAAACTCGGCAACGGCGGCAAGGGCATCAACTGGAACACCGATGAAGAAGTCGAGTTCCTCGGCGAACTGAACCATCACGAAAACGATGCCGGGATCAGCCATGGCCGGCCGAAAATCGACACCGCTATCGACGCCGCCGAGGTGATCCTGTCCCTGGCTCCGGAAACCAACGGCAAGGTCGCGGTGAAAGCCTGGGCCGCGCTGTCGGAATTCACCGGTATCGACCACAGCCACCTGGCGATTTCCAAGGCCCATGAAGCGATCCGCTTCCGCGATATCCAGGCGCAGCCGCGCAAGATCATCTCCAGCCCGACCTGGTCCGGCCTGGAAGACGAACACGTGAGCTACAACGCCGGCTACACCAACGTCCATGAAAACATCCCGTGGCGCACCATCACCGGCCGCCAGCAGTTCTACCAGGATCACCCGTGGATGCAGGCGTTCGGCGAGCAGTTGATGAGCTACCGGCCACCGGTCAACACCAAGACCATTGAAGGCGTGAAGGGCAAGCGCAGCAATGGCGAAACCGAGATCGTGCTGAACTGGATCACTCCGCACCAGAAGTGGGGCATCCACAGCACCTACAGCGACAACTTGCTGATGCTCACCTTGAGCCGCGGCGGGCCGATTGTGTGGCTCTCGGAGATCGACGCCAAGCGCGCCGGGATCGAGGACAACGACTGGATCGAGTGCTTCAACGTCAACGGCGCACTGACCGCCCGTGCGGTGGTCAGCCAGCGCGTCAAGGAAGGCATGGTGATGATGTACCACGCTCAGGAACGCATCGTGAACGTGCCGGGTTCGGAAACCACCAAGACCCGCGGCGGCCACCACAACTCGGTGACCCGCGTGGTGCTCAAACCGACCCACATGATCGGCGGCTATGCCCAGCAAGCCTACGGTTTCAACTACTACGGCACGGTCGGTTGCAACCGCGACGAGTTTGTCGTGGTGCGCAAAATGGCCAAGGTCGACTGGCTCGATGGTTCCACCGGCGATGACTTGCCGCGCCCATTGCCGACTGATATCGAGGAGAACTGAGATGAAGATTCGCTCACAGATCGGCATGGTCCTGAACCTGGACAAATGCATCGGCTGCCACACCTGTTCCATCACCTGCAAAAACGTCTGGACCAGCCGTGAAGGCATGGAGTACGCCTGGTTCAACAACGTCGAGTCCAAGCCCGGCATCGGTTACCCGAAAGAATGGGAAAACCAGGACAAGTGGAAGGGCGGCTGGGTGCGCAACGCCAACGGCTCGATCAACCCGCGCATCGGCGGCAAGTTCCGCGTGTTGGCGAACATTTTCGCCAACCCTGACCTGCCGAGCCTGGACGACTACTACGAGCCGTTCGACTTCGACTACCAGCACCTGCACACCGCGCCTTTGGGCGAGCACCAACCGACCGCGCGTCCGCGCTCGCTGGTGTCCGGCAAGCGCATGCAGAAAATCGAGTGGGGCCCGAACTGGGAAGAAATCCTCGGCACCGAGTTCGCCAAGCGCCGCAAGGACAAGAACTTCGACCAGATCCAGGCCGACATTTATGGCGAGTACGAAAACACCTTCATGATGTACCTGCCGCGCCTGTGCGAGCACTGCCTCAACCCGGCGTGCGCGGCCTCGTGCCCGAGCGGTGCGATCTACAAGCGTGAAGAAGACGGCATCGTGCTGATCGACCAGGAAAAGTGCCGCGGCTGGCGCATGTGCATCAGCGGCTGCCCGTACAAGAAGATCTACTTCAACTGGAAGAGCGGTAAATCCGAGAAGTGCATCTTCTGCTACCCGCGCATCGAAGCCGGCATGCCCACCGTGTGTGCTGAAACCTGCGTCGGCCGGATTCGCTACCTCGGTGTGCTGCTCTACGACGCCGACCGCATCAGCGAAGTGGCGAGCACCGCCAACGAGCAAGACCTGTACGAGAAACAGCTGGAAATCTTCCTCGACCCGAATGACCCGGCGGTGATTCGCCAGGCCCTGGCCGATGGCGTGCCGCAGTCGGTGATCGACTCGGCCCAGCGCTCGCCGGTCTACAAAATGGCCGTCGATTGGAAACTCGCACTGCCGCTGCACCCGGAATACCGCACCTTGCCGATGGTCTGGTATGTACCGCCACTGTCGCCGATCCAGAACGCTGCCGCCGCCGGCACCGTGGGCATGAACGGTGTGATCCCGGATGTCGACAGCCTGCGCATTCCGCTGCGTTACCTGGCCAACCTGCTCACTGCCGGCGATGAAAAACCGGTCAAGCGTGCGCTCAAACGCCTGTTGGCGATGCGTGCCTACAAACGCTCCCAGCAAGTCGACGGCGTGCAGGACCTGCAAGTGCTCGAAGACGTCGGCCTGAGCGTGGAACAGGTGGAAGAGATGTACCGCTACCTGGCGATCGCCAACTACGAAGACCGCTTTGTGGTGCCGAGCGCGCACCGTGAAGACGCCATGAGCGACGCGTTCGCCGAACGCTCCGGCTGTGGCTTCAGCTTCGGCAGCGGTTGCAGCGGCAGCTCCGACACCAACATGTTCGGCGCCAAGAAGGCCAACCGTCGCGACGTGTTGAAAACCGTACAGATCTGGGAGGACTGAGCATGCGTATTCTCAAAGTGATTTCGTTGCTGCTGGACTACCCCACCGAAACCCTGGTGAGCGGCCGCGACGAACTGGAACAGGCGATCATCGAGTCGCGGGAGATCAGCCCCAAGCAGCGCGGCGCGTTGTTCGAGTTGCTCGAGCTGATCTGCGCCAATGACCTGATGGACGGCCAGGAACACTACGGCGCGCTGTTCGGCCGTGGGCGCTCGCTGTCGTTGCTGTTGTTCGAACACGTCCACGGCGAGTCCCGCGACCGTGGCCAGGCCATGGTCGACATGATGGCCCAGTACGAAGAGGCCGGGTTTGCCATCGGCGTCAAGGAGCTGCCGGACTATATCCCGCTGTACCTGGAGTTCCTCTCGACCCGCGAAGACATCGAGGCCCGCGAGGGCCTGGCGGATGTGGCGCACCTGCTGGCGCTGCTCGCCGCACGTCTGGACGAGCGCGAGAGCGCCTACGCCAGTTGCTTCCGTGCGTTGCTGCAGATCTCGGGTGCCGAGCCGCACCAGGCCGTGGCCGAACTGCGCGCGCAGGTCGCCGCCGAGCCGCGTGACGACTCCCTCGAAGCCCTGGACAAGATCTGGGAAGAGGAAGCGGTGGACTTTATGCAGGCCGAACAACAAGACCGTTGCAGCTCGATGCCCAGCGCACCGGGCAAAGCCCGCGAAGAAAGCGCGGTGCCGTTGCACTGGGTGGATTTTCAGCAAGAAGGGCAGGCCGCAGTGCCGGCCACGGAGGTGGGTAATGTCTAAGTGGAATTTGCTGGTATTCGGGGTGTACCCCTATGTCGCCCTGGCGATCTGCCTGTTGGGCAGTTGGGCGCGGTTCGACCTGTCGCAGTACACCTGGAAGGCTGGCTCCAGCCAGATGCTCAACAACCGTGGCATGCGCGTGGCGAGCAACTTCTTCCATATTGGCGTGCTGTTCGTGCTGGCCGGGCACTTTGTCGGCCTGCTGACCCCGGCGTCGGTCTATCACCATGTGATCAGCACTGAGCACAAGCAGTTGCTGGCGATGGTCTCCGGTGGCGTCTTCGGCCTGCTGTGCCTGGTGGGCTTGCTGATGCTGGTCAAGCGCCGCCTGGGCGACCCGCGTGTACGGGCCACGTCGAGCCCGTCGGACATCCTGATCCTGCTGGTACTGCTCGCGCAGTTGGTGCTCGGTTTGCTGACCATCGTCGCGTCCACCGGGCATATGGACGGTTCGGTCATGGTGATGCTCGCCGACTGGGCGCAGAACGTGGTGCTGTTGCGGCCAGTGGACGCGGCGGCGTCGATCGAGCCGGTCAGCCTGATCTACAAGGCGCATGTGGCGCTGGGCTTGACCCTGTTCGTGCTGTTCCCGTTTACCCGCTTGGTGCATATGGTCAGCGCGCCGATCTGGTACCTGGGGCGTCGTTATCAAATCGTGCGGCAGAAGTATTGAGGAGAGCGTCATGACAACTGGATGCGGATGTGGTGGCGGTAATGGCGGCAGCGGCGGTTGCGGCTCGTCGGTCAAAGAACCGGTGGTGGCCGAGGTTGCGGCCCCGGCTCTGTTCGAGGAACTGAAGACGCCTGAGTTGATCGCCAGCAGTGAACAGGAATGGCCGATCATCAGCGTCAACGGCGTGCCCGTCACGCCGGAGGCCATGGCCCTGGAGTTGCAATATCACCCGGCCGAAAGCCGCGAGGAGGCGGTGTATCTGGCCGCCCGTGCGCTGGTGATCCGCGAGCTGTTGCAGCAGCGGATCGCCGAGCTGGGCCTGGCGGTGGAGATCGCCGCCGGCGAGAACGAAGAAGAAGCCGCCACGCGCTTGCTGCTCGAGCGTGAGGTCAAGGTGCCTGAGTGCGACGAGGCCACCTGTGTGCGCTACTTCGAGAACAACCGCGGGCGCTTTCACAGCGCGCCGTTGCTGGCGGTGCGGCACATTCTGCTCGAATGCGCGCCGGACGACGCCGAGGCGCGCCATCTGGCGCACGGCCAGGCGGAAGTGCTGCTGCAGAACCTGAACGAGCAGCCCGGCCAATTCGCCGAGCTGGCCCTGCAGTATTCGGCGTGCCCGTCCAAGGCCCAGGGCGGTTCGCTGGGCCAGGTGAGCAAGGGCCAGACCGTGCCCGAGCTGGAGCGTCAGTTGTTCACCCTCGCGCCGGGCCTGGCCGGCAAGCCGCTGGAGAGTCGTTATGGTTGGCATGTGATCTATGTCGATCAGCGTATCGAAGGCCAACCGCTGCCGTATGAAGCGGTGGCGGTGGCGATCCGCACCCAGTTGCAGCAAGGCGTGTGGCAAAAGGCATTGGTGCAGTACCTGCAAACCCTGATCGGCGCGGCGGACATTCGTGGCATCGCGCTGCAGGGCGCCGACTCGCCGCTGGTGCAGTGACATGAGCCTGGTGGATGGGGTGGGCCGTTCGATCGATTACCTGCGCTTGTCGGTGACCGACCGTTGTGATTTCCGCTGTGTGTACTGCATGGCGAAAAACATGACGTTCCTGCCGCGCCAGCAGGTGCTGACCCTGGAAGAGCTGGAACGCCTGGCCGCGCTGTTCGTCGGCCAGGGCGTGCGCAAGATCCGCCTGACCGGCGGCGAGCCGTTGATCCGCCCGGGCATTGTCGGGTTGTGCCGCAATATCGCGGCACTGCCGGGCTTGCGCGAACTGGTGATGACCAGCAACGGCTCGCAGTTGGCGCGCCTCGCGCAGCCGCTGGTGGACGCCGGGGTCAAGCGCATGAACATCAGCCTCGACAGCCTGGATGCGCAGCGCTTTCGCGCGATCACCCGCAACGGTGATCTGCGCCAGGTGCTGGACGGTATCGAGGCGGCGCGAGAGGCCGGGTTCGAGCGGGTCAAGCTCAATTGCGTGGTGATGAAAGGGCGCAACTTCGATGAAGTGCCGGCGCTGGTGCAGTACGCGATTGACCAAGGCATCGACATCAGCTTTATCGAGGAAATGCCCCTGGGCGACGTGGGCCGCTCCCGCGGCGAGACGTTCTGTGCCAGTGATGAAGTACGCAGCGTGATCGCCCGTCACCATGCCTTGCTCGACAGCACCGAAAACAGCGGCGGCCCGGCGCGCTATGTGCGCCTGGCGCGGCATCCGGGCACGCGTATCGGCTTTATCTCGCCCAACTCCCACAACTTCTGCGGCAGTTGCAACCGCGTGCGGATGACCGTCGAAGGGCAGTTGCTGCTGTGCCTGGGGCAGGACAACGCGGTGGACTTCCGCGCTTTGCTGCGGCGTTACCCGTTGGACGACGCACCGTTGATCGAGGCGTTGCACAAGGGGTTGCGGGGTAAGCCGCTGCGCCATGATTTCACCGGGGCAGGGGAGGTGCAGGTGGTGCGCTTCATGAATATGAGCGGCGGTTGAATGTGGCAGGGGACTTGCTGTAGCAGGGAACTTACTGTGGGAGGAGGCTTACTGTGGGAGGGGGCTTGCCCCCGATAGCAGTGTGTCAGCCAATACATGCATGACTGATCCACCGCTATCGGGAACAAGCCGAATCGTCGCACCGCCCCTCCCACATTTTGATCTTCGTTCAGACTTGACCTTGATCAATGGCAGCCCAAACGCTTGACCGTAATATCACTGCATATTGTGTTTCAAAGATTTATTAAATCTATATGTAGTGTCTGGAGCCTTCCAATGCAAAGCATGCTCAGCCCGCTGGTCAGTAACCGCCTGCACAAACGCGACGGTAGCCTCGTTGCCTTCGACGCCGAAAAAATCCGTCAGGCGCTGATCGCCGCCGGCAATGCCACCGGCGAGTATCGGGAGGCCGAGGTCGACCTGTTGCTCGGTGCGGTACTGGCGCGGCTGCGCGGCATCGAACGGCTGGATGTGGAGCAGATCCAGGACAGCGTCGAGCGGGTGTTGATGGACGCCGGTTACTTCCTGTCGATGCGCGCGTATATCGTCTACCGCGAACAGCACGGTCGCTTGCGCCGTGACCGCAAGACCCTGGTGGAAGTCGCCACCTCGATGAACGAATACCTCGACCGTGAAGACTGGCGCGTGCAGGCGAATGCCAACCAGGGGTATTCCCTCGGCGGGCTGGTGCTGAACGTGTCGGGCAAGGTCACTGCCAATTACTGGCTGGACGAGGTCTACAGCCAGCAGATCGGCCGCGCACACCGTGAGGCGGATCTGCATATCCACGACCTCGACATGCTCGCCGGCTACTGCGCCGGTTGGTCGCTGCGCTCGTTGCTGCACGAAGGCCTCAATGGCGTGCCGGGCCGCGTCGAAGCGGGGCCGCCCAAGCATTTGAGCAGTGCCCTGGGGCAGATGGTCAACTTCCTCGGCACCCTGCAAAACGAATGGGCCGGCGCCCAGGCGTTCAGCTCGTTCGACACCTATCTTGCGCCTTATGTGCGCAAAGATCAGTTGAGCTACCCCGAGGTGCGTCAGGCGGTGCAGGAGTTCATCTACAACCTCAACGTGCCGTCGCGCTGGGGCACCCAGACGCCATTCACCAACCTGACCTTCGATTGGGTCTGCCCGGAAGACTTGCGCGAGCAGGTGCCGGTGATCGGTGGTGAGGAAATGCCATTTGCCTATGGCGACCTGCAAACGGAAATGGAGCTGATCAACCGCGCCTACATCGAAGTGATGCAGGCCGGGGATGCCAAGGGGCGGGTGTTCACCTTCCCGATTCCGACCTACAACATCACCCATGATTTCCCCTGGGACAGCGAGAACGCCGACCGCCTGTTTGAGATGACCGCGCGCTATGGCCTGCCGTATTTCCAGAACTTCCTCAATTCGGACATGCAACCCAACCAGGTGCGCTCCATGTGCTGTCGCCTGCAACTGGACGTGCGTGAGCTGCTCAAACGCGGCGGCGGGCTGTTCGGTTCGGCGGAGCAGACCGGCTCGCTGGGCGTGGTGACAATCAACTGCGCGCGCCTCGGTTACCTGTTCAAGGGAGACACCAGCGGCTTGCTGCAACGCCTGGACAGCCTGATGGAAATGGCCATGGAAAGCCTGGAGGTCAAGCGCAAGGTGATCCAGCACCACATGGACGCCGGGTTGTACCCCTACACCAAGCGTTACCTGGGGACGTTGCGCAACCATTTCTCCACCATCGGCCTCAACGGCATGCACGAGATGCTGCGCAATTTCACGGATGACACGCAGGGCACGCACACCGAAGAAGGCCGCGCGTTCGCCCTGCGCCTGCTCGACCATGTGCGCGCCACCTTGCTGCGCTTCCAGGAAGAAACCGGTCACCTCTACAACCTCGAAGCCACACCGGCGGAAGGCACCACCTACCGCTTCGCCAAGGAAGACCGCAAGCGCTACCCGGACATCCTGCAAGCCGGCAGCCTGGATGCGCCGTACTACACCAACTCGTCGCAACTGCCGGTGGGCTTCACCGAAGACCCCTTCGAAGCCCTCGAGCTGCAAGACGAACTGCAATGCAAATACACCGGCGGCACCGTGCTGCACCTGTATATGGCCGAACAGATTTCCTCGGCCCAGGCCTGCAAGCAATTGGTGCGCAAAGCGCTGGGGCGTTTCCGCCTGCCGTACCTGACCGTGACCCCGACCTTCTCGATCTGTCCGGTACACGGCTACCTCGCCGGCGAACACGAGTTCTGCCCCAAGTGCGATGAGATCCTCGCGCTTGCCGCCCAGTCTTGAACCTGTTTTTCAACCCGCAAGGAGATTCACCATGCAAACATCCCAGCCACAACGTCAGCGCTGCGAAGTCTGGACCCGGGTGATGGGTTACCACCGGCCGGTGTCCGCGTTCAACCCCGGCAAACAGTCCGAACACAAGGAGCGTGTTCACTTTACCGAAGCGGCTTGCGCGGCCGGGCGCCAATGAGTCGAATGCTACGGGTTGGGGGCATGGTGCCCCTGACCACCCTCGACTACCCCGGCATGCTCGCTTGTGTGCTGTTCTGCCAGGGTTGTGCCTGGCGCTGTCGTTACTGCCATAACCCGGACCTGATTGCACCGCGCGGTAGCGCGGAGATCGATTGGCGCCGGGTTTTGCTGTTTTTGCAGCGCCGCCAGGACCTGTTGGACGCAGTGGTGTTCAGCGGCGGTGAGCCGACCTTGCAGGAAGGTTTGCCGGCGGCGATGGACGAGGTACGCGCCATGGGCTTTCGCGTGGGCCTGCACAGTGCGGGGATCAAACCGGCAGGCTTTGCCAATGCGCTGCGCCATGCCGACTGGGTGGGCTTCGATGTGAAGGCCCTGGTCGAGGACTATCAACTGGTCACCCAGGTCAAAGGCAGCGGCGTCGCCAATTGGCGCAGTTTGGAGACCTTGCTGGCCAGTGGCGTGGACTACGAGTGCCGCACCACGGTGCATTGGCATCTGATTGATACGTCGCGCCTGCTGCGCCTGGCCCAGCGTTTGCAAGCCAGTGGTGTCAAGCGCTTCGCCGTGCAGATGGTCCGCACGGCAAGCATGCTCGATGAGCAACTGCCGATTGCCCCGGCACAGATGGCATTGCCGGAGTTATGGGGCTGCATGCGCGAGTTGTTTCCGGCTTTTGTATTACGAGGGTGACCGATCGCCCTCCCAGGATTTTTAAAGATGCTGCCCGTTTCGGGCAGGTATTCATCAAGGAATGTTTAGAATGACGCAGTTAACCACGGCACAACGCATTGTCATCGGCTTCGCGATTGCGCCGCTGGCTCTGGTCGGTTTGGTGTTTTACGCCTTGCATGACCTGGCAACCCTCAAGCAACAGTCCGAACAGATCGTGCAGCAGGACTGGCCGAAAATCGCACCGATCATGGTGATCGCCACCGGCGTGCGCGATAACGGGCGCAACACCCGCGACCTGCTGATCGACCAGGATAACCAGCAGGCCCAAGAGGCCATTGGCACCACCCGGCAGCGCATTACCCAGGCGTTCGCCACCCTGGAGCCACTGTTCGATACCGCCGAAGGCAAGGCGGCCTATGCCGCGTTGAAAACCCATCGGGAAACCTACGTCGCGGCCTTTACCCAGGTGCAGGCGCTGATCAAGCAGGGCGCCCGCGAGCAGGGCCTGGCCCAGCTCAAACAGCAGGTGGTGCCGGCCGAGCTTGAGGTGTTCAAGAGCCTCGATGCGTTGATGGCCATGCAAGGCCGACTGTTCGTCGAGCGCGAGCAGGCTGCGCAAATTCTCTACGACGATGCGCGCCGCACGATGATCGGGCTGTTGCTGCTATGCGTGAGCCTGGTCGTGGCGGCCGCCGTGATCGTCACGCGCAGCGTCACCCGGCCTTTGGGCGGCGAGCCGGACGAGGTGGCGCGGGTGCTCAGCCATATCGCCCAGGGCGACCTGACCATCGAGGTGCCGCTGGGCAACAGTGCCGACGGCAGCGTGATGCGCAACCTGCACCAGATGCAGCAGAACCTCAACCAGATGGTCCGGCAGATCGCCGCCTCGGTGGATGGCGTGGCCAGTTCATCCGAAGAGTTGAGCGCAGTCAGCAGCCAGACCAGCAGCAGCCTGCAGTTGCAGGGCCAGGAAATCGAACAGGCCGCCACCGCGGTGAACGAAATGACCGCCGCCGTCGATGAAGTCGCGCGCAACGCGGTGAGCACCAGCGAAGCCTCACGCCTGTCGGAACAGACCGCCCAGCTTGGGCGGGCGCAGGTGCAGGAAACCGTGGCCTCGATCAACACCCTGGCCACCGGCGTGGTGGAAACCTCCGAACGCATCCAGCAACTCGCCGGCCGCGTGCAAGACATCAGCGGCGTGCTGGATGTGATCCGCAGCATCGCCGACCAGACCAACCTGCTGGCTCTCAACGCCGCGATCGAAGCGGCCCGGGCCGGCGATGCTGGGCGCGGTTTTGCGGTGGTTGCCGATGAAGTGCGCGCCCTGGCCCATCGTACCCAGACCTCGACCCAGGAGATCGAGCAGATGATCGGCAACATCCGCCAGGACACCGAACACGCCGTGGCCGCGATGCACAGCAGCAGCGAACGGGTACAGGCGACCTTGGGCGTAGCGCAACGCTCGGGGGAGGCGCTGGATGAAATCACCCGCTCGATTTCGCAGATCAATGAGCGCAACTTGATGATTGCCAGCGCCACCGAAGAACAGGCACTGGTGGCGCGGGAAGTGGATCGCAACCTGGTGGGGATTCGGAACCTGTCGCAACAGGTATTGCAAGGGGCCTTGCATACCGAAACGGCGGGGCATGATCTGGCGGGGATGGCGGGGGAACTGCATCAGACGGTGGCGCGGTTTAAGGTTTAGGTGGTGTGGCGATGCGTTTCTTCGGTAATGGCCAACCCGAAAAGTAACCAACGCGCGGCGGCCTTATAGCCAACCTGATCCTGCAAGCCGAACTCGGTCAGAAATGTGGGAGGGGGCTTGCCCCCGATGGCAGTGTGTCAGTCACTACATGCATGACTGATCCACCGCTATCGGGGGCAAGCCCCCTCTCACATTTTGATCTCCATGGATCAGATAGAGCTCGTTCTGCTCTGGCTCTTGCTCTTGGGCGCGGCCTTATATCCGACCTGATCCTGCAAGCCGAACTCGGTCAGAAATGTGGGAGGGGGCTTGCCCCCGATGGCAGTATGTCAGTCACTACATGCATGACTGATCCACCGCTATCGGGGGCAAGCCCCCTCCCACATTTTGATCTCCATGGATCAGATAGAACTCATTCTGCTCTGGCTCTGGCTCTGGCTCTGGCTCTGGCTCTGGCTCTGGCTCTGGCTCTGGCTCTGGCTCTGGCTCTGGCTTTTGATCTTGATCTTAGGCGCCCCGCACACCCGTCAACCATGTGTCCGGTCCGTACAGGCTTTTCCAAAGTGACCCGCTGTAAGAGCGGAACCAATAGCTGCCGTAACCTAAACAACGGATATGTACTCAACCCCACCCCCAAAACTGCAACCACCATCCACCCCCCACCAAGCCAACACTCAACCCCACACACAACCACCCACCCCAACGCCGCAGCCCCCCAACCCCCCGAAGCTGCCGCCACCCCAACCACAAACACCACCCAACCGCCGCCATCAACAACACTGCCCGCGCCGATTGCACCCAAGCCAACCCCAACCCCTCATACCGCAACAACTTCACCGTGGTCGCCGACAACCCCAGGAACAAACCCGCACCACCGAGGGGCGTCAGCGTCAGCGCCAAGGGCCGAAACAGTGCACGATCACCCGCCACCCACGCGGCCAACCGCAGCAGCAGCCAACAGCCGCCCCCCAATACCAACGAACTCCCCCCCAGATACAACACAATGCACAAGCCATCCAACCAACTGAAGCTGTCATTGAGCTGCGGATAATGAGTGAGCAACCACCACGGCGCGTTGTCTTGCAGCGGCCACAGCCAGTCATGGCTGACCAGCCACGTCGCCAGGGTTTGTTTGAGCGCGATAAACCACGGACTGACGGTCCATTGAAACGCCCCCATCGCCAGGCCGATCACACCAAACAGCAACAGCCGCGCGTCCCACACTGAGCCGGGTTGCCGCGGCGCCTGCAGGATCTCCTGATTGCACGAGCGGGCGATCAGTTGCACCGCGCCGCGTTGCCCGCTGCAACGGCCGCAGGCATGGCACTCGCTGGCCCCTTGCAGGCGGCGGATATCCAGCAGCGGCGCGCAGTTGGGCAGCGGCAGGCGGGGCGCGTCGTTGGCTTTCCAGCGTTGCTCATCCACCGCGAAATGCACCGGCGCCAGGCGGGCGAGCAGGGCGAAGACGCCGCTGACCGGGCACAGGTACCGACACCACACGCGCTTGCCGCGCACGAACAACAGGCCGACGATCACCGCGCCGAGGGTCGAGCCGCCGAGAATCAACAGGGCCGCCTGGGCGTAGTCATACACGCTGATCAATTGGCCATAGAGGGTGGTCAGGCAAAAGCCCAGCGTCGGCCAGCCGCCCCAGCGCAGCCAGCGCGGAATGCCGAGGCCGCGCCCGTGCTGGCTGGCCCATTCGCTCAGGGAACCTTCCGGGCAGAGCACGCCGCACCACAGGCGCCCGAACAACACCATCGACAGCAACACGAACGGCCACCAGAGGCCCCAGAAGATGAATTGCGCGAGCAGCGTCAGGTTGTTCACCAGGCGCGCCTGGCTGTCCGGCAACGGCAGCAGCGCCGGCAGCACCAGCAGCACGGCGTAGACCAGCACCACCGCCCATTGCACGGCACGGATCAAGCGCCCATGGCGGCGCATGCCATCGCCCAGGCGCTGCAGCCAGCTCATGCCGCGTGCCGCGAACGGCGCAGGCCGTTGCCCACCCACAGCCAATAACCGAGCAGCACCAGCACGGTGACCAGGCTCGGCGCGGCGCGGTAGCCGACAAAGTCAGCCAACATAGCGCCCAGGCCGTGGCTGTCGCTGAGCAGGGTACTGCTGTCCCAGCGGCTTTCACCGAAGCTCGAATAGACCCACTCGGGCATGTCCATCGCCAGCAATTGCCCGCTGATACGGTCCACGGCCGCCACCAGCAAAGCCCCGCCGAGCAGCAGCAACAGCGCTTCGCTGAGGGCGAAAAACAGCGACCAGGAAATGAAGCGCCGCGTACTGCGCAACAACAGCACCGTGAGCCCCGCCAACACCAGGCCCAGCACGCCGCCGATCGCGAACAGGTTCAGCGCCGGGCCCTGCAGACGCGCACCGGCACCGTACAGAAACACCACGGTTTCACTGCCTTCGCGGCTCACCGCCAACAGCGTCAGTAGCAACACGCCCCAACCGCCCTGGCGCGCCAGGCGTTCATCGGCTTCGCGTACCAGGGTGTTTTTGAGTGTGGCCGCGTGACGATGCATCCAGAACACCATCTGCACCATCAGGCCGCTGGCCAATAACGTCAGCGCCGCTTGCAGCCATTCGCCCTGGGGGCCGGTCATGGCCTCACCGGCCCACAGCATCAAGCCGGCCAGGCCGGCCGAGCAGAACAAGCCCAGGACCACCCCGGCCCACAGGAAACGCCCCAGGCGCGAGTGCGCGGTCTGGCGGCTGATCCAGACCTGCAGAATGCCGATCACCAGCAGCGCCTCGACGCTTTCGCGCCAGACAATAAACATCGATTGATTCATCAACGGCTCCCGGGGCTATTGGGCGAGGATGCTGCCTTCGGGCAACTGTGGGTTGAACTCGTCAAAGAACGGATACAACCCCGGCGTGAGCGGGTGGATCACGACGAAGGTGGTCACGCCGGGCGACAAGACTTTCTCCACGCGCAGCGGCGTGCTCTCGAATTCGGCCGGGCCTTGGCCGAGGTTGTGCAGCACGATCTTGAAGCGCTCGCCGGCCTTGACCGTGAGTTGCGGCGGGATGAAGTGGCCGTCCTGCAAGGTCAGTTCATAGGTCGGCAACGGCGCCGCCAGGGCCGCGCCGCTCAGCAGCAAGCTGCCCAGCAGCAAGGCGCGACGCATCAGTAACCGCCTTTCTTGCCGATGCCGGCATAGACGAATTCGTAGTGGACTTCGCAGCGTTCGAACCACGGTGCCACCCCGGTTTCCTTGTCGGTATGGCGGCCCAGGGACTGGTGGCCGCTGGGCGGCAATACGCTGAAGGTCAGGGTGTATTTGCCCGGGCCTTGCAGCTTGACGTTGTCGCCGTAGTGCGGCCCGTCATTGGCGACCATGGCGTGGAAATCACCGGTGATCGGCGTGTCGCTGCCTTGCTTTTTCAACGTAAAGGACAGGTTCAGGTAGGGCACGAAACTGCCTTCCTGGAAGCCTTGGGCATTGTCCGCCGTGGCGCGCACATCGGCTTCAAGGTGGACGTCGGAGTCGGCCGTGGCGCGCATCATGCCGGCGGGTGCCATTTCGATCGGTTGCAGGTACACCGCGCCGATTTCCAGGCCTGGGCAGTGCTGCGGCTCGCCGATCGGGTACTCCTTGGCGAACGCCGCAGAGGTGGACAACAGCAGGACCAGGGACACAGTAGAAGGAATACGCATGGAGGCTTCCTGACGGGTGAGGGGGAAAGAACCCGAGTCTAGGAAGGTTGATCGTAAATAATAATGATTCTTGTCAAGTTTCTGTGATATTTCATGTTGGCCAATCTTGACCGCAGTCAAGGCCATGCCCCCTCGACCAGGTTAGGTTGACTCTATTGTTCGCCGGTAGGGAACCTCATCATGGCCAAGCCTTTTCCGCTGCACCCCAAGCACCCCGAACGCATCTGCTGGGGCTGCGACCGCTATTGCGCCACGACCGATCTGGCTTGTGGCAACGGCGCCGACCGTACCATGCACCCGGCCGAGATGATCGGCGATGACTGGTACGAGCACGGCGACTGGGGACTCACCCCCGAGTCACCTGCCACGGACGAGCCGTCAGCGGCCTGATCAATCAACGCAATGGCTGGTTGTACGGCGGATGGGCGGTTACTCTTCCTACTCAGTTCAGGGAGAGGTGACGCAGATGTCGTTGATCACAACCATCGAAGACTTACGCAAGCTGGCGCAAAAACGTGTTCCAAGGATGTTTTACGACTACGCCGATTCCGGCTCTTGGACTGAAAGCACTTACCGGGCGAATGAAAGCGATTTTGCCCAGATCAAATTCCGCCAACGGGTGGCGCGCAATATCGATAAACGTTCGATCCGCGCCACCATGATCGGCCAGGACATGGCCATGCCAGTCGCCCTGGCGCCCACCGGCCTGGCCGGGATGCAGCATGCCGATGGTGAGATTCTCACCGCTCGTGCCGCTGCTGCCTTTGGCCTGCGCTACACCTTGTCGACCATGAGCATCTGCTCCCTGGAAGACATCGCCGAACAGGTCGGCCAGCCGTTCTGGTTTCAACTCTATGTGATGCGCGACCGCGCCTTTATCGAGCAGTTGATCGAGCGCGCCAAGGCCGCCGGTGTCGATGCGTTGGTGTTGACCCTGGACCTGCAGATCCTCGGCCAACGTCACAAGGACCTGATCAACGGCCTGTCGGCGCCGCCCAGACTGACCCTGCCGAATATCCTCAACATGATGACCAAGCCGCGCTGGGTGATGGGCATGCTCGGCACCAAGCGTCATGGCTTCGGCAATATCGTCGGGCATGTCAAAGGTGTGGCGGACATGAGTTCGCTGTCGGCATGGACCGCCCAACAGTTCGACCCGCGCTTGAGTTGGGACGATGTGGAATGGATCAAGAAATGCTGGGGCGGCAAGTTGATCATCAAGGGCATCCTCGATGTGGAAGATGCGCGCCTGGCGGCGAATGCCGGCGCCGATGCGTTGGTGGTGAGCAACCACGGCGGTCGTCAGTTGGATGGCGCGCCATCGAGCATCAGCCAATTGCCGGCGATCGTCGATGCGGTGGGCGAGCGTATTGAAGTGTGGCTCGACGGCGGTATCCGTTCCGGCCAGGACGTGCTCAAGGCCGTGGCATTGGGCGCCAAAGGCACCCTGATCGGTCGCCCGCATTTGTACGGCCTGGGCGCGATGGGTGAAGCGGGGGTGACCAAGGCGCTGGAGATCATCGCCCGCGAGTTGGACGTGTCGATGGCGCTGTGCGGGTATAACGATATACGCGATGTGAATCGCGAAATTTTGCTGCCTGGCACCTTTCCCCAAGGCGCGGGCTGAGCAAAAAAATCGTAAAAAAATAAAAAGAGTTGTCCACGAAAACCGTGGGTATCTCTGTGGATAACTTTGCGAGGGCCCGGCAGGGGTTGGCGATTCAACCCAAGATCAATATTTGATCAACTTCTGGCGCGGGCCAGCATAGGCTGGGTTTGCGCTTGACAGCCCCGCGCGAACCCAGTGCCGAAAACACATTTTATGAGTCGTTGGCGCGCCCGGTTGAGTGGGTGACAACCTGTGTCGGCATCTTCGCTTGCATCAGGTTGTCCAGCGCTTTGCGATAGCTGCGCCCGGCCAGGCTCATGCTGTTGTTGTGGCTGGCGCCGGGCACCAGCAACAGGCGCTTGGGTTCCTGGGCGGCGGCAAATAATTGCTCGCTGAACCGTGGGGGGACGTAGCGGTCGTCCAGGCCGTGGACCACCAGCAGCGGCATATGGATGTCGGCAATCTTGTCGATGGAATCGAATTTCTGCGACAGCAGCCAGCGCACCGGCAAGGCGGTATCCGCCACGGCGGTGGCCACATCCGCCAGGGAAGTGAACGTGGATTCGATCACCAGCCCGCGCACGGGCAAGGGGACCTGCCGGCCCAGTTCAGCGGCCAGGTCGATCGCCACCGCGCCGCCCAGGGAATGCCCGTAGATCAGGCGTTTGCTCGGGTCGGGTTGCAACAGCTGGAAGCGTTCCCAGGCGATGCGTGCGTCCTCGTACACCGTGGTTTCCGAAGGCAGGTCGCCCTGGCTTTGGCCGAAGCCGCGGTAGTCGATGGCCAGCACCGAGTAGCCTAGCGCGTGCAATTGCTCGATGCGGAACAGCTGCCCGGTGAGGTTCCAGCGCACGCCATGCAGGTACAGGATGGCCGGCGCGTCCTTCTTGTCCGCCGGCCACCACCAACCATGAATGTTCTGTCCCGACTTGAAACTGGCGGGCGTGAGTTCGAACTCCTGCACCGCCTTGGGCAAGCCGCTGTACCAGCTCGCGGTGCCCGGTTCGATGCGAAACACCAGCTCGCGCTCCTTGTGTTGCAGCACGGCGCAACCCACCGGCAACCCGAGGATCAGGATGGCCATGCACAGCAGGGGAAACCAGCGCAGGCCCAGGCGGGAGAGGAAACGAGAAGGCATAAAGGGTCCAGGGCAAAGACGAAGCACGGGTTTTACCAGATGGCCTACGGAGGCAGGAATTATTTCGACGGCCGTCAGTGGGGATTGCTTGCAAAGTATTGCGGCATTCAAGCGTCGTCCGCTCAGGCGAGCGCCACCACCTGCACGCGATTGCGTCCATAGGCCTTGGCCTGGTACAGCGCCTGGTCGGCCTGGGACAGTAAGTATGAGAGGTCGTGGCCTGCCGCCGTGGTGGTGACGATGCCGATGCTCACGCTCAAGAACCCCGGCGTCAGCAGGTCCAGTTCGGCAAACCCGCGGCGGATGCGCTCGGCCACTTCAAACGCCCCGGCCGCATCGCTGTCGGCCAGCAGGCAGGCGAACTCTTCACCGCCGATACGCGCAAACACATCACCGCTGCGCAACATGGTCCGCGTCATCTGGCTGAAGGCGATCAGCGCCTGGTCGCCCATGGGGTGGCCGAAGCTGTCGTTCAGGCGCTTGAAGTGGTCCAGGTCGCACAGCAGCAGGGCCGCGCTGCGCTGGCGACGGCTGCAGTCGGCCAGCAGTTTTTCGCCCTTGAGCATAAAGGCGCGGCGGTTGCCGGCGCCGGTCAGCGCATCGCTGAAGGCGGCGGCCTTGAAGCGCAACTCGGCACGCTCCTTGACCATCGCCAGCGTGATGTAGGCAATGCCGATGGCATACAGCATCGATTCAAACAGCATGAACGAGAAAAACGGCACGCCTTCACCCCCCGAGGCCTGGGCGTTTTTCAGCGGCAGGCCGGCGTCGGTGATTGCGCGTATGCCATAGAACGCGGTGTGCCAAAGGATCAGCGCCAGCGCGGGAGCGTAGGCGACTTCCAGGGTCGCGCGGTTGCGCCACAGCTCCAGGGCCGACAGCACGCCATAACCGGCCGCCAGCAGCGAATACAGGGTGACCCGCGCCGACAGCGAACCATAGAACTGCGGCAACAGGCACATCAACAGCCACACGCCACACCCGGCAAAGATCCCCGGCAGGCTCGGCTTGCGCTGCACGAAAGCGCGCATGGCGGTCCAGTTCATCGCGGCGCTGAGCAACAGCACAACATTGCCGAGGATCAACGCGACAAAGTCCAGGCCCACGCCGCGCACCGCGATCAGCCCGGTGCCCAGGGTGGCGAGCAGCAGCATGATGCCGAGATAGCCCAGAGTCGGTTCACGGCCACGGCTCCAGGCATGCACGGTGAGCAGGCCCATCAGGCAGAACACGAACACGGCGACTATCAGTAGCGTCGGGATATGCAGCGACATTGCCTTGCCCTTGCAGAGACTTTTTATGGGGCCCGATTGTAGCGGTATGCGACTGGCTTGACGTTGGCGTTGCTGGCGCGACATGCTCCTGCTCCTTTGAGCAAAGGCCCGACCATGGACAACAGCCCCGTTCGCATCACCGCCGAAGAGACACTCTCGGAGAATTGGTACCTGCTGAAAAAATACAGCTTCGACCTGCGCCGCCGCGACGGCAGCTGGCAGGCCCAGACCCGCGAAGTGTACGACCGGGGTAACGGCGCGACCATCCTGCTGTACAACCGCGCCCAGCGCACTGTGCTGCTGATCCGACAGTTCCGCATGCCCACCTTCGTCAACGACTACCCCGGTTACCTGATCGAAGCCGCGGCCGGGTTGCTGGACAACGCCAGCCCCGAGGAACGCATTCGCCTGGAAGCCGAAGAAGAGACGGGCTATCGCGTGGGGCATGTGGAGAAGATCTATGCGGCATTCATGAGCCCGGGATCGGTGACGGAGCGGATTCATTTTTTCCTCGGCGAATACCAACCGGAGGATCGGGTTGGAATGGGCGGCGGGATCGAAGAGGAAGGCGAGGACATCGAGGTACTGGAACTGGGGTTCGAGCGGGCGTTGGCGATGGTGGCGAGCGGTGAGATCGTGGATGGGAAGACCATCATGCTGTTGCAGCATCTGGAATTGCGGATGTTGAAAGAGGGATGGTGAGAGTGGGGCGTGTCGATATCCGTTTTCTCAAAAGTAGCCAAAGCTAGGCCCGGTGTGCCTCAGATCAAAAGCAAAGCGGCCTTGTAGCCGACCTGACTCGGCGAGCCGAACTCGGTCAAAAATGTGGGAGGGGGCAAGCCCCCTCCCACATTTTGATCTCCATGGATCAGATAGAACTCGTTCTGCTCTGGCTCTTGGGCGCGGCCTTATAGCCAACCTGATCCTGCAAGCCGAACTCGGTCAGAAATGTGGGAGGGGGCTTGCCCCCGATGGCAGTGGATCAGCCATGCATGTATTGGCTGACAGACCGCCATCGGGGGCAAGCCCCCTCCTACATTTTGATCTCCATGGATCAGATAGAACTCGTTCTGCTCTGGCTCTGGCTTTTGCTTTTGATCTTAGGCGCCCCGTTAAACCACGCTGGCCGGAGTGAGGGCACACCGAGCACTAGCGAGGTGCCGAGTGGTGGGGCAAGAGCCCTTTGGTTACTTTGGGGCTTTTTTTCCAAAGTGACCCGCTGTAAGGGCGGAACCCTAAGCCGCCGTGACCTAAATAACGGATATGTACACGGTCACCCCCCCAACCCAGGCCAACCCCCGACTACCGGCTCTTGTCAGAAATTTCCCACAAGAGTACAAATGTACTCCATGACAACCCTAACCCCCCGCCGCACCGCCATCCTGACCTTCATCCGCGACCGCATCGCGCAACAAGGCCAATCCCCCAGCCTCGCCGAGATCGCCGAGGCATTCGGCTTCGCCTCCCGCAGCGTCGCCCGTAAACACGTTGTGGCCCTGACCGAAGCCGGCTTCATCGAAGTCAACCCCAACCAGGCCCGTGGCATTCGCCTGCTCAACCCGCCAGCGCGGCCCGAATGGCTGGACGTCCCGGTCCTGGGCCGTGTCGCCGCCGGTTTGCCCATCGGCGCCGATGCCGAAGTCCACAGCCGCCTGCAACTCGACCCGGCCACTTTCGCGAAAACCCCGGACTATCTGTTGCGGGTGCAGGGCGACTCAATGATCGAAGACGGCATCCTCGACGGCGATTTGGTGGGCGTGCGCCGCAGTGCCGAAGCCGTGAACGGGCAGATTGTGGTGGCGCGCCTGGACGGTGAAGTCACCATCAAACGTTTCGAACGCAATGGCGACAACGTGCGGCTGCTGCCGCGCAACCCCGCGTATCAACCCATCGTGGTCGGGCCCGATCAGGACCTGGCCATCGAAGGCGTGTTCTGCGGCCTGGTGAGGCAAGGCTGATGGGCGCCGTCGTTGCCCTGGACGCGCTGTTCAATGGCGGGCGCGTGTGGAAGGGCCGGCCCGCCGCGCCACCGGCCAGTGTTCACCCCACGGGGCTGGCGGCGCTGGATGCGGTGCTGCCCACGGGCGGCTGGCCGGAGTCGGCCCTCAGCGAAATCCTCATGGCCAAGGACGGCGTGGGCGAACTGCAACTGGTGTTGCCGACCCTGGCGCGTTTGTCGGCGGCGGGGGAGCGCATTGTGCTGGTGGCGCCGCCCTACACGCCGTACCCCCACGCCTGGCAGAACGCCGGGGTGGATTTGCGTCAGCTCACGGTGGTCCGGGCCGAGGAGCGGGATGCGTTGTGGGCGGTCGAGCAGTGCCTGCGTTCGGGCAGTTGCGGTGCGGTGTTGTGCTGGCCGCGCAAGGCCGATGATCGTGCCTTGCGGCGCTTGCAGGTGGCGGCGGAAACCGGGCAGACCCTGGCGTTTGCCTGGCGCGCCCTGAGTGATGCGCTCAACGCCTCGCCGGCCGCTCTGCGCCTGGCGGTCGACGCCCGGCCCGCGCAAGTGCGGGTGCTCAAGTGCCGGGGCGGGCTGGCCCACCCGGCGCCGATTGCGCTGGCCGGGTACTGAGGTTGGCATGCGCTGGGTGTGTATTGTCTTCCCGCAATTGGCGCTGGACGCGGTGCAGCGTATGCATCCGACGCCGCACGAGCCGCTGGCGCTGCTGGCCGGCACGCCGCAGCGGCGCGTCCTGCAAACCGTCAACGCGGCCGCGCACGCCTTGGGCCTGCGCTCCGGTCAATCGCTGACGGCGGCGCATGCGCTGGTCAAAACCTTTGCCTGCGCCGAATACGACCCCGTGGAGATCGAACGCTGGCAGCAGTTTCTGGCGGCCTGGGCCTACCAGTTCAGTTCCCAGGTCAGCGTGTTTTACCCGCGCGCATTGCTGTTTGAGATCGAGTCGAGCCTGGGCCTGTTCGGGCCCTGGCCGCGCTTCGAGGCCCGCCTGCGCAAAGAGCTGAGCGAGCTGGGCTTTCGTCATCGCATCGTCGCCGCGCCCAACCCGGCGGCGGCGCGGGTTCTGGCGAACCGCTACGATGGCCTGGCCGTGGCCGATGATCACGCGTTGATGCAGGCCTTGGCGCCACTGCCCATCGACCGCGCCGGCCTGGACCCGCAGGCCGCTATCGCCTTGTCGCGGATGGGCTTGCGCAGCCTGGCCCAGGTGCAGGCGTTGCCCCGGCACACACTGGCGCGGCGCTTCGATGCGGCGTTGCTCAAGCATCTGGATGCCCTGAGCGGGCAGCGGCCGTTGGCGCTGGGCTTCTATCAGCCGCCGGACCGCTTCGATGTACGCATCGAGCTGAACTACGACGTGCAATCCCACCAGGCCCTGTTATTCCCGCTGCGCCGCCTGACCGGCGACCTGTCCGCCTTCCTCTGTGGCCGCGACAGTGGCGTCCAGCGTTTCGCCCTGCACCTGGAACACGCCCAGGCCCCCGACAGCGTGATCCCGGTCGGCCTGCTCAGCGCCGAGCGTGAAGCGCCGATGCTGTTCGAACTGGCCCGCGGGCGTCTGGAGCAGGTGCAAGTGACGTCCCCCGTGCGCGGTGTTCGCCTGGTGGCCCAGGACCTGCCGGTGTTCGTGCCGCAACGCCAGGACCTGTTCGACGACCGCCCGCAACAGACCCTGCCCTGGGCGCAACTGCGCGAACGCCTGCGCGCCCGGCTTGGCGATGAGGCGGTACACGGCCTGCGCTTTCACGCCGACCACCGCCCCGAATGTGCCTGGCAAGCGGCGACCGATAAAAACCCGTGCCCCACTTTGAACAACGTGCAACGCCCCGGCTGGCTGCTCGCCGAGCCGACCTTGCTGGCCGAGGCGGGCGTGCAGATCCTGAAGGGCCCGGAGCGCATCGAATCGGGCTGGTGGGATGGCGCCGATATCCGCCGCGACTATTACCTGATCCAGACCCGCGCCGGCCAGCAAGGCTGGGCCTACCGCACCGTGGGGCAATGCGACGGGTTGTGGCTGCAAGGCTGGTTCGCATGAGTTACGCCGAGCTGCATTGCCTGTCCAACTTCAGCTTCCAGCGCGGCGCCTCCACGGCGCTGGAGTTGTTCGAGCGGGCCAAGCGCGAGGGCTACAGCGCCCTGGCGATCACTGACGAATGCACCCTGGCTGGCATCGTGCGCGCCTGGCAGGCGGCGAAAGCGGTGGGTTTGCCGCTGATCATCGGCAGTGAGATGCGCGTCGAAAACGGCCCGAAACTGCTACTGCTGGTGGAAGACCTCAGCGGCTACCAGCACCTGTGCCGCTTGATCACCCTGGCCCGACGACGGGCGGAGAAGGGCCGTTATCGCCTGCTGCCAGAAGACTTCGACCAACCGCTGCCCGGCCTGTTGGCGCTCTGGATTGCCGAAGACAGCGACACCCAGGCCTCGATCCAATGGCTGCGCCGTACCTTCGCCGAGCGCCTGTGGCTGGCGGTGCACCTGCATTGCGGGCAGGACGATGCGCGTCACCTGGAGCAACGCCTGGCCCTGGCCGCCAGCCTGCAGCTCCCGGCGGTGGCCTGCGGCGATGTGCATATGCATGCCCGCGGCCGCCGCGCCCTGCAAGACACCATGACCGCCATCCGCCATCACGTACTGGTGGCCGAAGCCGGCACGCGCCTGCATCCCAACGGCGAGCGGCATCTGCGCAGCCTGCCGGCGTTACAGGCGTTGTATCCGCCGTCGTTGCTCGACGAAACCCTGGCCATCGCGCGCCGTTGTACCTTCGACCTCAGCCAACTGCGCTACCACTATCCGCGTGAGCTGGTGCCCGCCGGCCATGACGCCCGATCCTGGCTGCGCGCCGTCACCGAAGAAGGCATCGCCCGGCGCTGGCCGCAAGGGGTCGACGCCAAGACCCGGCAGCAGATCGACCGCGAGTTGGAACTGATCAGCGAGCTGGGCTATGAAAGCTATTTCCTCACGGTGCATGACATCGTGCGCTTTGCCCGCAGCCGTTCGATCCTGTGCCAGGGCCGGGGTTCGGCGGCCAACTCGGCGGTGTGTTTTGCCTTGGGCATCACCGAGATCAACCCGAGCCTGATGAACATGCTGTTCGAGCGCTTCCTGTCCCGGGAGCGTAACGAGCCGCCGGACATTGACGTCGACTTCGAACACGAACGCCGCGAAGAGGTGCTGCAATACGTGTTCCAGCGCTACGGCCGCACCCGCGCAGCACTGACGGCGGTGGTCAGCAGCTACCACGGTGCCGGCGCGGTGCGCGATGTGGCCAAGGCCCTGGGGTTGCCGCCGGACCAGGTCAATGCCCTGGCCGAGTGCTGCGGGCGCTGGAGTGACCAAGCGCCACCCCTGGAACGCCTGCGTGAAGGCGGTTTCGACCCCGACAGCCCGGTGCTGCGCCGCATACTCGCGCTGACCCAGCAACTGATCGGTTTCCCCCGGCACCTCTCTCAGCACCCCGGCGGCTTCGTGATTTCCGAACACCCGCTGGACACCCTGGTGCCGGTGGAAAATGCGGCGATGGCCGAGCGCACCATCATCCAGTGGGACAAGGACGACCTCGACGCCGTCGGCCTGCTCAAGGTGGATATCCTCGCCCTGGGCATGCTCAGCGCGATCCGCCGCTGTTTCGACCTGCTGCGTCGCCACCGTGGCCACGACCTGTGCCTGGCGACGATCCCCAAGGAAGACCCGGCCACCTACGCAATGATCAGCAAGGCCGACACCCTCGGCGTGTTCCAGATCGAGTCGCGGGCGCAGATGTCGATGTTGCCCAGGCTCAAGCCGCAGACCTTTTACGACCTGGTGATTGAAGTCGCCATCGTGCGCCCGGGGCCGATCCAGGGCGGCATGGTGCATCCGTACCTGCGGCGGCGGAACAAAGAGGAGCCCACCACCTATCCGTCGCCGCAGCTTGAAGCGGTGCTCGAACGCACCCTCGGCGTGCCGTTGTTCCAGGAACAGGTGATGCAGATCGCCATGGTTGCTGCCGATTACAGCCCTGGCGAAGCTGATCAGTTGCGCCGTTCCATGGCGGCCTGGAAGCGTCACGGCGGCCTTGAACCGCACCAGCAACGCTTGCGCACCGGCATGCTCAAAAACGGCTACAGCGAAGCCTTCGCCGCGCAGATCTTCGAGCAGATCAAGGGTTTTGGCAGCTATGGCTTCCCGGAATCCCACGCCGCCAGTTTTGCCTTGTTGACCTACGCCAGTTGCTGGCTCAAATGCCATGAACCGGCGGCCTTCGCCTGTGCGTTGATCAACAGTTGGCCCATGGGGTTCTACAGCCCGGACCAGATCCTGCAGGACGCGCGGCGCCATCGTTTGCAGATCCGCCCGGTGGACGTGCAGGCCAGTGACTGGGATTGCAGTCTGGAACCCATCGCTGGCGCGCAACCGGCGATTCGCCTGGGGTTGCGCATGATCGCGGGGTTTCGCGAAGAGGATGGGCGACGGATCGAAGCGGCGCGCGAGCACCGTGCATTCAGCGACATTGCCGACCTCGACCGACGCGCCGGGCTGGATCCCCGCGCCCAAGCCTTGCTGGCGGATGCCGGAGCCTTGCGGGCGTTGGCCGGCAACCGGCACACGGCGCGCTGGGAAGTGGCGGGGGTACACAAACAACTCGGGCTGTTCGCCGGCCTGCCCAGCCCCGACGAAGCGCGGGTGGAGTTGCCGACACCCACGGTGGGCGAAGACCTGCAGGCCGATTACGCCACGCTCGGCACCACCCTGGGCCCGCATCCATTGGCGTTGTTGCGCGATGAATTGCGCAAACGGCGCTGCCGCAGTTCCCGTGAGCTGATGGCGGTGGAGCATGGCCGCACTGTCAGCGTCGCCGGCCTGGTGACCGGTCGCCAGCGCCCCGGCACCGCCAGCGGTGTGACCTTTGTCACCTTGGAGGATGAATTCGGCAACCTGAATGTGGTGGTCTGGCGTGACCTGGCAGAACGTCAGCGCCAGGCCCTGGTCGGCTCGCGCCTGCTCAAGGTGGACGGGCGCTGGGAGGCGGTGGGCGAGGTGCGGCACCTGATCGCTGGGCGCCTCACCGACCTGTCGCCGTTGCTGCAAGGCATCGCTGTGCGCAGCCGGGATTTTCACTGAGCGCAGTTGCTCCGGCCTGCGTGGATAAGCTATATGCAATGAAACGAAATCCCGCACCTGCTGAGCCCCGACATTCATCTGCTGAGCAAGCCCTATAACCCCGAAACCCAGACGCATCGGGTGCGCCGCGTGCTTGCCGCGCCACAAGGTTGACCATGACTTCATCGCGCAACATCCCTCAGATCACCACCCAACAGCTTGGGTTCGTCCGGGTTCGCGGCGCTCGCGAACATAACCTGCGTAACGTCGATGTGGATATCCCGCGGGATGCCCTGGTGGTGTTTACCGGCGTGTCGGGTTCCGGCAAGTCGTCCCTGGCATTTTCCACGGTGTATGCCGAGGCCCAGCGGCGCTATTTCGAATCGGTGGCGCCCTATGCGCGACGCCTGATCGATCAGGTCGGCGTGCCCGATGTGGACTCCATCGAAGGCCTGCCGCCTGCCGTGGCCCTGCAACAACAGCGCGGCACGCCGAGTGCGCGTTCGTCGGTGGGCAGTGTCACGACGTTGTCCAGCCTGATCCGCATGCTCTATTCGCGCGCCGGCAGTTATCCGCCGGGGCAGGCGATGCTGTATGCCGAGGACTTTTCGCCGAACCTGCCCCAGGGCGCCTGCCCGCAATGCCACGGCCTGGGCCGCGTGTATGAGGTGACCGAGGCGCTGATGGTGCCCGATCCCTCGCTGACCATCCGCCAGCGTGCGGTCGCGTCCTGGCCCTTGGCGTGGCAAGGCCAGAACCTGCGCGACATCCTGGTGACCCTGGGCTATGACGTCGACATCCCGTGGCGTGATTTGCCGAAAAAGCAGCGCGACTGGATCCTGTTTACCGAAGAAACCCCGACCGTGCCGGTGTACGCCGGTTTCACCCCGGAGCAGACCCGCGAGGCGCTGAAACGCAAGCTGGAGCCGAGCTACCAGGGCACGTTCAGCGGCGCGCGGCGCTATATCCTGCACACCTTCAGCCACACCCAAAGTGCGCTGATGAAAAAGCGTGTCGCGCAGTTCATGCAGGGCAGCGCCTGCCCGTTGTGCGACGGCAAGCGGCTGACCCAGGCGGCGTTGTCGGTGAAGTTTGCCGGGGTGGACATCGGCGAACTCTCGCAACTGTCGCTGACTCAATTGGCCGAGCTGCTGCGGCCGGTGGCGGCGGGGCAGGACACGATGAAACTGTCGCTGGAAAAGCGCCTGGCCGCCCAGCGCATCGCCGAGGATCTGCTCGAACGGGTCAGCACCCTGACCGAGCTGGGGCTGGGCTATCTGTCCCTGGAGCGCAGCACGCCGACCTTGTCGTCCGGCGAGTTGCAGCGCTTGCGCCTGGCTACGCAACTGGGCTCGCAGTTGTTCGGCGTGATCTATGTGCTGGATGAGCCGTCGGCGGGGCTGCACCCGGCAGATGGCGAAGCGCTGTTCACTGCGCTGGCGCGTTTGAAAGCCGCCGGCAATTCGTTGTTTGTGGTGGAGCACGACCTGGAAACCATGCGCCGCGCCGACTGGCTGATCGACGTCGGCCCGGCGGCCGGTGAACACGGCGGGCAAGTGCTGTACAGCGGACCGCCGGCGGGTTTGGCGCAGGTTGAAGCGTCGCAGACCCGTGAGTACCTGTTTGCCGAACGGCGCCCGGCCAATCCCCGGCGCCGCGAACCGGCCGGCTGGCTGAGCCTGGAGGGCGTGACACGTAATAATCTCAAGGATTTGAGTGTCGATTTCCCGCTGGGTTGCTTCACTGCGGTGACCGGTATTTCCGGCTCGGGCAAATCCAGCCTGGTCAGCCAGGCGCTGCTGGAGTTGGTGGGCAGCGGCCTCGGCCGCGTGCCGGAAAGCGACGACGAACCGAGCCTGGAAGACGATGCCCCGCCCACCAGCGGCGGGTGCATCAGCGCCGGGCTGGAACGGATTCACCGGCTGGTGCAGGTGGACCAGAAACCCATCGGCCGCACCCCGCGCTCCAACCTGGCGACCTACACCGGGCTGTTCGACAACGTGCGCAAACTGTTCGCTGCCACACCGGCCGCAAAGCAGCGCGATTACGATGCGGGGCAGTTTTCTTTCAATGTCGCCAAGGGCCGCTGCGCGAATTGCGAGGGCGAAGGGTTCGTCAGCGTTGAGTTGCTGTTCATGCCCAGCGTGTATGCGCCGTGCCCGACTTGCCACGGGGCGCGCTACAACCCCGAGACCCTGGCGATCCAATGGCAAGGTTTGAACATTGCCCAAGTGCTCGGCTTGACCGTCGAGCAGGCGGTGGAGGTGTTTGCCGAGCAGCCGGGGGTGCTGCGGTCGTTGCTGGTGCTGCGCGACATCGGCCTGGGCTATCTGCGCCTCGGCCAACCGGCGACGGAACTGTCCGGGGGCGAAGCGCAGCGCATCAAGCTGGCCACCGAACTGCAACGCAATGCCCGGGGCGCCACCTTGTATGTGCTGGACGAACCGACGACCGGCCTGCACCCACGGGATGTGGACCGCTTGCTCCGCCAACTGAACCATCTGGTCGACGCCGGGCATACGGTGGTTGTGGTGGAGCATGAAATGCGCGTGGTGGCCCAGAGTGACTGGGTGATCGATATCGGGCCGGGCGCTGGGGACCTGGGCGGCAAGGTGGTTGCCAGCGGCACGCCGCGACAGGTGGCGAAGAGCAAGAAAAGCCGCACCGCGCCGTTCCTCGCCCGAGAGCTGGTCTGACCATCAATGGGGCGCACTTCAGTGGTTCAGGTACTCATGCAGTGACTGATGCACCGCTATCGGGGGCAAGCCCCCTCCCACATGGGAGAGTGGGGCTCACCGCCGGCACCCGAGCATGAGCAAATGCCACTAACCCCGCCGATCAACCAAGGGAATGCGGTCAATGTGGGAGGGGGCTTGCCCCCGATAGCGGAGTGTCAGTCACCGTTGTGATCAATGTTCCTGCCGTTGGATCTGTTGCTTGGCCAGCTTCACCACATTCTCCACGGTAAACCCGAACTTCTCCTGCAACTTGGCCAGGGGCGCCGATGCGCCAAAGCTGTTCATCACCACTTTGGCGCCGGTCTGTCCGACATAGCGGTCCCAGCCCAACGGACCGGCCTGTTCCACCACCACCCGCGCGGTCACCGCTGGCGGCAGTACGCTGTCGCGGTAGGCGGTGGGCTGCTCTTCGAACAGCTCCCAGCTGGGCATCGAGACCACCTGCGCGGCAATGCCTTCGCCTTTGAGCTGTTCATACGCCGCCACCGCCAGGCTGACTTCGCTGCCGGTTGCCAGCAGGATGACCTCGGGGTGTGCGGCGCCGGCCAGCACATAGGCTCCCTGGGCGGCACCGGACGCGGCTGCGTACTGCGTGCGGTCCAGAGTCGGCAGCGGTTGGCGCGACAACACCATGCAGCTCGGCCGGTGAGTCTGGGCCAGGGCAACCTTCCACAGTTCCAGGGTTTCATTCGCGTCGCCGGGACGCAGGGTCAGCAACCCCGGCGTGGCGCGCAGTTGGCTCAGGTGCTCGATCGGCTGGTGTGTCGGGCCGTCTTCGCCGACGCCGATCGAGTCATGGGTAAACACGAACACCACCGGCAATTCCATGATTGCCGCGAGGCGGATCGGCGGCTTCATGTAGTCGCTGAACACCAGGAACGTCGAGGTGTACGGGCGCAGGTAGGACAGCGCCATGCCATTGGCGATCGCCCCCATGGCATGTTCACGGATGCCGAAGTGCAGGTTGCGTCCGCTGTAGTCGTCGGCACTGAAACGTCCGGCGCCGTCGAAGGTCAGGTTGGTTTTGGTCGACGGCGACAAATCCGCCGAGCCGCCCAGCAGCCAGGGAATCTGCCGGGCGAAGGCATTCAGCACCGCGCCGCCGGCGGCACGGCTGGCCATGCCCTTGGCGTCGGGGTCGAAGCTGGGCAGTTCAGCCTGCCATTGCTCGGGCATGTTCCCGGCGCGCATGCGTTGCAGTTCGTCGGCCAGTTGCGGGTCGAGGGACGCCAGGGTTTGCTGCCACTGTCGGTACAACGGCTCGGCCCGCGCGTGCAATGCATCACGCAACACCGTGCGCGCCTCCTCGGGCACCAGGAAGCTGGCGTCTTCCGGCCAGCCATACGCGGCCTTGGTCAGGCGGATCTCCGCCTCGCCCAGGGGCTCGCCATGGGCGGCGGCGGTGTTGTGTTTGTGCGGCGAGCCGTAGCCGATCACGCTGTCGACCACGATCAGGGTCGGCGCACCGGTATTGCGCTGGAAGGTCTGCAGCGCCGTGCTCAGGGCGTGCAGGTCGTTGGCATCGGTCACGTGCAAGGTGTGCCAGCCATAGGCCTGGAAACGCTGGATCACGTCCTCGCTGAAGGCCAGTTCGGTGTGGCCTTCGATGCTGATGGTGTTGTTGTCATAGATCCAGCACAGGTTGTCCAACCGCAAATGCCCGGCCAGGGAGGCGGCTTCGCTGCTGATGCCTTCCATCATGTCGCCGTCGCCGCACAGGGTGTAGACGTTGTAGTCGAACAGCACTTGGCCGTCGCGGTTGAAGCGCTCGCCCAACCAGCGCCCGGCCATGGCCATGCCGACGCTGTTGGCGCACCCCTGGCCGAGGGGGCCGGTGGTGGTTTCTACGCCGGTGGTCATGCGGTACTCGGGGTGGCCTGGGGTCTTGGAACCCATCTGCCGGAACTGCTGGATATCGTCCAGGCTGATCGCCGGCAGCCCCGAGCGCTGGCCCTGGGCGTCGATCTCGACCACGCCGGCCAGGTGCAGCAACGAATACAGCAGCATCGATGCATGCCCCACCGACAACACAAAACGGTCGCGGTTGGGCCAGTCGGGATGCTCCGGGTGATAACGCAGGAAGCGACTCCACAGCGTATACCCCACCGGCGCCAGGCCCATGGGCGTGCCGGGGTGGCCGGAATTGGCCTTCTGCACGGCATCCATGGCCAGGGTGCGCAGGGTGTTGATGCATTGGGTGTCGACAGCGGTGGCGGCGTGATTCATGAAACCGGTCTCCCTCGGGTGGCGATCTACAGTGGAGGGCAGGGCGCGGCAAAGGTTTGATTCCATCGCCGGTGTAGCGACGAACGGAACTGGTTTGCCCGCAAACATGACAAGACCCCCTGGAATGGGCTAGCTTCAAGGGCGTAATCATTGATCAACTTGCGGAGGTAGGCCATGCCAGTGAAACACGACCTGTATCAGGACTTGGGTTTGAGCAAGGACGAAGTCGATGGACACCGGGCGAAAAATCCGCGTCTGAACGCGCTGTTTGATAAATACAACGCCGTCGACGAACTGGTGGTGAGCGCTGAAAAGGCGGCCGGCAGCGATGAGGAGCTGAAGAAGTTAAAGGAAAAACGCTTGTTGGTTAAAGATGAGATCAAGGGTTTGCTGGAGTAAAGCGCGCGATCCATTCACCCCGCAGGGAGCGCGTCAGTCGCTCCCTTGCACATTTTTTCAGATTTGGCTGAACGACATCCTTCCCTCCGATACTTATGATGCCCGCCGTCCACCCGGCTCTGGGGGGTTATAGGGCGCGAGGATTGCGCTGCTGAGCCGGGCGGGCAGTTTGTTTCAGGCCAGTAGCGTGTGAGTGCATTCATCCATCGAGCGTTGTTGCGTCTCGGCATACAGCGCCAACTCATCAAGGGTCTTGCGCCCCAGTGCCTGTTCGAATTCGGCCTGGTTCGAGTTGGCTGTGTAGTGACTTTGCGCTGCATCCCCCAGGTTCGACTGGAAAATCCCCGCGGCACTCACCGGCAGAAAATCCTCATACACCAGCGGTTCTACATCGACGTGACCGGCGGCGATCAGCGCGTCCAGCGTGCGCGGTTGGTCGGCTTGGCCGCGTGCCGCGAGGCCTTTGTCGGTGGCGAAGTAGCGGAAGTAGGCCAGGCCTTGTTCGCGCATTTGTGTGTGGTCGTCCGGGAAGGCCTGGAAGTGCTGTTCCATCAAGTGCATGTAATGCGCGGCGTTGGCTTCGTTGGGGAAGGCGCCGAGTGCGTCGCGGGCGGCATTCAGCAGTTGGTCGTACAGCGTGCGGCCTTTGGGTGTGAGGGCGACGCCGCGTTGTTCGATTTCGCCGAAACGCGCGCTGTGGCTGCCTTGGGCGTCGGTGAAGGCGATGGTTTCGTCGAGGGCCTTGAAGCTGGTCTGGCGCAGCAGGATCGGGCAGTGGCGGCGCGGCGGGCCTTCGATCACGGCTTTGGGGGTGATGCCTTTGCCGGGCATGGCGGCCTGGACCTGGTCGATATCCAGGGTGCGCGGGGTCAGGTGGTTGATGTGCGGGCCCTTGAAGGCCACCACGTCGGCGATCAGGCGATGCTGGTCGCTCAGTTGCCGGTACTGCGCGGCGGTGACGGTGGCGGTGTGGTGCCAGCGGAAGGTTTCCAGGGCCTGGCGGATGAATACCTCGGCGTCGTCAGCGTTGAGGCCGCCATCGCGTTCCGCTTGTTCGATCAGGGCGAGGGCGCCGGGGGTGAAGATCGAACGCTTGGCCAGGGCGGCTTCGGCGAAGGCGCGCAGTTCGGGGTTCTCGATCAGTTCCAGGCGCAGCAACGAGGTGAATACGCGAAACGGGCTGGTTTGCAGCGCGCATTCATGCACGGCGCGAAATGCGGTGGAATGCACCGGCACGCCGGCCGGGGTCAGGTCGTAGTAGCCCACCGGTTGCATGCCCATCACCGCGAACAGGCGGCGGATGGTCGCCAGTTCGGCGGCGGTACCCAGGCGAATGGCGCCGTGGCGTTCCATGTCCAGGCGCTGGATTTCGCCGGTCCGTTGCAGTTGTTGCGCCAGGCTCGGGTCGGCGTCGAGCACGCGGCGGTTGATGTCGGCCACCAGCTCCATCAGCGCGCCGTACAGGGGCACTTCATCGCGGTACATGTCGGACATGGCCTTGGAAAAACCTTTGCGGATGTCGTCGGGGCTGATAAACGCGGTGCTGGGCATAGAAAAATTCCTGGCTGCGGTAAGAGTAATGAATGCCGTTACCCCCGATTCTGTTGGGCGCCGCAGGCCCGCGCAAACGAAGATTCCTCTGGACTTCATTCTGCAAACGAATGAGTGGGGTAAAACCGTCTTCATGTGCATCCCGCCGGGAATGGGTTCTACACTGGCCTTACGCGATGGCTGAGGGAGGATTGGATGAGCGCCACTATTGTGCAAACCACTGAAGGCCAGCGCCTGGCCGCCGATTCCGCCGAGTGCTGGCGCGAGTGGGGCCCGTACCTGAGCGAACGCCAATGGGGCACGGTGCGCGAGGACTACAGCGCCGACGGCGATGCCTGGCGTTACTTCCCGCACGAACATGCGCGCAGCCGCGCTTACCGCTGGGGCGAGGATGGCCTGGCCGGGTTCAGTGACAAGGCGCAACGCTGGTGCCTGGGCCTGGCGCTGTGGAACGAGCGTGACGCGATCATCAAGGAGCGCCTGTTCGGCCTGAACAACGCCGAGGGCAACCACGGTGAGGACGTCAAGGAACTGTACTTTTTCGTCGACGGTGTGCCGAGTCATGCCTACATGCGTATGCTCTACAAATATCCCCACGCGGCGTTTCCCTACGCCGACCTGATCGCCGAAAACGCCCAGCGCGGGCTGGCGGACGCCGAGTACGAAATCCTCGATACCGGCGTGTTTGAAGACAACCGGTATTGCGATGTCAGCGTCGAATACGCCAAGCACCAGCCCGACGATATCTTCATGCGCGTCAGCGTCCACAACCGCTCCGACCAGCCGACACGCCTGCAAGTGCTGCCGCAGGTGTGGGCGCGCAATGATTGGAGTTGGACCGTCGGCGCGCCGAAACCGCAGTTGCGGCTGGACGGCGAGCGCGTGCTGGCGCGGCATCATGAATTGCCGGACCGCCACCTCAGCGCCTGGGGTCAGGACGGCGTCGAGTGGTTGTTCTGCGAAAACGAAAGCAACGCCCCCAAGCTGGACGGGCAACCGGCGCCGGGGCCGTTCAAGGATGGGATCAACGATTACGTGGTGGCGGGGCAGGAAACCGCGATTCGCCGCGACAGCGGCACCAAGGCGGCCGCGCGTTTCATCCTGGAGTTGGCGGGTCTGGAGCGCAAAGTCGTGTATCTGCGCTTTGCGCCCAAGGACGCGCCCGAGGTCAATGCGCGCAAGCTGTTTGAACAGCGCCGCCAGGAAGCCGATGACTTCTACGCCGCGTTGCAACAGGGTATCGCCGACGCCGACGCGCGCAATGTGCAGCGCCAGGCCCTGGCCGGTTTGCTGTGGTCCAAGCAGCTCTATTACTTCGACGTGAACCAATGGCTCGACGGCGACCCGACCCAACCCGCGCCGCCGCCCGAACGCCTGCAACGGCGCAATAGCCATTGGCGGCACCTGTCCAACTTCGACATCCTCTCCATGCCCGACACCTGGGAATACCCGTGGTATGCCTCCTGGGACCAGGGCTTTCAGGCGGTGGCCATGGCGCTGATCGATCCGGGGTATGCCAAGCAACAACTGTTGCTGCTGGTGAAGGACCGCTTCATGCACCCCAACGGCCAGTTGCCGGCCTATGAATGGCGCTTCGACGACGCCAACCCGCCGGTGCATGCCTGGGCCTGTTGGCGGGTGTATCAGCAGGACAAGGCGTTGACCGGCGTCGGCGACATGGATTTCCTGGAGCGGATCTTCCACAAGTTGCTGCTGAATTTCTCCTGGTGGGTCAACCGCAAGGATGCCGAAGGGCGCAACCTGTTCCAGGGTGGGTTCCTCGGCCTGGACAATATCGCCTTGTTCGACCGCTCGGCCGCGCTGCCGCCGGGCTACCAACTGGATCAGGCCGACGGCACGGCGTGGGTGGCGGCGTATGCGCTGGACCTGATGCGTATCGCGCTGGAACTGGCCAAGCGCAATGTTGTGTACGTCGATATCGCGGTGAAGTTTTTCGAGCACTTCCTGTATATCGCTGGCGTGATCAACCGTGTCGACGACAGCGCCGAGGGCCTGTGGGACGAACAGGACCTGTTCTTCTACGACGTACTGCACCGTCCCGACGGTCAGAACGAACCGGTGCGCCTGCGTTCCATCGTCGGCCTGATGCCGCTGTTCGCCGTGCTGGTGCTGGAACAGCGCGAACATGAGGGCCTCGAAGGCTTGCGTGAGCGGTTGTTGGGCTTCATGCACCACCGGCCGGACCTGGCCAAGCTGGTCTCGCGCTGGAACGAACCGGGGCAGGGCAATCGCCTGTTGCTGGCGTTATTGCGCGGCGAGCGCACCAAGGACTTGCTGCGGCGCATGCTGGATGACGATGAGTTTCTTTCGGCGTTTGGCGTGCGCTCAATGTCCAAGGCCTTTGCCGAGCAGCCCCTGGCGCTGAAGATGAACGGCGACACGTTGTGCGCGCGCTACCAACCCGGTGAGTCCGATTCGCGTCTGTACGGCGGCAATTCCAACTGGCGCGGGCCGTTGTGGATGCCGGTGAATTACATGCTGATCGAATCGTTGCGCGAGTTTCATCGGTACTACGCGGATAACTTCTCGGTGGAGTACCCGACGGGCAGTGGTTATCTGTCGTCCCTGGAGGAAGTCGCCGACAGCCTCAGCCAGCGTCTGAGCCGATTGGTCCTCAGGGATGACAATGGCCTGCGTCCGTCGATGGCCGGGTATGCGCAGTTGGAGGCGGACCCGGCCAGCCGTGATCTGGTGTTGTTCCATGAGTATTTCCATGGGGAGACTGGGCGCGGGTTGGGGGCGTCACACCAGACGGGGTGGAGTGCGTTGGTGGCGTTGCTGTTGCATGTACCGTCCATGCCTTGAATCGGGTAAATTCGCCGCCCCGAGTTTTACAAGGATGTAGATCATGGCGAACGCTGCCATCCCCCACCAGATTTGGAGCAGTTCAAGAAAGTCGACGCCGCTGATCGCTGATCGCCGGCCGAGAAACGACAAATCCCGCCATTGGCGGGATTTGTCATTTCAATGCGTGCGTTACAGCCAGCGTTCTCAGGAAGGGAACAGATCGCTCAGCTTCATCGCCAGCATCATGTCGCCTTCGGTGCGCAGGTTGCCGCTCATGAAGGCCTGCATGCCGTCGGTTTCGCCGCTGACGATGCCTTTCAGTGTTTCGCCGTTCATGACCAGGGTCACCAGGGCGTCTGGGTTTTCGCCTTTCTGCAGTTCACAGGTGCCGTCTTTGACGATCAGCGAGAAGTGTTCGCTGTCATCGATACAGAAACCGAATACCAGGTCCAGGCCGGCAGCAGCGGCTGGGTTGAATTTGGCTTTCATTGCTTCTACGGCTTTAGCTACGTCAGTCATGGTTTCGATCCTTTAGGGTAGAGTCCAGCGACCTTGGGGTCACGGTTGGCCGCACTTCATCGGAAAGTGATGAGCTGCGGCGCCTTCAACAGTTGCAAGTGGGTATGACTGTTGAAGGAAGCCAGTGCCACCTCGCGACCGCGGAATTTCAGCTGGTTGAGCGAGGTGTTAACAATTTGCCAGTTCAGTTCGAAGGCCTGGGCGGCCGGCATCCGGGTAATCAGGTGGAGCAGGGCAGTAATAGTGCCGCCGGAGGTAAACACGGCGATCTTGTGCGTGTTGTCGGCCGCTTCCAGCAGACGCTGCAGGCCACCCTGGACGCGCTCGACAAACCCCAGCCAGCTTTCCAGCCCCGGCGTATCGTAAGTGCCGGCCACCCAGCGCTCGATGATCAGGGCGAAGATGCGCTGGAACTCGCTGCGGTTCTGCGCGGCGTTGCGCAGGATGTCCAGGGCGTCGGGTTCGCGGGTGAGCAGGTCGGGGAGCAGGGCGCGGATGATCGCGTCGGCGTCGAATTCGTTGAAGGCGCTGTCGACTTCCAGGGCTGGAACCGCCAGGCCGAGGGCGCTGTATTGATCGAATGCGGCCGTGGCGGTGTGCTGCTGGCGGCGCAGGTCGCCGGCGACGCAGCGGTCGAACGTCATGCCCATGTCTGCCAGGTGGCGACCGAGGATTTGCGCTTGTTCCACGCCGACGGGCGACAGGACGTCATAGTCGTCTGCACCGAAGGAGGCCTGGCCATGTCGAATCAGATAGATGCTGCCCACGTCCGTTTTCCCGGTACGTTGAAAGTCTGGCGAGGTTATGAGGATGCCTGCGAGCTGTCAATGAAAAAACATACGCTTGTTTTAAAAGCGTGTTAGAGCGCCTGCCTGCTGGCGGTTTGAGCACTGGCTCCCCGGCGGTCCCGTCGGTATGCTTGGGCGATCCGCGCCTGGCGCCGTGCATTGTTAAGGAGACACATGGATTTTTTGGCTGAATACGCGAGCTTTCTGGCGAAGACCGTCACCCTGGTGGTCGCGATTCTGGTGGTACTGATCAGCTTCGCGGCACTGCGCAGCAAAGGTCGTCGCAAATCGGCTGGCCAGTTGCAGGTCAGCAAGCTGAATGATTTCTACAAAGGCCTGCGCGAGCGCCTTGAATCGACCGTGCTCGACAAGGATCAGCTCAAGGCCCTGCGCAAGTCTGAAAGCAAAGCCGAAAAGAAGAACAGCAAAAAGAAACCCGAGGCCAAGCCACGGGTGTTCGTGCTCGACTTCGACGGCGACATCAAGGCCTCGGCCACCGAGAGCCTGCGTCATGAAATCACTGGCTTGCTGAGCCTGGCCACGCCCAAGGACGAAGTGGTGCTGCGCCTGGAAAGCGGCGGCGGCATGGTTCACAGCTACGGGTTGGCGTCGTCGCAACTGGCGCGGATTCGCCAGGCGGGCGTGCCGTTGACCGTGTGCATCGACAAGGTCGCGGCCAGCGGCGGCTACATGATGGCGTGCATTGGCGAGAAGATCATCAGCGCACCGTTCGCGATCCTCGGTTCCATCGGGGTGGTGGCGCAGTTGCCCAACGTCAACCGCCTGTTGAAAAAGCACGATATCGACTTTGAAGTGCTGACCGCCGGCGAATACAAACGCACCCTCACCGTGTTTGGCGAAAACACCGATAAGGGCCGGGAGAAGTTCCAGGAAGACCTGGACATCACTCACCAGTTGTTCAAGAACTTCGTGTCGCGCTATCGCCCGCAGCTGGCGATCGACGAAGTGGCGACCGGGGAAGTGTGGCTGGGTGTTGCAGCCCTCGACAAGCAACTGGTCGACGAGCTGCAAACCAGCGACGAATACCTGGCCACCAAGGCCAAGACCGCCGAGGTATTCCACCTGCATTACTCTGAGCGCAAGAGCCTGCAAGAGCGCGTGGGCCTGGCGGCCAGCGGTTCGGTGGACCGCGTGCTGCTGACCTGGTGGAGCCGGTTGACCCAGCAGCGGTTCTGGTAAGCCTCTTTGGGGTATAGGTAATACCTGTGGGAGGGCGCTTGCCCCTCCCACATTTAGTTCGGTGTGGGTATCGGCTTGCGCATCAGCCTCCCCACCACCAGCGCTCCGAGCAATCCCAATAACCCTGCCACCCACAACACCCCGCTGAACCCGTCCACAAATGCCTGCCGCGCCAGCGGTTGCAGCCTCACCCGCGCCGCCTCGGGCACCAGGTTCAGCGCCGCCGGCATATCACCCGCCACCACCCGCGAAGCGATTCCCGCCACCTGCGCCTGCCATTGCGGGTCGATACTTGCGCGCAACAACTGTTCGCTGTGGCTGCTCAGCAGTGCCCCATACACGCCAATCGCCAACATGATCGCGCTGAAGCGCATGGTGGTGCTCATGCCCGAGGCCATCCCCGCACGCTCCCGTGGCACGCAGGCCATGATGTTTTTCTGCGTATCACCGTTGAGCAAACCGGCACCGGCCCCGGTGACTGCAATCGCCAGGGCGAAGGGCAGGTAGCCGCCGACATTCAGCGCCCAGGCGCTCAACAGGTTGCCGCAGCCGACGAGGGTCAAACCGCTGGCCATCATGGTCGCCGGCGCCAAGCGTCGCGCCAGGCGTGCGCCGATCCGTGGGCCAATCAGCATTGTCAGCGCGAACGGCAGCATGCCCAGGCCCGAGGCAATCGCCGAAAAGCCCAGGCCGTTCTGCAGGTAAAACGGCAGCAACGTCATCATCACCTGGGCGCAGCCGGCGTAGGCGAACATGCCCAGCAGGGCGCCGATAAAGCGCGGGTGACGGAACAGTTGCAGGTCGACCATCGGCCGCTGCTGCAGCCGCTCGACCAGCACGAACACGCCCAGGAGCAACCCGCCACCGAGCAGGCGCGCGTAGGTCAGCGGGTTGTCCCAGCCGATGCGGTTGGCCTCGATCAACCCCCAGATCAAACACAGCAGGCTGGCGCTGAACGCCAGGCTGCCCCACGGGTCGAGCCGCGCAGCCAGGGTATCTCGGGACTCGGGGATGGCGTGCAGCACCAGCGCCATCAACCCCAGGCCCACCGGCAGGTTGAGGTAGAAAATCCAGCGCCAGCCCAGGTACTCGGTGATCAAGCCGCCGAGGGTCGGTGCGGCGGTCATTGCCACGCCCATGCACGCGCCCCAGAACGCCCAGGCCTTGGCCCGTTCCACTTCGTCGTGGAAGGTGTGGCCAATGGAGGCGAGCGCCGAGGTGAGCAGCAGCGCGGCGCCGACGCCTTTGACGGCGCGCGCGATATCCAGCCACAGCGCGCTGGGCGCGGCGCCGCAGCCGAGGGAGGCGAGGATGAAAATACCCAGGCCCCAGATCAGGCTCCTCTTGCGGCCGAAGCGGTCGGCGACGCTGCCGGCGGGCAACAACAGCGCGGCGAAGGCGAGCATATAGGCGCTGACCACCCACTCGATATCCGCGAAGTTGGCCCCCAGGTCGCGGGCGATACTCGGCAGGGTGACGGCGACGATATTGGTGTCGAGCACAATCAGCGAGCAGACGCCGGAAGCGGTCAGCAGTGTCAGGCGTGGACTGACCCGGCTCATGCTGTAATTACCCTACAGGCAATATGGAAAAGACAGTTGACGGACATCGCAAGGGCTCTCTACTGTTGAAGTACCTTGAGCTTATCCCCGCACGCTGCTGCCTTTGTTAGCCACGGCGAAGCACTTCATTACCTTTGAGCTAATCCTCGTATGGACATCCGCCATTTTCGCTACTTCCTGGCCGTGGCCCGACAGCGCAACTTCACTCGCGCCGCCGAGCAGTTGGGCATCGCCCCGCCGACCTTGAGCCGGCAGATCCAGGACATGGAAACCAGCCTGGGCACGCGCTTGTTTATCCGTCAGCAGCGCGAAGTCAGCCTGACCGAAGCCGGCGCCGCGCTGTTGGTCGAGGCCGAAGCCACCGTGCGTCAATTCGAATTTGCCCAGCGCAGTGCCCAGCGTGCCGGGCGTGGCGAGACCGGCCACATCGAATTGGGCTACGTGGCTTCGGCGGTGTATTCCGGGTTGTTGCAGCGACAAATGCACGGGTTCAGCCAGGCGTTTCCCGACGTCAGCGTGAACGTGCGCGAATGTGCGATGGCGACCTTGCCCGGCGCGGTGGCGGATGGGCGCTACGACATAGGCTACATCCGTTCGCCGATGACGTTGCCCGACGGCGTGGAGGCGGTACGCCTGCACCGCGAAGGTTTCGTGCTGGCGCTGCCCCAGGATTCCTGGTTACTGGGGTTGAAGGGCATCGGTTGCGAGCATCTGCAAAACGAGACGTTTATCCTGCCGGAGCAGATCAGCGGCACGTTGCACGTCGCCGCCCAAGGCGGTTATGCGCCGCGCCTGGGGCCGCAGCCGGGCGGGTTGGTCGCGGTGGTGGCATTGGTGTCGTTGGGGCAGGGCGTGGCTGTGGTGCCGGCGTCGGTGGTCGGGCATGTGAGTCTGCCGGGCGTGGTCTATCGCAGTATCCAGGGCAGTGAGGCGGCGTCGTGGCTGTCGTTGATTCACCGGCGCTTCGAGCAAGCGCCGGCGGTGGCGCGGTATATCCAGCAGGTCAAGCAAGCGCCAGCCTGAGGCGTTACACCAGCCGCGGCTGCACGGAATCGGCCAGGCGGGTGAGGATCAGGCAGCACGACACCGCGCCGGCATCCAGCACGCCCAGTGAGCGTTCGCCCAGGCGGCTGGCGCGGCCGATCTTGGCCACCAGGTCCTTGGTCGAGTCGCGCCCCTGTGAGGCGGCGGTTTTCATCGCGTCGAGCGCATCGCCGAAGGACGCCCCCTGCGCATGGGCCCGCTCGAACGCTTCGACCGCCGGGATCAAGGTGTCCATCAGGCACTTGTCACCCACGCCGGCCTCGGTGATGTCTTGCAACGAGGTCAGGCCGCCGCGCAGCAGGTGGGCGAAGGTGGCCGCGTCGATGTCTTCGCAGCCGCGCACTTCATCGGCCATGCCGATAAACAGGCTGCCGTACAACGGCCCCATGGAGCCGCCGATGCCTTCCATCAGGCTCAGGGTCAGTTCGTCCAGGGCTTCGGCCAGGCTCAGTTGGCGGCCTTCGATCGCGCGCCCGCAATGGGCGAAGCCCTTGGCCATGTTGATGCCGTGGTCGCCGTCGCCAATCGCGCCGTCGATTTCGCTGAGGTACTCACGGTTGGCCACGATCACGCTGACCAGGTCGGCGACGATGGCGCTGCCGTCGCGGGTGGAAAAATGCTCGCTCATGGTTCACTCCGCCTGGGTCATGCCGATGGAACGGCAGGGTTGGTCGATCAGGGTTTTCAGCTCGGTGTCGAGGCCGAGCAGGGTCAGGGTCACGCCCATCATTTCCAGGGACGTGAAGTAGTTGCCCACGTAGCAACGGTGGATCTTCAAACCCTTGGCGGTGAGTTGGCGTTCCACCTCGGCGTAGAAAATATACAGCTCCATCACCGGCGTGGCGCCGAGGCCGGAGACCAGCACCACCACGCTGTCGTCCTGGCTGAAGTCGCGGTCGGCGAGGATCGGCGCGAGCATGCGCTCGGCCATGGCGGCGGCGGGTTCGATCGGGATGACTTCGATGCCCGGTTCGCCGTGATGGCCGATGCCCAGTTCCATCTGGCCGTCCGCAATCTCGAAGTTCGGCTTGCCCACGGCGGCAATGGTGCAGGGGGTGAGGCCGATGCCGATCGAGCGGCAGTGGTCGACGGCTTTCTGGGCGACGCGGATCACACCGTCCAGGTCGTAGTGCTGGGCAGCGGCGGCACCGCCGATCTTCCACATGAAGATTTCCCCGGCCACGCCGCGCCGCTTGGCGATCTCGGCCTTGGGCGCGGACGCCACGTCGTCGTTGGCGACCACGGTGCGGATACGCATGTCTTTGCTGGCGGCCATTTTCATTGCCAGCTTCACGTTCATGTTGTCGCCGGCATAGTTGCCGTACAGGCAGGCCACGCCAGCGCCGTGGTCGGCGGCGCGGAACGCATCGAAGAAGCTCTTGGCGGTGGGCGAGGAAAAGATCTCGCCGACGGCCACGGCGTCGACCAGGCCGGGGCCGACGTAGCCGAGGAAAGCCGGCTCATGGCCCGAGCCGCCGCCGGTGACGATGCCGACGCGGCCTTGGCCCGACGGTTTGGCTTTGACGATGACCCGTGGATTGGTTTCGTACTGGCGCAATTGCGGATGCGCGACCAGGATGCCGCGCAGCATGTCCTCGACCACGTGGTCCGGATCGTTGATGACTCGATTCATAACGCGGGTTCCTGTGTTCTTGTTTTAAGGGGTCACAGCTGTTCAGTGTGGTGTGCTTAGGGTTCGAGGACGACCTTGAGTGATTTGTCGCCTCGCTCCATCACCGCAAACGCTTCCTTGAAGTCCGCCAGGGCGAACTTGTGGGTCACCACGTCACGCATGTCGATCTTGCGGTTGCCGATAAAGTCGATGGCGCGCGGGTACATGTACGGCCCCAGGTGCGAGCCGAGGATGTCCAGTTCCTTGCGGTCGCCGATGATCGACCAATCCACCGTAGCCTCGTCGTTGAACACGCTGAACTCAACGAAACGCCCGAGTTTGCGCAGCATCGCCAGGCCCTGGTTGACGGCCTTGTGATGACCGGTGGCTTCGATATAGATGTCGCAGCCGTAGCCGTCGGTGATTGCGCGGATCTTCGCCAGCACGTCCACCTCGGCCGGGTTCCACACTTCGTCGGCGCCCATGCGCAGGGCGAGGGCGGCGCGTTCGGGTTTCATGTCGAGCACGATCAGCTTTTTCGGATTGCGCATGCGTACCGCGCCGATGATCCCCAGGCCCAGCGTACCGGCGCCGGCGACCACCACCACGTCGTCGAAATCCACATTGGCGCGCTCCGCCGCGTGCAGCGAGCAGGCCAGCGGTTCGATCAGGATCGCCTCGTCCGGCGCAATCGAGTCCGGCACCTTATGGATGATGCCTTCCTTGGTGAAGATCATGTACTGCGCCATGGCGCCCTGCACATTGTTCTGGAAGCCATACAGGTCGTGTTTCTGGCACATCCAGTACTGGCCGTGGTTGCAGAAACGGCAACCCCAGCACGGCACGATCTGTTCCGAGATCACCCGGTCGCCGACCTTCACCCCGCGCTTTTCCGCGCCGGGGCCGAGGGCTACCACGCGGCAGACGAATTCGTGGCCGGGGATCATCGGCGGCTTGACGTAGCGCGGTTGCTCGGCGTCGCCCCAGAACGACGGGGCGCCGCGATAGGTCTTGATGTCGCCCATGCAAATGCCGCACAGCTCGACCTTGGTGAGGATTTCATCGGGGCCGGGGGTGGGCACGTCGACGGTTTCCAGGCGGTAGTCTTCCGGGCCATGGCAGACCACGGCCTGCATGGTTTTCGGGATGATCGGGGTGAGTTGCTCGGGCGTGCGTTCGGTAACGGTGGACATGACAAAACCTCACGACAAATAGATGAATTATTGAATGCTGTAGCCGCCGTCGATCACCATGTTGGCGCCGGTGATCATTTGTGCCGCGTCGCTGAGCAGGTACAGCGCCAGCCCGGCGATTTCTTCCGGCTGGGCAAAGCGGCCCGCCGGGATCTGCAATTTGGCCCGTTCGCCGACTTCGCCGGCCCAGGCCTGCTTGCCCAGCGCGGTCTCGACGATGGTGGGGGAGATGGCGTTGATGTTGATCTGTGGCGCCCATTCCATGGCCAATACCTTGGTCATGCCGACGATGGCCGCTTTGCTCGCGCAATACGCGACATGCCGGTCCAGGCCGATCACCGCGGCCTGGGAGGCCAGGTTGACGATGCGCCCGCCGCCCTGGGCGAGCATGTGCCGGGCGCAGGCCTGGGCGACGAAGAAGCTGGCCTTGAGGTTGATGTCGAGGGTGGTGTCCCAGGCGCTTTCGCTGACGTCGATGGCCTTGTCCAGCAAGGCCACGCCGGCGCTGTTGATCAGGTAATCGAGGCGTTGGAAGTGGGCGAAAACCCGGTCGACGCTGTGTTGCACCTGGTCGATCTGGCTGAGGTCGACGGCAATGCCCAGATGCTCGGCGCCGAGGCCGGCGGCCACGGCCACCACCGCCGGGTCGCGGTCCAGCAGCGCCACCCGCGCGCCGCGTTCGACCAGCAGGCTGGCGCAGGCCAGGCCGATGCCGGCGGCACCACCGGTGATCACCGCGCAACGGCCGGTGAGGTCGAAGGCTTGGTTCCAGAATCCAGACATGAATGACTCCTCTTTAAATAGCACTGGAGATTCAATGTGGGAGGGGGCTTGCCCCCGATGGCGGTGTGTCAGTCACCTGATCTATCACTGGTGCACCGCTATCGGGGGCAAGCCCCCTCCCACATTTGCTCCCACACTTGAGTGTGTTTTAAGCCAGTAGTTACTTGCCGCCGCTGACTTGTTGGTACAGCGCGTCGGCATTGGCGTTGGTCACCGGCACCCACGGCAGGATGTAGGTCTTGGCGGTGCCGTCGGCCCATTTCACGTCCTTGGCATAACGTTCCCAGATCACCGATTGCGGTTTGTAGTCCTTGCCGGCGAGGGCGCGCAATGCCACGTCCAATGCGCCTTGGGACTGGGCCTGGGCGTCCTGGAGGAAGGTGGTGACTTCGTCTTTCTTCGCCGCCTGGATCGCATCCGGCATGCCGTCGATCGAGGTGACGGGCACGTCCTTGGAGGTCAGGCCGTGGGACTTCAGGGCCTGCACGGCGCCCAGGGCCATGTCGTCGTTCTGCGCGATCACGCCGTTGATGCCTTTGGGGTGGGCGTTGAGCCAGTCTTCAGTCAGCGCCAGGGCTTGGGCGCGGTCCCAGTTGGCGGTTTTTTTCTCGATGATCTTGATGCCGGGGTGTTTGCCCAGCACTTCCAGCTCGCCTTTTTCCCGGTCGATCTGCGCCGACTGGCCAATCGGGCCCTGGATGATCACCACATTACCCTTGCCGTTGAGCTTGTCGACCATGGCCTGGGCCTGCAGGCGGCCGCCTTCGACGTCGTCGTTGCCCACATACGGCACGGCGGCGTCGGCCACTTTGGTGTTGGAGGCGATCACCACCACGTCGTTGCTCATGGCCTGCTTCACGCTGCCGACGCCGGCCTTGGTGTCGATGGGCACGAACAGGATCGCGTCGTAGTGTTGGGTCACCATGTTTTCGATCTGGTTGTTCTGCGTCAGGGCGTCGTAATTGCCGTCGAACACGGTCAATTGCACGGTGCCGTCCTTGACCGCCGGGTGTTCCTTGAGCTCGCGGACCCAGTTCTGCATGAACTGGCCCTTGAGGCCGTAGACGGCTGCGCCGACCTTGTAGGTCTTGCCGTCGGCGGCCACGGCGATACTGCTGGCGAGCAGGGAGAGGGCCGCCACGGCGGCCAAGGTGGTACCAAGTTTCATGAGGGGAACTCCGTTATTGTTGTAGTTGGGTCGTTCTCTAGCGTTTTTTCTTGCGCCACACGTCGATCAGTACTGCGAACACGATGATCAGGCCCTTGGCGACCTGCTGGTAATAGGACGACACACCGAGCAGGTTCAGCCCGTTGTTGATCACGCCGATCAACAGCGCGCCGAACAGCGTGCCGACAATGCTGCCGGTGCCGCCCGACAAGCTGGTGCCGCCGATCACCACGGCGGCAATCGCGTCCAGCTCATAGGACACCCCAGCCTGGGGCAGGGCGGAAGTGGTGCGCGCCGACAACACCACGCCGGCCAGCCCGGCGAGCAGGCCCGAGACCACGTACACCGAAAACATCACCTTGCGCACGCCGATGCCGGAGGTGCGCGCGCTCTTTTCATTGCCGCCCACCGCGTACACATAGCGGCCGTAAGTGGTGTAGCGCAGCACCATCCAGAAGATCAGCGCGACCACGGCAAAGATGATGATGGGGATGCCGATCGGGCCGATCTTGCCAATGCCCAGCGCCAGGTAGGCATCCGGCAGGTCGGTGATCGGGCTGCCGTCGTTGAGGATGAAGGTCATGCCGCGCGCAATGCTGAGCATGCCGAGGGTGGCCACGAACGGCGGGATCGACAGGTTGGCGACCATGAAGCCGTTCACCACGCCGAGCATCGCCCCGGCGAACATCCCGGCGCTCACCGCCGCCAGCAGGCCGTAGCCCTGGGTCGCGACCATCGCGCTGCACAGCCCGGCAAACGCCAGGATCGAACCCACGGACAGGTCGATGCCCTTGGTCAGGATCACGTAGGTCATGCCCACGGCGAGGATGCCGTTGATGGAGGTCTGGCGCAGGATGTCCATCCAGTTGCGCCAGGTCATGAAGTATTCGCTGGAAAACGCCATCAACACGCACAGCAGGATAAACACCAGCGGCAGGCCGAAGCGGTCGAGGGACAGGCGCAGGCGGTTGCGCGGCGCGGCGGTGATGGAGGTGGCTGGGGTGGACAGGGTTTTGGCATTCATGAGGCAAGACTCAACAAGGCTTCCTGGGAAAGGGCGGTGTCGGTGCTGATGGTCACCAGCCGGCCGCCTTTGAATACGGCGATGCGATCGCTCAAGTGCAGCAGTTCCGGGGCTTCCGACGACACCACGATGGCGGCGCCGCCGGCACGCACGAACTGGTCGAGCAGGTGGTAGATCTCCTGCTTGGCGCCTTCGTCGATGCCGCGAGTGGGCTCGTCGCACAGCAGACACACCGGTTCGGTCGACAGGCATTTGGCGAGCACGACTTTCTGCTGATTGCCGCCGCTCATGGAGGCCACCGGCAGTTCCAGGGAGGCGGTCTTGATCTGCAGGCGCTTGACCATGTCCTGGGCCAAGCGGGTTTCCTTGCGCGCGTTGATCAGCGACCAACTCGACAGGCGTTTGTAGGCCGACAGGGCGATGTTCGACAGAATGCTGCCGGTCAGCACCAGGCCGCTGTCTTTGCGGTCTTCGGTGACCAGCGACATGCCGGCGTCGATGGTTGCCTTGGGCTGCCCGATCGGCATGGGCTTGCCTTGCAGGGTGACGTAGCCGGAATCGGCCACCGTCAGCCCGTAGATGCAATTGAGGAACTCGCTGCGCCCCGAACCCATCAGGCCATAGATGCCAAGGATCTCGCCCTGGCGCAGTTGCAGGCTGATGTCGTGGAACTCGCCTTTACGGCTCAGATTGTCGACCTGCAGGCAGGTGGCGGCGGCGCATTCGCGGCCGACCTTGTGGTCGATGCGCGTCAGTTCCTGGCCGACGATGCCGCGCACCAAATGGTCGCGGTCGATATCTGCCATGCGCCCGCTTTCCACGAAGGCGCCGTCGCGGAAGATGCTGTAGTCATCGGCGATCTGCGCCAGTTCGCTCAAGCGGTGCGATACATACACGATGCCGGCGCCACGGGCGGTGAGGCGGCGGATCGCCTTGAACAGGGTCTGCGCTTCGTGCTCGCCGATGGCCGAGGTGGGCTCGTCCATGATCATCACTTGGCAGTCATGGCTGAACGCCTTGGCGATTTCCACCAGTTGGATCTGCGCCACGCTGAGGCGGTGCATCGGGCTGCTGGCGTCGACGTCGAACTCCAGGCTTTCGAGCAGCTCGCGGGTGCGCCGGTTCAGGGCCTTGTTGTCGACGATGCAGCCGGCGCGGCGTGGTTCTCGGCCCAGCCAGATATTTTCGGCGACGGTCATGTAGGGGATGGGTTCCAGCTCTTGGGTGATCATTGCGATCCCCGATGCCAGGGCTTCACTCGGGCGGTTGAACTGCACCGCTGTGCCGTTGAGCAGGATGGTGCCGGCGTCGCGCGGGGTGATGCCCATCAGGATGCTCAGGAACGTCGACTTGCCCGCGCCATTGCCGCCGCACAGGGCGTGGACGCTGCCGGCACGCAGAGAGAGGCGCCCGTCACGCAGGGCAGGGATACCGGCGTAAGCCTTGGCGACGTGTTCAGCCTGGAGCAGTAATGGCGTGGCCATCGGCGTGTCCTCGTGCTGTGAATTCTTATTAGGTCGCACAGTCTGTTTCGCTGTGAGCATATGTGTATCAAATGAAATTCTGATCAGTCAATCTCTTTCATGTAAAAGCTGGGATTCTGATGTTTTTCGCCAATAACGCCTTTCTAGACCGCTTTGACTGCCGGGTCAGTTAAATCATGCTTGACAGAGAGGGGGTGATGCCCGCGAAATGACTGAATGATATTTCACTGAGTGATCATCTGATCAGTCATAAGTACGACCTCGGCAGCGGAGCCAGACGCCATGAACACACCTTTCCCGGTGGCTATCGGATGCGATGAAGCGGGTTTTGAGCTCAAAGAGCTGTTAAAGCGCCATATCGAGACGCTGGGCTACCCGGTGACCGACTTCGGCACCCATTCCACCGCGCCGGTGCTCTACCCGGACATCGCGCTGGCCGTGGCCAATGCCATCAATGCCGGGCAGCAGCGCCTGGGCGTGCTGGTGTGCGGCACCGGGATCGGCATGGCCATCTCGGCGAACAAGGTGTTGGGGATTCGCGCGGCGCAGGCCCATGACACCTACTCGGCGGAGCGCGCGCGCAAGAGCAACGATGCGCAGATCCTGTCCATCGGCGCACGGGTGATCGGCGCCGAGCTGGCCAAGAGCATCGTCACTGCGTTCCTGGCCTCGGAGTTCGAGGCGGCGCGTTCCGGGGCCAAGGTCGCGCGCATCAATGCGATCGAGCGCGATGGGCATCAGTAGTGGACGTGGCGGGGCAAGAGTCGGGAGAATGTGCCTTTGACGCCGAAACGGAAGCCCGTCCCCATGAGTGACAGTAGCCAGCGCATTGCCAGCGATATCGATCAGATGACCGAAGTGGCGATGCTCTATTACCTCGAAAACGTCACTCAGGAAGCCATTGCCAAGCGCTTTGACCTGTCGCGGGCAAAAGTCAGCCGCCTGCTCAAACGTGCGCGCGATGAAGGCATTGTCGAAGTGCGTGTGTTGCAGCACCCGGCGATGAACAATGAGCTGGAACGCGCCTTGGTGGAGCGCTTCAAGCTCGACCGTGCCCTGATCGCCGTCGACCACAGCGACCCCGACACCCAGCGCTCGGCCGTCGCCAGCCTGGTGGCCAATTACCTGAACAAGACTTTGAGCGACGGCATGATCGTCGCCGTGGGCATGGGCCGTAACGTTGGCGCGGTGGCCGATAACGTGTTCCTGCCGGTGACGCGCAATTGCACATTTGTCTGCGCCATCGGCGGTTCGCTCAAGGCTGGCGAATACATGAACCCCGACCATATCTGCCGGCGCCTGGCCCTGCGCTTTGGCGGCGAGAGTGAAAGCCTGTACGCGCCGGCCCTGGTGGCCAACCCGGAACTGCGCGGCGTGCTGATCAATAACGACACGGTGCGCTCGACCCTCGATCGGGCGCGGCGTGCCGACATTGCGCTGATCGGCATCGGCGACATGAGCGAGAACAGCAACATGGTACGCATGGGCTGGTTCTCGCCCCAGGAGATTGCCCAGGCGCGGTTGTCCGGCACGGTGGGCGACATGATGGGGTATGACTTTATCGATATCCACGGGCAGCCGGCGGTCAACGCCATCCAGGGGCGGGTGATCGGGCTGACGGTGCAGGAGTTGTTCCGGATTCCGGATGTGGTGGCGATTGCCAGCGAGAACACCAAGGCGGCGGCCACGTTGGGGGCGTTGCGGTCGGGGGTGATCAACACCCTTGCGACCACGGTCACGAATGCTCATACCATATTGGCGCTGGATGAAGCGACCCGTAAAGCCTGACACGCCACAGGTCAAGGTGTGGGAGGGCGGTGCGACGATTTGACTTGCTTCCGATAGTGGTTTTTCAGTTACTCATATGCTGGCTGATACACCGTCATCGGGGGCAAGCCCCCTCCCACATGGGGTGTTAGGGGGGGGGACAGGTTTTGTAATGGTTTTGTGTTGTAGGGAATTTGTATTTCGAATGTAGGATTGAGGTCCTTTTGTTATTTCAGGACTTGCATGAACGCCCTTTCGGAGCCCCCCAGTCGTCTTTCTCCAAGACAACCGCTGTCGCTGTTCCCGCTGAAGCACCTCGTATTCCAATGGTTAACCCTTTCCCGGTCCCCTGACCGCGCTTTGCCGTGCCCGGCATTCTGAACACCGATAAAGAGACTCTATAAATGGAATGGTTAGCGGACCCTACGGCCTGGCTTGGCCTGTTGACGTTGATTGTGTTGGAACTGGTGCTGGGCATCGACAACCTGGTGTTTATCGCGATCCTGGCGGACAAGTTGCCGCCGGAGCAGCGCGACCGTGCGCGGTTGATCGGCTTGTCCCTGGCCTTGCTGATGCGCCTGGGCTTGCTGGCGAGTATTTCCTGGTTGGTGACCCTCACCCAGCCGTTGTTCGAGGTGTTCGACAAGAGCTTCTCCGGGCGTGACCTGATCATGCTGTTCGGCGGTGTGTTCCTGTTGTTCAAGGCCACCATGGAATTGCATGAACGCCTTGAAGGCCATGTGGCGCAACGCTCGGGCAATGTGGCTTATGCGATGTTCTGGCCGATCGTCGCGCAGATCGTGGTGCTCGACGCGGTGTTCTCCCTCGACGCGGTGATTACCGCCGTGGGCATGGTCGATGAGTTGGCGGTGATGATGATCGCGGTGATTATTTCCATCGGCCTGATGATCGTCGCGAGCAAGCCGCTGACCCGCTTCGTCAACGCGCACCCGACGGTGATCATGCTGTGCCTGGGCTTCTTGATGATGATCGGTTTCGCCCTGACCGCCGAAGGCCTGGGCTTCCACATTCCGAAGGGCTACCTGTATGCGGCGATTGGTTTCTCGATCCTGATCGAGGTGTTCAACCAGATTGCCCGGGCCCGGCGCAAGAAGTCGGCGCAAGGCGTGTTGCCCGTGCGTGAGCGCACCGCCCATGCGGTGATGCGCTTGCTCGGCGGTCGCAGTCTGGCGCAGGAAGAGCTGGGCGAAGAGGTGGCTGACCTGCTGGGTGAGCCGGATGTGACTCAGGGCCCGCTGTTCGACCGACGTGAGCGCGTAATGATCAGCGGCGTGCTGCAACTGGCCGCGCGGCCGATCCGCAGCTTGATGACGCCACGGGCCAAGGTCGACTTTATCGATTTGGCGGACGATCGCGATACTATCCGCCTGAAACTGATGCGTTCGTCCTACTCGCGCCTGCCGTTGATCCGCAACGGTGCTGTCGATGAGCCATTAGGTTTTGTGCATAAGAAGGAATTGCTCAAGGATTACCTGGCCGGCAACGAACCGGACCTTGAGCAACTGGCGCGCCGGGCGATCAACTTGCTGGCGAGTTGCTCGATCCTCAACGCCCTGGAACAGATGCGCCAGGCCTCGACCCACATCGCCTTCGTGATCAATGAGTGCGGTGAGTTCATCGGCGTGTTGAGCATGACCGATATTCTTGAGTCCATTGCCGGCGAGTTGCCGGACGCCACGGTTCATGCAGGTTTTCCGGGGGGCGGTGCCACAGGCGTGGCCGGATAGGCTTGGGTGTACCGCTTGAAGGCGCTTTCCAGCGCGTCTTCGGCAAGGCCGGGGAGGGCGTCGAGCAGTACCTGGTCGCGGTAGATCAGCAGCATCGGAATGCGGTCGACACGCGGATGCTTGGGCGTGTTGACGCAGTCAAGGATCAAGACTTTGGCCTGGTCCTTGTAACGCTCGCTGATTCGCATGAAGCGCGGCATCGCGTCACTGCACGCGGTGCAGTCATGTGACATGAACACGATAAACACAGGCTGCGGGGTATTCAGTTCCCGTTCAAACGCAGCCTTGTCCTCAACCACCGCGTTGACATAGTTCACGAGGGCTTCTCCCTGTTGCACCTGCGCTTACGCTAGGAGGGAAGAACGCCTGCGTCTACTGTCAAACTTCACAGGTCGCTCGCACGCCCGTCAGAACCCGTTCAAGTGCGCGCACTGCCACGGTGCGCGGTAACGCCAGGCTGGTGCACCCAGGTGAGCCTGTCACCACAGTGTGGGGCCTTGGGTAGCAGAGGGATTGCACCTGCTGGCGATACGCCTTGTGCCGCATGAATGTTTATATCGCTGATTTAAAACGAGTTTATTCCCAACCTATTTTCCCACTCGTGCGTATGGCACACTTTCTGCTGTCTATTCCGTTGTTACATACTAAGTTCCGGTATAGCGGAATACACAATTCCTGGAGTGCTTGTCATGCATCACCGACCTTCCGTGTTCAAAGCGTGTGTTTTTCTCTTCGCCGCATCGGCTTCCCTCGCAAGCACTGTGCAGGCGGCGGGTAGCAAGCTCGATGATGTGCTCAAGCGTGGGCATCTGATCGTGGGTACAGGCAGTACCAATGCGCCGTGGCACTTCCAGGGAGCGGATGGCAAGTTGCAGGGGTTTGATATCGACATCGGTCGCATCGTGGCCAAGGGCTTGTTCAATGACCCGAGCAAGGTCGAGTTTGTGGTGCAGTCCTCCGACGCGCGGATTCCCAACCTGCTGACCGACAAAGTCGACATGAGTTGCCAGTTCATTACCGTCACCGCCAGCCGTGCGCAGCAGGTGGCGTTTACCTTGCCGTACTACCGCGAAGGCGTCGGCCTGCTGCTGCCGAACAACAGCAAATACAAGGAAATCGAGGACCTGCAGGCTGCTGGCGACGGCGTCACCGTGGCCGTGCTGCAAAACGTCTACGCCGAAGAACTGGTCCACCAGGCGCTGCCCAAGGCCAAGGTCGACCAGTACGACAGCGTCGACCTGATGTACCAGGCGGTGAACTCCGGCCGCGCCGATGCCGCCGCCACCGATCAGTCTTCGGTCAAGTACCTGATGGTGCAGAACCCTGGGCGCTACCGCAGCCCGGCGTATGCCTGGAGCCCGCAAACCTACGCGTGCGCGGTCAAGCGTGGCGACCAGGACTGGCTGAACTTCGTCAACACCGCACTGCACGAAGCCATGACCGGTGTGGAATTCCCCACCTACAAGGCCTCGTTCAAGCAATGGTTCGGCGTCGACCTGCCGGAGCCGGCGATTGGTTTCCCCGTCGAGTTCAAGTGATTCGTGAAAACCGGGGCGCCGCGAACGGCGCCCCCATCAGGTACTGTCGACCATGAACTATCAGTTGAACTTTGCCGCCGTGTGGCGCGACTTCGACACCTTGCTGGCGGGGCTGTGGCTGGGCCTCGAACTGGCGCTGCTGTCGATCGCCATCGGTTGCGTGATCGGCCTGCTGATGGCGTTTGCCATGCTGTCCAAGCACCGCGCGCTGCGCCTGTTGGCCTCGGTGTATGTGACGGTGGTGCGCAATACGCCGATCCTGGTGCTGATCCTGTTGATCTACTTCGCCTTGCCCAGCCTGGGTATCCGCCTGGACAAGATCCCGTCGTTCATCATCACCCTGTCGCTGTACGCCGGTGCCTACCTGACCGAAGTGTTCCGCGCCGGGCTGCTGAATATTCCCAAGGGCTTGCGCGAAGCCGGGTTGGCCATCGGCCTGGGCGAGTGGCGGATCCGCGCCTATATCACCGTGCCGGTGATGCTGCGCAACGTGCTGCCAGCGCTGTCGAACAACTTCATTTCGCTGTTCAAGGACACCTCGCTGGCCGCCGCGATCGCGGTGCCGGAGCTGACCTATTACGCCCGCAAGATCAACGTCGAAAGCTACCGGGTGATTGAAACCTGGCTGGTCACGACCGCGCTCTACGTGGCCGCCTGTTACCTGATCGCCATGCTGCTGCGTTACCTGGAGCAGCGTCTGGCAATCCGTCGTTAGAAGAGGCTCGCATGTACCAATCCCCCAGCTGGCTGCATGAGTTGTGGATCACCCGGGACACCCTCTGGGCCGGGTTCCAGGCCAGCGTCTATGTCTCGGCGCTGGCGATTATCTTCGGCACCCTGATCGGCATCGTCGCCGGGTTGATCCTGACCTACGGCAGATTCTGGATGCGCCTGCCGTTTCGTCTGTATGTCGACCTGATCCGTGGCACGCCGGTGTTTGTGCTGGTGCTGGCGTGTTTCTACATGCTGCCGGCGCTCGGTTGGCAGATCAGCGCGTTCCAGGCCGGTGCGGTCGGGCTGACGCTGTTCTGCGGCTCCCATGTCGCCGAGATCGTGCGCGGTGCGCTGCAGGCCATTCCCCGCGGGCAAATGGAAGCGGGCAAGGCGATTGGCCTGACGTTCCACCAGTCCCTGGGCTACGTGCTGTTGCCCCAGGCGCTGCGGCAGATTTTGCCGACCTGGGTCAATTCCTCCACGGAAATCGTCAAGGCCTCGACCCTGCTGTCGGTGATCGGTGTCGCCGAGTTGCTGCTCAGCACCCAGCAGGTGATCGCGCGCACCTTCATGACCCTGGAGTTCTACCTGTTCGCGGGTGTTCTGTTTTTTGTCATCAACTACGCCATCGAGTTATTCGGGCGCTACATTGAAAAGCGGGTGGCCTTGCCATGAACCAACCTCAAACGACCCAACCGCTGCTGGACATTCGCGGCCTGCGCAAACAATACGGCACGGTGGAAGTGCTCAAGGGCGTCGACCTGTCCATGCAGCGCGGCAACGTGGTGACGTTGATCGGCTCCAGCGGCTCGGGCAAGACCACGCTGCTGCGCTGCGTCAACCTGCTCGAAGAGTTCCAGGGCGGGCAGATCAGCCTGGATGGCGAGTCCATCGGCTACAGCGACATCGCCGGCAAGCGCGTGCGCCACCCGGAGCGGGTGATCGCCCAGCACCGCGCCATGACCGGCATGGCCTTCCAGCAGTTCAACCTGTTCCCGCACCTGACGGCGCTGCAGAACGTCACCCTGGGCTTGTTGAAAGTTAAGAAAATGCCTAAGGACGAAGCCGTGGCCTTGGCGGAAAAATGGTTGGACCGTGTAGGGCTCCTGGAACGCCGCAATCACTTCCCCGGCCAGTTGTCCGGCGGCCAGCAACAGCGCGTGGCCATCGCCCGTGCGATTGCGATGAACCCCAGCCTGATGCTGTTCGACGAAGTCACCTCGGCCCTCGACCCGGAACTGGTGGGCGAAGTACTCAGTGTGATCAAGGGCCTGGCGGAAGAGGGCATGACCATGTTGCTGGTGACCCATGAGATGCGCTTTGCCTACGAAGTCTCGGACAAAATCGTCTTCATGAATCAGGGGCGCATTGAAGAACAGGGCTCGGCGAAGGACATCTTCGAACGCCCGCAGTCGCCGCGCCTGGCGGAATTCCTGAAGAACATTCGTTTTTAACTGTCAGTCAAGGAGCACTATTTATGAGCATTACTCGTTACGGCACCGGCAGCACCGCCGGCGGCGGCCAGCCTCGGCCTTTCGCCCGCGCGGTGGAAGCGGACGGCTGGCTCTACGTCTCGGGCCAGGTGCCAGCGGTGGACGGTGAAATCATCAGCGGCGGTATCGTCGAGCAAACCCGCCAGACGATGCGCAACGTGGTGGCGATTCTCGAAGAGGCTGGCTACGCCTTGAACGACGTGGTGCGCGTCGGCGTGTGGCTGGAAGACCCACGGGATTTCTGGAGCTTCAACAAAGTCTTCGGCGAATACTTCAGCCCCGAACACGCCCCGGCACGTGCCTGCGTGCAGGCCAACATGATGGTGGATTGCAAGGTCGAGATCGATTGCGTGGCCTACAAGAAAAAGGGCTAAATGCCCCACTCTTGAAACCACAGTAGATCCAATGTGGGAGGGGGCTTGCCCCCGATAGCGGTACTCCAGTAACAGATGTGTTGACTGACACACTGCAATCGGGGGCAAGCCCCCTCCCACAAGGGATCACTGTGCAGCACATACCTTTCAGCGGACCGAAACTTCCATGACCGAAGACACCATCAAACGCCGCGCCAAAGGCCTGGACCGTGCATTCGACATCCTCGATTTCCTCAAGGAAGTCGGCCAGCCCCTACGCCCGAATGATATCGCCAGCGGCATCGGCAGCCCCAAGTCCACGGTCTACGAGTTGGTCGCCTCCTTACTGGAACGCCGCATCCTGGAAACCGTGGGCAAGGACGGGCACGTCTACCTCGGCCGTCAGCTGTACTTCCTCGGCCAGGCGCACCTGCGCCATTTCGACCTGACCCGCGAGGCCGACCACGCCTTGCAGGCAATCGTCAGCCAGACCCACGAAACCGCGCAGATGTGCCTGCTCAACGGGCGCAAATACACGGTGGCGCTGATGCGTGAAGGCGAGCGGCATTTCCGGATTTCCTCGGACATCGGCGAAAACGCACCGATCCCGTGGACCGCGTCCGGGCGTCTGTTGCTGGGGCATTTGAGCGACCAGCAGATCGTCGAGCTGATCGACCCCGACGATTTCATCCTGCCGGACGGCCAGCGCTTGCCGCTGGAGACCTTCCTCGCACAGATCCGTAAGGCCAGCGTCGATGGCTTCTTTTCCTTCGACAGCGTGGCCGACACCTTTACCCATTGCTTTGCCGCCCCGGTCCGGGACGCGCAGGGCGTCAGCATTGCGACCCTGTGCATCGTCGCGCCCCGCGCCGATGCCAGTAAAAACTACAACGACTACCGCCGGGTGTTGATCGAAAGCGCCAACAACCTGGCCCGTCGCATCAACGAATAGGAGCAGTTCATGCCTGCCATCAACGCCGTTGCAAAGGGCGCCGCCGCTGTCGGCGCCCATCTGGTCCGTGACGTCAGCCTGCCGGCCCTGGTGCTGCACCGCGACGCCCTCGAACACAACATCCGCTGGATGCAGGCCTTTGTCAGCAACAGCGGCGCCGAGCTTGCGCCCCATGGCAAAACCAGCATGATGCCGGCCCTGTTCCAGCGCCAGATCGCCGCTGGTGCCTGGGGCATCACCCTGGCCAGCGCGGTACAGACCCGCGCCGCCTATGCCGGCGGTGTGCGCCGTGTGTTGATGGCCAACCAACTGGTGGGCGCGCCGAACATGGCGTTGATCGCCGACTTGCTGGCCGACGCAGACTTCGACTTCCACTGCCTGGTCGACCACCCGGACAACGTCGCCGACCTGGGCCTGTTCTTCGCCGCCCGTGGCCTGCGTTTGAACGTGATGATCGAGTACGGCGTGGTCGGCGGCCGTTGCGGTTGCCGCAGCGAGCAAGAGGTGCGCGACCTGGCCACGGCGATCAAGGCCCAGCCGGCGCTGGCCCTGACCGGTATCGAAGGCTACGAAGGCGTGATCCACGGCGAACACGCCATCACTGGCATCCGCGACTTCGCCGCGAGCCTGGTGCGCCTGGCGGTGGACCTGCAGAACAACGGCTCGTTCGACCTGGCCAAGCCCATCGTCACCGCGTCGGGGTCGGCCTGGTATGACCTGATCGCCGAGTCCTTCGAGGCGCAAAACGCCGCCGGGCGTTTCCTCAGCGTGCTGCGTCCCGGCAGCTACGTGGCCCATGACCATGGCATCTACAAAGATGCGCAATGCTGCGTGCTCGACCGGCGCAGCGACCTCAGCGAAGGCCTGCGCCCGGCGTTGGAAGTCTGGGCCCACGTGCAATCGTTGCCTGAGCCTGGCTTCGCGGTGGTCGCCCTGGGCAAGCGCGATGTGGCCTACGACGCCGGTTTGCCGGTGCCGCTCAAGCGCTACAAGGCCGGGATCGTGCCGGCGCAAGGCGATGATGTGAGCGCGTGCAAGGTCACCGCGGTGATGGACCAGCATGCGTTCATGAGCGTCGCGCCGGGGGTTGAGCTGCGCATCGGCGACATTATTTCCTTCGGCACTTCCCACCCGTGCCTGACGTTCGACAAGTGGCAGGTCGGTTGCCTGGTGGATGAGCAACTGCAGGTGATCGAGTCACTGCATACCTGCTTCTAGACCGCGTCGCCTCCATCGTGAGCAAACCCGCTGCGCCCTTTGGATGTGTGAACACATTCAAAGGTAGGAGCGGGCTCGCCCGCGAAGGGGCCATCAGCCGCACCGGAGACAACAGGCATGAACACCACACCCCGCATCGCCCTCATCGGCGAATGCATGATCGAACTGCAACACCGCGCCGACGGCAGCCTGCACCAGAGCTTCGGCGGCGACACCCTGAACGCCGCGGTGTACCTGCGCCGCGAGTTGGGGGCGCTCGGCCACGTCGACTACGTCACCGCCCTGGGCGATGACAGCTTCAGCGACGCCATGTGCCAACAGTGGACCGACGAAGGCCTGGGCCTGAGCATGGTCCAGCGCCTGCCCGGGCGGTTGCCGGGGTTGTACTGCATCCAGACCGACGCCAACGGCGAGCGCAAATTCCTCTACTGGCGCAACGAAGCGGCCGTGCGCGACTGCTTCACCACGCCCGCCGCCGCACCGATCCTGGCAGCGTTGCCGGGCTATGACGTGGTGTATTTCAGCGGCATCACCCTGGCGGTGCTCGGTGAAGTCGGGCGCGAGCGCTTGTTGCAGGCCTTGATCGAAACCCGTCGGCGCGGCGGCCGGGTGGTGTTCGACAACAACTACCGGCCGCGTTTGTGGGCGAGTGTCGAGGCGGCGCGTGCGGCCTATCACAAAGTGTTGGCCGAGGTGGATATGGCCTTGCTGACCGAGGATGACGAGCGCGCGTTGTTTGGTCATGCCGACAGCGAGCAGGTGTTCGCAGCGTATCCGGCAGTCGCGGAAGTCGTGCTCAAGCGCGGCGCCGAGGACTGTTTGATTCGTTGCGCAGGCCAGCGTTTTGCGGTGCCGGCGTTGCCGGTCGAGACGGTGGTGGACACCACGGCGGCGGGGGACTCGTTCAGCGCGGCGTACCTGGCCAGTCGGCTCAAGGGCGGCTCGCCGCAAGAGGCGGCCTTGGCCGGGCATCGGTTGGCGAGCCGGGTGATCCAGGTGCCGGGGGCGTTGATTCCTAGGGGGTGAATGGCCGCCTGCGGCGGATCGGGGGCAAGCCCCCTCCCACAGTGAGCGCAATGCGGTCGAATGTGGGAGGGGGCTTGCCCCCGATAGCGCCCTAAAGCCAACCCCTCAATCCCGATAAAACACCTGCACCAAGTGATACCCAAACTTGCTCTTGACCGGCCCATGCACCACCCGCAGCGGCTTCTTGAAGATCACCGCATCAATCGCGCCGACCATCTGCCCCGGCCGGATCTCGCCCAGATCGCCGCCGCGCTTGCCGGACGGGCAGGTGGAGTACTTCTTGGCCAGCACATCGAACGCTTCACCCTTGGCGATGCGCTGCTTGAGCTGTTCGGCTTCTTCACTGGTTTTCACCAGGATATGGCGGGCTTGGGCTTTCATGGTTCTCTACCGGGGTGTGCGACGGCGCGCGATTATGCCTGAACTGGATCGTCGACGCTGATCATGCTGCGGATTTTGGTGGCGAGCACGTCGATGGAAAACGGCTTGGCCACCATGTCCATGCCGTCTTCCAGAAAGCCCTGGCGTTCGGCGGCTTTCTCCGCATAACCGGTCATGAACAGGATGCGCAGGCCCGGGCGGTGCTGACGGGCGATTTCCGCCAGTTGCCGGCCGTTCATGCCCGGCAGACCGACGTCGGTCACCAGCAAATCCACGCGCAAGTCCGATTCCAGCAGCGGCAAGGCCGTGCGTGCATCCGCGGCCTGGTGCGCGGTGTAGCCCAGTTCATCGAGGACATTGACCACCAGCATGCGTACCGCCGGGTCGTCCTCGACCACCACCACAGCCTCTCCGGCCAGGGCCACGGGCGCGGCCTCACTGAGGCTGGCCGGCAAGCTGCTTGCCAGGGAAGTGCCGTGCAGGCGCGGCAGATACAAGCGCACGCAGGTGCCCTGGCCCGGTTCGCTGTGGAGGGTCACATGGCCGCCGGATTGCTGGGCGAAGCCATAGATCATCGACAGCCCCAGGCCGGTGCCCTGGCCGATGGGCTTGGTGGTGAAAAACGGATCGAAGGCTTTGGCCAGGATTTTCGGCGCCATGCCGGTGCCGTTGTCGCGCACGCCGAGCATCACGTAATCACCGGCCTTGACCGGTTCCGGGGTGGTGATGTCGGTGCCGTCGAGGTAGCTGTTGGCGGTTTCGATCAGCAGTTCGCCGCCATCGGGCATCGCATCCCGCGCGTTGATCACCAGGTTGAGCAGGGCGTTCTCCAACTGGCTGGCGTCGCTGTTCACCGGCCAGATATCGTGGCCCAGTTGCACCTTGAGCGTGATGTGCGCGCCCTTGGTGCGCTGGAACAAGTCTTCCAGCGAGGCCACCAACTGGTTCGGGTCGAGCGGGCGGCGGTCCAGTGACTGGCGCCGCGAGAACGCCAGCAGGCGGTGGGTGAGGGCGGCGGCGCGATGGGCGGAGGCCACGGCGGCGTCGGCAAAGCGGCCGATGTCGTCGCTGCGCCCGGCGGCGATGTAGCGTTGCATCAGGTCCAGGCTGCCGATGATGCCGGTGAGCATATTGTTGAAGTCATGGGCGATGCCGCCGGTGAGTTGGCCCACCGCTTCCATCTTCTGCGCGTGGCGCAGGGCGTCTTCGGCGCGTTCGCGTTCGACCATCTCGTTTTGCAGGCGCTGGTTGGCCTCGGCCAGTGCCAGGGTGCGCTGGGCCACACGCTCTTCGAGGTTTTCGTTGAGGTGGCGCAGGCGTTGCTCGGTGCTTTGCTGGGCTTTGAGGCTGGCTTCGGAGCGCTGTTGCAGTTCCTGGGTGAACTGGCGGCGCTCGTTGGTTTCGATGGCGGTGACGAGGATGCCGGCGACGCTGCCGCGTTCATCGCGGATCGGGCTGTAGGTCAGGTCGAGCCAGATCTCGGTGTCGCGCTGGTTGCGTTGCAGCACAAAGCGCTGCTCGCTGAAGGCGCGCACCTGGCCGCTGAAGACCGCGTCATAGATCGGCGCGGTGAAACTGTGCAATTCCGGCCAGGTCTGGTGCGCCGGCTGGCCCATCGCGTCGGGGTGCTTGTTGCCCGCCAGCAGGGCGAAGGCGTCGTTGTAGAGTTGGATGAGTTCGCGGCCCCACAACAGCTGCATCGGCATCGGCGAGTGGACGACGATATCCACGGCGGTACGCAGGCTTTGCGGCCAATCATTGGCCTCACCGAGGGGGTTTTTGGCCCAGTCCAGCCGCGCAATCAATGCGGCGGCTTCGCTACCGGTGGATGTTTCCTTCATAAAAAGCCCTGAGCGTAACGCTTTGAAAAATGACAACAGCGATTATCCGGTGGGATAACGGTGGGTGACTACCCCCGAAAAATAGCATGCATTGGGCTTTTTTCTGCAAATGAGTGCGTTTTCGCTGAAACCTTTCATCTTAAAGCGCCAGCTCAGGTCGGTCGCGAAACTGTGCCAGGGCCTCCGGGTTGGCCAGCGCGTCGGTGTTTTTCACCGGTTCGCCGTGTACCACATTGCGCACCGCCAGTTCGACGATCTTACCGCTGATGGTGCGCGGGATATCGCTGACAGCGAGGATCTTCGCCGGTACATGGCGTGGTGTGGTATTGGCGCGGATCACCTGGCGGATCTGCTGTTCGAGGGCGTCATCCAGTTCGACGCCGTCGTCGAGTCGCACGAACAGCACGACTCGCACATCGTCTTGCCAGCGTTGGCCAATGGCCAGGCTTTCCAGCACTTGCGGGACTTTTTCCACCTGCCGATAGATCTCGGCGGTGCCGATCCGCACGCCGCCAGGGTTGAGCACCGCGTCGGAGCGCCCGTGAATCAGCAGGCTGCCGTTGGGCCGCTGTTCGGCGTAGTCGCCCTGGGCCCACACGCCGGGGAATTGGCTGAAATAGGAGGCGCGCAGTTTTTTCTGCTGCGGGTCGTTCCACAGGCCGATGGGCATGGCGGGGAAGTGCCGGGTACACACCAGTTCGCCTTTTTCACCGAGCAACGGCCGCCCCTGGTCGTCCCACACCTCGATGGCCATCGCCAGGCTCTTGCACTGCATTTCGCCGCGGCGTACCGGCAGCACCGGGTTGCCGATGACGAAGCAGGAGACGATATCGGTGCCGCCAGACATCGATGACAGGCACACCTCGGCCTTGATCTCGCGGTACACGTAGTCGTAGCTCTGCGGCGACAGCGGCGAGCCAGTCGAAATCAGGCCCTTGAGGCTGCTCAGGTCATGGCTCAGGCGCGGCTGCAGGCCGGCTTTTTCCAGGGTGGCGAGGAACTTGGGGCTGGTGCCGAACACGCTGATCCGTTCCGCGTCGATCAGGTCGATCAAGCGCTCGGGGCCAGGGTGAAACGGCGAGCCGTCGTACAGCACGGCGGTGGCGCCGAGCGCGAGTACCGAAACCAGCCAGTTCCACATCATCCAGCCGCAGGTGGTGTAGTAGAACAGGCAATCCTCGCGGGACAGGTCCGCATGCAGGCCGTGCTCCTTGAGGTGGGTGAGCAGCACGCCGCCGGTGCCGTGGATGATGCATTTGGGCACGCCGGTGGTGCCGCTGGAATAGAGGATATACAGCGGATGGTCGAACGGCACCGCGACGAACTCAGGCGCGCCGCCCGGTTGGTAGAAGTCACTCCACAGCGCGACATTGGCGTCGCTCCGATAGTCCTCGACCCGCGCCTGGGGCCGGGCATACGGCACGACGATCAGGTGCTGCAGGGACGGCAGGCGTTCGAGGATCTCGTTGAGCTTGGCGCTCTGGTCGATGGTTTTGCCGGCGTAGCGGTAACCGGCGCAGGCGATCAGCACCTTGGGCTCGATCTGGCCGAAACGGTCGATCACGCCTTGGGTGCCGAAGTCCGGCGATGAGCACGACCAGATCGCGCCCAGGCTGGTGGTGGCCAGCATGCCGACCAGGGTTTGCCAGGTGTTGGGCATGCACGCGGCAACCCGATCGCCCAGCCCGACCCCGGCCGCCCGCAGGCTGCGTTGCAGGCCGGCGACGTGGGCGGCCAGTTCGGCGTAGCTCAGTTGCTCGCGCTGGCCGTCTTCGCTGATGGCGACCACGGCGGGGTGAGCGTCGCGACGGCGCAGCAGGTGCTCGGCAAAGTTCAGGGTTGCGTCGGGGAACCACTCGGCGCTGGGCATCGCGGCGCCTTCGATCAATACCGCGCTGGGCGGGCTGCGAAACTGCACGTCGAAAAACGCCACAATCGCCTGCCAGAAGTCGGCGCGCTGGTCGATGCTCCACTGGTGCAACGCCGGGTAGTCGTCGAGCTGCACGCTGTAGCGCTGATTGATAAAGCGCCGGAACTGGTCCATCCGGGTGTGGCGGATGCGTTCGGCGGAGGGTTGCCAGAGGATCTCGGACATAAGCACGTCTCTTATTCTTGTACAGGTCTTCCAAACAGTGGAGTTCGAATGTGGGAGGGGCGGTGCGACGATTCGACTTGCCCCCGATGGCGGAGTATCAGCTAGCACATGCGGTACTGACCCACTGCCATCGGGGGCAAGTCGAATCGTCGCACCGCCCCTCCCACATTGGATTTTCTGTGTTTGGTCTATTGAGCCAGCCAACCACCATCGATGTTCCATGCCGCGCCGCGCACTTGGGCACCGGCCTCGCTGCACAAAAACAATACCAGCTCACCCAGTTGCGGCGGGGTGACGAACTCCAGCGACGGCTGCTTCTCTGCCAGTAAATCATGTTGCGCCTGCTGCGGGTCGACGCCGTTGGCCGCGCGATCATCGATCTGCTTCTGCACCAGCGGCGTCAGCACCCAGCCGGGGCAGATCGCGTTGCAGGTCACGTTGCTGGTGGCGGTTTCCAGGCCAACCACTTTGGTCAGGCCGATCACGCCATGCTTGGCCGCGACGTAGGCGGCCTTGCCCACCGAACCCACCAGGCCATGCACCGAGGCGATATTGACGATGCGCCCCCAGCCTTTGGCCTTCATGCCCGGCAGGCTCAGGCGCGTGCTGTGGAACACCGACGACAGGTTGATCGCGATGATCGCATCCCAGCGCTCCACCGGAAACTCGTCCACCGCTGCCACATGCTGGATGCCGGCATTGTTGACCAGAATATCCACGCCGCCGAATTCGCGCTCGGCGTAGGCGAACATGTCGGCGATCTGCGCCGGGTCGCTGACGTCCGCCGGGTGATGCCCGACCTTGCCGCCGAACGCCTGTACCTGGGCGATCACCGCGCTGGCGTCGCCGAAGCCGTTGAGGATCAGGTTGGCGCCGGCCTCGGCCAGGCTCAGCGCTATGCCCAGGCCGATACCGCTGGTGGAGCCGGTGACCAGGGCTGTCTTGCCGTTCAAATTCGTCATGAAAACCTCACACAATGCCGGTGGCGTAGAAAGTACCGATCACCACGAACACCGCGAGGGTCTTGATGATCGTGATGCCGAAGATGTCCTTGTAGGCTTCGCGGTGGGTCAGCCCGGTGACCGCCAGCAAGGTGATCACCGCGCCGTTGTGGGGCAGGGTGTCCATGCCGCCGCTGGCCATGGCCGCGACCCGGTGCAGCACTTCAAGGGGAATATTCGCCGCATGGGCCGCCGCAATGAAACTCTCGGACATCGCCGCCAGGGCGATGCTCATGCCGCCGGACGCCGAGCCGGTGATACCGGCCAGCAGCGTCACGGTAATCGCTTCGTTGACCAGCGGGTTGGGGATGCCCTTGAGCCAGTCCGCCAGCACCAGAAAGCCCGGCAGCGAGGCGATCACCGCACCGAAGCCGTATTCCGAGGCGGTGTTCATCGCCGCCAGCAGCGCACCGCTGACCGCGCTCTTACTGCCTTCGGCGAGCTTGCTTTTGATCGCCGACCAGCCGAACACCAGCACCATGACGATGCCCACCAGCAACGCCGCCTGCACCGCCCAGATCGCGGTGAGTTTGGCGATTTCGGTGGTCACCGGCGCGCTCATGCCCGGCAGGCTGAGGCTGTGGGTCTTGCCGTACCACTGCGGGATCCAGTGGGTGAACAGCAGGTTCATCACGCCCACCAGGAGCAGCGGCGACAGCGCGATCCAGGGGTTGGGCAGGCTCAGGTTCTCGGCGGTTTCCGGCTCGTTGCGCAGTTCGGTGCCGTAGCCTTCACCGGCCCGTTGCGCCTTGTTGCGCTGGCGCGCCAGGTAGAGCATGCCGCTGCAGAACACGAAGATCGTGCCGATCAGCCCCAGCCACGGCGCAGCCCAGGCGGTGGTGTTGAAGAACGTGCTGGGGATGATGTTCTGGATCTGCGGCGTGCCGGGCAGCGCGTCCATGGTGAACGAGAACGCGCCGAGGGCGATGGTCGCCGGGATCAGGCGCTTGGGGATGTCGCTCTGGCGGAACATCTCCGCCGCGAACGGGTACACCGCAAACACCACCACGAACAGCGACACGCCGCCGTAGGTGAGCAGGGCGCAGACCAGCACGATCACCAGCATCGCCTGGCGCGTGCCGAGCAAGCGGATTGCGGCCGCCACGATCGAGCGCGAGAAACCCGACAGCTCGATCAGCTTGCCGAACACGGCACCGAGCAGGAACACCGGAAAATACAGTTTGATGAAACCGACCATTTTCTCCATGAACACCCCGGTAAACGCCGGGGCGACCGCGGACGGGTCGGTGAGCAGGACAGCGCCGAGGGCGGCGATGGGGGCAAACAAGATGACGCTGTAGCCACGGTAGGCAGCCAGCATCAGCAGCGCGAGGGCTGCCAAGGCAATGATCACACTCATGGTGTGTCTCCATCAGATTGTTATTTTTGTGGGGTGATGCGTTGGAGGAGGGCTATAGCGAGATGCGTGCCATGTTCATAACCTATTGAAATACATAGATATTATTGTATCCATGAACAAGCTTTTCAGATCTGGTCTCAATTCAGAGACAAAAACACATCAAAGGTGGGAGGGGGCTTGCCCCCGATAGCGGTGGGTCTGTAAAGAATAGGCTGACTGAGGCACTGCCATCGGGGGCAAGCCCCCTCCCACAAGGATTGTCTTTGTTTTGAGAATTTTGTCTCTTTATTGAGATGTGGCCAGGCCCAGCGCGACCATTTTCTTGTACAAGGTCGACCGGCCCAGCCCCAAGCGCTGGGCCGCGGCCACCACATTCCCGCCGCAGACCTTGAGCGCCGCGGTGATCAGCTGCCGATCGAAGCGCTCCCGCGCCGCCGCGAATGTCTCGCCTTCGAACGTCTCGCCTTCGAACGTTTCCATCGCCTCCCGCGCCACCGGGCTGAACGTGCCGATCGCGGCGCGAATCTCAGCCGCGCCCAACACCCGGTCATCGCTCAACAACGCCGCGCGTTCCAGCACGTTGCGCAGTTCGCGGATATTCCCCGGCCATGCATGCCGCGCCAACAACGCCAGGGCCTCGCGGTCCAGTTCGTGGTGGCTGCGCAGGTCTTCGAGGATCGCTTCGCTCAGCGCCGGAATATCTTCCAGGCGTTCGCGCAACGGTGGCACCTGGATCGGCAGCACATTCAGCCGGTAATACAGGTCGGCGCGAAACTCGCCGCGTTTGATCGCCGCTTCCAGGTCCATGGACGTGGCGGCGATCACCCGCACGTCGCTGTGCCGCATCTCGTTGGAGCCGACCGGTTCGTATTCCTTCTCCTGCAACACCCGCAACAGCTTGCTTTGCAGCGGCAGGGGCATGTCGCCGATTTCATCGAGAAACAGCGTGCCGCCCTGGGCGATCTGCAACTTGCCGGGGCGGCCTTTGCGGTCGGCGCCGGTAAACGCGCCGGGCGCGGTGCCGAAGAACTCGGCTTCGAGCAGGTCATGGGGAATGGCCGCGCTGTTGATGCTGACAAATGCCTTGTGCGCCCGCGTCGAGGCGCCGTGGATCGCCTGGGCCAGCAACTCCTTGCCGGTGCCGGTCTCGCCGAGCAGCAACACCGGCGACTCGGCACTCGCACTGCGCCGTGCGCGGCGTTTGACTTCGAGGCTGGTGGCGCTGGTGCCGATAAAGTGCGCAAAGGTGTACTTGCTCTGGCGTGAACGCAGCAGCGAGCGGGTGGACGCCAGTTCTTGCTGCATGCTCAGGTAACGCTCGATCAGCGGCGACAGGTTGCGCAGCTCATCGAACAGCGCAAAGCCGATGGCGCCGATCACCGCGCCGGCGTCGTTATGGATCGGCAGGCGCATCACCACCAGCGGGCCTTTGGGCGTGTCCTGGATATCCAGCAGGATCGGCTGGTCGTTGCGCACCACCTGGCGCAACAGGCTGTTGGCGATGACCTGTTCGCAGGGTTGGCCGATGGCTTCGTCGGCGCTCTTGAGGCCGAAGCGCTTGGCGTAGCGCTCGTTCATCCACACGATGTTCGCGTCGCGGTCGACAATCACCGTGCCTTCGCTGGACTGCTCGATGATCTCGAACAGCGACTGGATGGCCAGGCCGCGAACCTGTTGGTAGTCCTTGAGGCTGGTACTCATGCGTGCAGAATCCTGTAGGAGCGAGCTTGCTCGCGAAAAACGTTAACGATGACGCGGCCTGCTGGTTGAACGCGGTGTCCTTGCGCTTTTCGCGAGCAAGCTCGCTCCTACAAGGGGATGTGTGCGGCGGCCAGCAGTTCCTGGGTGTACGGGTGTTGCGGCGATTCAAACACATCATGGCTGGCGCCGCGCTCCACCACCTTGCCGTCCTTGATCACGATCATGTCGTGGGCCATGGCGCGCACCACGGCCAGGTCATGGCTGATGAACAGGTAGGTCAGGCCGTATTTGTCCTGCAGCTCACGCAGCAACGCTACCACTTGCTTCTGCACCGTGCGGTCGAGGGCCGAGGTGGGTTCGTCGAGCAGCATCAGCGCCGGCTTGAGCACCAGTGCGCGGGCGATGGCGATGCGCTGGCGCTGGCCACCGGAAAACTCGTGGGGGTAACGATACCGGCTGGCCGGGTCGAGGCCGACGTCCTTGAGCACCTGGATCACCTGCGCGTCACACTCGGCGAGGCTGCACGGTGCGTGGACTTCCAGGCCTTCGCTGATGATCTGCTGCACCGACATGCGCGGGCTGAGGCTGCCGTAAGGGTCCTGGAACACCACCTGCATCTGCTTGCGCCACGGGCGCATCTGTTTGTGGTTGAGCGCGTCGAGGGCGACGCCCTGGAAGCGGATGCTGCCGGTGGAGTCCAGCAGGCGCAGGATCGCCTGGCCCAGGGTGGATTTACCCGAGCCCGACTCGCCGACGATGCCCAGCGTCTTGCCGCGTTGCACGCTGAGGCTGATGCCGTCCACCGCGCGCAGGTAGGTCTTGCGCTGAAACAGGCCGCCGCCGAGGGGGAATTGCACGCTCAGGTCGTCGACCTGCAACACCGTTTCACGCGTTTCGCCGCACAGCACCTCGCCCGCCGGTTCAGCGTCGAGCAGCAAGCGGCTGTAGGGGTGTTGTGGCGCGTTGAACAAGGTTTCGCAGTCGGCCTGTTCGACGATCTCGCCGGTATGCATCACGCACACGCGCTGCGCCATGCTGCGTACCAGGTTGAGGTCGTGGCTGATCAGCAGCAGCGACATGCCCAGGCGTTGCTGCAAGGATTTGAGCAGCAACAGGATCTTGCGCTGCACGGTCACATCCAACGCGGTGGTGGGCTCGTCGGCGATCAGCAGTTCCGGCTCGCAGGCCAGGGCCATGGCGATCATCACGCGTTGGCGCTGGCCGCCGGAGAGTTGGTGCGGATAGGCCTTGAGCCGTTCCTGGGGGTTCTGGAGGCCGACCAGTTCGAGCAGTTCAATGATGCGCGCCTGTGCTGCTTTGCCGCCCATACCTTTGTGCAACAGCAGGGTTTCGCCGATCTGCTTTTCGATGCTGTGCAGCGGGTTGAGGGAGGTCATCGGCTCCTGGAAGATCATGGCGATGCGGTCGCCACGCAGCTTTTGCAGGGTGGCCGCCGATGCGCCGATCAACTCTTGGCCGCGATAGCGCACGGAGCCGCTGGTTTGCGTGCCGGCTTCGGGCAGCAGTTGCAGAATCGAAAGGGCCGTCACCGACTTGCCCGAGCCCGACTCGCCGACCAGCGCCAGGCACTCGCCGGGGCGCACATCCAGGCTAAGGTTGCGCACCACGGTCTGGCCGCTGAAGGCGACGCAGAGGTCGCGGATCTCGATCAGGTTGTCGCTCATACAGACTCACTCATGCACGGGGGTCGAAGGCATCGCGCAACGCCTCGCCGATAAATACCAGCAGCGACAGAATCAGCGCCAAGGTGAAAAACGCCGTCAGGCCCAGCCATGGCGCTTGCAGGTTTTGCTTGCCCTGGGCGATCAACTCACCCAGCGACGCGCTGCCCGCCGGCATGCCGAAGCCGAGGAAATCCAGGGCGCTCAAGGTGGAAATCGCCCCGGTCAAAATAAACGGCAGGTAGCTCAGGGTGGCCGTCATGGCATTGGGCAGGATGTGTCGGCGCATGATCTTGGCGTCGCTCAAACCCAGGGCCCGCGCCGCCTTGACGTACTCCAGGTTGCGCCCGCGCAGGAACTCGGCGCGCACCACGTCCACCAGGGCCAGCCAGGAAAACAGCGCCATGATCCCCAGCAGCCACCAGAAGTTCGGTTCGACAAAGCCGGACAGGATGATCAGCAGGTACAGCACCGGCAACCCGGACCACACTTCCAGCACCCGCTGACCGATCAGGTCGACCCAGCCGCCGTAGTAACCCTGCAACGCGCCCGCGGCGATGCCGATGCTCGCACTGATCGCGGTGAGCGCCAGGGCAAACAGGATCGACACCCGCGCGCCGAAGATCACCCGCGCCACCACGTCGCGCGACTGGTCGTCGGTGCCCAGCCAGTTCACCGCCGAGGGCGGGCTGGGGGCAGGGCGGGTCAGTTCGTAGTTGGGCGTGTCGTCGTTGAACGGCACTGGCGGGAACAGCATCCAGCCGCCGTCCTGCTTGATCAGCTTCTGTACGTAGTCGCTGCGATAGTCGGCCTGGAACGGTAATTGCCCGCCAAACTGCTGCTCGGTGTAGCGCTTGAACACCGGAAAATACAGCTCGTTCTTGAAGCTCAACACCAAGGGCTTGTCATTGGCGATCAACTCGCCACCCAGGGTCAGGATGAACAGGCCGATAAACAGCCACAGTGACCACCAGCCGCGGCGGTTCTTCTTGAACCGCTCGAAACGCCGACGGGCCACGGGAGATAGATTGAACATCAGGCGTTCCTCGCGGCGAAGTCGATACGCGGGTCCACCAGGGTGTAGCAGAGGTCGCCGATCAGTTTTATCAAGAGGCCGAACAGGGTGAAGATAAACAGCGAACCGAACACCACCGGGTAGTCGCGGGACACCGCGGCTTCGTAGCTCATGCGCCCGAGGCCGTCGAGGGAAAAGATCACCTCGATCAGCAACGAGCCGGCAAAGAACACGCTGATAAACGCCTGGGGAATCCCCGAGATCACCAGCAGCATCGCATTGCGGAACACATGCCCGTACAGCACCTGCCGTTCGCTCAAGCCTTTGGCGCGGGCGGTAACCACGTATTGGCGCGTGATCTCATTGAGGAACGAGTTTTTCGTCAGGATGGTCAGGGTGGCGAACCCGCCGATCACCAGCGCCGTGACCGGCAAGACCAGGTGCCAGAAATAGTCGGCGACCTTGCCCACCGTGCTCAGTTCGTCGAAGTTTTCCGAGACCAGGCCGCGCACCGGGAACCAGTTCAGCGAGGTGCCGCCAGCGAACACCACGATCAGGAACATCGCAAACAGGAACGCCGGCATCGCATAGCCGATCACGATGGCGGTGCTGCTCCACACATCGAAGTTGCTGCCATGGCGCACCGCCTTGCGGATCCCCAGGGGAATCGACACCAGGTAGGTGATCAGCGTGGCCCACAGGCCGAGGGAGATGGTCACCGGCATCTTTTCCAGGATCAGGTCGGTGACGGTCGCGCCGCGAAAGAAGCTGTTGCCGAAGTCCAGCCGGGCGTAGCTCTTGAGCATCAGCCACAGGCGCTCCGGCGCCGGCTTGTCGAAGCCGTATTGTTTTTCGATGTCCTTGATCAGTTTCGGGTCCAGGCCACGGCTGGCCCGCGAGCCGCTGCCGAGGCCTTCGCCGGCGGAACCGCCGATGCCGCCGCCGCCGATCCCTTGCAGGTGGGCGATCGCCTGTTCCACCGGCCCGCCGGGCGCGGCCTGCACGATCACGAAATTGACCAGCAGGATGATCACCAGCGTCGGGATGATCAACAGCAGGCGTCGCACGATATAGGCAAACATCAGCGCATCCCTCCGCGTTTTTTAAGCTCCGCGCTCATTTGTGCGTTCGTCAGTGGCGTGGGGCTGATTTCCCACCAGGTTTCCAGGGCTTCGTCATTCTTCGCCTCGATCGCCGGGCGGCCGAAGCGGTTCCACCACGCGGCGGACGTGCCGGGCGGGTAGTAATTGGGGATCCACAGGTAGTTCCATTGCAGCACCCGGTCCAGGGCGTGGGCGTAGGTGAGCATCTGCGCCTGGGTGTTGGCTTTCACCAGGCCCTTGATCAGGCTGTCGACGGCCGGGTCCTTGAGCACCATGTAGTTGTTGGCGCCCGGGTCGAACGCGGCGCTGGAGCCGAAGTAGTTGTACAGCTCCATCCCCGGCGAGGTGGTGACCGGGAAGCCGGTGACGATCATGTCGTAGTCCCGCGTCATCAGCCGGTTGACGTACTGCGAGGAGTCGATGCGGCGGATGATCAGGGTGATGCCGATCTGCGCCAGGTTGCGCTTGTACGGCAGCAACAGACGCTCGAGGCCGGGTTGGGCATAGAGGAAGGTGAATTCCAGCGGCTCGCCCTCGGCGTTGACCAGCTTGTCGCCGTCGGGGTTCCAGCCGGCTTCTTCCAGCAGGGCCAAGGCTTGCAGTTGCTTGTCGCGGATCATGCCGCTGCCGTCGGTGACCGGGGCTTTGAAGACCTGGCTGAACACCTCGTCGGGCACCTGGCCGCGCAGAGGTTCGAGGATCGCCAGCTCTTCCGGGGTCGGCAATTCGCTCGCGGCCAGCGGGCTATTGGAGAAGTAGCTTTGCTGGCGGATGTACAGGTTGCGCATCATCTGCCGGTTGGCCCATTCGAAATCCCACAGCATCGCCAGGGCCTGGCGCACGCGGCGGTCCTGGAACATCGGTTTCTGCACGTTGAACACATAGCCTTGGGCCGGTTGCGGCATCTCTTTGGCCAGGTGCGCGCGTTGCAGGCGCCCGTCGTCCAGTGCCGGGCCGTTGTAGCCGATGGAGTAACCGGTGGCGGAGAACTCGCGGTTGAAGTCATACGCGCCGCCACGCAGCACCTGGCGCGCCACTTCGGTGTCGCCGAAATATTCCAGGCTCAGGTGATTGAAGTTGTACAGACCGCGGCTGACCGGCAAGTCCTTGCCCCACCAATCAGGGTTGCGGGTAAAGGTGATGGTGCTGCCCGCGTCGATCTTGCTGATTTTGTACGGGCCGCTGCCCAGCGGCGCTTCGTAGCCGCCGCCGTTGGCGAAGTCGCGGGTTTTCCACCAGTGCTCGGGGAACACCGGCAGGGTGGCGATATCCAGCGCCAGGGTGCGGTTTTCATCGCTGGAAAAATCGAAGCGCACCTGGCGTTCGCCTTCGACTTCGACGTGTTTGACGTCGGCGAACAGCGTGCGAAAGCGCAGGCTGCCCTGGGTCATCAGCAAATCGAAGCTGTAGCGCACGTCTTCGGCGGTGATCGGTGTGCCATCGGCAAAACGGGCCTTGGGGTTGAGGTAGAAGCGCAGCGACAGGCCGTCGTCCGCGCGTTCCATCTTCTCGGCGACCAGGCCGTAGACCGTGTACGGCTCGTCCAGGGAGCGCAGGGCCAGGGGCGAGTAGAGCCAGCCGTCGATCTGGGACACGCCGATGCCTTTGTCGATATAGGGCAGCACATGGTCGAAGCGCCCGATCTCGATGGCCGAACGCCGCAGGCTGCCGCCCTTGGGCGCGTTGGGGTTGGCATAGTCGAAATGGCTGAAGCCGGCGCCATATTTGGCCGGTTCGCCATACACGGTCAGGTAGGTTTGCGGGGCCGCGATCACAGCGGTGCTGGCCAGCAGCAGGGCCAGGGTGGAGCTGAATAGAGTCGAAAAAGCCAGTCGCATTATCTGCCTTGAGCGCCGGGTGAAGGAGAATAGGGATTTGTACGCTAACGGCCTGAGCATCGCCAGTCATCCCATGCACAACGGCCCACCAAAAGGCGGGCCGTTGTTTCAAGCATCAGCGTGGACTGAATCAGTCCTGACGGCTGGTGACTTCCAGCAGGTGATAACCGAACTGGGTTTTCACCGGGCCTTGCACGGTGTTGACCGGGGCGCTGAACACGACGGTGTCGAATTCTTTAACCATCTGGCCTGGACCGAACGAGCCCAGGTCGCCGCCTTGACGGCTGGATGGGCAGCTGGAATTGGCTTTGGCGACTTCTGCGAAATCGGCGCCGCCTTCGATCTGGGCCTTGAGTTCGTTGCACTTGTCTTCGGTGGCAACGAGGATGTGACGGGCGGTGGCTTTGGCCATGGGAATTAACTCCTTGAGTAAAAACGCTGAGCGTACCGGATTCGGGCGGTTATTTCCTGGCAAAGTTCCCCTGTCCGTGGCGGGCGTGCTTGATCTACGACAAGGGCAAAGCGCAGGCTGCAGCGCAAGATTGTCGCATTCATCTGTTTAGGAGCCGTGCTATGCAAGTGCTCGATCGACGCAAGGCCATGGCTATTCCCCCATTGTTTCGCCTGGCATTCCGCCCGTTTTTCCTCGGTGCCTGCCTGTTGGCGGTGCTGGTCATTCCTCTGTGGTTGTTCGCCCTGGGCGGCGCCACCGGTACTTGGCAACCGGCCGGCGGCTGGCTGGCCTGGCACCGGCATGAGCTGCTGTTCGGTTTTGGCGTGGCGATCATCGCCGGCTTTTTGCTGACCGCGGTGCAGACCTGGACCGGCCGCCCCGGCCTCAGCGGCGCGCCCCTGGCGTTGCTCGCCGGGTTATGGCTGGCGGCGCGCCTGGGTTGGTTGCTGAACCTGCCGTGGCCGCTGCTGGCGGTGCTGGAACTGAGTTTTCCGCTGGCCGTGGCCGGGGTGATGGGCTGGACGCTGTGGAAGGTCAGGCAAACCCGTAACTACCCGATTGTGCTGGTGCTGGGCTTGCTCGCCGTGGCAGACGCGTTGGCGTTGTATGGGTTGCTGCGCCATGACGAGGGCGTGGAGCGCCAGGCGGTGCTCACGGGGTTGTGGCTGGTGGCGGCGATGATGGGGCTGATCGGCGGTCGGGTGATTCCATTCTTCACCCAACGTGGCCTGGGCCGGGTCGATGCGGTCAAGCCGTGGCCGTGGCTGGACCGTGTGTTGCTGGGCGGTTCGATCCTGGTGGCGTTGCTTTACGCCAGCGGGCTGGCGGTGTTCCCCAGCCGGTGGAGCGGCGTACTGTTCGCTGTGCTCGGCCTGGGCCACTTGCTGCGCCTGGCGCGCTGGCATGACCGTGGCCTGTGGCGCGTGCCGCTGCTGTGGTCGCTGCACCTGGCCTACGCATGGTTGGCCGTGGCCTGCCTGGGCATGGCGCTGTGGCATTTCGGCGCGCCGCTCAACCCGAGCCTGGCCGTGCATGCGCTGACGATCGGCGCCATGGCCGGGCTGATCCTGGCGATGGTGGCGCGGGTCAGCCTGGGCCATACCGGTCGGCCGTTGCAGCCGCCGGGCGGGATGACCCTGGCGTTCGCCCTGTTGAACCTGGCGGCTGTGTGCCGGGTGGCACTGGTGTTGATCTGGCCCGTGGCGGCCTTGTGGCTGGCGGGGCTGTGCTGGTCGGTCGGCCTGGGCTTGTACCTGTGGCGGTATGGCCCGATGTTGTGGCGGGCGCGGGTCGACGGGCACCCCGGTTAGGAGCATTGCATGCTGTATTCGTGGTTGTTGATCGTGCATCTGCTGGCGGCGATCGCCTTTATCGGCACGCTGTTCTTTGAAGTGGTGATCTGGCACAGCGCCCGCGAGGAGCTGGCCTGGTCGGCGCGTTTCACCGCGGAACATGCGATCGCCCGGCGTTCGCGGCGGGTGCTGCATGGCGTGGTGGTGCTGCTGTATGGCGCGGGTATCGGCCTGGCCTGGCATTACCGCGGTCTGCCATGGAACAGCCATTTCGGACTGTTCCTGAGCCTGAAAATCTTCCTCGCCCTGAGCATCATCGGGCACTACCTGCTGCTGGCCTACTGGCTGACCCGCGAGCGCCTGAGCCCCAAGCGTGCGCTGTGGATACGACGCAGCATTCTCGCGCACATGGTGGTGATTGTGGTGCTGGCGAAGTCATTGTGGTGAGCCGCCTGCGGCGCCATGACGCGGCGGATTGTTGATCGCGGTCAAGGGCTAAAACCTGCGCAGTTCCCACACTGTGGCGAATTCTCTGGAGGTTCGTCCCATGCCCCTGTCCCTCGCGCAACTGCGCCGCAACTACACCCTCTACGGCCTGCGGGACGACGGCGAGCAAGACGATCCGCTGGTGTTGTTCGGCCAGTGGCTGAGCCAGGCGCGCAAGACCGAAGCGCCTCCCGCCGAGGCCAACAGCATGGCCCTGGCCACGGTCGACAGCGAAGGATACGCCCATTGCCGCATCCTGCTGCTCAAGGGCTTCAGCGCCGAAGGTTTTGTGTTTTTTGGCAATTACCAGAGCGCCAAGGGCGAGGAACTGGCGAGCAACCCCCATGCAGCGATGACGTTTTTCTGGCCCGGCCTGGAGCGCCAGGTGCGTATTGAAGGCGCGGTCGAGCGCCTCGATCCGGCGCTGTCGGACGCCTATTTCCTCGACCGCCCGGCCGCCAGCCAACTCGGTGCCTGGGCCTCACCGCAGAGTCAGCCGCTGACCCACCGCAGCGAGCTGGAAGGTTTGCTGCGTGAGGTCACCGAGCGGTTCGCCGGCCAGCAACCGCCACGGCCCGAGCACTGGGGCGGGTACTGCCTGCAACCGCGCCGCATCGAGTTCTGGCAAGGCCGCCCCGACCGCCTGCATGACCGCCTCGACTACCGCCTGCGAGACGGCGCTTGGCAGCGCACACGGCTGGCGCCCTGACGAGGTACCTCCTTCGAGGAATAGGCCCTGCGCCCGTTGCGGCGCAGGCTGAGCGCATCTTTTTACCTGCCTGGAGCCTTGATCATGGCCCATTTGACCCAACGCAGTTTTGTCTCCCTGAACATTGCCGTACTGACCATCAGCGACACCCGCACCTTTGACACCGATACCTCCGGGCAGACCCTGGTAGAGCGCCTAGAAGGTGCCGGCCATGTGCTGATCGACCGTGGCCTGGTGATGGACGATATCTACCAGATCCGCGCCCGCGTTTCGCAGTGGATCGCCGACCCTCAGGTGCAAGTGATCCTGATGACCGGCGGCACCGGCTTCACCGCTCGCGACAACACGCCGCAAGCGGTGTTGCCGCTGCTGGATAAACAAGTGGACGGGTTCGGCGAGCTGTTCCGCCAGGTGTCCCTGGCGGAAATCGGCATGTCCACCTTGCAGTCCCGCGCCCTGGCGGGCATGAGCAATGGCGTGCTGGTGTGCTGCATGCCCGGTTCGCCCGGCGCGTGCCGTACTGCCTGGGACCAGATTCTGCTCAGTCAATTGGACAGCCGCACCGGCCCGTGCAACTTCGTTGCGCACCTCAAGCCTCAGTTCGAACAAGCGCTCAGCGCCTGCGAGGCGCGGTCATGAACACCCGCGTGTGCGACAGCGGGCAATTGATGCCGGTGGACGAGGCGATCGAGCAACTGCTGGCGCAGGCGCCACCTGCGCCGCCCACCGAAGTCATCCCCCTCGGCCAGGCCGCGGGTCGGGTGATCGCCGAAGAATTGTTTTCACCTCTCGACCTGCCGTGCTGGGACAACAGCGCCATGGACGGCTACGCCCTGCGCGCCGCCGATGTGCCGGAGCAGGGCGGCTACTTGGTGCTGGCCGGGCGGATTGCTGCCGGGCACAGCAGCGATGAGCTTTTACAGGCCGGGCAGACAGTACGGATTTTCACCGGTGCGCCGCTGCCGCCCGGCGCCGACAGCGTGGTGCCCCAGGAGCGTTGCCGCGTCTACGGCCAGCGTATCTGGTGCCCGCCGCTGCGCCTGGGCGAACACGTGCGCAAGCGCGGTGAAGAAATGCAGCGCGGGCAACGCCTGTTGCGTGTCGGCCAGCGCCTGCGCGCCCAGGAAGTCGGCCTGCTGGCGTCGGCCGGCATTCCGTGGGTCAAGGTTTATCGCCCCCTGCGCGTGTGCCTGCTGAGCAGCGGCGATGAACTGCGCGAGCCGGGCGAGTCGCTGGCGCCGGGGCAGATCTACAACAGCAACCGCCACCTGGTGACCGCGTTATTGCGCGGTTGGGGCGTGGAGGTGCTCGACTACGGGGTGATGGCCGACGCGTTGGCCGCCAGCCGCGACGCGTTGATCCTCGCGTCGTCCGAATGCGACCTGCTGCTGACCACCGGCGGCGTGTCGGTGGGCGAGGAGGATCATCTCAAACAAGCCATCCAGGAACTCGGTCGCGTGGATTTCTGGCGCCTGGCGATCCAGCCCGGCAAGCCTCTGGCGTTTGGCGAAGTGGCGGGCAAACCGTGGATCGGCCTGCCCGGCAACCCGTCTGCCGCGCTGATCACTGCGTTGGTGGTGGTGCGCCCGTTCCTGTTGCGCGCCCAGGGCGTCGAGCGCGTGTTGCCGGTGCCGGTCCAGGTGCCGGCCGGTTTTGAATGGCCTACCCCTAACAAGCGCCGCCAGTACCTGCGCGCGCGCTTGAGCCCCGGCGCGGATGGGCAATTGCGCGCCGTCCTGCACCCCCAGCAAAGCTCGGCGATGCTCACCGCCGCCTGCTGGGCCGATGGCCTGGTGATTGTCGAGCGCGAGCAACTGCTGCTCAAGGATGCACCGGTGCCTTTCTTGTCCTTCGCCGAGTTTCAATGAGGAGTCTCCATGCAACTGGTCTGCCCGGCAGGCAACCTGCCTGCGCTGAAAGCCGCGGTGCGCCAAGGCGCCGATGCGGTGTATGTCGGTTTTCGCGATGACACCAATGCCCGGCATTTCGCCGGGCTGAACATGGACGACAAGCAGTTCGACGCCGCCGTCGCCCATATCCGCCAGCACCAGCGCAAGCTGTATGTGGCGGTCAATACCTACCCGCAACCGAAGATCTGGTCACGCTGGCAACGCGCCGTCGACCGTGCGGCCGATCATGGCGTGGATGCGCTGATCGCCGGCGACCCGGGTGTGCTCGGCTATGCTGCCGCGCATCATCCGCAGATGGCGTTGCACTTGTCGGTGCAGGGCTCGGCCACCCATGCGGCGGCGCTGAAGTTCTACGTCGAACGTTATGGCATCCGCCGCGCGGTGCTACCGCGGGTGCTGTCGCTGGCCCAGGTCAAACAGGTGGCGGCGAGCAGCGTGGTGCCGATCGAAGTGTTCGGCTTCGGCAGCCTGTGCATCATGGCCGAAGGGCGTTGCCACTTGTCGTCGTATATCACCGGTGAGTCGCCCAACCTGTGCGGCGTGTGCTCGCCGGCCAAGGCGGTGCGCTGGAGCGACGACGCCGATGGCCTCAGCGCGCGGCTCAGTGAAGTGCTGATCGACCGCTACACCCCGGAGGAACCGGCCGGCTACCCGACCTTGTGCAAAGGCCGCTTCCTGGTCGGCGGCAAGCGCTTCCATGCCCTCGAAGAACCGACCAGCCTCGACACCCTGGACCTGTTGCCCGAACTCAGCGCCATCGGCGTGGAGGCGGTGAAGATCGAAGGCCGGCAACGCAGCCCGGCCTATGTGGAACAAGTCACCCGAGTCTGGCGCGCCGCCCTCGACGCCCACCGCAGCGCCCCGGCCAATTTTGTGGTCAAGGACCAGTGGCGCCAGGTGCTGGCCGGACTTTCCGAAGGCAGCCAGACCACCCTGGGTGCTTACCATCGCGCATGGCAATGAGGAAACACAGATGAAGCTCAGCCTGGGACCGGTGCTGTTTTATTGGGATAAGGAACACTTGGGGCGCTTCTATTCAGACATGGCCGGCTTGCCCCTGGACGTGATTTACCTGGGTGAAACCGTGTGCTCCAAACGCCGCGCGTTTTCCCTGGATCAATGGTTGGGCCTGGGCCGCGAGTTGCAGTCGTGCAGCTCGGCGCAGATCGTGCTGTCGAGCCTGACCTTGATCGAAGCCGCCTCTGAACTGTCGAGCCTGCGCCGCCTGTGCGACAACGGCGAGGTGCTGGTCGAGGCCAACGACATGGGCGCGGTGCAGTTGCTGATCGAGCGCAAGTTGCCTTTTGTCGGCGGCCCGGCGCTCAACCTGTACAACGGCCACGCCCTGGCGCAATTGCTCGATGCGGGCATGCAGCGCTGGGTGCCGCCGGTGGAGTGCTCGCAAAGCCTGATCGCCGATGTGCTGGAACAGGTGCGCGAACTCGGCCGGCCGCTGCCCGAAGTGGAGATCTTCGCCTATGGGCATTTGCCCCTGGCGTACTCGGCCCGTTGCTTCACCGCCCGCGCGGAAAACCGGCCCAAGGACGATTGCCAGTTCTGTTGCATCAACTACCCCGACGGCATGGCCCTGACCAGCCAGGAAGGGCAACCGTTGTTCACCTTGAACGGGATTCAGACGATGTCGGCCGATGTCACCAACCTGCTCGCCGATTACCCCGGCCTGGTCGCGTGTGGCGCTGACCTGTTGCGCCTGAGCCCACGCGCCGAAGGGATGGTCGGTGTGGTCCAGGCGTTCGACCAGGTGCGCCAGGGCGCGATGCCGCCGTTGTGCGTCGACGGTTGCAACGGTTACTGGCATGGCCAGGCCGGCATGCTGCGGGTCGAGGAGGTGGGCCTGTGTTGAGTCGCAAACAATGGCTGCTCAAGGGCGCCGATCGCTTGTTGCCGCTGGTGCGCCACGTGCCGTTTCGGGTGCAGCGCCTGGCCTTGCAGCAAGGCCTCAACCGCTGCCTGGCCGAGCCGTTGCGCGACGGCGGCTTCGACCTGCTGCGCGGGCGCTGGATGTGCCTGCGCATCCCCGACCTTGGGCTGTGCTGGTACCTGACGCTGGCGCGGGATGGCTTGCGCATCGCTGAAAAAGCCGAGGCCCAGGTGACCATCAGTGGTAACTGGCGCGAGTTCTTGTTGCTGGCCAGTCGCCAGGAAGATCCGGACACCTTGTTCTTCCGGCGTCGCTTGGTGATTGAAGGCGACACGGAGTTGGGGCTGGGCTTGAAGAACCTGATCGACAGCCTGGACCCGGACGTATTGCCGGGCTGGTTGTGGCGCAACCTGGAGCGGGCCGGGCGCGGGCTGGCGGCCTGAGGCGAGCGACCTATCCTTTCGCGCTGAACGGATAGGTCACGGCCCTGGGCTAAGGCGTCGGCACCAGAAACGCCGCCTCCAGCAACTGCCGGGTATAGGCATGCTGCGGGTTGGCGAAAATCGCCGGCGCGTCGCCCTGTTCCACCACCTGCCCATGCTTGACCACCATCAACTGGTGACTCAACGCTTTGACCACCGCCAGGTCATGGCTGATGAACAGATAGGTCAGGTTGTACTTGGCCTGCAAACCGCGCAGTAATTCCACCACTTGGCGCTGCACCGTGCGGTCGAGCGCCGAGGTCGGTTCGTCGAGCAGGATCAGGCGCGGCTTGAGCACGAGGGCGCGGGCAATGGCGATGCGTTGGCGCTGGCCGCCGGAGAACTCGTGGGGGTAGCGATGCCGCGACTGCGGGTCGAGGCCGACTTCCTTGAGCGCTGCGATGATCGCCGCTTCCTGCTCCGCCGGGCTGCCCATCTTGTGAATGCGCAGGCCTTCGCCGACGATCTCGCTGACGCACATGCGCGGGCTGAGGCTGCCGAACGGGTCCTGGAACACCACCTGCATTTCCCGGCGCAACGGGCGCACCTGTTGCTGGGTCAGGCGGTCGAGTTGCTGGCCTTCGAAGCGAATCCCGCCTTTGCTCGCGATCAGGCGCAGGATCGCCAGGCCGAGGGTGGACTTGCCCGAGCCGCTTTCGCCGACGATGCCCAGGGTTTGCCCCTGGGGCAGGCTGAAGTTGATGCCGTCCACCGCCTTGACGTAATCGACGGTGTTGCGCAAAAAGCCTTTCTTGATCGCAAACCAGACTTTCAAGTCGTCCACTTCCAGCAACGGTGGCCCGACGGCGGTGGCGGCCGGCCCGCCGCTGGGTTCGGCGGCGAGCAGCTCCTGGGTGTAAGGGTGCTGCGGCGACTGGAACAAGGTTTCGCAATCGGCTTGCTCGACGATGCAACCCTGTTGCATCACGCACACACGGTGGGCAATGCGCCGCACCAGGTTCAAGTCGTGGCTGATCAGCAGCAACGCCATGCCCAGGCGCGCCTGCAGTTCCTTGAGCAGCTCGAGGATCTTCAACTGCACCGTCACGTCGAGGGCGGTGGTCGGTTCGTCGGCAATCAACAGCTCCGGCTCGTTGGCCAGGGCCATGGCGATCATCACCCGTTGGCGCTGGCCGCCGGACAGTTCGTGGGGCAGCGCCTTGAGGCGTTTATGCGGCTCGGGAATGCCCACCAGTTCGAGCAACTCGAGGGTGCGCCGGGTCGCGACTTTGCCGGTCAGCCCTTTGTGCAGGCCGAGCACTTCGTTGATCTGCTTCTCGATGCAGTGCAGCGGGTTCAACGAGGTCATCGGCTCCTGGAAGATCATCGCAATGCGGTTGCCGCGAATATGCCGGATGGTTTTTTCGTTGAGGGTCAGCAGGTCCTGGCCGACGTATTCGATGGTGCCCGCGGGGTGCCGTGCCAAGGGGTAGGGCAGCAGGCGCAGGATCGAGTGGGCGGTCACCGATTTGCCGGAGCCGCTTTCGCCGACCAGCGCCAGGGTTTCGCCGCGCTTGATGTCGAAGCTGACGTGGTTCACCACGCGGTGGTGATGCTCGCCGGTGACGAACTCGACGCAGAGGTCGCGGACTTCGATCAGATTGTCCTGATTCATCTCATTTCCTCGGGTCGAAGGCATCGCGAGCGGACTCGCCGATAAACACCAGCAAACTCAACATGATCGCCAGCACGGCAAAGGCACTCATGCCCAGCCACGGCGCTTGCAGGTTGGATTTGCCCTGGGCCACCAGTTCCCCCAGCGACGGCGAACCCGCCGGCAGGCCGAAGCCGAGGAAGTCCAGGGCGGTCAGGGTGCCGATGGCGCCGGTGAGGATGAACGGCATGAAGGTCATGGTCGAGACCATGGCATTGGGCAGGATATGGCGGAACATGATCGCGCCGTTCTGCATGCCCAGCGCCCTGGCCGCGCGCACGTATTCCAGGTTGCGCCCACGCAGGAACTCGGCGCGGACCACGTCCACCAGGCTCATCCACGAGAACAGCAGCATGATCCCCAGCAGCCACCAGAAGTTGGGCTGCACGAAACTGGCGAGGATGATCAGCAGGTACAGCACCGGCAAGCCCGACCAGATCTCCAGGAAGCGTTGCCCGGCCAGGTCGACCCAGCCGCCATAGAAGCCCTGCAGGGCCCCGGCGATCACGCCGATGATCGAGCTGAGCACGGTCAGGGTCAGGGCAAACAGCACCGACACGCGAAAGCCATAGATCACCCGCGCCAAGACGTCGCGGCCCTGGTCATCGGTGCCCAGCAGGTTGACCGAAGACGGCGGCGCGGGGGCCGGTACCTTCAGGTCGTAGTTGATGCTCTGATAGCTGAACGGGATCGGCGCCCACAGCGTCCACGCGCCCTTGGCCTTGAGCAGCTCCTGGATATACGGGCTCTTGTAGTTGGCCTCCAGGGGGAACTCGCCGCCGAAGGTGGTTTCCGGGTAGCGTTTGAGCGCCGGGAAATACCAGTCGCCGTCGTAATGCACCACCAGCGGTTTGTCGTTGGCGATCAGCTCGGCGCCCAGGCTCAGGCCGAACAGGATCAGGAACAGCCACAGCGACCACCAGCCACGTTTGTTTGCCTTGAACCGCTCGAACCGGCGGCGATTGAGGGGGGACAGATTCATCTCAATGCTCCCGGCTGGCGAAGTCGATACGCGGATCGACCAGGGTGTAGGTGAGGTCACCGATCAGTTTCACCACCAGCCCGAGCAGGGTGAAGATAAACAGCGTGCCGAACACCACCGGGTAATCGCGATTGATCGCGGCTTCAAAGCTCATCAGGCCGAGGCCGTCGAGGGAGAAGATCACTTCCACCAGCAGCGAGCCGGTGAAGAAGATCCCGATGAACGCCGAGGGGAAACCGGCGATCACCAGCAGCATGGCGTTGCGGAACACATGGCCGTAGAGCACGCGGTGGTTGGTCAGGCCCTTGGCCTTGGCGGTGACCACGTACTGTTTGTTGATCTCGTCGAGAAAGCTGTTTTTGGTCAGCAGCGTCATGGTCGCGAAGTTGCCGATCACCAGCGCGGTGATGGGCAAGGCCAGGTGCCAGAAGTAGTCGAGGATCTTGCCGCCCCAACTCAGCTCATCGAAATTGTTGGAGGTCAGCCCACGCAAGGGGAACCAGTCGAAGTAACTGCCGCCGGCAAACACCACGATCAGCAGGATCGCGAACAGGAACGCCGGGATCGCGTAGCCGACGATGATCGCCGAGCTGGTCCATACGTCGAAGTGGCTGCCGTGTCGCGTGGCCTTGGCGATCCCCAGCGGGATCGAGACCAGGTACATGATCAGCGTGCTCCACAGCCCGAGGGAGATCGACACCGGCATCTTTTCCTTGATCAGGTCGATGACCTTGGCGTCGCGAAAGAAGCTGTCGCCGAAATCCAGCCGGGCGTAGTTCTTGACCATGATCCACAAGCGTTCCGGTGCCGACTTGTCGAAACCGTACATGGTTTCGATTTCCTTGATCAGTGCCGGGTCCAGGCCTTGGGCGCCACGGTAGCTGGAGCCGGCCACCGCGACTTCGGCGCCGCCGCCGGCAATGCGGCTGGTGGCGCCTTCGAAGCCTTCGAGCTTGGCGATCATCTGCTCCACCGGGCCACCCGGGGCGGCCTGGATGATGACGAAGTTGATCAGCAGAATCCCGAACAGCGTGGGGATGATCAGCAACAGGCGGCGAATGATATAGGCCAGCATTTAATCGCCTCCGCTCGCCGGGTCGGCGCTCGTGTCCAGGGTGGTGGCAGGTTTGACGTCGGGTTTGGCCCACCAGGTGGCGGTGCCGACGTCATAACGCGGTGGCACTTTGGGATGACCGAGATGGTCCCAGTACGCCACGCGGAAGGTCTTGATGTGCCAGTTGGGGATCACGTAGTAGCCAAATTGCAACACGCGATCCAGGGCCTTGGCATGGGCGATCAGGCTTTTGCGCGAGTCGGCGTCGATCAGTTCTTCGACCAGTTGGTCGACGGCCGGGTCCTTGAGGCCCATGTAGTTGCGGCTGCCGGGCTTGTCGGCGCTGGAGGATTTCCAGAATTCGCGTTGTTCATTACCCGGCGAGGTGGACTGCGGGAAGCTGCCCACCAGCATGTCGAAATCCCGCGAGCGCAGGCGATTGACGAATTGCGAGACGTCGACCCGGCGAATCACCAGGTCGATGCCCAGGTCTGCCAGGTTGCGCTTGAAGGGCAGCAGGATGCGTTCGAACTCGGTCTGCGCCAGCAAAAATTCAATGCTCACCGGTTTGCCGGCGGCGTCGACCATCTTGTCGTCGACGATGCGCCAGCCGGCTTCCTGCAACAGCTGGTAGGCCTCGCGCTGCTGGGTGCGGATCATGCCGCTGCCGTCGGTCTTGGACGGTTCGAAGGCCTGGGTGAAGACTTCGGCGGGGATCTTGTCGCGCAGCGGTTCGAGGATCGCCAGTTCGTCCGGGCCGGGCAGGCCGGTGGCGGCCATCTCCGAGTTCTCGAAGTAGCTGCGGGTGCGGGTGTAGGCGCCGTTGAACAGCTGCTTGTTGCTCCATTCGAAATCCAGCAACAGGCTGATGGCCTTGCGCACGCGCACGTCCTGGAACATCGGCTTGCGTGTGTTGAACACGAAACCCTGCATGCCAGTGGGGTTGCCGTTGGGGATCTCTTCCTTGACCAGGCGCCCCTCGGCCACCGCCGGAATGTTGTAGGCGTTGGCCCAGTTCTTCGCGCTGAACTCCAGCCAGTAGTCGAACTGCCCGGCCTTCAAGGCTTCCAGGGCTACCGTGTTGTCACGGTAATAGTCGGTGATGCGCTGATCGAAGTTGTAGAAACCTTGGGTGATCGGCAGGTCCTTGGCCCAGTAGTCCTTGACCCGCTCGTAGCGGATCATGCGCCCGGCCTTGACCTCGGCGACCTTGTACGGCCCGCTGCCCAGCGGGATTTCCAGGTTGCCCTTGGTGAAGTCGCGGGTGGCCCACCAATGCTTGGGCAATACCGGCAGTTGCCCGAGGATCAGCGGCAATTCGCGGTTGTTGGTGCGCTTGAACTTGAACAGCACTCGCAGCGGGTCTTCGGCGACCACTTCGTCGACGTCGGCGTAGTAAGTGCGGTAGAGCGGCGAGCCTTCCTTCATCAGCGTCTGGAAGGTGAACACCACGTCTTCGGCGTGGATCGGGTGGCCATCGTGGAAGCGTGCTTCGGGGCGCAGGTAGAAGCGCACCCAACTGTTGTCCGGGGCTTTTTCGATCTTGCCGGCCACCAGGCCGTATTCGGTGATGGGTTCGTCCAGGCTCTGCATGGCCAGGGTGTCGTAGATCAGGCTGATATTGTCCGCCGGCACGCCCTTGCTGATGTAGGGGTTGAGGCTGTCGAAACCGCCCATACTCGACTCGCGAAAGGTGCCGCCTTTGGGCGCGTCGGGGTTGACGTAGTCGAAGTGCTTGAAGCTGGCGGGGTACTTGGGCGGCTCGTTGTAGAGGGTCAGCGCATGTTGCGGGGCGGCGTTGGCCGCCGTGCAGAGCAACAGACTGCCGAGCAGTGCTGTACGCAAAGACATCATTGGGCTTTCTCCGAAGCTTTCAGCCACCACGCGCTCAGGCCCAGGCTGTAGGGCGGCGTGGTGACAAAGGCGAACCGGTTGCGGTAGGCCAGGCGATGATAGTTGAGGTACCAGTTGGGAATGCTGTAATGCTGCCACAGCAGGACCCGGTCCAGGGCCCGGCCGGCGGCCAGTTGTTCGTCGCGGGTTTGTGCCGCCAGCAGTTGCTCGAGCAGGCGGTCGACCACCGGGTTGGCGATGCCGGCGTAGTTCTTGCTGCCCTTGATCGCCGCCTGGCTGGAGTGGAAGTACTGCCACTGCTCAAGGCCGGGGCTGAGGGTCTGGTTGAGGGTCATCAGGATCATGTCGAAATCGAACTGATCGAGGCGCTGTTTGTACTGCGCCCGGTCGACCGTGCGCAGGTGCGCGTCGATACCGATACTGTTCAGGTTTTCCACGTAGGGCTGCAAGATGCGCTCCAGGTTCGGGTTGACCAGCAGGATCTCGAAGCGCAGCGGCTGCCCGTCCTTGTTGAGCAGGCGCTGCCCGGACAGCTTCCAGCCGCCTTCGCCGAGCAGGGCCAGGGCACGGCGCAAGGTGTCGCGGGGGATGCCGTGCCCGTCGGTCTGGGGCAGGCTGAACGGTTGGGTATAGAGATTGGCCGGCAGTTGGTCGCGGTAGGGCGAGAGCATCAACCATTCATGGCCGACCGGGACGCCGGTCGCCGAAAATTCGCTGTTGGGGTAATAGCTCAAGGTGCGTTTATAGGCGTTGCTGAACAGGGTGCGGTTGGTCCATTCAAAGTCGAACATCAGCCCCAGGGCTTCACGCACCTTGGCCTGGCTGAACGTCGGGCGCCGCGTGTTCATGAACAGGCCCTGGCTTTGGGTCGGGATCTGGTGGGCGATCTGCGCCTTGATCACGTCGCCGCGGCTGACCGCCGGGAAGTCATAACCATTCGCCCAGTTTTTGGCCTGATGCTCGATATAGATATCGAACTCGCCGGCCTTGAAGGCTTCGAAGGCGACGTCGCTGTCGCGGTAGAACTCCACTTCGACCTTGTCGTAGTTATAGAAACCCTGGTTGACCGGCAGGTCCTTGCCCCAATAATCCTTGACCCGCTCGAACACCAGTTGCCGGCCCGGGGTGACCTTGCTGAGGCGATAGGGCCCGCTGCCCAGCGGTGGTTCGAAGGTGGTGGCCTTGAAGTCGCGGTTTTTCCAGTAATGCTGGGGCAGCACTGGCAGTTCGCCCAGGCGCAGGATCAGCAACGGGTTGCCGGCGCGCTTGAACACAAAACGGATACGGTGGCGGTTGAGGATGTCGACCCGCGCGACTTCCTGCAGGTTGGTGCGGTACTGCGGATGACCTTCGGTCAGCAGGGTGCGATAGGAAAACGCCACGTCATACGCGGTGATCGGCTTGCCATCGTGAAAGCGCGCTTCCGGGCGCAGGTTGAACACCACCCAGCTGCGGTCCTCGCTGTACTCCACCGATTGGGCAATCAGCCCGTAGCTGGAGGTCGGCTCATCGCCGGACGGCGCGTACTGGCCGGTACCGACCATCAACGGTTCGTTCAGCTCATTGACGCCGTATTGCAGGAAGTTCGGTGTGGAAACCGGGCTCGAACCCTTGAAGGTATAAGGGTTGAGGGTGTCGAACGTGCCAAACGCCATGACCCGCAACGTCCCGCCTTTCGGCGCTGCAGGGTTTACCCAATCGAAGTGGGTGAATTTGGTCGGGTACTTGAGCGTGCCGAACTGCGCATAACCGTGGCTTTCGGTAATCGTCGCGTGCGCAGCAAAGCTCAAGGCCAGACTTATTAGTAGAAGGAGGGGACGCGTCAAGTCAGAGATCCGATCCAGGCAGCTTGGGCTTTATGATCGGTACAGTAACAGCTTGTTCCGGTTGGAAAAAGGCTGTTGGGAAGGGTGGCAGGAGGCTGGCGAGGTATTGAGCGGCGTAGAGATCAAATGTGGGAGCTGGCTTGCCTGCGATGGCATCACCCTGATGTAACTGATACACCTCGGTGTCTGCATCGCAGGCAAGCCAGCTCCCACAGGAGCGCGCTTGCCTGCGGTTTATCTTGGCCCGGAAACCACCAGCATCTGCCCAGGCTTGAGCGCCATGCCAGTGCGTGGGTTCCAGCGCTTGAGATGTTGCATCTCGACGTTGAAACGCTTGGCGACGATATACAGCGAGTCGCCTTTCTTGACCTTGTACTGCACTGGCTTCTTGCTGTCGGCCTTGGCCGCCAGCTTGCGCGTGTCCTGCATCACCAGGGTCTGGCCGACCTTGAGTGCCTGGCCGTTGAGCTTGTTCCAGCGCTGCAGGTCATGCACGTCGACCTTGTTGGTCTTGGCGATCAGCGTCAGGTTGTCGCCGTTGCGCACTTTGTAGCTACGGCTGCGGCCGGCCACGGATTTGCTCTCGACTTCGTCGAAAACCGGCTTTTTAGGGCGTAATGCCAGCAATTCTTCAGGCTTCATCGCCGAAAGGCTGCTGGTCAGCAGTTGCGCCTTGGAGCTGGGCACCAGCAAATGCTGGGGGCCGTCCAGGGTGGTGCGTTGCTTCAGGGCCGGGTTGAGCTGGAACAGTTCGTCTTCGTCGATCTCGGCCAGCGCGGCGACCCGTGACAGGTCCATGCTTTGCTTGACTTCAACCACTTCGAAGTACGGCGTGTTGGCAATCGGGTTCAGGTTGACGCCGTAGGCATCCGGGGCCAGCACCACCTGGGACAGCGCCAGGAACTTGGGCACGTAGTCCTTGGTTTCCTGGGGCAGGGGCAGGTTCCAGTAGTCGGTCGGCAGGCCGAGCTTCTCGTTGCGCTCGATCGCCCGGCTTACCGTGCCTTCGCCAGCGTTATACGCGGCCAGGGCCAGCAGCCAGTCGCCGTTGAACATGTCATGCAGACGTGTCAGATAGTCCAGGGCGGCGGTGGTGGACGCGGTGATATCACGACGACCGTCGTAGGCGCGGGTCTGGCGCAGGTTGAAGTAACGCCCGGTGGAGGGAATGAACTGCCACAAGCCGACGGCATCGCTGCGCGAATAGGCCATTGGGTTGTAGGCACTTTCAATCACTGGCAGCAGCGCCAGCTCCAGGGGCATGTTGCGTTCTTCAAGGCGTTCGACGATGTAATGAATGTAGAGGCTGCCGCGTTCGCCGGCGTTCTCCAGGAAGGACGGGTTGCTGGCGAACCACAGGCGTTGTTGCTCGATACGCGGGTTGACGCCGAGACCGTCCTGCAATTGAAAGCCCCGACGCATGCGTTCCCAGACATCCTGGGGCGCTTCGGGGCTCGGCTTCTCTGAGAGCCAAATAGGTTTTTGCTTGATCTTGGCAGCAAGATTCGGTTTGGGTTGCACGGTGGATTGTGCAGCGAAATTTGTCGATTGGCAGCCCGCCAGAGTTGCGGAGACAGCCACCGCCACGGCTTGAGCCAGGCGGGTCAATGCGTCTGAATGATTGGATTTACGAGTAGATGACGACATTGGCTGGAAGTAAGTTCCGGGCAAAAATGTCGGGCGATTCTAGAAAGCGCTTTGGTTCCGGTCAACCATTCAGAAATTACGTATCAGATTGCGTCACGTTAGAACTTATCTTTCCAAGCCCTCAAGCTAGCAAATACCTCGTCCCCAGAGCGGTTGTCGCGGCCGTTCCGTTCGTCCGCTTTTTGTTTAACGGATGTTTCAGCGGTACGCAGAAACGGGTTGGTGCGTTTTTCCAGGGCCAGGTTGGACGGCAGCGTGATCTCGCCACGGGCGCGCAGTCGGTTGACGTTTTCCACCCGTTCGGCGATATCGGCGTTGTCCGGTTCCACGGCCTGGGCAAACCTGAGATTGCTCTGTGTATATTCATGGGTGCAGTACACCCGCGTGTCGGCGGGCAGGGCGGCCAGGCGTTGCAGCGAGGCATGCATTTGCGCCGGCGTGCCTTCGAACAGGCGGCCGCAACCGGCGGCGAAGAGCGTGTCGCCGCAGAACAGCACGCCTGGGTGGTAAAAGGCGATATGGCCGAGGGTGTGGCCGGGGACGGCGTACACAGCGAAGTCCCAACCCAGCACGCTGATGCGCTGGTTGTCCTGCAGGGCAACGTCCCGCGCCGGGATCGTTTCGTGGGCCGGGCCGTAGACCGTGGCGCCGCTCACGCGTTTCAGCGCTTCGACGCCGCCCACATGATCATGGTGATGGTGGGTGACGAGGATGTCGCTGAGCGTCCACCCCGGGTTCTGCTTGAGCCAGGCCAGCACGGGGGCGGCATCGCCGGGGTCGACCACGGCGCAGCGGCGGGACTGGGGTTCCTGTAACAACCAGATGTAGTTATCGGTGAAGGCGGGCAGGGCACTGATCTGTATCATTCTTCGATTCGCCAAGCTGAACACATTGGTGCATCTTAGAACGTCTAGGCGAGTTGGAGAATGCAATGACTGATAAAGCGTTCGCCCAGGCCGATCCTGAATGGCTGGCCCTGATCAGCGCGGCCCGTGACTGGCTGTCCGGGCCGATCGGGCAATTTTTGCTGGATGAAGAACGGCGCATGCTCGAAGACGAGCTGGGCCGGTTCTTTGGCGGTTACCTGGTGCATTACGGCCCGTCGGCCCAGACGCCGCCGTCCGCGCCGCAGGTGCAACGCAATGTGCGCCTGGGCGCGCCGTTGCCGGGGGTGGAGATCGTCTGCGAAGAGCAGGCCTGGCCGTTGAGCGAGCACGCCGCCGATGTGGTGGTGCTGCAGCATGGCCTGGATTTCTGCCTGTCACCCCATGGTTTGTTGCGCGAAGCCGCCAGCAGCGTGCGCCCAGGTGGCCATTTGCTGATTGTCGGTATCAACCCCTGGAGCAGCTGGGGCCTGCGCCATGTGTTCGCCCATGACGGCCTGCGCCAGGCCCGTTGCATTTCGCCGTCGCGGGTGGGGGACTGGCTGAACCTGCTGGGCTTCGCGCTGGAGAAACGCCGCTTCGGGTGCTATCGTCCGCCGCTGGCGTCGACCAAGTGGCAGGCCCGTCTGGCCGGCTGGGAGCGTCGGGCGGGGGCTTGGCAGCTGTCGGGTGGCGGCTTCTATTTACTGGTCGCACGCAAGATCGTGGTCGGGCTGCGGCCGGTGCGTCAGGTGCTACGCCAACCCATGGGCAAACTGGTGCCGATGCCGATGGCCAAGGTCAACCGCAAGCAAAGCCAACCGTAGAACCCTCTTTTTGATTTCAGGCCGGATCAGTCGGCCTCGGGATACTGCCGGCCTAAGCCCGGCAACCCGTTTTGATGGATGTAACCGATGACCGATAGCGTTGAACTCTTCACCGATGGCGCCTGTAAAGGCAACCCTGGCCCCGGCGGCTGGGGCGCCTTGCTGGTGTGCAAGGGCGTGGAGAAGGAACTGTGGGGCGGCGAAGCCAACACCACCAACAACCGCATGGAGCTGATGGGCGCCATTCGCGGCCTCGAAGAGCTCAAGCGGCGTTGCGACGTGCTGCTGGTGACCGACTCGCAATATGTGATGAAGGGTATCAACGAGTGGATGGTCAACTGGAAGAAGCGCGGCTGGAAGACGGCGGCCAAAGAGCCGGTCAAGAACGCCGACCTGTGGCAACTGCTCGATGAGCAATGCAACCGCCATAACATCACCTGGAAATGGGTGCGCGGGCACATCGGCCACCATGGCAACGAGCGTGCCGACCAGTTGGCCAACCGTGGCGTCGACGAAGTGCGGGGCTACAAGCAGGGCTGATGCCGGCTGACGTGTTAAGATTGCGCCCCTTGAAATACACCACACCGTTGAGAGCTGAACCCTGATGGCCATCCGATCTGTTGTACTCGATACCGAAACCACCGGCATGCCGGTGACCGATGGTCACCGGATCATTGAAATCGGCTGTGTCGAACTCATGGGCCGTCGCCTCACCGGTCGTCACTTCCACGTCTACCTGCAACCGGACCGCGAAAGTGACGAGGGCGCGATCGGCGTCCACGGTATCACCGACGAATTCCTCAAAGGCAAGCCGCGCTTCGCGGAAGTCGCCGACGAGTTCTTCGAGTTCATCAACGGCGCGCAGTTGATCATCCATAACGCGGCGTTCGACGTCGGCTTCATCAATAACGAATTTGCCCTGATGGGGCAGACGGATCGCGCGGATATTTCCCGGCACTGCTCGATCCTCGACACCCTGATGATGGCCCGTGAGCGTCACCCGGGCCAGCGCAACAGCCTGGATGCCTTGTGCAAACGCTATGGCGTCGACAACTCCGGCCGTGAGCTGCACGGCGCGTTGCTCGACTCCGAGATCCTGGCCGACGTTTACCTGACCATGACCGGCGGGCAGACCAGCCTGTCCCTGGCCGGCAATGCCTCCGACGGTGCCGGTTCGGCGGAAGGTTCGGGCAATCGCCCTTCGGAAATTCGTCGCCTGCCGGCGGATCGCAAACCGACGCCGATCATCCGCGCCAGCGCGCAGGACCTCGCCGAGCATGCGGCGCGGCTTGAAGCGATTGCCAAGTCGGCGGGCGCGCCGGCGTTGTGGACCCAACTGACCCAGCAATAATCTGGCTGAGCGCAATCCAACAATGTGGGAGGGAGCAAGCTCCCTCCCACATTGGTAAGTCGCTGCTTTCAAAATCTTCATTCGCTACATCCGCTCACAGCTTCTACCCTGAGTGCATCATCCTCAGGACTCAAAGCCCCCATGTACAAAGACCTGAAGTTCCCCATCCTTATCGTGCATCGCGACATCAAGGCCGACACCGTTGCCGGCGACCGGGTTCGGGGTATCGCTCAAGAGTTGGAACAAGAGGGCTTCAGTATCTTTTCTGCGGTGGACTACGCCGAAGGCCGGCTGGTGGCCTCGACCCACCATGGCCTGGCCTGCATGCTGATCGCCGCCGAAGGTGCTGGGGAAAACACCCACCTGCTGCAAAACATGGTCGAACTGATCCGCCTGGCGCGACTGAGGGCGCCCAACCTGCCGATTTTCGCCCTGGGTGAACAAGTCACCCTGGAAAACGCCCCGGCTGATGCGATGAGCGAACTCAACCAACTGCGCGGCATTCTTTACCTGTTCGAAGACACCGTGCCGTTTCTCGCCAGGCAAGTCGCCCGAGCCGCGCGCACGTACCTCGATGGCCTGCTGCCGCCCTTCTTCAAAGCCCTGGTGCAACACACCGCCGACTCCAATTATTCCTGGCACACCCCCGGTCACGGTGGCGGCGTGGCCTATCGCAAAAGCCCGGTGGGGCAGGCGTTTCATCAGTTCTTCGGGGAAAACACGCTGCGCTCCGACCTGTCCGTGTCTGTGCCGGAGCTGGGCTCGCTGCTCGATCACACCGGGCCGCTGGCCGAAGCCGAAGCGCGTGCTGCGCGGAATTTCGGTGCCGATCACACCTTCTTTGTGATCAATGGCACCTCGACCGCCAACAAGATCGTCTGGCACTCGATGGTCGCTCGAGATGATCTGGTGCTGGTCGACCGCAACTGCCACAAATCGGTGTTGCACTCGATCATCATGACCGGCGCGATCCCGCTGTATTTGTGCCCGGAGCGCAACGAGCTAGGCATTATCGGCCCGATTCCCCTCAGTGAATTCAGCCCTGCGTCGATCCGCGCCAAGATCGAGGCCAGCCCATTGACCCGCGGGCGGCCGGCGAAAGTGAAGCTGGCGGTGGTCACCAACTCCACCTACGACGGCCTGTGCTACAACGCCGAGCTGATCAAGCAGCAATTGGGCAACAGTGTCGAGGTGCTGCACTTCGACGAGGCCTGGTACGCCTACGCGGCGTTCCACGAGTTCTTTGCCGGGCGCTATGGCATGGGCACGTCGCGCACGCCGGACAGCCCGCTGGTGTTCACCACGCATTCCACGCACAAGTTGCTGGCGGCATTCAGCCAGGCCTCGATGATCCATGTGCAGGACGGCGGCGCGCGGCAGTTGGACCGCGATCGGTTCAACGAAGCGTTCATGATGCATATCTCCACCTCGCCGCAATACAGCATCATCGCCTCGCTGGACGTGGCGTCGGCGATGATGGAAGGCCCGGCGGGGCGCTCGCTGCTGCAGGAAATGTTCGACGAAGCCTTGAGCTTCCGCCGTGCCCTGGCCAACCTGCGCCAGCACATCGCCGCCGAAGACTGGTGGTTTTCCATCTGGCAGCCGCCGTCCGTGGCCGGCATCGACCGGGTCGCCACGGCGGATTGGCTGTTGCAGCCCGAGGATGACTGGCATGGCTTTGGCGACGTGGCCGAAGATTACGTGCTGCTGGACCCCATCAAAGTCACGTTGGTGATGCCCGGGCTCACTGCCGGCGGCGCGTTGAGCGACTGCGGAATTCCCGCTGCGGTGGTCAGCAAATTCCTCTGGGAGCGTGGCCTGGTGGTGGAAAAAACCGGCCTGTATTCGTTCCTCGTGCTGTTTTCCATGGGCATCACCAAGGGCAAATGGAGTACCTTGCTCACCGAATTACTGGAATTCAAACGCAACTACGACGCCAATGTCAGCCTTGCCAGTTGCCTGCCTTCGGTATTTGCCCAGGGCCCGGTGCGTTATCAAGGCCTGGGGCTGCGCGATCTGTGCGACCAATTACATAGCTGTTACCGTAGCAACGCCACCGCCAAACACCTCAAGCGGATGTACACCGTGTTGCCCGACATCGCGATGAAACCGGCCGACGCCTATGACCAATTGGTCAGGGGCGACGTCGAGGCGGTGTCCATCGATGCCTTGGCTGGGCGCATCGCCGCGGTGATGCTGGTGCCTTATCCGCCGGGCATTCCGTTGATCATGCCGGGTGAGCGCTTTACCGAGTCAACGCGTTCGATCATCGACTACCTGGCCTTTGCCCGCACGTTCGATAGCAGTTTTCCCGGCTTTGTCGCGGATGTTCATGGGTTGCAACACGAAGACGACGGCAGTGGTCGTTGTTACACCGTCGATTGCATCAAGGGATAAGGATGTTTATGCAAGCTGTAATGAACCCGAAGTATCCAGGGCTCAGTGTGCGGGTCGCCGACGAGGGCTTCGACGCCTACGTGTGGGGCAATGATTTCAGTTTTGAGGTCAGCGCCTATGGCGTGCCGGAGCTGGGCAAGCGGGTCGAACAGTGGCTCGTGGAGCGCATCCTGCCGTACCGCAAGTGCTACGGCATCGACCCGGAGGAGTTCGCCAGCTTTCGCGACGCGCCCGACAGCGCGATCTTCATGGCCTTTCTGGACGACAGACCGGTCGGGCATGTCGTGGTCAGTACCAATTGGAATGGCTTCGCGCACGTCGATGAGCTGGCCGTGGCGTTGCCCGCGCGCCGTCACGGCGTGGCCAAGGCGCTGCTGGACGTGGCGCAGTTCTGGAGTCGCAAGAAAAACCTGCCGGGCATGATGTTGGAGACCCAGAACAACAACCTCGGCGCCTGCCGCCTGTATGAGCGTTGTGGGTATGTGGTGGGCGGGATCGACCACCTGCGCTATCGCGGGATCGACCCGCAAACCCGTGAGGTGGCGATTTTCTGGTATCGCTTGTTCAAGGCGGAAGTCGAGGCGGTCTGACGCGTTCAGCTCGCGAGCAGGCCTTCGGCTTTCTGCGTGACAATCTCGAGCAGTGCATTCAGTGCCGGTGAGGTCACGCCCTCCCTGAGGGTCAGCGCATACAGGCTGACCATGATCGGCGGCGATACCGGGCACGCGTCCAGCCCGGCCTCCCGGGCGCCGAACGCGGTGAACGGATCGACGATCGCCAGGCCTTCGCCGGCCTCCACCATGCTGCGCATCATCTGGTAAGTCTGCACCCGCGTCTGCACCACCGGCAGCGGGCGCAGGGCTTGCAGTTTGGCGTCGAGCAGGCGACTGAGCGGGTCCTGGCCCTCCAGCCCGATCATCGACTGCCCGGCCAGGTCCTGCAGGGCGATGTACTTCTGCTTGGGTTTGAGCCAGCCATGGGGCGCGAGCAGTTGCAGTTTGCCCTGGGCCAATACGCTGCTTTGGATTTGCGGATGTTCTGGGTCATGCAGGCTCAGGCCCACGTCGGCCTCGTGCAGCAATAGGCTCCTGACGATCTCGCGGGTCGGCTGGCTCGACAGGTTGCACGGCGTGTCCTGGAAGCGTCGGCGCAGCACGGCGATGCTTTGCGGCAGCAGTTGATTGGCCAGGGGCGGCGTACACAGGGCACGCAGGGTTGGCGCGTGATGGTGCTTCAGGCGGCTGGCCAAGCGTTGTACCGGCTCCAGCGCTTCATACACATGGGCGATTTGCGCCTGTAACTCCAGGGTTTCCCGTGTTGGCTGCAGGCGTCCGCGCACGCTGGCGAACAACATAAAGCCCAATTGCTGCTCGGCGTCCTTGAGCGTCGCGTCCACATCGCCCACAGAAAGCTGCAACCATTCGGCGGCCGTGCCGAGGTGTCCGGTCTGCAAGATGGCCTGAATCACTTCGATATGACGTAAACGCATGGCCGGAGTCTAGGGTCAGCAGGGCCGGGATTCAATGGCCTGGAAAAAAACAGCGGGAGCGTTGATTCGCATCGACTTACGTTAGCCTTGCGCAACTGCAACAAGCAGGGCATATAACGAGCGTATCAACCGAGCGACAAGGGAGCTCAGAATGTCTGCACCAGTCATAGTCGGCAACCGGCACACCCACGGCGGCTTTACGCGGTGGGCGGTGCTGGTGGTACTCGTCGTCATCGGCGTGTTGGCCCTGGCATTGTGGCCGCGGCTGTTTGGCGAGATGACCCTGACGGAAATCGCTACGGCCAAGGCCCAGGTCGCCGAGCTGGGCAAGGCCGTCGAGCACTTCCATCAAGACACTGGCCGCTATCCGACCGATGAGGAAGGCCTGGAGGGGTTGATCAAGCCGCCTGCCGCCGACGCGAATTGGAAAGGCCCCTATGTCAACGAGGAGCTGCTGACCGATCCGTGGGGTGTTGCTTATCAGTATCACTTTCCGCCGAGCCAACCCCAGGTTCCGTTCGACCTGTTCTCCTTCGGCAAGGATCGGACGTTGGGCGGTGTCGGGGATAACAAGGATATTACCTACGGCGACAACTGATTCATCTGGCATTACCCATCGACCTGTTTAGAATGGTTGGTCTGATCATCAACGACCAATGCCGGTTACCCGGTACTTACAACAAAAACAGGTCTGGTCTCAAATGCCGATGCCCGCGAACTTCTTCGGGGTAACGGCCAGGCAACTGCTGGTCCTGGTGACCGTGGGAGGCGTGGCCGCTTATCTCTTGAGCAATCCCGACGACACTACGTCCGAAAACCTCGCACTCGATGCGTTCATCCGTTCCCAGGAACAGGTGGGCGCGCAGGTGGGTGCGGTGTTGGGCATCACGCTGGTCAGGCAGGTGGTGGCGTATCCCGCGTATGGTACGCCGGGCTACAAGCGCTTGATGTATGACGTCGAGGGCGAGAAGGGGCGACTGATGGTCACGCTCAAACAGGTTGAGGGAGACCCGGGGATTGAAGTGACGGAGGTTCGCCGCCCGTGATCGCCCGGCCCAGTCAATGCCGTCAATGGCCAGGACTGAGCAGGTACGCTCGGGGGCTCAAGCTTATTGCGCGCGGACGGTTTCCGATTCGCGGACGATAATGGTCCCGGACTGAATCAATTTGAATTCATCGCCTTCCAGTTTTTCTACACGGTCGCCAATGGCCAGCTTGTAGGTTGTGGTGGGCGCCGAGCCAGCCAGGCCGTCTAGCGGCGGGGTGGATTCCTGGAACTCATGCACCGAATACACGCGTCCTTCTGCGTCTCTGGCATGGAACTGTCCGACAAGTACTGCTGCCATCTGTTTAGAACCTCTGGAGATAAACACTCGATTTGCGGTTCTGTAGACCGTCATGGAGCGGGGTAGTTTACCTATGGAAAAAAAATACTATTCGTTGATGTTTTCAGACGCTTCCTACGCGGGTGGTCGCGAGGCAGACGCCGGGGGAATTATCAAAACCTTCTGGTGAACGCGTCGCGAAGGCTCTATAACTACAAGCTCCTTTAGTCAGACGTCGGGAAACCTCAATGAGCAAGGTCTACACGATTGCCGTCCTGGTGGGCAGCTTGAGAAAAGAGTCGATCAACCGCAAGGTCGCCCTGGCATTGGCCGAACTGGCCCCCGCCAACCTCACATTGAACATTGTCGAAATTGGCGATTTGCCGCTCTACAACGAGGACATCGACGGGGCATCACCGCCCGCAGCCTACAGTACTTTCCGTCAACAAGTGCGTTCATCCGACGCAGTGCTGTTCGTGACCCCCGAATACAACCGCTCCGTGCCCGCCCCGCTGAAGAATGCCATCGATGTGGGCTCGCGCCCTTACGGGCAAAGCGCCTGGAGCGGCAAGCCGGGGGCGATTATCAGTGTGTCGCCGGGGGCTGTCGGCGGCTTTGGCGCCAACCACCATCTGCGCCAGTCCCTGGTGTTCCTCGACGTGCCGTGCATGCAGCAGCCGGAAGCCTACCTGGGCGGCGCGGGCAGTGTGTTCGACGAGGCGGGCAAGCTGTCGGAGAAAACCAAGCCGTTCCTGCAGGCGTTTATCGATGCCTACGGCAAGTGGGTAGAAAAACAGCACGGCTGATCGCCGATGTGGAAACGGGCTGGCTCGCGATGGCGATGTATCAGTTGAAGATGCATGCACTGAAGCCGCGCAATCGCGAGCAAGCCCGTCAGCCTGTGTTCACGTCAGCGTAACCAGTTGGTGCGCGCCAGCTCGATCACTTCATCCCCGCGCCCGCTCATCACTGCCTTGAGCATGTACAGACTGAAACCCTTGGCCTGTTCCAGCTTGATACTGGGTGGCATCACCAGCTCCTGGGTCGCCGTCACCACGTCCACCAGCACCGGGCCGTCATGGGCCAGGGCGCGGCGCAGGGCCGGTTCGAGGTCTTCGGATTGCTCCACGCGAATGCCCAGGATGCCCATGGCGTTGGACATGGCGGCGAAGTCCGGGTTTTTCAGCTCGGTGCCGGCCTCAAGGTAGCCGGCGGCTTTCATTTCCATGGCGACAAAACCGAGTGATGCGTTATCGAACACGATGACTTTCACCGGCAGTTTCAGCTGCGCCAACGAAATGAAATCCCCCATCAACATGGTAAAACCGCCGTCGCCGGACATTGAGATCACCTGTCGCCCGGGGAAAGCCGCCTGGGCACCGATGGCCTGGGGCAGGGCGTTGGCCATCGAGCCGTGGTTGAACGAGCCGATCAGGCGCCGTTTGCCGTTCATTTTCAGGTAGCGCGCCGCCCACACGGTGGGCGAGCCGACGTCGGCGGTGAAGATCGCATCGTCGTCGGCCAGTTCGCTGAGCAGGCGCGCCACGTATTGCGGGTGAATCGGCCGGTTGGCCTTCGACGCTTGCGCCAGGTCATCGAGGCCCTGGCGGGCTTTCTCGTAGTGTTTCAAGGACGTTTCGAGGAAGCTGCGGTCGGCCTTGCGGGTCAGGCGCGGTAGCAGTGCATCGATCGTCTCGCTCACGTCAGCGGCGATGCCCAGGTCCAGGGTGGCGCGCCGGCCCAGTGCCTGGGGGTTGCGATCGATCTGGATGATCTTCGCGTCGGTGGGGTAGAACTGGCGGTACGGAAAATCGGTGCCGAGCATGATCAGCGTGTCGCAATTGAGCATGGCGTGGTAACCGGAGCTGAAACCGATCAGGCCGGTCATGCCCACGTCGAACGGGTTGTCCCATTCCACGTGCTCTTTGCCGCGCAAGGCGTGTACCACCGGCGCGCCCAAGGCATCGGCCAGGGCCACCACTTGGGCATGGGCGCCAGCGCATCCGCTGCCGCACAGCAAGGTGACTTTCTGGCTGCTGTCGAGGATTTCGCTGAGGCGTTGCAGGTCCTGTTCCGCCGGCAGGGTGCGCGGCGCATGCAGGGCCGGCCAGGGTTTGAGCGTGTCTTCCACTTCCAGCAGCGACACATCCCCGGGGATCACCACCACCGCCACGCCGCGGTTGAGGATTGCTGCGCGCATGGCGCGATGCAGCACTTGGGGCATCTGCTCGGGGTTGGTCACCAGTTCGATGAAGTGGCTGCACTCTTTGAACAGTTCCTGGGGGTGGGTTTCCTGGAAGTAGTTCAAGCCGATTTCGGAAGACGGGATTTGTGCGGCGATGGCCAACACCGGTACATGGTTGCGATGGCAGTCGAACAGGCCGTTGATCAAATGCAGATTCCCCGGCCCGCAACTGCCGGCGCACACCGCCAACTCGCCGGTGGCGGCGGCTTCGGCACCGGCGGCGAACGCGGCGACCTCTTCGTGGCGCACATGCATCCACTCGATGCTGTCCATGGTGCGCAGTGCGTCGGTGAGGCCATTGAGGCTGTCGCCGGTCAGGCCCCAGATGCGCTTGATGCCTGCCTGTTCAAGGGTGGTCGCCAATTGCTGGGCCAGGTTGATTTTCGCCATGAAGAACTCCAATCGTCAGTGAGGTTAAAAGTGGCTGATCAATAGAGGACAGTTCGATCACGGCGAATGCTCCGTGCTTAATGTGAAGATTGCGTCATGGTTGCGCGGTATTGGCGAGTGCGCCGGGCGATAAACCATTGATCGCGGACCAGTGCCATGCACGGCGCAACCTTGGGATTGGGGCGATGGCCTCGGCTCAGGCAACGCATCTGGTGACGCACCACGGCGAGGGCGGCGAGGGGCTTGCGCTGCCAACTGATCGCTGTGAGTTGCGGGTTGGGGTCGCGACCTTCGCGCCAGTGTTTGATCAGTTGCGGTTCCAGGGTCAGGGCGGTGGCGATACCGGCCATGGCGATGCCGCTGTCGAGGACTTGCTGCACCACCGGCAGGCGGCGAATGCCACCGGTGACCATCACCGGCATGTTTGCGAGGGTCGCCAGTTCGCGGGCCATTTCCAGGAAATACGCTTCGCGGGCCAGGGTCCGCCCGTCCCGGGCTTCGCCCTGCATGGCCGGTGCTTCGTAGCTGCCGCCGGACAGCTCCAGCAGGTCGATGGGCAGGGCATTGAGCAGCTCAATCACGGCACGCGCATCGTCCGCGTCGAAGCCGCCGCGCTGGAAGTCTGCCGAGTTGAGTTTCACCCCCACGCAAAACGAGGGGCTGACACTGGCGCGAACGGCCTTGATCACTTCAATCAGCAAGCGTGCGCGGTTCGGCAGCGAGCCGCCCCAGTGATCGGTGCGCCGGTTGCTCAAGGGCGAGAGAAACTGGCTGAGCAAGTAGCCATGCGCTGCGTGGATCTGCACGCCTGTAAACCCGGCTTTCTCGGCCAGGCGCGCGCTGGTGGCAAAGCGCGTGATCACGTTCTGGATCTCGTCTTCGGACATAGCCCTGGGCTTGGCGAACATCTTCGAAAAAATACCCAGGTCGAGGGCCACGGCGGACGGCGCCAAGGCTTGCTGGCGCAGGTTGGCCGGCGTCTGGCGCCCCGGATGATTGAGCTGCACCCAGAAGTGCCCGCCGTTGTTGCGTCCGACGGCCGCCCATTCGCGAAAGCTGTCCAGTGACCGCTCGTCCTCCAGCGCAACGCCGCCGGGGCCGGTCATGGCGCGGCGGTCGATCATCACGTTACCGGTCAGCAGCAAGCCGGGCTCGCCATCCGCCCAGGCCTGGTACAACTGCTTCAATTCACGGGACGGCGCTTGTTGGGCGTCGGCCATGTTTTCCTCCATCGCAGCCTTGGCGATACGGTTGACAAGGACTTGGCCGTTGGGCAGTTGCAAGGGTTCGAAAGGTGACATGGTTGACTCCTGAAGGGGGAGGCCTCAGGCTAAGCTTAAAGTTAACTTTAATGTCAAGCGGGCATGGCGATGAATATTGGTGAACTGGCGAAACAGAGCGGGCTGGCGGCGTCGCGTATTCGGTTTTATGAGGCCGAAGGGTTGATCAGCCAGGTGGGCAGGCAGGCCAACGGCTATCGGCGTTATGCCCCCGAGGCCCTGCAAACCCTGCAACTGATCCAGAGCGCGCAACAGGCCGGGTTTACCTTGCAGGAACTCAAGGCGCTGATGCCGGCGCCGGGCGAGCACAAGCGCGAGGCGCTGATTGAGGCGTTGGAGCGTAAGGTGCAGCAGATCGAAGGGATGCAGGCGCAACTGGCGCACAGCAAGGCGCAGTTGCTGGGCGTGATCGCGGCGGTGCGCGCGCAGCCGGAGGGGGTGCCGTGTTCCATGGAGCAGAAGCAGGTGCTGGCGTCGATCAAAATCGATGTATAAAAAAGCCCTGGCATGCCAGGGCTTTTCACGATGCTAACGCTTAACGGCGACGGAACAGCGGCAGCGGCTCGTCCGTTGCAGCCTGGTACGTCACGGAAAAGTCCTTGAGGCTTTCCAGCGCTTCATACGGGTCTTTGTCGGGGCGCAAGGCGAAGGCATCGAACCCGCAGCGGTGCAGGTAGAACAGTTGGTCGCGCAGCACGTCGCCAATCGCGCGCAATTCGCCTTTGTAACCGTAGCGGTCACGCAGCAGGCGCGCATTGGAGTAGTTGCGCCCGTCGGTGAAGGCCGGGAAGTTCAGGGCGATGACCTGGAAGTGAGCCACGTCGTCACCGATCTCTTCGGCTTCTTCATCGGCGTCCAGCCACACGCCCAGGCCGCCGTCACGGGCCTTGAGCGCATGACCGTGCTCGCGCCACAGCGCCAGCGGCACAATCAGGTCGTCGCAGTTGGAGATGCCGTCGAAGGTCGCGTCCTTGGGCAGCAGGTGCCAGGTTTCGTCGACGACTTCGTTGTTCTTAATGATTCGCTGCATAGACGCGCTCCTTGAACAGGTCAATGCCGATGCGCTGGTAGGTGTCGATGAAACGCTCATCTTCGGTGCGCTGCTCGATGTACACATCGATCAGTTTGCCGATCACCTCGGGCATGGCTTCCTGGGCGAAGGATGGGCCGAGGATCTTGCCCAGGCTCGCATCGCGGCTGGCGCTGCCACCCAGGGACACTTGGTAGAATTCTTCGCCTTTCTTGTCCACGCCCAGGATGCCGATGTGGCCGACGTGGTGGTGACCACAGGCGTTCATGCAACCGGAAATGTTCAGGTCCAGCTCGCCGATGTCGAACAGGTAGTCCAGGTCGTCGAAACGGCGCTGGATCGATTCGGCAATCGGGATCGACTTGGCGTTGGCCAGGGAGCAGAAGTCGCCGCCCGGGCAGCAGATGATGTCGGTCAGCAGGCCGATGTTCGGCGTGGCGAAACCCCCTTCGCGCAGTTCGCCCCACAGGGTGAACAGTTGGCTCTGCTCAACGTCCGCGAGAATGATGTTCTGCTCGTGGGAGGTGCGCAGTTGACCGAAGCTGTAGCGCTCGGCCAGGTCGGCCACGGCGTCCAGCTGCTTGTCGGTGATATCGCCGGGGGCGACGCCGGTAGGCTTGAGCGACAGGGTCACGGCGACATAGCCCGGCTTTTTGTGCGCCAGGGTGTTGCGCACACGCCAGCGGGCGAAACCTGGGTGCTGCTGGTCGAGCGCGGCGAGTTCGGCGTCCTGATTGCCCAGGGCTTTGTACTCGGGGTCGACGAAGTGTTTGGCCACGCGGTGGACTTCGGCGTCGGTCAGGGTGGTCTGGCCGCCACGCAGGTGTTCCATCTCGGCGTCGACTTTCTGCGCGAACACCTCAGGGGTCAGCGCCTTGACCAGGATCTTGATCCGCGCCTTGTATTTGTTGTCGCGACGGCCATAGCGGTTGTAGACCCGCAGGATCGCGTCGAGGTAGCTCAGCAGGTCCTGCCACGGCAGGAACTCGTTGATAAACGCGCCAACCACCGGGGTACGCCCCAGGCCGCCGCCTACCAGTACACGGAAGCCCAACTCGCCGGCGGCGTTGTAGACCGGCTCCAGGCCGATGTCGTGTACTTCGATCGCCGCACGGTCCGATGTCGAGCCATTGATGGCGATCTTGAACTTGCGCGGCAGGTAAGCGAATTCTGGGTGGAACGTGGTCCATTGGCGGACGATTTCACACCAGGGGCGCGGGTCGATCAGTTCGTCGGCGGCAACCCCGGCGAATTGGTCGGTGGTCACGTTGCGCAGGCAGTTACCGCTGGTCTGAATGGCGTGCATCTGCACGGTGGCCAGCTCAGCCAGGATGTCCGGCACGTCTTCCAGCGCCGGCCAGTTGAACTGCACGTTCTGGCGGGTACTGATGTGGGCGTAGCCCTTGTCGAAGTCGCGGGCAATCTTGGCCATCATGCGCGTCTGGCGCGAAGTCAGTTGGCCATAGGGCACGGCCACCCGCAGCATCGGCGCAAAGCGCTGAACATAAAGGCCATTTTGCAGGCGCAGAGGGCGGAACTCTTCTTCGCTCAGTTCACCTGCTAGGTAGCGTCGGGTCTGATCACGGAACTGCTTGACGCGGTCCTCGATGATGCGCTGATCGTATTCGTCGTATACGTACATATAGGTCCTGTTCTCGGCAAATCTGCGCGCACGGCCGCGCACTCCCAACGGAGCCGGGGCACGATACCAGTTTGCGTTTATGCGCAAAAGTGATGTTTGAATATATGCAAAGAACCAAATCGACTAATGGGAACGATTGTCGGTATACACGCATTTGTCATGCGGGCAATCATCGACTTTACTGTGGGCGAGTCTGAATGCAATCACCTATAAAACCGACAAGAGGCGATGCGATGAGCCATCCGACAAAAGCCCGTAAACCCGACAGTACCGTGGATGCCTGGGCCATTCTATTTCTGATCATTCTCGTGGTAGGGACGGCGGTGTTCTGGGTCGGCCACCAGTAAACAGCGTTGACTGAGCCTCGAATGACTGTCCGATTGCCAGTATCATGGCGGTCAATGTTCAAGGCTTGAATAACCATGGTGAAGGTTCTGTTTACGTGTGTGTGGTTGCTGGGGCCAGCATTTTGTGGCGTGGCCCAGGCAGCGTCGGTGGTGTTTCTCAACCCGGGCATGTCGACGGAAACCTTTTGGGTCAGTTACGCGCAATTCATGCAGGCCGCGGCCAAGGACCTCGGCCTGGATTTGCGCGTGCGCTATGGCGAGCGCGATCTTCACACCACATTGGTCCAGGCCCGGGAGGAACTGCAAGGCCGCGAGCGGCCGGATTATCTGGTGCTGGTCAATGAGCAGTATGTCGCCCCGCAGATTCTGCGCATGGCCCAGGGCAGTGGGGTCAAATTACTGGTGGTGAACAGCGCGCTGACCGCCGACCAGGTGCAGTTGTTGGGCGCCCGCACGGGCATCGATCTGATCGGCAGCCTGGTCGCCGACGACGAAGAGGCCGGCTACCTGATGCTCAAGGACATGTTGCGCCAGCACGGCCGTGTTGCGCCCGGCGAATCCCTCGACCTGCTGGCCTTCTCCGGCATCAAGACCACTCCCGTTGCCCTGTTGCGAGAGCAGGGCATGCGCCGGGCGCTGGCCGAACACCCCGAGGTGCGCCTGCGTCAGTTGGTTTATGGCGAGTGGAGCCGTGAGCGCGCCTTCGAGCAAGCGACGCAGCTGTTCAAGCGTTACCCGCACACGGCGCTGGTGTGGTCGGCCAACGATCAGATGGCACTGGGTGCCATGCAGGCGTTTCGGGACAGCGGGCGCGTGCCTGGCAAGGACGCGCTGTTCAGTGCGGTCAACAGTTCGCCGGAGATCTTGCAGGCGCGTCTGAACGGGCAGTTGTCGTCCCTGGTCGCCGGGCATTTCACCGTGGGCGGGTGGGCGATGGTGCTGATCAATGATGATGCCAAGGGCGTGGACATCGGCGCTCACGGCGGGCGCGACCGCCAGGAGGCGCTATTCCAACTGATCGATTCCGCCCAGGCGCGGCGCTTGCTGGGGCCCATGCCGACGGTAAATTTCCGCGCACTGTCCGCTCTGGGCAAGCCTGCGTCCTATGGTTACCCCTTCAGCATGCGTCTGTTGCTGCACTAGACCCCGGCCAGCAGCAACACCAGCTTGACGATGCCGAACAGCGTCAAGGCAAACACCACTGTGAACAGAATGCCCAGGACCACAAAGTGGCTGGGCTTGCCATGGGTAAAGTCGCGGGCGCGGTTCTTGCCGCTCTGCACGCCAAAGGCGGCGGCGACGACGCTGTGCAGCATCTGCCACAGGGTAGGCGGTTTGTTGTTGGCTGGATCGTCCATACGTGCCTCGACACAAGATGTGTGAGGCAAGCATAGACAATCTGCGCGTGCTTAGTTGTCGTAACCCAGGTTCGGTGCCAACCAGCGCTCGGTCACGGCCAGGTCCTGGCCTTTGCGTGCGGTGTAGCTCGCCACCTGGTCTTTGTCGACCTTGCCCACGGCGAAGTATTGCGCCTGCGGGTGGGCGAAGTACCAGCCGCTGACCGCAGCCGCCGGGAACATCGCGTAGTGCTCGGTGAGGAACACGCCGCTGCGGCCGGCATGCATCTCGCGGGCCTCGGGGTCCAGCAGTTGGAACAGGGTGCCTTTCTCGGTGTGGTCGGGGCACGCCGGGTAGCCGGGGGCAGGGCGGATGCCGCTGTACTGTTCCTTGATCAGCGCGTCATTGTCCAGTTGCTCGTCCTTGGCATAACCCCAGTAGTCTTTGCGCACCTGTTGGTGCAGCCATTCGGCGCAGGCTTCGGCCAGGCGGTCGGCCAGGGCCTTGACCATGATCGAGTTGTAGTCGTCGCCCGCGTCCTGGTAAGCCTTGGCCACCTCCTCGGCGCCGATGCCCGCGGTGGTGATAAACCCTCCCACGTAGTCGGTGATGCCGCTGTCTTTGGGCGCGACGAAGTCGGCCAGGGAGAAGTTCGGCTTGCCGTCGGTCTTGATGATCTGCTGGCGCAGGTGGTGCAAGGTTGCCAGGGGCTGCCCGTCGTCGCCGTAGACTTCCAGGTCGTCATCGTTCACCTGGTTGGCCGGCCAGAAACCAAATACCGCGCGAGCGCTGATCAGCTTCTCGTCGATCAGCTTGGCGAGCATTTCCTGGGCGTCGGCATACAGCGCCGTGGCGGCTTCACCCACCACTTCATCGGTGAGGATGCGCGGGAACTTGCCGGCCAGGTCCCAGGAGATGAAGAACGGAGTCCAGTCGATGTATTCGGCGAGCACCTTGAGGTCGATGTTGTCCAGCACCTTGGCGCCGGTAAAGGTCGGCGTGACCGGCGTGTAAGTGCTCCAGTCGAACTGCGGCTTCTTGGCGATCGCCGCCGGGTAGCTCAGGCGTTCGGTGCGTGCGCTGCGGTTCGAGGTGCGCTCGCGCACTTCGATGTATTCCAGGCGGGTCTTCTCGACGAAACCGGCTTTCAATTCCTTGGACAGCAACTGCGTGGCCACGCCCACCGCGCGCGAGGCGTCGGTCACGTAGATCACTGCATCATTGCTGTACTTGGGTTCGATCTTCACCGCCGTGTGCGCCTTGGAGGTGGTGGCGCCACCGATCATCAGCGGCAGGTGGAAGTCCTGGCGCTGCATTTCGCGGGCGACGTGGACCATCTCATCGAGGGACGGGGTGATCAGGCCGGACAGCCCGATGATGTCGCACTTCTGTTCCTTGGCCACCTGCAGGATCTTCTCCGCCGGCACCATCACGCCCAGGTCGACGATGTCATAGCCGTTGCATCCCAGCACCACGCCGACGATGTTCTTGCCGATGTCATGCACGTCGCCTTTCACCGTGGCCATGAGGATCTTGCCCTTGGCTTCCGGCTTGTCGCCTTTTTCCAGTTCGATGAACGGGATCAAGTGGGCCACGGCTTGTTTCATCACCCGCGCCGATTTCACCACCTGTGGCAGGAACATTTTGCCCGCGCCAAACAGGTCGCCGACGATGTTCATGCCGGACATCAGCGGGCCTTCGATCACTTCGATCGGGCGCGCGAACGACTGCCGGGACTCTTCGGTGTCTTCGACGATGTGCGTGGTGATGCCCTTGACCAGCGCGTGTTCCAGGCGCTTGTTGACCGGCCAGCCGCGCCATTCCTCGGTTTCGGCTTCCTTGACGCTGCCGTCGCCCTTGTACTTGTCGGCGATGGCGAGCAGGGCGTCGGTGCCGTCCGGGGTGCGGTTGAGCACCACGTCTTCCACCGCGTCGCGCAGTTCGGCGGGGATCTGGTCGTAGATCTCCAGCTGGCCGGCGTTGACGATGCCCATGGTCAGGCCGTTGCGGATCGCATACAGCAGGAACACCGAGTGGATCGCCTCGCGCACCGGGTTGTTGCCACGGAACGAGAACGACACGTTGGACACGCCGCCGGACGTCAGCGCATACGGCAGCTCGTCGCGGATGTAGGCGCAGGCGTTGATGAAGTCGACGGCGTAGTTGTTGTGCTCTTCGATACCGGTGGCGACCGCGAAGATGTTCGGGTCGAAGATGATGTCTTCCGGCGGGAAGCCGACTTCATTGACCAGGATGTCGTAGGAGCGTTTGCAGATCTCTTTCTTGCGCGCTTCGGTGTCGGCCTGGCCGGCTTCGTCGAAGGCCATCACCACCACGGCGGCGCCGTAGCGTTTGCACAGCTTGGCGTGATGGATGAACTGCTCGACGCCTTCCTTCATGCTGATGGAGTTGACGATGCCCTTGCCCTGGATGCACTTGAGGCCGGCTTCGATCACTTCCCACTTGGAGGAGTCGATCATGATCGGCACGCGGGAGATGTCCGGCTCGCCGGCAATCAGATTGAGGAAGGTCACCATGGCCTTCTTCGAATCGAGCATGCCTTCGTCCATGTTGATGTCGATCACCTGGGCGCCGGCTTCCACCTGCTGCAGGGCGACTTCGAGGGCTTCGGTGTAGTTGTCTTCGCGGATCAGCCGGGCGAAACGGGCGGAGCCGGTGATGTTGGTACGTTCGCCGACGTTGACGAACAACGACTGGCGATCAATGGTGAACGGCTCCAGGCCCGACAGGCGGCAGGCCTTGGGGATGTCCGGGATCTGGCGCGGCGCGTAACCGGCCACGGCCTTGGCGATGGCTTCGATATGCCCCGGCGTGGTGCCGCAGCAGCCACCGACGATGTTCAGGAAGCCGCTCTGGGCGAATTCCTCGATGACTTTGGCGGTTTGCGCCGGCAATTCGTCGTATTCGCCGAATTCGTTGGGCAGGCCGGCGTTAGGGTGCGCGGACACATAAGTGTTGGCCTTGTTCGACAGCTCTTCGAGGTACGGACGCAACTCGCTGGCGCCCAGGGCGCAGTTGAGGCCCACGGAAATCGGCTTGGCGTGGCTGACCGAGTTCCAGAACGCTTCGGTGGTCTGGCCCGACAGGGTACGGCCGGAGGCGTCGGTGATGGTGCCGGAGATCATGATCGGCAATTCGAAGCCCAGCTCTTCGAATACACCCTGCACGGCAAAGATCGCGGCCTTGGCGTTGAGGGTGTCGAAAATGGTTTCGATGAGGATCAGGTCTGCGCCGCCTTCGATCAGGCCCTTGGTGGCCTCGGTGTAGTTCTCCACCAGTTCATCGAAGGTCACGTTGCGGTAGCCGGGGTTGTTCACATCCGGCGACAGCGAGCAGGTACGGCTGGTCGGGCCGAGCACGCCGGCGACGAAGCGTGGCTTGTCCGGCGTCTCCAGGGTCTTGGCGTCGGCCACCTTGCGCGCGACGCGGGCACCTTCTACGTTCAACTCGTAGGCGAGCGACTCCATGCCGTAATCGGCCTGGGACACTTGGGTGGCGTTGAAGGTGTTGGTTTCGAGGATGTCGGCGCCGGCATCCAGGTACGCCTTCTCGATGGAGGCGATGACGTCCGGACGGCTGAGCAGCAACAGGTCGTTGTTACCCTTGACGTCGCTCGGCCAGTCGGCAAACCGTTTGCCGCGGTAGTCCTGTTCTTCCAGCTTATAGCTCTGGATCATCGTGCCCATACCGCCGTCGAGGATCAGGATGCGTTCCTTGAGGGCTTGGTGAAGGGCTTGCAGACGAGCGCTACGATCGGACATGGGACTACTCTGTTCAGGCATTACGGAGGGCGTGGATCATAGCAAACCTGTGTGGATTTGGAGCATGTGCAGGTTTTGCATGAATATCGTTCATGTTGGTGCGCGTGTTAGATCGGTAGAATCCGCGGGATTTTCCATTTTGGCTTCATATCGGGACCAGGCTCATGCCGTATCGCATCATCATCAGCTTCGTTCTGTTGCTGATTGGCAGCACTACACAGGCCCAAGATCCCGCTCCGGCGCTTTCCTACACCCGTGATATCCAACCGATCTTCACTGAGAAGTGCGTGGCGTGCCATGCCTGCTACGACTCGGCCTGCCAGTTGAACCTGGGCAGTGGCGAGGGCGCGGCGCGGGGGGCGACCAAGGTGCTGGTCTACGATGGTGATCGCAGTCAGGCGACCAAGCCGACGCGTCTGTTCTACGACGCGTTCGGCAAGGCTGCCTGGCGGCACGAAGGCTTCACTTCCGTGCTCGACGCCCAAGGCAGCCAGGCTGCGTTGATGGCGCGCATGCTCGAACTGGGCCACAGCCGCGCGCCGTTGCAGCCCAACGGCAAGCTGCCGGACGACATCGTGCTGGGCCTGAACCGCGAGAACATGTGCCCGCGGCCAGAGGAGTTCGACACTTACGCCGACGTGCACCCCAATGAAGGCATGCCGCTGGCCGTGACCGGCTTGAGCGACCAGCAGTACCAGACCCTGCGACGCTGGCTGGCCTCCGGTGCGCCGATTGACCAGCAGGGCGTGGCGCCAAGTGCCCAGGAAGCCGCGCAAGTGCTGCAGTGGGAAAACCTGCTCAACGCCCCCGGCGCCCGCGAAAGCCTGGTCGCCCGCTGGCTGTTTGAACACCTGTTTATCGCACATCTGTATTTCGAAGGCGGTGAGCCGGGGCATTTCTTCCAGTGGGTCCGCTCGCGCACCCCCAGTGGGCAGCCGATCGACCTGATCAATACCCGTCGCCCCAACGACGATCCCGGTACCCGGATCTACTACCGGCTGTGGCCGATACAAGGGGTGATCGTCCATAAGACCCACATCACGTACCCGCTCAGCGCGGCGAAAATGGAACGGGTCAAAGCCTTGTTCTACAGCGGCGACTGGCAGGTCAGCGCCTTGCCAGGCTACGGTCCGGGCCGTCGTGCCAACCCGTTCGAGACGTTCGAGGCGATTCCGGCCCAGGCGCGCTACCAGTTCATGCTCGATAATGCCGAGTACTTTGTCCGCACCTTCATCCGCGGCCCGGTGTGCCGGGGCCAGATCGCCACGGACGTGATCCGCGACAACTTCTGGGCGCTGTTCCAGGCCCCCGAACACGACCTGTACATCACCGATCCGCTCTATCGCGGCCGTGCCACGCCGTTGCTGGCAATGCCCGGGCAGAACGACGACGTGGGCAGCGTGCTCAGCCTGTGGCTCAAGTACCGTGACAAGCGCAACGAGTACGAAGCGCTGCGTCGCTACCGCTATGGCGAGTTGCCGGCGCCCGGTTGGTCGACGCTGTGGGCCGGCAACGACAATGCGTTGTTGAGCATCTTCCGTCACTTCGACAGCGCGTCGGTCAATAAAGGCCTGATCGGTGAAGTCCCGCAGACGATGTGGTTGTTCGATTATCCGTTGCTGGAGCGCACCTACTACCAATTGGTGGTCAACTTCGACGTGTTCGGCAACGTCTCCCATCAGGCCCAGACCCGCTTGTACTTCGACCTGATCCGCAATGGCGCCGAACAGAACTTCCTGCGCCTGATGCCGGCCAATTCGCGGGACGATTTCCTCGACGATTGGTATCAGAACGGCGGCAAGGTCAAGTTGTGGATGGACTATGAGTCGATCGACGACGATAAACCCACCGGCCTGAAACTGAATGAAAAAGACCCGAAGCGCGATTTCGTCAACCAGTTGCTGGCGCGTTATGGCGACCTCAATGCCAGCCCAGACCCGATCAATCGCTGTGTCGGCGCCTACTGCTCGCGGCCGGGCCTCGAACCGGTGCTGCGCGATGCCGAGCAGGCCCTGAGTCGCCTGACGTCACGCCCGGCGGCGGGGCTCAAGGTCATCGACCAATTGCCGGAAGCGACCATGCTGCGCATCGAAACCCGCACCGGTCATCGCGAGGTCTACAGCCTGCTGCGTAACCGTGCCCACAGTAATGTCGCGTTCATGCTGGGTGAGGCTTCTCGCTATCAACCGGGCCTGGACACGTTGACGGTCTACCCCGGCGTGCTGAGCAGTTATCCGAACTTCATGTTCAATATCCCGGCCGAGCAAGTGCCGGCGTTCGTCGCGGCCATGGAAAGTGCCCGCGACGCCCAGCACTTCGAGAAGATCGTCGATCGTTGGGGTGTGCGTCGCAGTCATCCGCAGTTCTGGGAGTACTTCCACGATCTGTCGACCTACATCCGCGAAACCACGCCGTTGGAAGAGGGTGTGCTGGATATGAACCGCTATGAAAACCTCTGACGGCGATGGCGAGGCTTTTCCGACAAAATTACTGGGGCTTTGTATCTGCGTAATATTTTGGCGTAAACTGCCAGCAAGCCTGTGAGGAGTTTCCATGACTGCCATAACCATTACCGACGCCGCCCACGATTACCTGGCTGACCTGCTGTCCAAGCAGAACACCCCGGGTATCGGCATCCGCGTCTTTATCACCCAGCCTGGCACCCAGTACGCCGAGACGTGCATCGCCTACTGCAAGCCGGGCGAAGAGAAGCCGGAAGACACCGCGCTGGGGCTGAAAAGCTTCACCGCGTATATCGATGCCTTCAGCGAAGCGTTCCTCGACGACGCGGTGGTCGACTACGCCACTGACCGCATGGGCGGCCAATTGACCATCAAGGCGCCGAACGCCAAGGTGCCGAACGTCAATGCCGACAGCCCGGTCAACGAGCGCATCAATTACTACCTGCAAACCGAGATCAACCCTGGGCTGGCCAGCCACGGTGGGCAGGTCAGCTTGATCGATGTGGTGGATGACGGTATCGCCGTATTGAAGTTCGGCGGCGGCTGCCAGGGCTGCGGCCAGGCGGATGTGACCCTGCGTGAAGGCATCGAGCGTACCTTGCTGGAGCGCATTCCGGAGCTCAAGGGCGTCCGCGATGTGACTGACCATACGCAGAAAGAAAACGCCTACTACTGAGTCAGGTGTTCGCTGCGAGCAAAAAAACGGCGCCCCGTGAGCGCCGTTTTTTATGCTTAAAATTCAACTGCTTACGCGACCTACCTAACGCTGAAAATTAAGTGTGGGAGGGAGCTTGCTCCCGATAGCGGTGTATCTGTCGATTGATAAGTCGACTGACCCGCCGCTATCGGGAGCAAGCTCCCTCCCACATTTTTTTGTGTTTGTTTAGTTAAATCAGTGTTTTATGTTTGTTTTTTGATGTTTTTGATTAGGGGCGGTACAGGTGTGCATGCCCGGCCCGATACAGCGACGACGCGCTGAAACTGTCACTGGCCAGCACCCGACCCACCACAATCAGCGCCGTGCGCCTGAAGCCTTTGGCCGCGACTTTTTCGGCAATGTCCGCCAAGGTGCCGACAGCCCAATCCTGATCCGGCCAGGTCGCGCGGTGTACCACGGCAATCGGGCAATCCGAGCCATAGTGCGGCAGCAGTTCGGCGACGATCTTCTCCAGGTGATTGACCCCCAGATGAATCGCCATGGTCGTGCCGTGGCGGGCCAGGCTGTCGAAGTCTTCACCGGCGGGCATGCGGGTTTTATCGGCGTAGCGGGTGAGGATCACGCTCTGGGCGATGTCCGGCAGGGTCAGTTCAGTCTCCAGCAGCGCCGCGCAGGCGGCCACGGCGGTGACGCCGGGAATGATCTGGAACGCAATGCCCAACTCGCGCAACAGGCGGATCTGTTCGCCAATTGCGCCGTACAGGCTTGGATCGCCGGAGTGGACCCGCGCCACATCCTGGCCCTTGGCATCGGCGGCCTTGATCAGCTCGATGATCTGTTCCAGGTGCAGTTCGGCGCTGTTGACCACTTGTTCGGCCTGATGCCCCTCCAGTACCGCCGCCGGCACCAGCGACCCTGCATAGATGATCACCGGGCAACTGCGGATCAGCCGCTGGCCTTTGACGGTGATCAATTCCGGGTCGCCGGGGCCGGCGCCGATGAAGTAGACGGTCATGGAGAAATCCTGTGAAAAAACGCGCGAGCATGAGGAACGCTCATGATCGGAAGCGGCGATTATCGCGGTTTCAGTCGACGCAGGCCAATGCCAAGGTGGCCCGGGCGGATTTTTTGCGCGGGACCAACAGGCGCGCAGGGGCGTCGCCGAGTTGTTCGGCCAGGGCCAGGGCGGCGCTTTCGGCGATGCCGTAACAACCGGTATGGGCAAAGGCGACGGCAGACCTGTGGCTCAGGCGGTCGTCATACATCGCCAGGTGCGCCGCGCTGAAGCAGTGCAGCGGCAGGTTCAGCCATTGGGCCAGGGCCAGCAAGCCCGGTTCATCCTGCTTGCGATCAAGGCTGGCCAGGGCGGTGATGCGATGGCGCTCGATACCGCCCTCGGCGAGGGCGGCGTCCAGCAGGTCCAGCAGGGCTTGAAACTCGCAGCCGCGCTGGCAGCCCAGGCCGACCACGAGGTTCATGCGATGTATCGATCGTCGCGGTTGCGGCGAAACAACCAGGCGCTGATCAGCCCCAACGCCAGCCAGAACGCGACGTTGGTCAGTTGCGAGGCGATTTTGAACTGCGCTTCCAGAGCCTCAGGGGCCAGCATCGAATGCACTTCAGGTTGCGGAGCGCCAATCACATGAGGCACCACGAGGATTGCCGCGCCCAGCGCTTTGAGCAGCCAGTTGCCACCGAATACCAGCAGCGCGATACCGGCCGCGGTTGAGGCCGCCGTGCCGATCCACCAGATCTGCCGTTGTGCCAGGTCGGCCGCGGCAGTGCCCGGCAATTCCGGCGGCAGGCCCAGGGTTGGCGCCAACACGAAGGTCGCGTAACCGGCCAGGCCCCACAGCAGGCCTTGAGCCGTGCGAGTCGGCGCGCGCAGGGTGTAGAGCCCGGCGAGCATCAAGGCGAAACCGACCGCCACCACCAGATTGCCGCCGGTGGTCGACAGCACGCGCTGCCAGCCGTCTTCCGGCTCCCAGGCTTCGGCGTCATGGGTGTGTGCAGCGGTGCCAGCAGCGTGCTCGTGTGCCACTTGTGTCGCCGCCGGGGCTTTTTCAAAGGTTTCCGCCTGCATGATCAGCGGGGCGACCCAGAAACTTTGCAGCAGGGTCAACAACAGGGCGGCCAGCAGCCCACTGAAACCTGCGGTTTGCGCAATACGCTTGATCATGTCGGCAGGTCTCAATGGCACGGGAACGCGGCGCTGTGGCGGGTATCGTGGGCGGCGTTGTGTACCGCTTCGATATGCGAGAATCCGGCGAAATACACCAGGCACGCGCCGAGGATCGACGCGCCGATGGCGGTGCCCAGGCGTTGGCTCAGGGTGGCGGTGCTGCTGGTGCTAGACGAGGTGCTGCTGATGATCGACATGGCGCGTCCCTTCAGGGGTTCAGGGTGACACGAGCGCATGCAAAACCCGCGAGCCAGGCACGCAGGGTTCAAACAGCGCCCGCCCACCGCGGGTTTGTTAGATGATTTTTTTCGGGCCGGTCTCCGGGCTTGCGAGGGGACTCTTGAACTGAGTCCTGAAAGCATCGCCTTCCCATGCACAAAGCACAGTGGCCGTGACGCTTCGCTCGCTTACCGTTGCGGGGGCAGCACCGGACTGGTCATATCGCTATGACGCACCGGTTTCCCGTTTCACCCTGTGAAGGGCACCCGAAACAAGGTGTGTAGGAAAGCATGCAGGGCGACGGTAGTCAAATTGACTGAGCCCCTGTAGCCTTGCACCCTCGAGGTTCTTCGGCCCAGGCCGAAGCTAAGAAGGGAACGCGGTTCAAGCCGCGGCTGCCCCCGCAACTGTGAAGGGTTTATCTGACTGCCACGCCACTGCCATCAAGGCGGGAAGGCGCAGCCAGCGCCGGTCGCAAGACCCGCAAGCCCCAAGCCAGGAGACCTGCCTCGCAACCGATTTTTCAATTCAACCGGGCGGGGTGATCCGGTGACGAAATCTGCTGCTGCGCGTCGCGCAGGGCCTATCGTCCCGTATGCCCGCCCCCAAGGGCATCCGATGAAAACACTGGCCAAACTCCCCGTCACCATCGTTACCGGCTTTCTCGGCTCGGGCAAAACCACCTTGCTGCGCCATATGCTCGATAACGCCCAGGGCCGTCGCATCGCGGTGATCGTCAACGAGTTCGGCGAGCTGGGCATCGACGGTGAAATCCTCAAGCAGTGCTCCATCGGTTGCACCGAGGAAGAAGCCAACGGCCGCGTGTATGAACTGGCCAACGGCTGCCTGTGCTGCACCGTGCAGGAAGAGTTTTTCCCGGTGATGCGCGAACTGGTTGCCCGTCGCGGCGACCTTGACCATATCCTCATCGAAACCTCCGGCCTGGCCCTGCCAAAACCCTTGGTCCAGGCGTTCCAGTGGCCGGAAATCCGCAACGCCTGCACGGTCGATGCGGTGATCACCGTGGTCGACAGCCCCGCCGTGGCGGCCGGCACCTTCGCCGCCTTCCCGGATCAGGTCGACGCCCAGCGCAAACTCGACCCGAACCTGGACCACGAATCACCGCTGCATGAACTGTTCGCCGACCAACTGGCCAGCGCCGACCTGGTGATCCTCAACAAGTGCGACCTGATCAGCCCCGACGACCTGGCCCGCGTGCGCCTGGAAGTCGCCGAAGAGTTGCCGCCGGCGGTGAAGATCATCGAAGCCAGCAGCGGTCGGGTACCGCTGGACGTGCTGATCGGCCTGGGCGCCGGCTCCGAAGAGCACATCGACGGTCGCCATAGCCATCACGATCATCATCACGAAGGTGAAGACGATCATGATCATGATCACGATGCGTTCGACTCCATTTCCATCGACTTGCCCCAGTCCGACGAAGCCCTGCTGCTCGACGCCCTGAGCCAATTGGTGGTGCAGCACGGCATCCTGCGCGTCAAAGGCTTCGCGGCGATCCCGAACAAGCCGATGCGCCTGCTGATCCAGGGCGTGGGTACACGCTTCGACAAACACTTCGACCGCGCCTGGAGCGCCGATGAAGCGCGCATCACGCGCCTAGTGCTGATCGGCCAGGACCTCGACGCGGCGGGCCTCGAAGCGCAATTGCGCGCCGCCCTCAGCGTTTAACCCATGCACCTGCTCAGGACCCAGCCCGGCGGTTTCGTCGCGGACGACAACATTGCCGACCTTGGGCAAACCCCCGCCGAGCTGGTGATCCTGTGCAGCGGCGACTCCAGCCTGGCGCTGCTGGCCGAAGCGGCCCAGCAGTTGCCCGAGGATTACCCGAGCCTGCGCCTGGCCAACCCGATGCAGGTGCAGAACCATGCATCGGTGGACCTGTACGTCGATGAAGTGCTGCGCCACGCCAAGGTCATCCTGATTTCCCTGCACGGCGGCATCGGCTATTGGCGTTACGGCGTCGAGCGTCTGGTGGCGTTGGCCGAGCGCGGGGTCACGCTGATCCTGGTGCCGGGGGATGACCGCCCCGACCCGGAACTCAGCGGCCTCAGCACCGTGGATGCCGCAGCGCGTGACCGCCTGTGGCAGTTCCTGCGCCAGGGCGGCCTGGGTAATGCGCTGGATTTTTATCGTTGCCTGGCCAGCGCCTACCTGGGCCGCGACTATGCCTGGGCCGAGCCGCAAACCCTGGCGCGCAGCGCGATTTATCACCCGCGTAAAGCCAATGCGTGCCTCAACGACTGGCAGTTGGATTGGAATCCTGAGTTCCCGGTGGCGGCGGTGCTGTTCTACCGCTCCCATCTGCAAGCGGCCAATACCGGTTTTATCGATGTGTTCTGCCAGCGTCTGCAGGCGGCGGGCCTGAGTCCGTTGCCGATGGCAGTGGCCAGTCTGAAGGAGCCCGGCTGCCTGGCGGTGGTCGAGGACTGGCTGGATGAGGTCGGGGCGGCGGTGATTCTCAACACCACCGGCTTTGCCCAGTCCAGCCCCGAAGCGCCGCATTTGCGCCCGTTTCGCCGCAATATCCCGGTGATCCAGGCGATTTGCGCCCAGGACAACCAACCCGCCTGGCAGGCCAGCGAACAAGGCCTCGGCCCGCGCGACCTGGCGATGCACATCGCTTTGCCGGAACTGGACGGGCGCATCATCAGCCGACCGATCAGCTTCAAGGACCTGGCCTGGCGCAGTGAGCGCAGCCAGTCGGACGTGGTGTGCTACCGCGCAGCGCCGGAACGCATGGACTTTGTCGCTGAACTGGCGCGCCGTTGGGTCGAACTGGCGCGGGTGCCGAATGCCGACAAGCGCATCGCCCTGATCCTGGCCAATTACCCGACGCGCGACGGCCGCATCGGCAACGGCGTCGGCCTGGACACGCCGGCGGCGGCGCTGAATATCCTGCGGGCCCTGCAGGCCGAGGGTTATCCGCTGCCCGAAATCCTGCCGGAAAGCGGCACCGCGCTGATCCACGAACTGCTCGGTGGCGTCACCAACGACCTGGACAACCTCGACCTGCGCCCGTGCCACCAAAGCCTGGGCCTGGACGACTACGAGGCGATGTTCAAGCGCCTGCCCGAAGCCAACCGCCAGGCGGTGCTGGAACGCTGGGGCACGCCGCACAACGACCCGATGTGCCGCGACGGCCGCCTGATGATCGCCGGCCTGCGCCTGGGCTTGACGTTTATCGGCATCCAGCCGGCCCGCGGTTATCAGGTGGACGCCAGCGCGGTGTACCACGATCCGGACCTGGTGCCGCCTCACGCTTACCTGGCGTTCTATTTCTGGTTGCGCCACACCTACGGCGCTCACGGCGTGATCCACGTCGGCAAGCACGGCAACCTGGAATGGCTGCCGGGCAAGGGCGTCGGGCTGTCGGAAAATTGCTGGCCCGACGCGCTGCTCGGGCCGCTGCCGAATATCTATCCGTTTATCGTCAACGACCCGGGTGAGGGCGCCCAGGCCAAGCGGCGCACCCAGGCGGTGATCATCGATCACTTGATGCCGCCGCTGACCCGTGCCGAAACCTACGGGCCGCTGCGCGACCTGGAGCTGTTGGCGGACGAATACTACGAAGCGCAACTGCTCGACCCGCGCCGCGCCCGCGAGCTGCAAAAGGACATCCTCAAGCTGGTGCGCGAAACCCGTATCGACCAGGAGCTTGAGCTGGACAGCGAGGCCGACGCGGCGATCTGGCTGCCGCGCCTGGATACCTACCTGTGTGACCTGAAGGAATCGCAGATCCGCGACGGCCTGCATATCTTCGGCGAGTCGCCCCAGGGCCGCTTGCGTATCGACACCTTGCTCGCGTTGCTGCGTATCCCGCGTGGCGACGGCCGAGGCGCGCAATCGAGCCTGTTACGGGTGTTGGCCAAGGCCTTCGAGCTGGGTTTCGACCCGCTGGACTGCGCCCTGGCCGAACCCTGGACCGGACGCCGCCCGGAGGTTTTGCAAAGGATCGATCTACAGCTGTGGCGCACCGCCGGTGATACCCGCGAGCGCCTGGAACTGTACGCTGCACGGTTGATCGAGCAGGCGCTGGCGGGGCCGCTGGAACAGCTGGAAGAGCCCGGTTGGGAGGACGTCAAATCCGTCATCGAAAGTCTGCGCAGTGTCGTGGCGCCACGCCTGGATGGGTGCGGCCCGGCGGAAATGCGCGGCCTGCTCGATGCCCTGGGCGGCCGCTTCGTGCCGGCGGGCCCGAGCGGCGCGCCGAGCCGGGGGCGTCTGGATGTGCTGCCCACCGGGCGCAATTTTTTCAGCGTCGACGTGCGCAACCTGCCGACCACCACTGCCTGGCGCATCGGTTTCCAGTCGGCCAACCTGATTCTCGAGCGGCACCTGCAAGACCACGGCGACCACCTGCGCCAGCTCGGCCTGTCGGTGTGGGGCACCGCGACCATGCGTACCGGCGGCGACGATATCGCCCAGGCCATGGCCCTGATGGGGGTACGCCCGGTGTGGGCCACGGGCAGCCAGCGGGTGGACGACTTCGAAATCCTGCCGATCAGCCTGCTGGACCGCCCGCGTGTCGACGTGACTTTGCGCGTGTCCGGGTTCTTCCGGGATGCCTTCGCCAACCTGATCCGCCTGTTCGATGCGGCGGTACAAGCGGTGGCGGCGCTGGACGAGCCTGACGATATGAACCCGCTGGCCGCCAAGGTCCGTTGCGAGCGCCAGGCGTTGCTTGAGTCCGGCCTGGACGAGGCCGCGGCGGCGAAACAGGCGGGCTGGCGTATTTTCGGGGCCAAGCCGGGTGCCTATGGCGCGGGCGTGCAGGGCGCGATCGACGGTCGCTTGTGGCAAAGCCGCGAGGACTTGGCCGAGGTCTACCTGAATTGGGGTGGCTACGCCTATGGTGGCGCCGACGAGGGCACCGCCGCCCGCGGGCAATTCGCCCAACGCCTGAGCCAGGTGCAGGCGGTGCTGCAAAACCAGGACAATCGCGAGCACGACCTGCTCGATTCCAACGATTACTACCAATTCCAGGGCGGCATGCTCGCCGCCGTGGAAACCCTGAGCGGCGACAAGGCCGCCAGCTACCATGGCGACCACAGCCAGCCGGACGTGCCGAAGATCCGCACCTTGAAGGAAGAGCTGAACCGGGTGATCCGTGCCCGCGCCGCCAACCCCAAGTGGATCGAAGGTGTGAAGCGTCATGGCTATAAAGGTGCGTTCGAGATGGCGGCGACCGTGGACAATCTGTTCGCCTTCGACGCCACCACCGCGCTGATCGACGATCACCAATACGTCTTGCTCGCCGACGCCTACCTACTCGACCCCGACACCCGCGCCTTTGTGCAACAGCACAACCCTGATGCCCTGCGGGACATGACCGAGCGCCTGCTCGAAGCCCAGCAGCGTGGCATGTGGCAAGCGCCGGGGGCGTATCGCGAGGCGTTGGAAAACCTGTTGCTGGATATAGAAGAAGACAGCTGATGACTGATATTCCCCATTTCCCGCTGTCGGCCGTGGTCGGTGCCGATGACCTGAAACTCGCGCTGTGCCTGACCGCCATCGACCCGAAGATCGGCGGCGTGCTGATCGAAGGCCCGCGCGGCATGGCCAAGTCCACCCTGGCACGTGGCTTGGCGGACCTGTTAGCCAGCGGTCAATTCGTCACCTTGCCGTTGGGCGCCACCGAAGAGCGCCTGGTCGGCACCCTGGACCTGGATGCGGCATTGGGCGAAGGCCGCGCGCAGTTTTCACCCGGCGTGCTGGCCAAGGCGGATGGTGGGGTGTTGTATGTCGACGAGGTCAACTTGCTGCCCGATCATTTGGTGGACCTGCTGCTGGACGTGGCCGCCAGCGGCACCAACCTGATCGAGCGCGACGGCATCTCCCACCGGCATGCGGCGCGATTTGTGCTGATCGGCACGATGAACCCGGAGGAGGGTGAGTTGCGTCCGCAGTTGCTCGACCGCTTCGGCTTCAATGTGGCCTTGAGCGGGCAAACCGTGCCGACCGAGCGTGGGCAGATCATCCGCCGGCGCCTCGACTTCGACAGCGACCCCGTGGCCTTCTGCGCGTTGTGGGCCGAACCGCAGGCCGCCCTGCGCGAGCGTTGCACCCGGGCGCGGGCCTGTCTCGAGGCCATTGCATTGGATGACGAGGCGCTGGCACAGATCACCCAACGCTGCTTTGCCGCGGGCGTGGATGGTTTGCGCGCCGACCTTGTCTGGTTGCGTGGCGCAAGAGCGCATGCAGCCTGGCGCGGCGCGACCGCCATCACCGAGGAAGATATCGAAGCCGTGGCCGAGTTTGCCTTGCGCCATCGTCGCCAGGCGCAGTCCCCGCCGCCCAGCCCGCCCAACCGTGAGGGCCAGGCGCCTCAAGCGTCCGACACTTCACCCGGCCAAGGCCAGTGGGGCGATATGCCCGCACCGGCCTTGCCCACGGGCGCTCGCCGAGACGTGCCCGCCTGGCCAAAAAAGCCTTAGGCATCCGCCCCCGACCTGACGCGGGGGCGGATGCCCGGCCCAAGGCGGGGCGACTGGATAAAGGCAGGCACGGCAAGTCGCGCGGCGCGCAGCAGGGCTCGATCAATTGGCCGGGCACCTTGCTCGGCGGGCGGCCGCAGTCTCGTGAGGACCTGCGTTTCCACCTGCGCAGCCGCTCGGCCCAGGAGTTATGGTTGGTGATTGTCGACGCGTCGGCGTCGACGCGGCGGCATCGTGCCTTGACCGATGCCAAAGGGTTATTGGCGCAACTGTTGGATGACGCCTACCGCCAGCGGGCGCGCATGGCATTGCTGACGGCGAGCGGGCAGTCGCCGAAGTGGCAGGTGCAGGGCCTGAAAGCCGCGAAAAGCCTGGCTGGCTGGCTCGATCAGCTCGGCGCGGGTGGCGGTACGCCGCTGTTGGCCGCGCTGGGCGAGGCGGCGCAATGGCTGGTGGCACGCAGAACGCGTTTCCCCACCGAACAGCAGCGGTTGCTGGTGCTGACTGACGGGCGACTCAAGGAGATTGCCGCGTTGCCATCGCTGGAGTGCCCGGGGTTATTGGTCGATATCGAGCGCGGGCCGATTCGGTTGGGGAGGGCGCGAGAACTGGCTCAGCACCTGTATTTGGATTATCGACATATCGATAGTTTTTAGGCTCTAAAACCAGATCGGGAAGTGTCGCTCTTGTAAAGTCGAATCTTCCGACATTAATCACCGATAACAAATCTTTACTCTCTGGGCTTTCGCGTCCAGGAGTAAAGGGAATGACTTCCAGCGTACTGCCGAGGGTTCTTTTCGATCATGGCCGGCACACCCTGAGTGTGCACAACATCGAAGCCCGTCTCGACGTGTTGGCCTTTGAAGGCCGCGAACACCTGAGCCAGCCCTTCACCTATCGCGTGGAATTCACCAGCACCGAACGTGACCTCGCCGCCGAAACCCTGCTTGGCCAGGACGCCCGTTTCAGCCTGCACGCCGCCCCGCAAAAACCACCGGCCTCAGGCTTCAGCGCGCCCGCGGTCAAACCGCTGCGCACCTTGCACGGTGTGGTCACCGGCTTCAAGCGTCAATCCGGCTCGAACGACCAGGCCCGTTATGAAATCACTCTGCAGTCGCGCCTGGCCCTGCTCGGCCAAGGCAGACAATTTCGCATCTACCAGCATCAATCCGTGCCGCAGATCGTCGAAAGCATCCTGCGCAGCCGCCACGACTTTGAAGGCCAGGACTTTCTGTTCAGCCTGAAACGCGACTACCCCAGGCGCGAGCAGGTCATGCAATACGGCGAGAGCGACCTGGCCTTCATCGACCGCCTGCTCGCCGACGTCGGCATCTGGTACCGCTTCACCAGCGACGAACGCCTGGGTATCGATGTGGTCGAGTTCTGCGACGATCAGCGCCTCTACCAGTTCGATATCGCGCTGCCGTATCGCCCGCAATCCGGGCTGGGCAGCAGCGGGCAGGACGCGGTGTGGCACCTGCAATCGAACCACCGGGTGGTCGAACAACAGGTGCATATCCGCGCCTACCACCCCCGCGACGCCGGCGCCCACCTGAGCGGCGAGATCGACCAGAGCCGCGGCGCCAGTGGCACCTACGGCGAGGCCTACCACTACGCCGAGCCCTACACGACCCTCGGCGACCGGCTGGATCAGGACGAAGACCTGCTCAGTGAAAGCGGCTACTTCTACGCACGCTTGCGCCACGAGCGTTACCTCAACGCCCAGACCCAACTCAGCGGCATCACCAGCAGCGCCACGTTAGCGCCGGGGCAGGTGCTGCACACCACCGGCGGCGCGCCCCAAGCCTTCACACCGGGCGCGGTGATCACCGGCCTGACCACCACCGCCGCCCGCGATAGCAGCTTGGTCGCGACCTTCCAGGCCATACCCTATTCAGACACCGTGTGCTTTCGCCCCGCACTGCAGCCCAAACCCCAAATCGCCGGCACCGTCCCGGCCCGCGTCACCAGCCCACAGACCAACGACCCCTACGGCCACATCGACCTCGAAGGGCGCTACAAGGTCAACTTCCTGTTCGACCGCGACACCTGGAAACCCGGCGAAGAAAGCCTATGGCTACGCCTGGCCCGACCCTACGCCGGAGATACCCACGGCCTGCACCTGCCGTTGATTCCCGGCACCGAAGTGGCCATCGCCTTTGAACAAGGCGACCCAGACCGGCCCTACATCGCGCACGCGTTGCACGATAGCCAGCATGTCGATCATGTGACCTTGCGTAACTACAAACGCAACGTGCTGCGTACCCCGGCGAACAACAAGCTGCGGATGGATGACACGCGGGGGCGGGAGCATATCAAGGTCAGTACTGAGTATGGAGGTAAGAGCCAACTGAACCTGGGGCATTTGGTGGATGGTCAGCGTAAAAAGCGTGGGGAAGGGTTTGAGCTACGTACAGATGCTTGGGGGAGCATTCGTGCAGGCAAAGGGTTGTTCATCAGTACGGATATACAGGCCAAGGCTTCTGGTGATGTGCTCACCATGGCGCCAGCCACCGATCTGGTCGCGGGAGCCACACAACAAATCGCTGACTGGCAGGCAATCGCCCAGTCTCATCGCAGTCGCAAACCCGCCATTGATGGTCTGCAACAGTTCCAGGACAACGCCAAAGACCTGAACGCCTCGGCCATCCTACTCAGTGCGCCCAAGGGCATTGGTGCGGTAACCCCTGAAAGCCTGCTGCTCAAAAGCGGCGAGGCGATGTATGTGCAAAGCAACGATGAGATCAACCTGGCAGCCGCTCAACGGCTGTCCGTCCACGCGAATCAGGCCATTTCCCTGCTTGCCCAGCAGGAAGGCATGCGCCTGGTGTCCGGCAAGGGGCCGCTGGAAATCGAATCCCACAACGACGTGTTGAATCTGATTGCCCAGCAAGACATCACCCTGCAGACCGTACAGGGGCATCTGCAACTGACGGCTAAAAACGGCATCACCTTGGCGTGTGGTGGCGGGTATATCCGCATCACACCCGGCGGCGCTATCGACATCCACACCCCGGGCAAGCTCAACCTTAAAGGCCAACACGTCTGGGAAACCACGACCAGCCAGCGCTTTCCTTTGCGTGAGTTGCCGCATTCGGTGTGCGAAGAGTGCCTGAAAATTGCTCAAACGCAAGCAGCGGGCGCGGTCATGCGCGCCACCGACTGAGGGTAGAAAAATGCAAGAACACTACACACGCTGGATCGAGCAAATAGAAAGCCTGTGCGGTTCCGCGAACGTGGGCATGTCGATGTCGTGGTTGATCAAGCCGCCTGGGATGTATCCCTATTGCCGGCCCTTCGCCTTATGGAACCGGGCATGCGCTGGTTTTCTTTATTCAGTGCAACACCAGAAGAGGCACTGTTGACGCAGGCGCCCATTTTGATGCGAATCAACCTCGACGACTGGCGGCACAAAGCCTGGCTGGAAGAACTGATTGAGCAAGTCGGGCATCTGCCACGCCTCATGCTGTTGATTTCACCTATGCCGTTTGATGTTTTGGCTAAGTCCCTTCAGGGGCTCTCGCAGCTTGAGTGGGGAGGCCAGTCGGGATTGCTGCGCTTCTATGACCCCCGCGTAATGCCCGAAGTGTTGGCCAGCGTATTGAGCCCAGAACAGAAAGAGCAATTTCTGCGGGTGACCCTGTTCTGGAGTTGGCTGAACCGGGACCAGCAGCCTGTCTGGCAGCCTGGTACCTATCGGTCGAATCAGCCCCTGGCTGAAACCTTTCCTCCCATCAACTTGGCTGACGCTCAATTTGACCGGTTGGGCAGCATCAGTGACGCACAGAATCTGTTCGAAGTTGCCAGGGCGAGGTTTTCGGAACTTTCCCATGAGCAGTGTTTTGCATGTTGTTATCGCGTAGTGCTGCAAGCCAGTCAAGAAAACTATTTTGGTGACTTGAAATTATACGCAGAGTTGCATTGGAGTAGGGCGGATGTTGTCTAGCTGATAGGCCTTAGTTGTCTGTTGAGCAATGCAAGTGGGTTCATGCCGAACTTTGGTGCGAATAAGGAGTAGAGGGTGAGCTATTTAAAAAGCAGCGCTATGTACCAATGGGTGGGCGGTTGTTTTCTTGTTTTACTCGCCGGATGCTCGGTGGGGGAGTCCAAGTTTTTAGCGGGTAATTTGAATGGAGTGAACCACACGTCAGCGGCCATTAATTACTTTTCGGTAAATGGCTATGGTGGCGCCAATATATCTCCGCATGGTTATGGTGGTGGGATGTGCTGTGCGATGTTGCCAAGGCAATGGCAGCCAGGCTTGAAGCTTGAAGTGGAGTGGGAAACTGACCCGAACCCCTATGCAAAATCTCCGCCTTTAGGTTCGGATGCATTTCGAATTTTTATGGCCAAACATAAAACCAACTACCAACAACACAGTGCCATAGTAGAGCTTCCTCCTTATGAGGATAGATTGTGTGCGTTGGAAGTGCATTTTTTACCCTGCAATCAAGTCAAGGTCTCCACGTCTTGTTGGCGCTATCCATCACCCAATAGCCCCATCAAGGAACCATTGGAAATGAAGGAGCCAGCCATATGTCCGAAGTGAAGAGCGCCGAATCGTTTTATGTGTCTGACTTTTCCAAGAAAGGATGTTTATCCAGTGAGTCGCAGGAAGTTCTGAATGAAAGAGGTTTGGCGCAGGTATTTTTCTTACAGAGCTTAAGTGTGAATAAGGAGCATGGGATGAACTATTTAGAAGGCAGTGCTATGTGCCGATGGCTGGGCGGTTGTTTGCTTTTGTTACTGGCTGGGTGCTCGGGGGGGGAGTCCAAGTTTTTAGCGGGTAATTTGAATGGAGTGAACCACACGTCAGCGGCCATTAATTACTTTTCGGTAAATGGCTATGGTGGCGCCAATATATCTCCGCATGGTTATGGTGGTGGGATGTGCTGTGCGATGTTGCCAAGGCAATGGCAGCCAGGCTTGAAGCTTGAAGTGGAGTGGGAAACTGATCCTAATCCTTATGCGAGGCTTAAGCGAAAAACATCCGGGTACGGTCCTGATGAAGAAGCTTATGCCAAGCATAAAGCGAACTACCAACAACATAGCGCCGTAGTAGAGCTTCCTCCTTATGAGGATAGATTGTGTGCGTTGGAAGTGCATTTTTTACCCTGCAATCAAGTCAAGGTATCCACCTCCTGTTGGCGCTATCCGTCACCCAATAGCCCCATCAAAGAGCCATTGGAAATGAAGGAGCCAGCCGTATGTCCGAAGTGAAGGGCGCCAAATCGGTTTATGTGTCTGACTTTTTCCAAGAAAGGATGTTTATCCAGTGAGTCGCAGGAGGTTCTGAATGAAAGAGGTTTGGTGCAGGTATTTTTCTTACAGAGCTTAAGTGTGAATAAGGAGCATGGGATGAACTATTTAGAAGGCAGTGCTATGTGCCGATGGTTGGGCGGTTGTTTGCTTTTGTTACTGGCTGGGTGCTCGGTGGGGGAGTCTAAATTTTTAGCGGGAAATTTGAATGGAGTGAACCACACGTCAGCGGCCATTAATTACTTTTCGGTGAATGGCTATGGCGGCGCCAATATATCTCCGCATGGTTATGGTGGTGGGATGTGCTGTGCGATGTTGCCAAGGCAATGGCAGCCAGGCTTGAAACTTGAAGTGGAGTGGGAAACTGATCCGAGCCCTTACGAAAAAATTAAGCGTAAACCTGATGGATTTAATTTTGATGAGGTTGCGTTGGCTAGGCATGAGGCAAACTATGGGAGATATAGCACCATAGTAGAGCTCCCTCCTTATGAGGGCAGATTGTGTGCGTTGGAAGTGCATTTTTTACCCTGCTATCAAGTCAAGGTCTCCACGTCTTGTTGGCGCTATCCATCACCCAATAGCCCCATCAAGGAACCATTGGAAATGAAGGAGCCAGTCGTATGTCCGAAGTGAAGAACGCTGAGTCGGTTTATGTGCCGGCCATATTTCCCAAGAAAAGGCGCTTGCCCAGCGATTTGCAGAGCGTAAGTGCCAACTACGATCTACAAATGATCGAGGTGGAACAGTACCGCCAAGAGTTGAATGCCCTGCGTGGTTTACGTGGTGCTTCTACCTGCGCACATAGCTTGCATATCAGCTTGTTCTTTGACGGTACTAACAACAACGAACCCTACGACACCCATAAGGCCACGCCGCCCCATCCGACCAATATCGCTCGGCTCTACCACGCCACTCTGGAGCAGCCGGAAAGTGGCTATTTTCGTTATTACATCCCCGGTGTGGGCACCCCCTTTCCTGAAATTGGCGAGCTGGACTTCAGCATGCGCGGGTTGGCCTTCGCCAATCGAGGGGAGGACCGGGTTAATTGGGGGCTATTGCAAATTGCCGATGCGCTGTCCTTCGCCCTGAACAACAAGCAGGGGTTGGATCTGCCAGTCGCCCAGGCCAAGCTCAAAGCCATGGCCAGCACCTGGCCGCTGACTGCGCAGGGTAAAAGCAGCCGGCGCCAGGTCATGGCCTCGCTGCTGGAGCCCTTGCGGACCAGGGTCGCGACCGTGCAGCCCAAGGTGCTGGCGATCAAGCTGTTCGTCTATGGTTTTTCCCGTGGGGCGGCCGAGGCTCGGACCTTCGTTACCTGGTTGAGTGAGCTGTTCGATACCCCGCAAGGGGCCGAACACCTAGAGCAGGCATTATTGGGACTGCCGTTGACCATCGAGTTTCTTGGCTTGCTCGACACCGTGGCTTCGGTGGGCAGCGCCCATGCCGCGCCCTTTGCCGACGGGCATATGGACTGGGCCGATGGCACTCAGAAGTTACCCGATGTCAAGGCATTCCCCGAGTGGATCAAGGTCTGCCGGCATTTTGTCGCGGCCCATGAGCAGCGCTTGTGCTTCCCGTTGGACTCGATCCGTTATGCAGATGGCCTTTATCCCCCTTATGCCCGGGAGGTGGTCTACCCCGGTGTGCATTCGGATGTGGGCGGCGGTTACCCACCTGGGGATCAGGGCAAGGCCCGAGGCGGTTCGGGCGAGTTGCTATCGCAGATTGTGCTGCATGACCTGTATGCGGAGGCCTTTGCGGCTGGTGCGCCGTTGACGGTACCTGAGGCGGTGCTGCCGGATAAACTGCGTCAGATTCAGCGGGCGCGCACCATGTCGACAGACAACTTAAAAGAGTTTGCGTTAGATGATCAGCTCATCGACCGCTTCAACGCCTGGCGCAACACCCTGGGCCTAACCGAAGAAACCACCCCGCCAACTCCGTCTAACGGCCCATCCCTACGCCTGGGCCACTCCCTTGAAGACGCTATGGCCGCGCAATTGGCCTGGCTCACTGGCTGGCGCATCGAGCGTCTGGCCCGTGGCAGTTACGTCAATCAACCTTTTTACGGCCAAGCCACACAGACCAATGCATCGCTGGAAGCGGCGCAAAAAGCCAAACGTGAGGCTGAGATAGCCATCGCCAAAGAAAAGCGCAAGGCGGCCCGGGGTCAGGAGAACGAAGCACAGCTTCTGTTGGGAACGGCCAGCCCGCCGGCTTACGAACCGGTAAGGGATCAGCAGCAGATCCGCGAGGCCGCTGTGGAGTTCGAACACGACTACCAAGGTTGGCGGCGCGATCAGACCAGCGTGGCAGGCTGGGTCGTCGATGTGGCGCTTAGGGACACGGTGTACCTGCTCAATGACGACGACGAGCAGCAGGAGTATGAGCGGATCAAGGCCGAGGGTGAAATGCGCGCCAAGGAGCTGTTTGTTGAGCTCGGGAACAACAGCAATAAGTTTCGCGTCAGCGATTCGCCGCAGAAAGCTGCACTGGTCGCGCTGTTTGACGACCAGATGCATGACTCGCGTGCCTGGTTTATGCACGACGCTACGAGTTCGCGGGAGTTGTGGGGGGATTATTTTCGTTACCGCATGGTGTATTTCGGCGACGAAACCAACAAGCGCATGACCCCGGTGGTGGTGGCCGGGCGTGTGGTGGGCATCGCACTGGTACTGGGCGGGGTGTACAGCATCCGTCGTCATGGCTGGAAAGGACTGGCAGGCACGCTGGCTGGTGCATCAGTGGGCTACCAGGTGATCGATGTCGTCAGTGGCAAAGTGGAGCCTTTCCTGCCAGGGGCGGAGAAAATCCTGCAACCGACCTTCGCGATCGGTGAGGTGGTGGCACAGCAAACACAAGCCATTATCGAGGGTGAAGAAGCCCTGCGCAGGCAGAACATGTTGGACTATCTGAAACGCACTGGCGGGTTGGTCGAACAGGTTAAGGAGCTGGTGTCATGATGCCCCTGGTACGCATGGGCGACCCACTGCACCCGTTTGGCGGTGAGGTGTTGTCGGGGCATTACAAAGCCTTCGGCAAACCAGTGGCCTGCGTGGATGATCAAGTTCGCTGCAACCTGCATGGCATTACGCACATTATCGAAGGCGCTTCGGGTTCAACCATGGACGGCAAACCTGTGGCGCTGCACGGCCATCGTTGCGCGTGTGGTTGCCAGTTGGTCAGCAGCCTGCCGGCCACTTCAATGGTGGTTGCGCCATGAACCGTCCGCCTGAGTACCCCGACGTTATCGAACCGGGCGAGCCGCGTTGGCGCAGTTGGTGGTTGGGGTTGGCACTGCCGTGGGGAGTGCAGTCGGCCGTTTTGCTGATGCTGTGGCCCCAGGAGCAACCGCGCCTGGAATGGTGGCTGTGGAGTGCGGTGCTGCCGCTGTGCTGGGCGCTGATCCTGGCGGTGCGTGTGTTGGTGTGGCAGATCGAGCTGTTCAACCGCAAGGTGTATCTGCGCGCGCTGGAGGTCGCCATGCAGGCTTGGTGGCAACGGCGCTCGCTGTGTTTGCCGGTGCAGGATGTGTTGTTGCTCGGCCCGGCGGGTGACATGCAAGAAGACTACCTGAACTTGATGACAAGCGTCTCGCCATCCTTGGCGATACCCGGCGCTACACAGCCCATGTTGCGTTGCCCACTGTCGCTGAGTTTGATCAGCGAGCGTGAACCTGCACTGGCACGGCATCTCACCCGTTTAACCTTGGCCCTCCCGGGGTTGTCCGAGTGCTGGCCACAGTTGCGGGCAATTGCCTGGGTGGGGGATGAGAGCGGCCAGGCTGCTTTCGTTGAGGCGTTGGTCCGGGCGGGAGTGGTGTTGCCCGAGGCCCGTTTGCTGCTACAGAACCTGACTGATTTGGATGACCTGATCGATACCTTCCATCGCGATTGTCGTGGCGAGGACGACTGGTTGTTGTGCGCCGGCGTGGCGTCGGTGGCAAGTGCCGAAGAGGGCGAGCTGGGGGGTGAAGCGGGTTTCTTCTGGCGAGTGAGCTGGCAGGGGCAGCAGTTGGTGCATCGCGGTGAATACCTTGCAAGCCAGTCGCCCGCCGAGCTGTGTGCACAGATGCAGCGTTACGCCGGACTGCAATCTGCGCCGACCACCTGCCTGGCACTGGATCGAGCCAGCCAGGCTGCGTTTGTAGAGGGCGGCTGGTCGGCAGTCGAACATCAACTGGCCGGGCAATGGGGCGTGCTGGCGCACCTGGCGCCGTTTATCGGGATGTCCCTGGCATTGCTGCAAGCGGGGGAGGCGGGTCAGCCCTGTGGTTGGCTGAGCCAGGATGGAAACCAACGATTGGCGATTGGAGTGGCGGTGCCTTATGGCAACAGTTAAGGACGTGGGTAAGGGCTCGTTGGTTCGCGTGGGGTTGGGCTATCTGCTGATCATGACGCTACTGGTACTGCTCGGTGGTCTGTTGTATGGCTTGTGCAGCGGCTATCTGGGCTGGCCGAAAATGCCGCTCAAGCAATTGCTGCTGTGGGGGCTGGGGGTGTGGTTCGCGCTCTGCTGGTTCTGCCCGGTCATTTTGCTGGCCTGGGATCGTCTGGCGCTTCGCCAGGCACAGCAGGTCGTGAGGGCGGTCACCGAAACGCCGAACTCGCGATTGACCCGGGAACCCGCATCGCCAGATGCGGTAAAAGTGCGCGAGCACCTACGCGAGCACTACGGCCTCTTCTGGCGCCACAAAACCCGCCTGCTGCTCATCATCGGCGAACCCACCGAAATCGAAGCCATCGCCCCCACCCTGGCCGCTCACCAATGGCTCGAAGGCCAAGGCACCGTCCTGCTGTGGGGCGGTAGTGCGCAGGCCGCGCTGGATCAGTCTTTCCTCAAGCAATGGAGCGGCCTCAGCCGCTGGCGTGCGTTGGACGGAGTCGTCTGGGCGCTGAACGAAACCCAGGCCGCCGACGATGTCGCGATGGGCAAAGGTGTACGCCAGGTGCAGCGCCTTGCCCGTGACTTGCGCTGGCAGTTGCCGTTATCCCTCTGGCAGGTCTGCGGCAGTGCATGGGCGCAGGACACGCGCAAAGCGCAGCCGGTGGGCTGTCAGTTGCCCGCGCGCTTCTCGGCGGCGGTATTGGACGCCGCGCTGAATCGTTTGCTGGAGCCTTTGCGTCGCGCGGGTTTGGCGCAGATGAACGCGGTGATGAAGGATGATTTTCTGCTGCGTTTGTCGCGAGATTTAAAGGGCGAGGGCATTGATCGTTGGCGTCACACCTTGGCGCATCTGGCCGGCGAATTTGCCCGTGGCGTGCCGTTGCGGGGGTTGTGGTTCAGCCTGCCGGTACAGCGCTCGCCGCATGATCAACAACAGGCGTGGTCGGTGGCCCCGGTGTGGCACGGCGTACTCGGCGATAACCCCCGTGGCCGCCGGCTGGGCTGGAGCGTGCCGCGAGTTGGCTACGCATTGGCTCTCGGCCTAGCCATGCTGTGGAGCGCAGGACTGCTGCTGTCATTCATCAGCAACCGCACGCAGATTGCCCAGGTACACAGCTCGTTGTCGACCTTGCAACGCGCATCACAAGGCGACGAACAGCTCCTGGCCCTCCATGAACTGGTCCGCGAATTGGCGCGCCTGGATGATCGCGTTCAAGGCGGCGCTCCGTGGTATCAGCGCTTCGGCCTGAGTCAAAACCCAGTGTTGCTTGAAACCGTGTGGCCGCGCTACGTCGAAGCCAATAACCGCCTGATCCGCGACCCGGCCGTCGCCGCTTTACGCCAACAGCTCACGGCCCTGGTCAAGCTGGCCCCGGACAATCCCGAGCGCGCCGAACGCGCCCGTGCTGCCTACGACCAGCTCAAGGCCTACCTGATGATGGCGCGTCCGGCAAAAGCCGACGCCAGTCTGTTGGTGAAAACCCTCGGCGAAGTCGAGCCTTCCCGCGCGGGCCTCTGGCAAGCCCTGGGCCCCACTCTGTGGCAGTTTTACGCTGAACACCTGGCCGCCAATCCAACTTGGCGCATCGACACCGATGCGCGGCTGGTCGCGCAAGTCCGGCAGGTCCTGCTCGGCCAATTGGGTCAACGCAATGCCGAAGCCAATCTGTACCAACAATTGCTCGATGACGCCGCCCATCACTACCCGGCCCTGGGCCTGCAGCAACTGGTCGGCGACACCGACGCCCAGGCCCTGTTCACCACCGAGGCCAGCGTGCCCGGCGTGTTCACCCGCCAGGCCTGGGAAGGCTCGGTGCGCCAAGCCATCGATGCGATCGCCGAGGCGCGCCGCGAGGAAATCGATTGGGTGCTCAGCGACCAACCCGCCGATGTCGACACCCGCCTGAGTCCTGAGCAACTGCGCGCCCGCCTCACCGAACGCTACTTCCAGGACTACGCCAGCGCCTGGCAGGATCTGCTCAACAGCCTGCGCTGGCAGCAGGCCGCGAGTCTCGATGAGTCAATCGACCAATTGACGCTGATGAGCGACGTGCGCCAATCGCCCTTGATCGCGCTGCTGAACAGCGTGGCCTACCAGGCGCAGGCGGGCAGCCGACCCCAGGCCCTGGCCGACTCGCTGGTGCAGTCCGCGCAAAAGCTGATCGGGCCGGACAAGGCTCCAGCGATCGAGCCGTTGGCCCAGGCCGCCAGGGGGCCGCTGGCGGCGACCTTCGGCCCGTTATTGGCGCTGCTGGACAAGTCCAACACAGACGGCCTCAGTCTCCCGGCCTTCCTCACCCGCGTGACACGGGTGCGTTTGAAACTGCAGCAGATCAGCACCGCGCCCGACCCGCTGGAAATGACCCAGGCCCTGGCACAAAGCGTGTTTCAAGGCCGCAGCATCGACCTCACCGACACCCAATCCTACGGTGCTCTGCTGGCCGCCAGCCTGGGCGCGGAGTGGGGCGGGGCGGCGCAGACGCTGTTCGTGCAGCCGCTGGAACAGGCCTGGCAACGCGTGTTGCAACCGTCCGCCGCGGGCCTCAACAGCCACTGGCAGCGCTCGATCGTCAGCCATTGGAACGCCGCCTTCGCCAGCCGTTACCCGTTTGCCGCCACCACCAGCGATGCGTCGTTGCCGATGTTGGGGCAGATGATCCGCGCGGACTCCGGGCGCATCGCACAGTTTTTACAGCAGCAATTGAGCGGCGTGCTGCGCAAGGAAGGTAGCCGTTGGGTAGCCGATCCGCGCCACAGCCAAGGCCTGCGCTTCAACCCGCAGTTTCTGGGCGCGATCAATCAACTGAGCGAACTGGCCGATGTGCTCTACACCGAAGGCGGCATGGGGCTGAGCTTTGAACTGCAAGGCAAACCCGTGCGCGACGTGGTGCAAACCACCTTCATCCTCAACGGCGACCGGCACCAGTACTTCAACCAGAAAGAAAGCTGGCAGCGTTTCAACTGGCCGGGGCGCAGCGACTATCCCGGCGTGAGCCTCAGCTGGACCAGCGTACATGCCGGCGAGCGGCTATTTGGCGACTACCCCGGCCCCTGGGGCCTGATCCGCCTGCTGGAAAACGCCCAGGTCACGCCACTGGACGACGGCAACAGCCGCTACCGCCTGGCCCTCAAGGCGCCCGACGGCCTGAACCTGACGTGGCACCTGCGCACCGAACTGGATGCGGGGCCGCTGGCGTTGCTCAAGCTGCGTGATTTCAGGTTGCCGCAACAGATATTTCTCAATGAGGGCTGAGCCTTCGAGTCGGTGAGACCGCTCCTTGCAGGTCAGGGAGTGCCCGGTACATTCGGCCAAAGATCCGCCACTAGAAACAACCGCTCGGCTTCCTCCCACTCCTCGCCGTTCTGAACCAGTCGCACCAGCAACTGAGCCGGTGCCATCGGTGCCAGGTCCGCCAGCCATTCCAGCATCTGTTCTTCGCTCCACACCGCTTCTGCCTGGTAATGCGCTGGCGCCAGCCACGCATGTCGGGGCAAGGGCTGCCAGCGGCCGGGCGCGCTGGCGCTGACAAAGTCCCGCCAATCACGCTGATGCAGCCAGCGCCCACGCAAATGCTGCGGGTGAGCGCCATAGGGCGGTTCAGCCTGGCCAGGCCAGGGGTAAAGCAAATAGCCGCCGAGCCACAAGTGTGCATCGAACTGCGCGATACCCAGCGCGGCCAACACCTCGCGGCTCTCCGGTCGTGCCGAAATCGGCAACTGATGCTGGGCCAGGTGCGCCAGCTTGCGATCCAGCCGATCATGACAGCCCGGCCCCAGCCACTGCGCGGTGTCCTGGCCATTGCCGTCCTGCGGGCCGAGGTAGAGTTTGATCGCCAGTTCCAGGTGATGCACGCCCTCGCGGTCGCGCAGCAGCATGTCCAGTTCGCCCAGGGTATGCCCGGCGCGGCGGATCGGCAGGTTGGCTGCCAGCAGTTCCACTCCCGGCGCATGCTGCACGGCGAACTGCCACAGGCGTTCGTAGTAGAGGCCCAGGCGTCGGGTGCGCGCCAGGTTCAGCCAATGCTGTAGGGGGGTGCTGTCCTGGTCCAATTGCCGCAGCCAGTGTTCGAGACGGTCGGGCGCCTGTACCCAGTCGCTGCCGGCCAGCGGATGGCGTTGCGGCCACGGCGTTTGCGCGAGCATCGGCGGGGCGAGCATCACCCACGCCAGGTCGCGCACCTCGGGATGGCGCAGTTGGCGGGGCAGGTTGTGCAAGTCGGGGAACACGGTCATGGTCCGAGCATAGCCTTTTACACAGGGGAGGGTGGCTGAGAAGCGTTGTCATCAAGGCTTCACGGCGACAAAGGATTTTGCCTGACGCGGCCTTTCGCCCATAATCGTTCTTTTTTGCCACACCCCAATCCCGCAGGAGCCCCATGGAGCAATTTCGCAATATCGGCATTATCGGTCGCCTGGGCAGTACCCAGGTGTTGGACACCGTCCGCCGGCTGAAAAAGTTTCTGCTCGAGCGCCACCTGCATGTGATCCTCGAAGACACCATCGCCGAAATCCTCCCGGGTCATGGCCTGCAAACCTCGTCGCGCAAGATGCTCGGTGAAGTCTGTGACATGGTGATTGTGGTCGGCGGCGACGGCAGCCTGCTGGGCGCCGCACGGGCGCTCGCGCGGCATAACGTGCCGGTGCTGGGGATCAACCGTGGTAGCCTGGGGTTCCTGACCGATATTCGTCCCGATGAGCTGGAAGTCGAAGTGGCCAAGGTGCTCGACGGCCATTACCTGGTGGAGAACCGCTTCCTGCTGCAAGCTGAAGTGCGCCGCCACGGCGAAGCCATCGGCCAGGGCGACGCCCTCAACGATGTCGTGCTGCACCCCGGCAAATCCACGCGGATGATCGAATTCGAGCTGTATATCGACGGCCAGTTCGTGTGCAGTCAAAAGGCCGATGGCCTGATCGTCGCCACGCCCACCGGCTCCACCGCTTATGCGCTGTCGGCGGGCGGCCCGATCATGCACCCCAAGCTCGACGCCATTGTGATCGTGCCGATGTACCCCCATATGTTGTCCAGCCGGCCGATTGTGGTCGATGGCAACAGTGAGTTGAAAATCGTGGTTTCCAAAGACATGCAGATTTACCCGCAAGTCTCCTGCGACGGGCAGAACCATTTCACCTGCGCCCCCGGTGACACCATCACCGTGAGTAAAAAAGCGCAGAAGCTGCGGCTGATCCACCCGCTGGACCACAATTACTATGAAGTGTGCCGCACCAAGTTGGGCTGGGGCAGCCGCTTGGGGGGTGGAGGCGACTGATGCTCGATCCCGCGCGTAGCTACGACCTGATTGGTGATGTGCATGGTTGCGCCCACACCCTTGAGCACCTGCTCGACCAGTTGGGCTACCACAAGCACGCTGGCACCTGGCGCCACCCGTCGCGCATGGCGGTGTTCCTCGGCGATATCATCGACCGTGGCCCGCGGATTCGCGAGGCGCTGCACATTGTCCACGACATGACCGAGGCCGGGCAGGCGCTGTGCATCATGGGCAACCACGAGTTCAACGCCCTGGGCTGGGCCACGCCCGCGCCACCGGGCAGCGGCAAGCAGTTCGTGCGCGAGCACACCCCGCGGCATGAGCGCTTGATCCACGAGACCCTGACCCAATTCGAGGACCACCCGGCCGATTGGCACGACTTCCTCGGCTGGTTCTATGACATGCCGCTGTTCGTCGACGCCGGGCGTTTCCGCGTGGTGCATGCGTGCTGGGATGACGGGTTTATCCAGCCGCTGCGCGCGACTTTTCCCGATGGCTGTATCGATCAGCATTTCCTGCAGGCCGCCGCCGTGCCGGGCAGCTTCGCCTGCAATGCCTTTGATCGCCTGTTGCGCGGCACCGACATGCGTCTGCCGGACGGTTTGACCCTGACCGGCGGCGACGGCCTGACACGCTCGTTCTTCCGCACCAAGTTCTGGGAAGAAGACCCGAAAACCTACGGCGACATCGTGTTCCAGCCCGATGCATTGCCGGAACCCGTGGCGCGCACACCGTTGTCGTCCTCTGAAAAAAACTCCCTGCTGCGCTACGGCGTCGACGAGCCTGTGCTGTTCGTCGGGCATTACTGGCGCAGCGGCAAACCGGCGCCGATCCGTCCGAACCTGGCCTGCCTGGACTACAGCGCGGTGCTGTACGGCAAGCTGGTGGCGTACCGACTGGATCAGGAAACCCGCCTCGATCCGCATAAATTCGTATGGGTCGACGTTGAGCGCCCCGAGGTGATTACATGAGTGCCGTGCCCGTATTACGCTTGCCGCTGAGCGTCGACCTGGGCGGTTTCGTCAAACTGCTGCAACGCATGCAGGTGCCCCATCGCGTCAGTGAAGAAGCGGGCGAGCAGGTGTTGTGGGTGCCCGAGACCATCAGCGACGACGTGCGCGTCTTGTATCAACGTTTTCCGGCCGGCGATCCGGACCAGCAACTGGATATTCCGGAGCAGACGGCGGTCACGCGTCCGGGGTTTGTTCAGCAAGTGCGCCATAGCCCGGTGACAGCGCTGGTGTTGCTGGCGAGCCTGATCGTCGGCGCGGTGACCTTGCTCGGTGAAAACCTGCAAGCGATGAGCTGGCTGACCTTCCTGCCGTTCCGGGTGATGGGTGAGTACATCCAGTTCACGCCGCTGGCCGACACCTTGGCCTCGGGCCAGTGGTGGCGGCTGGTCACGCCGATGCTGATCCACTTCGGCATCCTGCACCTGGCCATGAATGGCATGTGGTACTGGGAGCTGGGGCGGCGTATTGAAGCGCGCCAGGGCAGTATCAACCTGCTGGGGCTGACGCTGTTGTTCAGCCTGGCCTCCAATTTCGCTCAATACCTGTATGGCGGCCCCGGCCTGTTTGGTGGCTTGTCCGGCGTCTTGTATGGGCTGCTGGGGCATTGCTGGATCTATCAACTCATCTCGCCCAACCCGGCTTATCGCCTGCCCCGTGGGGTGCTGGTGATGATGCTGGTGTGGTTGGTGCTGTGCCTGTCGGGGCTGGTCTCGATGATCGGTTTCGGCGAAATCGCCAATGCCGCCCATGTCGGCGGCCTGGCCATCGGTTGCCTGACCGGCTTGTTGGGCGGTTTATACAGTCGTCGCAAATCCACTATTCGTTAAGGAAGAGCCTGAATGTCCTCTTTTGCTGAAATGATCGAAAACATCACCCCGGACATCTACCGGAGCCTCAAGCTCGCCGTGGAAATCGGCAAATGGTCCGATGGCCGCAAGCTCACCGCCGAGCAGCGGGAGCTGTCGCTGCAAGCGATGATCGCCTGGGAGATCCAGAACCTGCCGGAAGACCAGCGCACCGGCTACATGGGAACGCAGGAGTGTGAATCGAAGTCGACCACGGTGCCGAACATCCTGTTCAAGTCGGACGCGATCCATTGATTGAAATCGGTCGCGGTGCAGTCAGCAAAATGTCGGCGCAACTCGGTGAGCCGACCGTTCAATATGCGTTTCGTCTGGGCGATACCGAGGTGCCGGTCAACCCGTTGATCGGTACCCATGTGCGCCTGGAGTACCTGGGTGCGATCCATTGCAGCCATTGCGGCCGCAAGACCAAGACCAGCTTCAGCCAGGGTTATTGCTACCCGTGCATGACCAAGCTGGCTCAGTGCGACCTGTGCATCATGAGTCCCGAGCGTTGTCATTACGCCGCCGGCACCTGCCGTGATCCGGCGTGGGGCGAGCAGTTCTGCATGACCGACCATGTGGTCTACCTGGCCAATTCGTCGGGGATCAAGGTCGGCATCACCCGCGCCACCCAATTGCCCACGCGTTGGCTTGACCAGGGCGCCAGCCAGGCGCTGCCGATCGTGCGTGTGTCCACGCGCCAGCAGTCCGGTTTCGTCGAAGACCTGTTCCGCAGCCAGGTCGCCGACAAGACCAACTGGCGGGCCTTGCTCAAGGGCGATGCACAATCGGTTGACCTCAAGCAGGTGCGCGATGAGTTGTTCGCGTCTTGCGCCGAGGGCCTGGCGAGTTTGCAGGAACGCTTTGGCCTACAAGCCATCCAAACGATTGCCGACATTGAACCGATCGAAATCCGTTACCCGATCGAGCAGTATCCGACCAAGATCGTCAGCTTCAACCTGGACAAGAACCCGATTGCCGAAGGCACGCTGCTGGGGATCAAGGGCCAATACCTGATCTTCGACACCGGGGTCATCAATATTCGCAAGTACACGGCCTACCAGCTCGCCGTGCATCAGTAAAAGGATGCCACCCATGCGTACCGAACAACCGAAGATGATTTACCTGAAGGACTATCAGGCGCCGGACTACCTGATCGACGAGACGCACCTGACCTTCGAGTTGTTCGAGGACCACAGCCTGGTCCACGCGCAACTGGTGATGCGCCGTAACCCCGCACGTGGCGCCGGCTTGCCGCCGCTGGTGCTGGACGGTCAGCAGCTCGAACTGTTGAGCGTGAACCTGGCTGACCGGGAATTGACGGACGCTGACTACCAGTTGACCGACAGCCACCTGACCGTGCAGCCCACGAGTGAGACCTTCACCCTCGACACCAGCGTCAAGATCCACCCCGAAACCAACACGGCCCTCGAAGGCTTGTACAAGTCCGGCGGCATGTTCTGCACCCAGTGCGAGGCCGAAGGGTTCCGCAAGATCACTTACTACCTCGACCGTCCGGATGTGATGAGTACCTTCACCACCACCGTGATCGCCGAGCAACACAGCTACCCGGTGCTGCTGTCCAACGGCAACCCGATTGCCAGCGGTCCTGGCGAAGACGGCCGCCACTGGGCGACCTGGGAGGACCCGTTCAAGAAGCCGGCGTACCTGTTCGCGCTGGTGGCCGGTGATTTGTGGTGTGTCGAAGACTGCTTCACCACCATGACCAACCGTTCCGTGGCGCTGCGTATCTATGTCGAGCCGGAAAATATCGACAAGTGCCAGCACGCCATGACCAGCCTGAAAAAATCCATGCGCTGGGATGAAGAAACCTACGGCCGCGAGTACGATCTCGACATCTTCATGATCGTCGCGGTCAACGACTTCAACATGGGTGCCATGGAGAACAAGGGCCTCAACATCTTCAACTCCAGCGCCGTGCTGGCCCGCGCCGAAACCGCCACCGATGCCGCGCATCAGCGGGTTGAGGCTATCGTCGCGCATGAATACTTCCACAACTGGTCGGGCAACCGCGTGACCTGCCGCGACTGGTTCCAACTGTCGCTCAAGGAAGGCTTCACCGTGTTCCGCGACTCGGGCTTCTCTGCGGACATGAACTCAGCCACGGTCAAGCGCATTCAGGATGTGGCGTACCTGCGCACTCATCAGTTCGCCGAAGACGCCGGCCCGATGGCCCATGCCGTGCGCCCGGAAAGTTTTATCGAGATCTCCAACTTCTATACCCTGACCGTGTACGAAAAGGGCTCGGAAGTGGTCGGTATGATCCACACCTTGCTCGGCGCCGAAGGCTTCCGCAAAGGCAGCGACCTCTATTTCGAGCGTCATGACGGTCAGGCCGTGACCTGCGACGACTTCATCAAGGCCATGGAAGACGCCAACGGTGCCGACCTCAGCCAGTTCAAGCGCTGGTACAGCCAGGCCGGTACGCCGCGCTTGGCGGTGAGTGATTCCTACGATGCTGCGGCCAAAACCTACAGCCTGACTTTCCGCCAAAGCTGCCCGGAAACCCCGGACAAAGTGGAAAAGCTGCCGTTCGTGATTCCAGTGGCATTGGGCCTGCTGGACGGCAAGGGCGCCGCTGTCGCGTTGCGCCTGGCCGGTGAGGCAAGTGCTGCCGGTACGTCCCGCGTGATTTCGGTGACCGAGGCCGAGCAGACCTTTACCTTCGTCGATATCAACGAACAGCCGCTGCCTTCGCTGCTGCGCGGTTTCTCGGCGCCGGTGAAACTGAGCTTCGCGTACACCCGTGATCAGTTGATGTTCCTGATGCAGCACGACAGCGACGGGTTCAATCGCTGGGATGCCGGCCAGCAACTGTCGGTGCAGGTGTTGCAGGAGCTGATTGGCCAGTACCAGGCGGGTCAGCCGCTGAAGCTGGATCAGCGCCTGATCGACGCTCTGCGCACGGTATTGAGCGACGAAAGCCTGGACCAGGCGATGGTCGCCGAAATGCTCTCGTTGCCGGGTGAGGCCTACCTGACGGAAATCAGCGAAGTGGCCGACGTCGACGCCATTCATGCCGCCCGTGAATTCGCCCGCAAGCAACTGGCCGACCAGTTGTTCGACGGCTTGTGGCTGCGCTACCAGGCCAACCGCGAACTCTCCAAGCAAACCCCGTATGTAGCGGCTGCCGAGCACTTTGCCCGGCGTGCCTTGCAGAACATTGCGCTGTCGTACCTGATGCTCAGCGGCAAGCCGCAAGTGCTGGCGGCAACGTTGGACCAGTTCGACACCAGCGACAACATGACTGAACGCCTGACCGCGTTGGCGGTGTTGGTGAATTCGCCGTTCGAGGCGGAAAAAGCCAAGGCCTTGGCAGTGTTTGCCGAGAACTTCAAGGACAACCCGCTGGTCATGGACCAGTGGTTCAGCGTGCAGGCTGGCAGCGTGTTGCCGGGTGGGCTGGCGCGGGTCAAGGCGTTGATGGAACATCCGGCGTTCACCATCAAGAACCCGAACAAAGTGCGTGCACTGGTGGGCGCGTTTGCCGGGCAGAACTTGATCAACTTCCACGCCGCGGACGGCTCGGGCTATCGTTTCCTGGCGGACCTGGTAATTCAGTTGAACGGTTTCAACCCGCAGATCGCCTCGCGCCAATTGGCGCCGTTGACCCGCTGGCGCAAATACGACAGCGCGCGGCAGGCGCTGATGAAGGCGGAACTGGAGCGTATTCGAGCTTCCGGTGAGCTGTCGAGCGATGTGTTCGAGGTGGTCAGCAAGAGCCTTGCGTAAACCACGCAATTAAAAAAACGGCCGACAGGCCGTTTTTTTTCGTCCCGGATAATCGGCGGCCGAACGGCTGCTGACATTTTCTGACAGGGTGCTCTGATAAGCTGTGCCACTTTCTTTTTTTGATGGGCTCAACGTGTCGCGTACCACTCGTCTACTGACTTTGCTCCAGGCTCTGCGGGGCAAGAAGCGTCCGGTGACCGCTGCCGTACTGGCGGCGCAGTTGGAGGTGTCCGAGCGCACGCTGTATCGCGACATCGCCGAATTGACCGCGCTGGGCGCGCCTATTTTTGGCGAGGCCGGAGTTGGGTATGTGTTGCGCAGCGGGCTGTTTTTACCGCCCTTGATGCTCAATGCCGAGGAAACCGAAGCCATCGTGCTTGGTCTGCGCTATGTGGATCAGCGTGGCGACGATGTCTTGAGCCATGCCGCGGCCAACGCCTTGGCAAAAATTGCCGACGTGCTGGACCCCGCCGCCCAGGAAGCGTTACGCAACCCGACGCTGCTACCTGGCCCGCCAGGGTTCGGCTACCCGGAAAACCGCGTACCGCTCAATGTGTTTCGCGAAGCCATTCGCAACCAGGCCAAGCTGCACATCGATTACGCCGACGCGAGCCAGACCCAGAGCCAGCGGCTGATCTGGCCCCTGGCGCTGGGTTTTCTCAATGAGGTGCGGGTGATCGTGGCCTGGTGCGAACTGCGAGACGCGTATCGCACCTTTCGCACCGATCGCGTGGCTGCCGCTGAGTCCCGCGGCGAGCGCTATCCGGGGCGCCGCAGTGATTGGTTGCGGGGCTGGCGCAAGTTGATGGAGCAGCAGCATTCCTCGCCGTTCACTCCTGACAAAAACTGACACAGCCCTGGTTTAGCATGGCGTCATAAATCATCACAAAGGAGCTGTGCCATGTCCCACGCTGATCTGGCCCCGGCCATCGCCGCCTACATTGCGGCAACCAATGCCTGCGACACTTCGGCCGTCGCCCATTGTTTTGCTGACGACGCCAACGTGTTCGATGAGGGCGCGCATCAGGTCGGCACCGCCGCCATCGCACGTTGGATGGAAGACACCGCGCAGCGTTATCAGCCCAGGGTCGAAGTGCTCAACGTGCAGCATCGCACCGGCAAGGTATTGGTCAGCAATGTGGTTTCCGGCAACTTCCCCGGCAGCCCGCTGGAGCTGCGCTACACCTTTCGCTTGAACGAACAGGGCAAGATTTCACGGTTGGATATCTCCTTGTAAGTCATAATGGCGCGCATGACTTTCGACTCGCCGCTCGCCGCTTATCAATACGCCACCACCCAACTGGGCTTCGTCGCCGACGATGCCCAGCGCCGTGCGGTGGATGCCCTGCAGACCTGCCACCAAGCCTTGCACCAAGGGCGCTCGCCGATTCTCGGGGTTTACCTCTGGGGCCCGGTGGGCCGGGGTAAAACCTGGCTGATGGACCAGTTTTACCTGAGCCTGCGCGTGCCGGCGCGGCGCCAGCATTTCCATCACTTCATGGGTTGGGTACACCAGCGTTCGTTCCAGCTCACCGGCACCCATGACCCGTTGCAAGCGCTGGCCCGTGAGCTGGCCCAAGAGGTACGCGTGCTGTGTTTTGACGAGTTGTTCGTCAGTGACATCGGTGATGCAATTATCCTTGGCCGTTTGTTCCAGGTGATGTTCGAAGAAGGCGTGGTGATGGTCTGCACCTCCAATCAACCGCCCGAACAGCTTTACGCCGGTGGCTTCAATCGCGAGCGTTTCCTGCCGGGCATTGCGGCGATCAAGCAGCACATGCAAGTGGTGGCGGTGGACGGTGGTGAAGACCATCGCTTGCACCCGGGTGTCGGCGTGCAACGTTATTGGGTCGATCAGCCGGATGCGCTGGCGGCGGTGTTCGAGCAATTGAGCGAAGGCCAAGCGGTGCGCCATGGCCCGATCAGTGTCGGTCATCGCTGCATCGTGGCGGTGCAGGCCAGCGACACGGTGTTGTGGTGCCGGTATGCCGACCTGTGCGAGCAACCTTTGGCAGCGATGGATTTCATGCTGCTGTGTGATCGTTTCAAGGCGATCCTGTTGGGTGAGGTCCCCAACCTGAGTGCACAAAAGCGACCGGGACGGATTGCCCGAGGCACCGAGGACGGTGTCCAGCGAGTAGCGGCCGGTGATCGCGAATTGCCCGAGTTGTCAGTACACGATGACAGCGTGCGGCGCTTTATCGCCCTGGTGGATGAATGCTACGACCGCAAGGTGCCGCTGTTCATCGAGGCTAAAGTGCCGTTGGAAAGCCTCTACACCGAAGGCTATCTGGAATTCCCTTTCCGACGAACCTTGAGTCGCTTGCAGGAAATGCAATTGCAGCGCTTTGGGGGGTAGGAAAAAGCCTGGTGCAAGTCCTATGGCTGCTTTTGATGTGGGTAACCTTCGCGCCTTCTGGCAGCTATTTGTAGTTAATCTCCTTCATCTAGCGCCTGCTCCACGCTTACAATCGTCCTCCTCAAAGGGAACTGATTCCCTTGTTTGTCGTTATCGAGGACGGAAATGGATACCCCTGAAATCCTGGTGCTGCAAGCCAGCTACACTAATCCTGTGCATGCCGAGGCCATTGCCCTGCTGCTCAATCATTACGCTGAAGACCCAATGGGGGGCGGCCACAGCCTGCCCGCCGACCTGTTGCAACAACTGCCGGCTGAACTGGCCAAGCGCCCGCATGCGTTCAGTGTCCTGGCATTCGTGGGCGGCGAGCCTGCGGGATTGGTCAATTGCTTTGAAGGGTTTTCCACCTTCGCCTGTCGTCCGCTGGTCAATGTCCACGATGTCGCCGTGATGAATCGGTTCCGGGGCCTGGGGCTGAGCCAGAAAATGCTGCAGAAGGTCGAGGAAATCGCCCGTCAGCGTGGCTGCTGCAAGATCACCTTGGAAGTGCTCGAGGGCAATGCTGTGGCGCAGTCGGCGTACCGCAAGTTCGGTTTTGACGACTCGGTATTTGATCCGGCCCATGGGCGTATGTTGTTCTGGAACAAACCACTGTAATAAGGCACAGGCAAAAAAAGGCGCCATTGAATGGCGCCAAGTTAACCTTTGCCAACAGAGCGGATTGGCACAGGGTGATGCGAGTTAAATAAAAGTTAACTTAACTTTTAGGTTGTGCCTCGGTGCTGGATTGATCAGCTGTGTCGCGCTTTAAAGTTTTACCGTCAGCGGAGGCAGTTTGTTCATTGCTGCCGTGGAATTTCTGCTGCGTGAAGGTGAAGTTATTGTAGAACTCCTTCGAGCGCTCCGAGCCGCCTTCTGCAAAAGCCGCCGCGGAAGTCAGGGTCAGCAGGCCGGCAAGCATAAAAATCGAGGGTTTCATCAAGGTGTTCCCATTCAGTGTGGTCGGTATCCGCTCGGTCCTTGATCAGATTCATGGGGCGATTGTGCGGGCAGCTTATTAAGTGGGTATTAACGTGGGGAACTCCCGAAGTTAACAATGTTGTTAACTTCGGCGGAGGCTGGTTAGAGTTTCCAGTCGAGTGCCAAGGTTATCGAGCGCGGGTCGCCCCAGTACACGCCATTATAAAAGCCGACGCGTTCATAATATTTTTCATCGAATAGATTATTGACATTAACCGAAGCCGAAACATGCTCGTCGAACTGGTAGCGCGACATCAGGTTGACCACGGTATAGGCCTGTTGGGTGATCTTGGTGGATTCGGTGAGCAGGTAACCCTCTTGGTCCCGGCCGCCGATCGGCCGCTCGGCGAAGTCGTAGAAGTCGCTCTGCCAGTTCACCGCGCCGCCCACCGTCAACCCGCGCCATTCGCCCGGTAAACGATAGGCTGTCGACACCTTCAGCATATTCATCGGCTGGCCAGTGTTGTTGCGTTGTTTATCGCCGTTGAGCGAATGGGTGTAGGTGTAGCCCGCCGTGAGGTTCCAGTCCGGCATGACTTCGCCGGACACCTCCACTTCAAAGCCCTGCACCTTGTTGCCCTTGCCACCGGATTTGTAGAACTGCTCGCGGGTGATCGGGTCCGGCGGGGCCGCATTGTCGAGTTCGGCGACGTTATCCTGGGTGCTCCAGAAATACGCGGTGGCCAGGTTCAAACGTTCGTTGAGCAGGCTGCCCTTGAGGCCGATTTCGTAGTTACTGCCGACCACTGGTTCGAGGTACTGCTTGCTGGCGTTGCGCTCGTCCTGCGGGTTGAAGATGTCGGTGTAGCTGGCGTACACCGTGTATTCCGGCGTCAGGTCGTAGAGCAGGCCCGCGTAAGGTGTCCACATGTCTGTGTGGGTCTGGCTGGATTTGCTTGAGGCGGTCAATTGATTGTCGAGGTTGTACGTGGGCGAGGCGCTTTCGATTTCCCAGCTGCCATAGCGGCTGCCCAGTACCGCATGCAGCGTGTCGGTCAAGCTCAAGCGTGTGGCGAGGTAGCCGGCCTTTTGTTTTTTGCTGCTATGTTCGCCCTTGAGGCCGGTGGTGCGGTCGGGGAATTTGCCGATGCCGCCCATGTGCTTCCAGTCTTCGATGGTCTCGTAGCCTTGGGGCGTTGAAAAACGTTGGAAGGGTGACGTGTCGCGCTGCTCGGATTCGCCATAACCCAGCATCAACGCATGCTCGCGCCCCAACAGCGCGTAGGTGCCCGCCAGGTTGAAGTCGACCACATCCATTTTCGAGGTGCCGACCATCTGGTTGGTCCAGGCCGTCATGCCGCTGCCATCGGCATTCGGAAAACCGGCGCCGCCGTAATATACCTTGCCGTCGGTATCGCTTTGCCGATGGGTGTAGGCGGCTTTCAGGCGCCAGTCCGTCGCCAGTGTGTGATCGATGGAGGCGAAGGTGGTCTTGTCCTTCAGGGGCCAGGAGCTCCAGTCGGCCGCGAGGTTGGCCGAGCGCGACAGGCGGGCCTTGCTGCCGTCGCTGTTCCAGTAGGGCAGGGTGCCCCAGGAGCTGCCTTGCACGTGCTTGTTCTGGTAGTCGAAGCCGACGGCTACCACGGTGTCGTCCGTCAGGTCGGCCTCCAGAATGCCGTAGCCGACTTCCCGTTGCAGCGCGTAGTTGTCGCGAAAGGATTGGCTGTCACGGTAAGCCATCACCGTGCGCCCGCGCAGCCGTCCGTCAAAGGCCAGCGGGCCGCCCACATCCAGGTAGCTGTAGTAGTTGTCATGGCTGGCGCCGCTGACGCCGGTCTTGGCTTGCCATTGCGCAGTCGGGCGCTTGCGGATCATGTTGACGGTCGCCGAGGGGTCGCCGGCACCGGTTGTCAGGCCAGTGGCGCCGCGTACTACTTCGATACGGTCGTAGATGATGGTGTCCGAGTCGGACTTCATGCGCCCGAACGTATTGAGCATGCCGTCCACCTGGAAGTTATTGATCGAATAACCCCTGGAGGAATACCCGGCCCGGTCCGAATCCAGATGCTGGACCGTCACGCCGGTGGTCTGGCGCAAAGCGTCGGTCAGGGTATTGAGATTGAAATCGTCCATCTGTTGGCGGGTGACCACCGAAATGGATTGAGGCGTTTCCTTGATCGACAGGTTCAGCCGGGTGGCGGTACTCATCGAGCCGGTGGTATAGGCCCCGGTGTGCTCGGTATTGGCACCCAGGCCTTCGGCGCTGATGTGGGTGCTGCCCAGCTCCAGCGCGGTGGCGGGTGTCTGTTCGGGGTCGGTTTCAGCCAGCAGTTCCGGGCTCAGCGCCAGGCTGAACAGGCCGAGGGTAACGGTCATGGAACGGGTAAAGGGCGCGAACATCGCGGAAGACTCCTTGTCGTCTTTGCGGCCTTCTCAGTATGAAAAGGCCTTGGCTCAAAGACGAAAGGAGGCGTGGAACTTTAGGTGTAAACGAGAATGATTGTTATCGTTCTGTTACAAGGCGGTATTTACTTGAGCACCACGTCGGCGTTTTCGGCCGTCTTCGGTTTGATCAGGCTAAAGTCGATCAGCGCTTTCTGCTGGCGCTCATAGGGGTTGCCGATCAACAACGGGCGCGGTTTGAAGCTGTCGCTGACCAGGCTTTTACTGTGGTCCAGCTCATCGAAATTCAGGCCGGCCAAGTCGGCCCAGGTGTGGATCAGCTGCGAGCTGCTGTAGGGCCGTTGCAGGTCGCCGGCAAATTTCCAGTCGTGGGTTTCGCGCCATTTCGGTGAGGCGTAGGCCATGAACGGGATGGTGTACATCGGCGCCGTCGGCTTGCCTTCGTTGCGGCCCAGGGTGGTGTGGCCGGCGGAGTCGAATACGTCTTCACCGTGGTCCGACAGGTACAGCAGGAAACCGTTGGGGTCGGTCTTGGCGTAGTCCTTGATCAGGCTCGACACCACGAAGTCGTTGTACAGCACCGCGTTGTCGTAGCTGTTGTAGATCGGCAACTGGGCATCGGTGATAGCGTCCGGAACACCCTGGCGATCGGTGAACTTCTCGAAGGTTGGCGGATAGCGGTACTGGTAGCTCATGTGCGTGCCCAGCAGGTGGACCACGATGAGCTTGCGCTCGGCGGGGTCGGTCAGGGCCTTGGCGAAGGGCGCCAGGACGTCACCGTCGTATTGGCGGGCGTTCTGGTTGCGGTTGTTGTTCAGGTAGACCTGCTCGTCGGCCTGTTCGGAAAAGGTCGTGAGCATGGTGTTGCGCTTGGTCATGGTCTGCTGGTTGGTGATCCAGAAGGTCTTGTAACCGGCCTGTTTCATCACGCTGACAATCGACGGCGTCTTGAGGTACAGGTCCGGGTTCTCTTCGTCGGCGAAGGTCAGCACCTGTTGCAGCGCTTCAATGGTGTAGGGGCGCGGGGTGATGACGTTGTCGAACACGGCCAACTGGTCACGCAGCTTGTCCAGCTCCGGTGTGGTATTGCGCGGGTAGCCATAGAGGCTCATGCGTTGGCGGTTGGTGGACTCGCCGATCACCAGCACCAGGGTCGAAGGCTGGCCGGCCATGCTGTCCTTGAGGTTTTTCAACGGCGGGATCTGGCTGGCGCTGGTCAGCATGCCTTGCATGTTGTCCAGTTGCTCGGTGTAGCGGCGGTAGGCGACGATCATCTGCCACGGCACGGCCGGCTCGATGCGGGTTTCGAAGCGGTCGATGGCCAGTTCCATGGTTTCGCTCGTGGCGATCTGCTTGACCAACGGGTAGCCGACGACGGCCAGCACAATGGCTACCGCTGCCAGTATCGACTGGCCGCGAGGCAGGTAAACCGGGCGCAAGCGCGTCCACAGGAAGATGGCGAAGGCGGTGTGGGCAATGAATGCCAGCACGATCCACCAGGCGAAATATTGGGTGGCGTATTCGCCCGCTTCAGAAATGTTCGACTCGAACATGATGAAGATGACGCTCTGGGAGAATTCCTGCTGATAGATGAAGAAATAACCCAGGCTGGCCATGGAGCAAGCCCACAGCACCACTCCGATCAAGGCGGCCAGCAGGCGAGTACGGCGCGGGAATAACAACATCGGCGCCAACCACAGCGCACTCATGAAGAAGGCTTGGCGAAAGCCACTGAAACCGGAAGTGCCGGTCAGTTGAATCAGCAGTTGGGTAATACCCGAGAAGTACCAGAAGAACAGGAACAGCCAACCCAGGCCGGCCCAATCAAAACCTTTCGCAGACGTAGTGCTGCGTTTGAACATCGCCATCCAGCGCTCCAACCCGATAATTTTTCAGCTGACGCGCAGGGACGCACGCAGCAGAGGCCGCCCTTGTGTAAGGCGGCCCTTCGGGCGCGAGTATCGTGAAGGAGATGTGAAAACTTTGTGAGTTTTTTGTAGGAGTTACCTTACAAAACCGCTCAGCAGAGGGCGGGCTGTGTGCTGGAAGGCTGATCCAGCTGGCCTTGCAGGTGCGAGCGCAGGCGCAAGACTTCCTGTTGCAGTTGGTCGCGTTCGGCCTTCAATTGGCGCAACTCGTCGCGACGGATGCTGACGTAGAGGGTCTGTGGCGGGCGGGTCATCTGTGCTGTGCTCATTGCTTACCTCGCAAATAGCCGGTAGATCGCGGTGCCAGAACGCATGATTGGGGATTCTGGGCATCAGTCGGAAGCAATTCTGAATTCTTTTATGTATCAAGGGAACTTTTTTATTTTTGGCGGTCGTGTGACTTTTGCGGCGGTAATGGTGAAATGCTGGCTACTTTTTCTCATGAAACTATACCGATCCGCTCTGAACTAACCCTCATTAGCCTCATTGCGCTATAAACTATGTCACACATTTTTTAGTAGTTAGGAGCATCAGCACATGCAACTGGGGATTATTGGACTAGGCCGCATGGGCGGTAATATTGCGCGGCGCCTGATGCTCAATGGGCATACCACCGTTGTTTACGACCGTAACGAAGCATTTGTCAAAGGCCTGAGCGAAGAGGGCGCCACCGGCGTTGCCGATTTGAAGGCGCTGGTCGCCGGGCTGCAGAAGCCCCGCGCTGTGTGGGTGATGTTGCCGGCAGGCGACCCCACCGAAAACACCATCAATGAACTGAGCGACCTGCTGGACCACGGTGACGTGATCATCGACGGCGGCAACACCAACTACAAGGACGACGTGCGTCGTGCCAAGGCCCTGTCGGAAAAAGGCCTGCACTACGTCGACGTCGGCACCTCGGGCGGCGTCTGGGGCCTGGAGCGTGGCTACTGCATGATGATCGGCGGCGACGCCGCGACTGTACAGCGCCTTGATCCGATCTTCGCCAGCCTGGCGCCGGGCCTGGGTTCCATCCCGCGTACCAAGGACCGCTCGGCCGCCGCAGACCCCCGCGCCGAGCACGGTTACATTCATGCCGGCCCTGCAGGTTCGGGGCACTTCGTGAAGATGATTCACAACGGTATCGAGTACGGGATGATGCAGGCGTTTGCCGAAGGCTTTGACATCCTCAAGACCAAAAACTCGGAAAACCTCGCCGAAGACCAACGTTTCGACCTGAATGTTGCCGATATCGCCGAAGTCTGGCGTCGTGGCAGCGTGGTGTCGTCCTGGCTGCTGGACCTGACCGCCGACGCCCTGGCCACCGACCCGAAACTCGAGGGCTACTCCGGCTCGGTTGCCGACAGCGGCGAAGGCCGTTGGACCATCGAAGCCGCCATGGAACAAGCCGTGCCGGTGCCGGTGCTGTCCACGTCGTTGTTTGCGCGTTTCCGCTCGCGCCAGCAGAGCACCTACGGTGACAAGATGTTGTCTGCCATGCGCTTTGGCTTCGGTGGTCACGTGGAGACGTCCAAAAAATGACCGCCAACGGCAAGAAACCCAAGGCCGAACCCGCTCCTCCCACCACGCTGTTTCTGTTTGGTGCCCACGGCGACCTGGTCAAGCGCCTGCTTATGCCGGCGCTGTACAACCTGAGTCGTGACGGGCTGCTGGGCAATGGCTTGCGCATTGTCGGCGTTGATCACAACGCCATCAGCGATGCCGACTTTGCCAAGAAACTCGAGGACTTCATTCGCACCGAAGCCGCGAGCAAGGTCAAGGGCAATGCTGACAACGCACTGGACCCACAGCTGTGGGCGCAGTTGGCCAAAGGTATCAGCTACGTCGAGGGTGATTTCCTCGACGACAGCACCTACGCGGACATCGCCGAAAAAATCGCCGACAGCGGCACCGGCAATGCGGTGTTCTACCTGGCCACCGCGCCGCGCTTCTTCAGTGACGTGGTGCAGCGCCTGGGCAGTGCCGGTTTGTTGACGGAGAGCGACGATCACTTCCGCCGCGTGGTGATCGAAAAGCCGTTCGGTTCCGACCTGGCCACCGCCGAAGCCTTGAACGCCTGTTTGCTCAAAGTGATGAGCGAGAAGCAGATCTATCGCATCGACCATTACCTGGGCAAGGAAACGGTACAGAACATCCTGATCAGCCGTTTCTCCAACGTGCTGTTCGAGGCGTTCTGGAACAACCATTACATCGACCACGTACAGATCACCGCCGCCGAAACCGTCGGCGTGGAAACCCGGGGCAATTTCTTCGAAAAAACCGGCACCCTGCGTGACATGGTGCCCAATCACCTGTTCCAGCTGCTGGCAATGGTCGCCATGGAACCGCCAGCGGCGTTTGGCGCCGACGCTGTGAGGGGTGAAAAGGCCAAGGTGATCGGTGCCGTGCGCCCTTGGTCCGCAGAGGATGCGCGGGCCAATTCGGTGCGTGGCCAGTACAGCGCCGGAGAGATTGGTGGCAAGCCGGTTCCCGGTTATCGCGACGAAGCCAACGTCGCGCCCGACAGCAGCACCGAAACGTTTGTCGCCCTGAAAGTGATGATCGACAACTGGCGCTGGGTGGGTGTGCCGTTCTACCTGCGCACCGGCAAACGCATGAGCATTCGCGATACCGAGATCGTGATCTGCTTCAAGCCGGCGCCTTATGCGCAGTTCCGCGACACCGAAGTGAATGAGCTGCGGCCCACGTTCCTCAAGATCCAGATCCAGCCCAACGAAGGCATGTGGTTCGACCTGCTGGCGAAAAGGCCTGGGCCGACCTTGGACATGGCCAACATTGAGTTGGGGTTTGCCTACGAAGACTTCTTCGAAATGCAGCCGTCGACGGGTTACGAAACCTTGATCTACGACTGCATGACCGGCGACCAGACCCTGTTCCAGCGCGCCGACAACATCGAAAACGGCTGGCGTGCGGTGCAGCCGTTTCTCGATGCGTGGAAGGAAGACGACGGGATCCAGGCCTACAAGGCCGGTGAAGATGGTCCGGCGGCGGCCGATGCGTTGCTGGCCCGCGATGGCCGTGCCTGGCACTCGCTCGGATGAGTGATACTGCGAAGCATCCCATCCGGTTTGTGTTGAGTGATATGGACGGCACTTTGTTGCGCCCGGATCACACCCCGACCCAACGCACCCTTTCAACGGTTCGCGCCTTGCGTGAAGCCGGCGTGTTATTCAGCCTGGCCAGCGGGCGTCCGCCCAAGGCCATGATGCACATGGTCGAAGCGTTTGGCATCGACGTGCCGGTGGCGGGTTTCAATGGCGGCACACTGGTCAACCCTGACGGCAGCGTGCTGGTCGCGCACCGACTGCCGGCGGAGGCGGCGCTGGTGGCATTGGCGCTGTTTTCCGGCGAGCCGGACGTGGAAGTCTGGCTGTTTGCCGATGGTGAATGGCTGCGGCGCGATCCGCCTGGGCCCATGGTGGCGGTTGAAACCGCGGGCTTGGGTTATGGGCCGCTGGTGGTGGAGAGTTTTGAACCGTACCTGGATCGGGTCGACAAGATCGTCGCCGCCAGTCGCAACACGCAATTATTGATGGAGCTGGAAGCGCAATTGCAGCCCAAGGTGCAGGGCTTGGCCCAGGTCTCGCGTTCGCAACCGATCTACCTGGATGTGACCGCCATGAAAGCCAACAAAGGCGAGGCCTTGAAAGCCTTGGCCGCGCACCTCGGAGTGCCGTTGGCACAGACCGCAGTGATCGGCGATGGTGGCAACGACCCGGCAATGTTTCATGTGGCCGGATTGTCGATTGCCATGGGGCAGGCTGAAGAGCCCGTCAAGCGCCAGGCCGATGTGGTCACCGGCAGCAATCTCGAGGACGGTGCGGCGCAAGCGATCGAGCGGTTTATTCTCAAGGTGCCACACAAAGTGTTCGATACGCCAAGTTAGACCATCGGCGTTTAATACTGAACTTGCGAGCCCTGTCTTTTACAACACAGTGCTCGCAAGTTGCAGTTTCGGATTACTTCGGCATGGCCCAGGACTGCAACTGGTAGCCATCTTTATCGAGCTCGGCGCGCGCCTGCAACAACAAATCTTCCAGTTGTGCCGGATCGGTATACGCGCTCGACGACAGTTGTTTAGTGCCGATGCGGGTATTGGTGCGGTCGATGACGCTCAGGCTGAGGGCACCGTTGCCATCGTGCCAGGCCACGCACTGGAAGGGTTGGAAAGCACGGTCTGCGATCAAAAGAGCTTCGTTGATGCGGAGCGGGGCGTTCATGTGGGTCTTCTCTCTAAATGCCCAATCAAGTGAGTGCCGTCGGCTGGGCTGACCGTGCGGCGAGTTACTTGTACTGATGCGCGATGGCGGGGTACGGGTCACATGTTAGAGCAACAATTTTCAACTTTCCGTGATTGGCGTCATGTAAGCGGCTGTTTTGAAAGCTGAATACGCGATTCGGCAGGTACAACTTTTTTGCTGGGATGTGACGGTCGAGTGGCTTTTTGCCAAGACATATAGCAAAACGATACAAGGCAACTGTCAAGATTTTGATACTGTAACTCCCGGGCGTCACAAACCTTTGTTTATAAATAACTTTAGCAATTCTGGCGCCAAGGAATAGTCATGATTGTTACACCTGTGCAGCGCCGCTTGCTCGTGGTCGACCCCTGTGATGACTGCTATGAGTTGTTACCGGGTTTGCGTGCGGCGGGGTGGGAGGTGGACAGTTGTACGTTGGCGGCCGTGGGGGAGCGATCCTGCGATGTCGGCTTGCTGCGCTTGCAGCCGTATCACCTGGAGCGGCCCGAAGCCGTCAAGGAACTGATCAGCCGCAGCGGCACCGAGTGGATCGCGGTGCTCACCCAAGAAGTGTTGCGCTTGCAGAACGTCGGCGATTTTGTCTGCGAATGGTTTTTTGACTTCCATACCTTGCCGTTCGATGTGTCCAGGGTGCAGGTCACCCTCGGCCGCGCCTTTGGCATGGCACGGCTGCGGGGCAAGGGCTACACCGCGGTGGACGAGCCCGAACATGAACTGCTGGGCGACAGCCGACCGATCCGCGAGCTGCGCAAGTTATTGTCCAAATTGGCGCCCACCGAGTCCCCGGTCCTGATCCGCGGCGACAGCGGCACCGGCAAAGAGCTGGTGGCCAAAACCCTGCACCGCCAATCCCAGCGCCATGCCAAGCCATTTGTCGCGATCAACTGCGGCGCGATCCCGGAACACCTGATCCAATCCGAACTGTTTGGCCACGAAAAGGGCGCGTTTACCGGCGCCCACCAGCGTAAGGTCGGGCGGATTGAAGCGGCCAATGGCGGCACGTTGTTTCTTGATGAGATCGGCGATTTGCCGATGGAGCTGCAGGCCAACCTGCTGCGATTCCTGCAGGAAAAACAGATCGAACGCGTCGGCGGGAGCCAGCCAATCCCGGTGGATGTGCGGGTGCTGGCGGCGACCCACGTCGACCTGGAAGCCGCTGTGGCGAAGGGTACGTTTCGTGAAGACTTGTATTACCGTTTGAATGTGTTGCAAGTGGTCACGGCGCCGTTGCGCGAGCGCCACGGTGACGTCGCTATGCTGGCCAACCACTTTGCGCGCTTCTACAGCCAGGAAACCGGGCGCCGCCCCCGCAGCTTCAGCGAAGACGCCCTGGTGGCCATGGGGCACCACCCTTGGCCGGGCAATGTGCGTGAGCAGGCCAACCGCGTGCGCCGAGGGCTGGTGCTGGCCGAAGGGCGGCAAATCGAAGCCGTTGATCTGGGTTTGCAGAGTCAGCAGGCAATTTCGTCGCCGATGGCTACACTGGAAGACTATAAACACCGCGCCGAACGCCAGGCGCTGTGCGATGTGCTCAACCGGCACAGCGACAACCTGAGTGTCGCGGCCCGTGTGCTGGGGATTTCCCGGCCGACGTTCTACCGGTTGTTGCACAAACACCAGATCCGCTAGGGCGGGTAAACCGAAAAGCCCCGCAACGACCCTTATCGTTGCGGGGCTTTTCCCTGTGCGCGGTTTAGAAGTAGTACGGGAATTTCAGGCTGAAGGTGAAGTCCGGCGCATCATCCGTCATGCCAATGGCCAGGTTCGGCACGATCGTCAGGTTATCCGACGCCGCGATGGTCATGCCCACGTTGAAGTAACCGGCGTTGGCATCGCTGGAGACCACCGATTGCCAATCCCCGCCGCTTTGCTTGACCTTGCTCTTGCGTTGCACGAGGTCGGACACCGAGAACGACATACTCATTTTCTCGTTGAGGGCGAAGGCGACACCGACCCCTAACTGGAAGCTGTCGCCCAGACTGACCTTGCCGGGGATTTTCTGGTTGACGTTGGGGCTGATGTCGCTGAACGAGTCTTCGAAGTTATGGGTGTAGGACAGCGAGCCGAACAGCACCGCCGGGTCGAAGGTCTTGACCAGGGAGATACCTGGCGTCACCGACCACACGCCGTTACCGGTCGGCAGGGTTTCCGGCACGGCGAGGTTGGTGTTGGTCGGCGATTCGATCAGCTTGATGCCATAAGGATCTTTGCCGGTAGGGGCCTTGACCCGTAACGACACCACCGCATCCGGCAGGCTGGCGCTCTCGTCGAGGAATTTATACGCAATGCCGAAGTTCACGTCGCCGATGGTCGGGTCGCGGGTAACCGAGCCTTCCGAGGTGGTGTTGGCGCTGCCGCCCGCACCGCCGGACTGGTAGGTCGACTCGCGATACACCACTGGCACATTCACGTCGAACTGCCAACGGTTGTCCAGGTTGTAGCGCCCGGTCAGGTCCACGGTCCAGCTGTCGGACTTGATCCGGTCCAGGTTGATATTGCCGAGGAAGATCGAATCCAGCGCCAGAAAGCCGTTAAGGGATAACTGGCGTGCGTCATAGCGCGCATAGGTGACGCCGGTTTCAAAGCTGAACTTGCCATTGCCGAAGAAGCCACTGGCCTCGTTGTACAAGTTGCTCACGCTTTGTGCCGGCGCCGAGTCATCCTTCAGGCTTTGCCCATAGGAACTGCCACCGCCGGCGCCGCCCGATGCTGCCGCCGCGCCCACCCCAGGCGTGTTGCCTGCCACGGTGGTGCCGCCTTTTCTCAAGTCGGCAGGCGACTTGACCAAGCGTCTAGGGGCGGGTGTTGCGGGTTGGTCTTCTACCTGTCGAACGCGTTGCTCCAATACTGCCAGTGCTTTTTGCTGCACTTCATAACGTTGCTTGAGCTCCAGAAGTTCCTGTTTCAAGGTTTCAATATCGGTGTCCGGTGCGGCATATAGCGCGGACGCCGGCAGGAGCGTACTCAAACAAATCACGGCACGTAACGATAACGATCGATGCATGAAATAAGCCGTCCCATTCCTAATGCGTAAGTGTCGTGGCTCAGCGTAGTTCAATAACCGGAAGGGCGAAGGCCTTTGAGTTGATCTAGGTTAAGATTTTGCGTGATATTGTTCAGACCACTGTTTCCCAGCACCACATTGAGTTGGGTCAGATTGTTCACGAAGTTGCTGTTCCCTTGGATGACCGTGCCTTGCAGGACGTTGCCGCCGCCAATTTGCTGCACGACGTTGCCTTGATTGTTGCTGGCCAGCAGCGCCATCTGCAGGCCGCCGTTCTTGGCGCTCACCGTGACCTGGCCAGCGGCAGTGCTGCCGGTAATCGGCTGGCCGGCCAGTAACGCCTGGCCTGACTGGACATAGTTGGCCGGAGTCAAGCCGTCTTTGGTGACGTTGATGTCAACGCCGTTGGTGGCTGTGTTGCCATCACCCGCTGTGCGGACGCTTTGAACCACGCCCTGGCCGGTGCCGAGGCCGGAGCCGCCGACGACGGTGCCGGTGCCGGTAGGCTGCTGGGTCGTGCCGTTGCCATCGCTGCCGGTAATCTGCACGTAAAATTGCGGCGTGATGGTGGTGGAGTTGACTTGCATGTTGGCAGTGCCGGTCACGGTGGCACCGGCGGCGTTGGTCCAGGTACTGCTCATCACAATGCCAAAGCTGACAATCCGCCCCGGCATCACATAGCGGCCGCGCAACTCGGCCATTTCCGAATCCTTGAGTTCAATCGGCTTGAACGCCGATGAAGCATAAACAGGTGCTGAGGCTGCCAGGCACATGACTGTCAGCCAACGGAGAGTATTCATCGTTTGCTCCTGGAGCTTCCTACCCCTTATTGCGCTTCTATCTAGAAGAAGTCGCTCTGGATAAAACCGAAGTCCATCAATTCGCTGTCGCGCACCGGGCTGAACTCGTTCAGCTTGTTCTTGGCAGTCAGTGGCGTGGGTGGGTCGAGCAAGACGTTGGCCTTGTCGTAGCCTTCACCCAATACGGCGAATACGATGCCGTTCCAGCCCTTGATGAAATCGTCCTTGGCATAACGCTTGTGACCCAGCACGGGATCGCCGATATACACCCAGTCTTTGTCGGCGCGCTGCAGCACCACGAAGTGCTTGTAGCCGCGAATATCAAGCAGCACGACGACCGGCACTTTGACCGTGATCAGCACTTCCGGAGTGATCCGGTAGCCCCTGGCGCGCATGTTGATGCTTTCCAGGTAGTGCTTCATGTCGAGCATGGAGAAGCCCTGGGTACGCACCAGATCCTGGTCGGCGCTGGCCAGCATGCCCTTGATGACGTGATCTTCATCCACGTCCATCCAATAGGCTTGGCGCAGGATGGTCGCCAGTGCGGCGGCCCCGCAGCTGAAATCGGTTTTCTGTTCCACCAGGTTGGCGAACTTGCGCTCGCGGATGCTCTCGACCTTTTTGTAGATCAACCCACCGCCGGGCATGACCACGGCCATTTGCCCTGCCCAGGTTGGGCCGGTGAGTGCTAACAGCAGGCAGAAGGCGACGAGGCGCATGATCGTATGACCTGTTGGACACTGGAAATAAAAAGGGCCTTGTTGCCAAGGCCCGATCTGGATCAGAAGCGAGTGGTGGATTGGACCACTACGTTGTTCTGACCTTGGTTGTTGCTGCCCGACAGAACGTTGGAGTTCGACACCCCAGAGCTGTAGTTCATCGAGTTGTTCACGCTGGCGTTGTTGACAACGGGTTTGGCGCTCCAGCTGTGGCCGCTGCTGATGTTGAGCGTCAGGTTGCTGGATACTTCCTGCACGCCATTGACGGTTGCGAGGCCGCCAGAACCGTCTTTGTTCGACTGAACGACAGTGCTGTTGCTGGCTTGGTTGGAAGTGCCCGCGGCGGCGTTCAACTGAATGATGCCCGAAGCGTTGTTACCGCTATCGTTGAGGGAGGCATTGTTTTTGGTGCCGCTGTTGATCACCAGGTTACCGGTGTTCGACTGTGCGGAGTTCACGGCGGCGAACACGAAATCAGCATCGGCAGACTGAACGACTACGTCGTTTTTGCCTTGGTTGTTGTCACCGCTGAGAACGTTGCCGTTGGCTACGCCGCTGCTGTGGTTGTAGGAGCTGTTGGCCGACGCGTTGTTTTGGGTTTTGTCATTGATCACCACGTTGCCATGGTTGCTTTGACCGTCATTGGCGGCCGCGGCAGCGACGGTTGGTGGTTGTGGATGATGATGAGTCTGACCCGCTTGAGCAGCAACAGCCATGAGAGCAGCGAGAGCGAAAGCCAGTGGTTTAAGAGCCATTGTAGGTTTCATGGTGTATCTCCTTGCTTCTATTTAGTTGGTTAAGTGTTGGTACGGTGTAGCTGGCGACTCAGCTCCATCAGTTGAGTCGTACATTCAGGGTGTTAGCCACTCGGTTCCCCACCCCGGCGCTCTGGTTGACCTGTACCACTCCACGGCTGCCGGTGAAGGCCTGGTCGCTGGTAACGACCTGGCGGCTGCCAGTGATAGGGTTCAACCCTGAGTCTGTTGCAAGTGCAACGTTCTGTTGCGACATGACACTGTCGTCGATGCTCTGCGGGCCAGCGTTGATGCTGATTCGCACGGCATTGATCATCTGGTTCTGGGCCCCGGCCGACTGGTTGACACTCAGTACACCGTTGCCATTGCTGAAGGAGGTGCCGTGGATCGCCGCTTTGGCATCCATGGCGCGGTCTGCGGCAGCGCCGCTGATTTTTTGGGTGATGGCGATGTTCGCCTGGGCGTTGTGGCCCACCGCGATCGCGACGTTGTTGCTCAGTTGTTGCTGGTCGCCTGCGGCCTGGTTGAGCGTCACGACGCCGTTGTATTGCTTGGCAGAGTTATCAATCGTCGCGTTGTTGCTGCTGTCGGCCATTGCCGCCGTGCAGCCCAGTACCGCGAGGAGCATCCAGGAAGCCTTCATTTCATTGCCCCCCCGATCATGCCGCCGATATTGCTCACCGGGGCCAGGCCGCGGGATACCGCGCCGTTGACCGTACCGGCGATACCGCTGCCGCCATGGCCGGCTGCGCTGCCAGCGCCCAGGCCGATGCTATTGGTGTTGGTCAAGCCGGCCAGGTCGCCATTGGGCATGATGCTGCGAGTGATGCTGGCGCCACTGCTCACACCGGCGATGTCGTTGTCGCTGAGTTCGCTGTTGACGGTTGCCGACGGATTGGTATTGACCGTGGTGGGGTAGGGGTCTGTGCCGCGTGTCCGGCCTATCGCGTAAGGTTGGACCTGACGTTGAACGACGATCACACCATCACCTGCCGCGAGCACTGGAAGGCTCACGCCGGTACTCAGTACACAGCTGATCAGCAGGAGGCTCAATGAGCCTGGATTATGCGTATCCACGGCAGTATTCCTTATTCACCGCGCTGACCCTAAACAGCGCTGTAAGGGATAGAGCAGAAGGCGTGCCGCTTTCAATTTATTATTGTTAATCAAATAGTTATGAAACTTAGCAGGCTAAGTGATGGCCATACTGTTTCAGCGTTGATACAGCTGGCCGACGCCGGCCGGCAATTTCCGATACGCCTGGCGCGCAGGCGGTGAGTTCGGGAGCCTGTATCAGCGCTGTAACACTTCGTGTAACAAAACCGGGAGTTCGCGCCGGTCGGGCCGTTCAGGGCAGGGAGGTGTTTCAAAAATGGACACTGCGGGCGCAATCAGGCCCGCAGGGACAGGCAGAAGCCTCAGCCCTTGGGCGCTTTACGTGGGATGGAGTTGAGGACGGGATTGCCATCCTGGTTCTGGGTCAGGTAGACCGGCAAAACCTTGGGCAGGGAGGGGACGAGGTTGTTGACCTCGCTGATGTTATAGATGCCGCCGATGCGGATTGTTCCGGTGCCGATATCGGCCAGCATCACCGGTTTGTTCAGGTAGCGGTTGATCAACGGTAACGCGTCGGCCAGGGCCAGGTTGTCCAGGACCAATTTGCCCTGGCGCCAGGCGAGGGCGCTGTCGTTGGGGTTGATCGGGCGCACGCTTGGGGTGGCATCGCCTGGTTGATAGCTGGCTTGCATGCCTGGAGTCAGCGGCACGCTGCCGTGTGCCGGGTCGCTGGAAATCTGCACCGAGCCTTCGAGCAGCATCACCCGCACCTGATTTTCGTATTTCCACACGTTGAATTGGGTGCCGGTCACGCGCACCTGTCCTTCACCGGCCTTGACGACAAACGGATGGGTGCTGTCATGGCTGACCTTGAAAAACGCCTCGCCCTTGCTCAGTGTGACCCGGCGCTGGTCCTTGTAATCGGCGTAGACCAGTTCGGTGCCTAGGTTGAGCTCAACCTGGCTGCCATCGGCCAGGGTGACCTGGCGCAGGCCATTGCTGGCCTCGAACCGTTCATAGGCAGTCGGCAACCAGCCCGCTTCCCAGCCAGTGAACGCCGCCAGGGGCAGCGCGGCCAAGCACACTGCGGCAGCCACCGCGTAATCGCGCAGCCGGCGACGCGGTCTGAACGGCGCTACGAGCGGCGCATGGCGTGGCAAGTGATCGGCCACGTCCCAGATTTCCAGCATCGCCGCGTATTCGAAGGCATGCAGCGGATGAGCATCGTGCCATTGTTGAAAGGCCTGTCGTTCGTCCGCCGTGCAATCACTTGCATGCAAGCGCATGCACCAATGCGCGGCGGCGTCGGTGATGGCGTCATATTCGGCTTCTAAAGCAGACTTTTCGGTCATTAATTCATCCTGATTTCCCACATTCTAACCTCCCGAGACCGGGGGCGAGAACAGCCTTCATGGCAATTGCGCATCAATTGAACTTTTATTCTCGTTGGGGCACGCCCAAACAGGCTGGTGACGGAGTTGCGACACACCGTAATGGACGGCGAAGCGCGTCAGGCAGTAGATAACTCAAGCGCCCGTTGACAGCAGGCACGGGAGGCGTTGTTTAATCGTCGGTCTGGATTCTTGTTGTCTCTTCCAATTACAAAATCGGAGCTACAGATGTCTGCCCAGTCCCCGAGAGTTGACGATTCTTCAGCGTTCATCGGTTTCAACGACCTGGTGGGGTTGCTGCACGCGGTGTTTGTGAAGCACGGCACGTCGCCGCAAGTGGCGCAGATCCTCGCGCACAATTGCGCCAGCGCCGAGCGCGACGGCGCCCACAGCCATGGCATCTTTCGGATGCCCGGATATATCAGCACGCTGGAGAGCGGCTGGGTCGATGGCAAGGCCACGCCGGTGGTCACGGATGTCGCTTCCGGCTTCGTGCGGGTCGACGCCGCGAATGGCTTCGCCCAACCGGCGTTGGCGGCGGCCCGTGCGTTGCTGGTGGACAAGGCCCGCAGCGCCGGTATTGCGTTGCTGGCGATACACAACTCCCATCACTTCGCCGCGCTGTGGCCGGATGTCGAACCCTTCGCCGAGCAAGGCCTGGTGGCGCTGAGCGTGGTCAACAGCATGACCTGCGTGGTGCCCCATGGCGCCGATCGCCCGCTGTTCGGTACCAACCCGATCGCGTTTGCCGCGCCACGGGCGGACGGCGCGCCGATTGTGTTCGACCTGGCCACCAGCGCCATCGCCCATGGTGACGTGCAGATTGCTGCGCGCAACGGCGAGCGCCTGCCGCCGGGCATGGGCGTCGACAGCCTGGGCCAGCCGACCCAGGACCCCAAGGCCATCCTCGAAGGCGGTGCGTTGTTGCCGTTCGGCGGGCACAAGGGCTCGGCGCTGTCGATGATGGTCGAGTTGCTGGCCGCGGCCCTGACCGGCGGCAACTTCTCGTTTGAGTTCAACTGGGCCGATCACCCTGGCGCCCGCACGCCGTGGACCGGCCAGTTGTTGATCCTGATCGACCCGAGCAAAACCGCCGGGCAAAACTTCGCCGAGCGCAGCCAGGAACTGGTGCGGCAGATGCACGCGGTGGGGTTGCGGCGGTTGCCGGGGGATCGACGTCATCGCACGCGGGCGAAGTCGTTGGCGGCAGGCATTGAAGTGGACGCGCAGGCGTTGAATCAACTACGTGAGTGGGCCGTCTGAAAACCCGCGTAGCCGCTACCTCGCCAGGGTTCGGCAGTGGCTACGCAAGGCCTACAGTATTAGTTGCGACGACCGAGCAGCAGGCCGACCACCAGGCCAAAGCCTGCCGAGATCGCCACGGTCTGCCACGGGTGACCGCCGATGTAGGTTTCGGTGGCATCCACCACCGGCTTGCTGCGCTCGCGCACATTGGACACCGAATCGAGCGCTTGCTTGAGCTTGATAGCGACCTGCTCGCGCAGCGTTTCGCCTTCTTCGCCGACCAGGGAAGCACTGTTTTTGAGCAGTTTGTCCGACTCTTCGATCAGTGCAGTCAGTTCGCTGAACGCTTGATCCTTGATTTGATCTTCGACGACTTGGGCGGCAGATTTACGGGCCATTGTGTGACTCCTTGCAGGTAAATGTGACAGTGAACAATGGAGTGTCGGGCGGCGGCAAAAGTTGCAGTTTTTTGCCGGCCGGCGTGGGTATGCGAAATCCGAATCAGGAAACTTAGACCTACAGTGTAAGATGTCACCTATTTGTGCAGCAGGAAATTCAACATGAGCTTCAATCTCGCCAACAAGACCCTCGCCGAACGCGCCGAGCTGGAAGATGAAAAGTCCCGTCTCTACGACCTGTGGCAAAGCAACCTGGGCAAGGCCAAGGGCGAAGCCGCGCGCCTGTTCGGCGAGCGCGCCAAACGCAAGGGCAAGTGGGCCGAATGGGTTCGCGCGGAACTCGACGGCATGTCGCCGCCGGAGTTCTCCAACATGGTGCGCAGCGAAGTCAACAAGCTGATGGCGGCGGCGAAGTAAAGCTGGCGACAATCGCCTCGCGCACTTTCAGCAACATCGGATCAAGCTGAGCCTGAGTGCGCCAGCCCAGTTCCACCGGGTAGCGCGGCAGCGCCAGCGGGCACGGCAGAACCTGCAAGCCAGTCATACCAGCGATGGCTTCGGCGGCGTGCCCGGGAATGGTCGCCACCGCCTGGCTGCCCTTGAGCAGAAACGGCAACGCGGCGAAGTGGCTGGTGGAGGCACACACCTGGCGGCTCAGCCCTTGTGCCGCCAGCCCTTCATCGGTGATCCCGATAAACCCGCCGGATGACACCAGCACATGCTCGCGGCTAACGAACGCGTGCAGGTCGATGCATTGCTGGCCTGGCGCCAGACTGTGCGGGTCGACCAGGCAGCGGTAATCACCTTCTCCCAGCACCTGCCGGCTTAGGCGGCGTTCGGCAAAGCCGCCGGCGGTAATCGCCAGGTCGAGGCTGCGGTCGAGCAGGGCGGCGGCGACGATCTGGCTGTGGGTCTGACGGAAAATCACACGCAATTTCGGCAACCGCTGGGCAATTTCCGCCATCAGGCGGCGGCCGTAGGCAATCTCGAAGTCGTCGGATAAACCCAGCACCACGGAGCGTCCCTGATACTGCTGGGTGTCCGGGTGGGTCATTGCCAGGCTCTGTCGGCAGCGGTCCAACGCCTCACTGATCACCGGCTTCAACTGGTTGGCCCGCAAGGTCGGCGCCAGGCCACGGCCGGTTCGCACGAACAGTTGGTCGCCATACACCTCGCGCAAACGCCGCAGGCCCGCGCTGATTGCCGATTGGGTGACGCCCAGGCGCAACGCTGCGCGGCTGGCGCTGGATTCGTCGTGCAGGGCTTCGAAGGTTTTCAGCAGGTTGAGGTCGACTTGGGTGATATTTATCTGGCTCATATCATTCAGCACTGAGGTGGGCTTTATTCATGATCCGGGCTGGCTGGAGAATGGGCAACCCCTCATTGTTCGGAGTGATCCTGATGCCTGTTTCTATTGTGGCCGCCTTGCAAATCGGTTCCTTGCCCGGCGGCAAGGCTGACACCCTGGCGCAAATCCTGGCCTATGAAGAGCCGATCCTGCGCAGTGGCGCGCAATTGGTGGTGATGCCCGAGGCGCTGCTGGGCGGTTATCCCAAAGGCGAAGGCTTCGGCACGCAACTCGGTTATCGCCTGCCCGAAGGTCGCGAAGCCTTTGCGCGATATTTTGCCAACGCCATCGACGTGCCCGGCGCCGAAACCGAAGCGTTGGCCGGTTTGTCGGCGCGCACCGGTGCCAGCCTGGTCCTGGGCGTGATCGAGCGCAGCGCCAGCACCTTGTATTGCACCATGCTGTACTTCGAGCCGGCGCACGGCCTGGTGGCCAAGCACCGCAAGCTGATGCCCACCGGCACCGAGCGGCTGATCTGGGGCAAGGGCGATGGTTCCACACTGCCGGTGATCGACGCGGCGGTCGGGCGCATCGGCGGCGCGGTGTGCTGGGAAAACATGATGCCCCTGCTGCGAACGGCGATGTACGCCAAGGGTGTGCAGGTATGGTGTGCGCCCACGGTGGATGAGCGCGAGATGTGGCAGGTGAGCATGCGCCACATTGCCCACGAGAGCCGCTGTTTTGTGGTCAGTGCGTGCCAGGTGCAGGCATCGCCCGCAGCGCTGGGCGTTGAGGTGGCCAACTGGCCTTCAGATCGTCCGTTGATTGCAGGCGGCAGTGTGATTGTCGGCCCCATGGGCGACATCCTGGCTGGGCCGCTGCTGGGTGAAGCCGGGCTCTTGAGCGCGCAGATCAATACCGACGATCTGGTGCGCGCACGGTATGACTATGACGTGGTGGGGCATTACGCCCGGCCGGATGTTTTCGAGCTGGTGGTCGATGAGCGGGCCAAGCCGGGCGTGCGCTACATCACGGACTGAGTGCGGTAAAACCGGTGGGAGTCAGCCTACTCCCACCGGTTGATGTCTATCGCTTGAAAGAGCGGCGATCCAGCCACTCTTCACGGGTCATTTCCCAGATGTCCCGTGGAAAAATGCCTTCGACAAACTCACCTTCGTCGGCGCGCTTTGCAGGCGGATCGCCCAATGCCATTCCTCGCCCCGTGCCATGGCGGGCAACGCGATGTGTTCCAGGTAGTGACGCGCGCCGTCAGCCGGGTAGGGCCACGGCACCAGGGCATTGAGATAACGCACCACTTCCCAATGGGGGAACTGTTGCTGGATGCCCTCGGCATCGTCGAGCGTCAGCGGGCGCAGAATCAGGCGTTGGGTGACCAAGGTCGGTTGCATGGGGGGTTACCAAGTGGCGGTATTCGGCAGGTCCAGTGTTCCACGATCGACAAACCGCATGGTGCCGAACAGCCCGCCGGCCAATTTGCCGCGCAATACGTAGGGCAGGTTGTTCAAACTCTGGGTCTGGCTCAGGCCGAGGGTTTGCCGCAACACGGAAAACGCTGAAACGCTGACCGGCACCATCAGAACCGTCTCGGAAAAGCGTGGGATGCTTCCGCGCTGATCACTCACCCCCGACGCCAGCGGCCGGCCATTGACCTCCAGGTCCAGGGCCACGCCGTTGTAGTCGATTGCCGTTTCATTGGGGTTCTGCACCCGCAGCTTCACGGCGAAGCGCACTTCCAGGTCCTGGCTTTGCAGCGGCTCGATGCCCACCACGTTGATAGTGACCGGGTCGCGATTGGGGAACAGGGCGCAAGCGCTCAAGGTCAGCAGCAGTATCGATAGAACCATGAGCTTACGCATACGAAGGTGCTCCTAGTGCGTGACGTCCGGGTCTTGCATCACTTTGAGGGTTGAGGACTCCGGATCAAATTCATCTTCTTCCAGTTCTAAGAACTCTTCCGGCAGGAAAATGTTCAGCAGGATTGCACAGAACGCGCCTACGGTGATCGGCGATTCGAAGATGTTGTGCAGCGCCTTGGGCAGGTCGCGCAACACTTCCGGCACGGCGGCGACACCCAGGCCCATGCCCAGGGAGATCGCCACGATCAGCATATTGCGGCGGTGCAGGCCGGCTTCGGCGAGGATCTTGATCCCCGCCACGGCGACGGTGCCGAACATGATCAGCGTCGCGCCGCCCAATACCGGCTTGGGCATCAGTTGCAGCACCGCGCCGATCATCGGGAACAGCCCCAGCAGCACCAGCAGGCCGGCAATGAAGTACGCCACATAACGGCTGGCTACGCCGGTGAGTTGGATCACGCCGTTGTTCTGGGCGAACGTCACCATCGGCAGGCTGTTGAAGGTCGCGGCCATCGCCGAGTTGAGGCCGTCCGCCAGCAGGCCGGACTTGATGCGCTTGATGTACAGCGGCCCCTTGACCGGCTGTTGGGAAATCATCGAGTTGGCCGTCAGATCACCGGCGGCCTCCAGAGGCGAAATCAGGAAGATCACCGCCACCGGGATAAACGCCACCCAGTCGAACGAGAAGCCGTACTTGAACGGCACCGGCACGCTGATCAACGGCACCTGGGGCAAGGCCGCCATATCCACACGGCCCAGCCACCAGGCCACGATGAAGCCCAGGGTCAGGCCGATCACGATCGAACCCAGGCGCAGGAACGGGTTGTTGAAGCGGTTGAGTACCACGATGGTGAGCAGCACCAGCGCGGCCAGCCCCATATTGCTCGCGGCGCCGAGGTTGTCGGCGCCGAAGCCACCGGCCATGTCGGTGACCGCCACCTTGATCAGCGACAGGCCCATCAGGGTAATGATGGTGCCGGTCACCACCGGGGTGATCAGCTTGCGCAACTTGCCGATGAACTGGCTGAGCACGACTTCGATAAACGCCGCAAAAAAACAGATGCCGAAGATTGTCGAGAGAATCTCATCGGTGCCGCCACCCCGGGCCTTGACCATGAACCCGGCACTGAGAATCACGCTGATAAACGAAAAACTGGTGCCCTGCAGGCACAACAACCCCGAACCGATCGGGCCGAACGTGCGCGCCTGCACAAAAGTGCCGAGCCCCGACACGAACAAGGCCATGCTCACCAGGTACGGCACCTCGCTTTCCAGGCCCAGCACGCCGCCGACGATCAGCGTAGGGGTGATGATGCCGACAAAGCTCGCCAACACATGCTGCAAGGCGGCAAACATTGCGGCAGAGAAGTGCGGACGGTCTTCCAGGCCATAGATCAGGTCGGATTTATAGCGCGGGCGCGGGGCTTGAGCGTCAGACAAAATGCGGGCTCTGGACAGAAAATGGAGGCGCAGGATGCCAGAAACCGGAGATCGTCAGAAGTGTAAAAAAATATTTATGGAGGCCCTGCGAAAACCGCTGGGCCTGCCGATATCTTTTATAGGCCCACCCAACAATGACAACAAGTGGTGACCAAGGTCAGAGCAGCGTGTTGACGCCAGCTGATCAATCCGCTGCAGGGATGCGCGCAGACACTCCTTCTTGAGAATACCTCTATGTCTCTTCGTCATCTGAATATTGCCCCTCGAGCGTCTCTCGGTTTCGCATTCATTGCGTTGTTGGTGGTTGTATTGGGAGTGTTTGCAGTCAACCGCATGACGCTGATCCGTCAGGCGTCGGTGGATATGAGCAGCAACCAACTGCCCAGCGTGGCCTACTTGGGCAGCCTCACGGAAAACGTGTTGCGCATGCGTATCTTGTCGTTTCGCGTGCTGGTCAACCGTGAACCGGCCGCGTTGCAAGAGGCGCAAACGCGCATCGCCGCACTGATCGACAAGGTAAGAACCGCCCAGGCCGGTTACTCAGCGTTACCTTCCGTGCCTGAGGAAGCGGCCCTGTACAAGACGTTTGTCGGCACCTTGGACAACTACCTGACGGCCCAGGCCGAGATGCTGGCCCTGTCCCAGCAAAACAAGGTCGATGAGATGCGCGACTTGATCAATACCCGGATCAAGAACGGCACCGATCAGATGGGCGAGCAGTTGAACAAGCTGATCGCCCTCAACTCCGCTGGCGCCAAGCAGGCCAACGAGCAGGCCGGACGCAGCTATGACAGCGCTATCAGCGGGATCGTCGTGGTGGCCATAGCCGCCGCCTTGCTCACGGTACTGCTGGCCTGGTTGCTGACCCGCAGCATCGTCACGCCGCTGCGCAAAGCCGTGGAAGTGGCGCAAACCATTGCCGGCGGCGACTTGAGCAAAGTCATTGAAGACGATGGCAAGGATGAACCGGCGCGCTTGATCAGTGCATTGTCGGCCATGCAAACCAACTTGCGCCAGACCATCCAGCACATCGCCGGTTCGGCCACGCAATTGGCCTCGGCGGCGGAAGAGTTGAGCGCCGTCACCGAAGAAGCCTCCAAAGGCTTGCAGCAACAAAACAACGAAATCGACCAGGCCGCCACGGCCGTCAATGAGATGACCGCTGCCGTGGAAGAGGTGGCGCGGAACGCCGTGTCCACCTCCGAAGCCTCCACGCAGTCCAACCAGGCGGCACGGGAAGGCCGCGACCGGGTGGTTGAGACCGTCGGCGCGATCCAGACCATGACCCAGGATGTGCAAAACACCTCGTTGCTGATCGAAGGTCTGGCCACTCAGGGGCGCGACATCGGCAAGGTCCTCGACGTGATTCGGGCGATTGCCGAGCAGACCAACCTGCTGGCGCTCAACGCGGCGATCGAAGCCGCCCGCGCCGGTGAAGCCGGGCGCGGCTTCGCGGTGGTGGCCGACGAGGTGCGGGCCCTGGCCCATCGCACCGCGCAGTCGACCCAGGAAATCGAGAAAATGGTCGCCGGTATCCAGAACGGCACCGGTGAAGCCGTGCAATCCATGCAACAGAGCAACCAGCGCACCCATAACACCCTGGAAATGGCCCGCGCGGCCGGCGTGGCTCTGGAGCAGATCACTCAGTCGATCAGCCTGATCAACGAGCGCAACCTGGTGATCGCCAGCGCCTCGGAAGAACAGGCCCAGGTGTCCCGTGAAGTAGACCGCAACCTGGTCAACATCCGTGACCTGGCGACCCAGTCGGCGGCGGGCGCCAACCAGACCAGCGCGGCCAGCCATGAGCTGTCGCGCCTGGCGGTGGATTTGAATGCGATGGTGGCCAGGTTCGTTATCTGAGCCACTTTGCAATGCAATCCCAATGTGGGAGGGAGCTTGCTCCCGATAGCAATGGGTCAGTCAACTCATCTACTGACTGATCCAGCGCCATCGGGAGCAAGCTCCCTCCCACATTTGCTCTGTGTTGTGTCAGAAGCTATTGCATCCAGGCGCCTGGATTCACCAGGTTTTTCGGCTTCTGACCGGCGAGCGCCGCGAGCAGATTATCCACCGCGCACTCGGCCATCGCTTCCCGCGTCTCATGGGTCGCCGAGCCGATATGCGGCGTGGCCACCACATTGTTCAAGCGCAGCAACGGCGAGTCGTGGGGCAGCGGCTCGCGCTCGAACACATCCAGCCCCGCCGCGCGAATCGTGCGCTGCTGCAAGGCCTCGACCAGCGCGGCTTCATCCACCACCTTGCCGCGGGAGATATTGATAAAGATCGTCTCCGGGCCCATCAGGGCGAATTCTTGCGCGCCGATCAACCGCTCGGTTTCGGCGGTGAGCGGCAGTGTCAGGCAGACGAAGTCTGCTTGTTGCAGCAAGTCGTTCAGGCGACGGTACTGCGCGCCGAACCGTTCTTCCACCAGTGGCTTGGGCGAGTGACTGTGGTAGAGCACCGGCATGCCGAAGCCGAAATGCCCGCGCTGGGCCAGCGCTTCACCAATGCGGCCCATGCCGATGATGCCCAGGGTCTTGCCATGCACGTCGCTGCCGAAATGCGCCGGGCCGATGTTCTTGTGCCACTGGCCGGCACGCACCATATCGGCCAGTTCGACCACCCGGCGTGCGGTGGCGAGGATCAGCGCGAAACCGGTGTCGGCGGTGGTTTCGGTCAGCACATCGGGCGTGTTGCTGAGCAGGATGCCGCGCCGGGTCAGGTACTCGATGTCGTAGTTGTCGACGCCGACGGACACGCTGGCCACCGCCTCCAGTTGCGGTGCCAGGTCCAGCAACGCGGCGTCCAGGCGCAGGCTCGCGCCCAGCAACCCATGGGCGCCGGGGAGGGCGTCGCGCAGTTTGGCCAGGCCGGGCGGGTCGAGCGCGTCGATCAGCGTGACCTCGGCGTGCTCATGCAGCCGGGCCATCAGCGGCGCGGAGAGTTTTTTGTACAGAACGACAGACTTTTTCATCAGGTCTTCACCTTTAATTCGAGGGACTGCAACGGCGCGCGCTCGCGGTCGCTGGCGCCGGGTTTGAGGAAAATCGTCAGCACCACCGAGACCATCAACGCGCCGCTCATCAGCAGGTAAGAGGCGCCGGGGGAACCGGTACTGCTATTGAGGTAACCCACCAGGTACGAACCGCCGAACGAACCGAGCGCGCCCATGCTGTTGATCAACGCCATGGCGCCGCCGGCGACGTTGGCCGGCAGGATCTCCGGGACAATCGCGAAAAACGGTCCATAGGGCGCATACATGCACGCGCCGGCAATCACCAGCAGGGTGTAGGACCACCAGAAATGTTCGGCGCCGAGCACGTAGGACGCATAGAAAGCGATAGAGGCGATCAACAACGGCGGCCACACAAACCGCTTACGTTTTTGCAGCTTGTCCGAACCCCACGACACCACCAGCATGCCGATCACCGCCGCCAGGTACGGCAGCGCCGACAACCAGCCGGCCTCGACCATGTCCATCTGCAAGCCGGCCTTGAGGATCGACGGCAGCCACAGCACAAAGCCGTACACGCCGATGCTCCAGCAGAAGAACTGCAGCGCGAGGATGATCACCTTGGGCGAGCGAAACGCTTCGGCGTAGTTCTTCACCGCTTTGATCCCCACCTGTTCGGCGGCGAGGGCGGTTTCCAACTGGTGCTTTTCGCTGTCGCTCAGCCACTGGGCATCCTTGGGCCGCTCATCGGCCAGGCGCCACCAGATAAACGCCCACAGCACCGCCGGCAGGCCTTCGACGATGAACATCCAACGCCAGCTGAAATGCTGCACCAGGTAGCCGGACACCACCGACATCCACAGCATGGTCACCGGGTTGCCGAGGATCAGGAACGTATTGGCCCGCGAGCGTTCGGCACGGGTGAACCAGTGGCACAGGTACACCAGCATCGCCGGCATCACCGCCGCTTCGACCACGCCGAGCATGAAGCGAATGGCGACCAGCATGTAGGCGTTGGACACCACGCCGGTCAGGGTGGCCAGGCCGCCCCAGAGGATCAGGCTGACGAAAATCAACTTCTTCACGCTGCGCTTTTGCGCGTAGATCGCGCCCGGCACCTGGAAGAAAAAGTAACCGAGGAAGAACAGTGCGCCGAGCAGGGACGACATGCCGGGTGTGATCATCAGGTCTTCAGCCATGCCGCTGGCGGCGGCGAAACCGTAGTTGGCGCGGTCCAGGTACGCCAGGCTGTAGGTGATAAAGACGATGGGCATGATGTACCACCAACGGCGGGTGGCGAGTTTCAAGGTATCCATGGGGTTGCTCCTGAGCTTGTTGTAGTTGTGGCAACAGGGAGTGGGTCAAGCAACGGATCGGGTCGGCAGCTCCGTGCGTGTGGGTAAGCCTTCCATATCGCCGCGGCTCTGCACGGCACGGCTGCCGATCCAGTTGCCGCGGTGTACCGCCTCGGGGAAGCTGAGGTTTTCCAGCAGGGCGCTGATCATGCCGACGGCAAAGCCATCACCGGCGCCGACGGTGTCGACCACTTTGTCCACGCTCACGGCGGCGACAAAGCCTTGGTCCAGTTGGGTGCGGTAATACGCGCCGTCCGGGCCGAGCTTGATGGCCACGGCTTCGGCGCCCTGGTCCAGGTAAAACGCGGCGATGTCCGCCGGGTCGTCGAAACCGGTAAGCAGGCGACCTTCGCTCAAGCCCGGCAAGACCCAATCGGCCAAGCCTGCGAGGGCGTTGATCTCGCGGATCATCTGCTGCTGGCTGGGCCACAGCGCCGGGCGCAGGTTCGGGTCGAACGACACGCTGCGCCCGGCCTTGCGCATTTGCGTCATCAGCTCGCGGGACAACTCGCCGGTGGCCTTGGACAAGGCCGGCGGGATGCCGGTGGCGTGCAGGTGGCGCGCCTGCAGCAGCGCCGGGCTGATGGCTGCGATGGATAAGTGACTGGCCGCCGAGCCCTTGCGGAAGTACTCGACCTGGGGATCATCGCCGGCTTCTTCGCGGGACTTGAGCTGAAAACCGGTGGGGTGCAGCGGGTCGACCGCCACGTGCCGGCAATCCAGGCCTTGTTGCTTGAGCGTGTCGAGCACAAAGCGGCCCAGGGAGTCGTTGCCCACCCGGCTCAGCCAGGCGACGTTGAAGCCCAGGCGCGACAGGCCGATGGCGACATTGCTGTCGGCCCCGGCGATGCGTTTGTGGAAGTGGCCCACCTGGGCCAGGTCGCCGCTCTGTTCGGCGACAAACATCGCCATGGTTTCGCCGAACGACAGGATATCGATCTCAGACATGGGCGTACTCCGCACGGGGTTGGCCAAGCAGGGCGAGGGTGGCGACCTGCTGGGCGGTGACTTCGACCAGGTCGTCGCCTTGCAGCGGGAATTCCACCGCCCGGGTAATACCTTGAGTCATGTGGCCCAGCAGTTGTTCCCACAGATGCAGGTCGGTGGCGCCGGGCGGCAGTGCCACCAGCTTGCCGTCCGCGCGACGCGCCACGGCCTTGCAGTGCAGGTAGTCGACATGCCGGCCGAGCAGGCGCGCGGCGGTGAGCGCGGACTGGTCCTGCCAGTGCCAGTTACCGATATCGAACGTCATCTTCACCGGCAGGCCAAGGCGCTCGACTTCGCTGAAGAAACGTTGCAGCGGTTCGATGCGGCCGCCATGCAGGGTCTGGTCGTTTTCCACCAGCAACTTGACCGGGTGGCGGTTGAGCAGGGCGTGCAGGCTGTGCAGGTCGTTGGTGTCGGTGAAGTAGCCGAGGGAGACTTTCAGCCAGCGCGCACCAAAGGCCTGGGCGCGATCAAGGGTGGCGGCGAGCTCGGCATTCGGCTGGGCGCGGCCGGCGACCCACAGTTCCAGCGGCGAAGAGAACACGCACTCCAGGCCTTGTTCGGCCGCCGCCCGGGCCAGTTGTGCCGGTTGTTCAATGGTCAGCAGCTCTTCGCGCCACTCGATGCGCCGGGCACCGGCCGCCGCCAGCAGGGCGACGAAACTCAATTGGCCCTGCTGGCGGACGAGGTCGGCGCCGTAGCTGGAAAGGCTGATGGAGACGGGGTATTCATGCATGATTGTGTACCTCTGAAACCGGTTTCATTTTTATGCGCAACCTATTGAATTGACGCCCGCGAGGGCTCGACAGCGGCTACGAGGTGGGTTGGGTGGAACCGCGAACGATCAGTTCGGGCAGGAAATCCAGGGTGCGGGCCGGCGCCGTATCGCCGCGCAGGCGCTTGAGCAGGCAGTCGAAGGCACTGGCGCCAATCGCCTGCGTCGGTTGGGCGAGGGCGGTGATGCCGGTGCCCACCAGCGGGTACCAGTCCAGGTCATCCAGGGCGATCAGGCCGACGTCCGCGAACAGGTCGCACTCCAGCGCCTTGAGCGCGCGGGTGCAAGCGAGGGCGGCGATGCCGTTGGCGCAGAACACGGCTTTGGCGCCGGGCTTGGCCAGAAAGGCGCGCAGGCGCTTTTCCAGCGCGCCGTCCAGTTCCAGCACCGTGCCGCTCAACGCCGGGCGGCGGGCAATCTCGGCGGTGAAACTGTCAAGGCGCTCCAGGCGCGAACTGGTGCCATCGGTGGCCTCGCTGACCAGCACTATCTCGCGGTAGCCCTGTTGCTCAAGGTGTTCCAGCGCCATGCGTACCGCGGCCGGGTTATCCAAACCCACCAGGTCGCTGCGCAACGGTGCGACCTTGCGGTCCACCAGCACCAGGGGCATTTCCCGTTGCAGTTCCAGCAGTTGTTCGAGGTGGTGGCCGAGGGTGTTCACGATCAGCCCTTCGATGTTGTACGAGCGTAGCGCCGCCAGGTGCTGGCGTTCCTGCTCGTCATCGCGGTCGGTGTTGCACACCACCAGGCTGTAGCCGTGCTGGCGGCAGGCGGTTTCGACACCGTGCATCACGGCGATGGAATAGGGGTTGCGGATATCGGCCACCAGCATACCGATCAGGCGCGTGCGCCCGCGTTTCAAGCCACGGGCCATCTGGTTGGGGCGGTAGCCGAGTTCGGCGATGGCGTGCTCGATGCGCAGGGCGATGGCATCGGAGAGCAGGGCGCGATCGTCGCCGATGAAGCGCGACACGCTGGCTTTGGACACGCCGGCGCGCTGGGCGACGTCGAGCATGGTCACGCGGCTGCGCTGGGCGGCAGAGAAACTGTTCACGGTCATCGACCTTCTATTTTTATTGGAATGACTGAAACCGGTTTCAGGAAACCACTAAAGTACGAAAGCCGTCAAGAAGTTGTAGGACAAAGCCAGATAGCCGGTGTGTTCAGGCCAGCACACTTAACCAAGCCGCCGCCAACAGCAGCAAGGCCATACCGCGGTTGAAACGCTGCATGGCGCTGGTCGAATGCAACACCCGTGCGGATCCGGCACCCAACAGCGCCCAGGTGCCCAGGCAGGGGATCGATATCAGGAAAAACGCCAGGGAGAGGTACACCACCTGGTTTTGGCGCTCCGCACCATTGCCGGTAAAAACGCTGACTACGGCCAGTGCCATCATCCAGCTTTTCGGGTTGATCAATTGCAGGCTGGCGGCGCCGATCGGGCTCAGGGGTTTTTGGCGTGTATCCGCTTCGATGGTCCGGGTGGGGGCGCTGAAAATCTGCCAGGCCAGGTAATTCAGCCAGGCAATGCCGATCCATTGCATGGCGGTTTGTACCTTGGGTAGCTGCACCAAGGATCGGCCAAACCCCGAGCCCACCACCAGCACGAGCAGCGCCGCGCCGGCGCAGGCGCCCAGGATGATTGGCAGCGTGGCCCTGAAACCGAAACGGGCGCTGTTGCTCAGTACCAGGATATTGGTCGGGCCGGGGGTAATTGAGGCGACGAAGGCAAACAGCATGAAAGGCAACAGCGTGGACAGCATGGGGGACGACTCCGATAGACCCATTGATGGCGTCGATCTTCACAAGCCCGCGTATCACCTGTCTGGAAGATTTGAGCAGCGCTTGCGGTAGGCCGCCGGTGTCAGGCCATAGGCGCGCACGAACCAGCGGCCCAGGTGGCTCTGATCGGCAAAACCCAGGGCGATCGCCACATCGGCCGGTTGTTCACCCTTGGCCAGCAAGTGCCGCGCGCGGGCCAGGCGCAGTTGCACCAGATAAGCATGGGGCGGCAGGCCAAACGCGCTCTTGAACGCACGGGTCAGGCGGAAGCGGTCGACGCCGCAGGCCAGCGCCAGGGCATCCATGCCTACATCGTGATGCAGGTGGGCATGCAGGTATTCCCGGGCTTTGTGGGCGACCAGCGGCAGGCGTGGGTCGTCACGGTAACGGCTGCGCCAGTGGAGCTGGCCGGTGAGGCGTTCGAGCAACTGGTCCATGGCCCGTTGTCGCACGATGCGCAACTCGCCGCTGTGCAGGGTGCGAAAGGCTTGGCTGGTGGCGAGGGCCAGGCGCGGGTCGTTGGTCAAGGTCGCGGCAAAACTCAGCTGGCTGTTGACGGGAGCCTCTTCGAAGACCGCGCTCACTTCCCGCGTCAACCACTGCGGGTCGAGGTAGAGCATGTGGTAGGTAAAACCGTCGGCCGTGGGCGCGTCGCCGTCATGCAACTCGCCGGGTTCCACCAGGAACACCTGGCCGGGCACGCTGTTGTGGCGCGTGCGGCGGCAGTTGAATTGCTGCACGCCTTGTTCGGTCACGCCGATCAGGTAGCTGTCGTGCCAATGGGGATCGTAGGCATGGCCTTCGAAATGCGCGCGCAGGGTCTCGATGCCAGTGTCGGCGTCCTGGGACAGATCGATCCAATTGTGCGCGGCCATCACAACACCGAGGCGGAATAGACGATGCTATCTAGCGCCCATCGAGTCGTGGGCGTCTAGAAGGTTTGTGCAGCATCAATTGAACAGTCCCGCGGCAATATTGATCGAAAAGCCGAGGATCGCCGTGTTGAACAGAAACCCGATCAGCGATTGTCCCAGTACCACCTTGCGCATGCTGCGGGTGGCAACGCCCACGTCCGACGTTTGCACGGCGACGCCGATGGTGAAGGAAAAGTACAGGAAGTCCCAATAGTTGGGGGTCAACAACCCCTCGGCAAAGCGCAGCGCCGGCTCTTTGCCGGCCCAGGTGTAATAGAGCCGGGCGTAGTGAACGCTGAAGATCACCCCGATCAACAACCATGAGCCGATGACCGTCAGGCCGGTAAAACCGTAGTGCAACAGCCGCTCGGCGGTGCTCAGGTCCTTGCTGCCGACCAGTTCGAAGGTGATGGTGGCCAGGCTGGCGATGGCTGCGATGCACACCGTGAACAGCACCAGGCCGGCGTTTTCATCCTCGATCTCGGCGATGCGTTTGACGTCTTCGGCCTTGGCGCGGATGGTCAGCCACAGCATCAGCACCAGGTAGATCCAGACGCCGGCATTCCAGCCGATCAGGATTTTGCTCACGAGTGTATCGGCGGGTACCAGGATGCCAACGGCAAGGCCCAGGACGGCGGCGCAAGAGAGGCGAGGGTGGGTGCGGGCGAGGAAGGGCATGGGTGCTCACAACAAGGGCGGTTGTGAGCACCATAGCGCATTTTTGCGCGGGTTATGGACGCTTGCGCACCAGCTTCATGACGACCACAAAGAACACCGGCACAAACACTACCGCCAGCGTCGCAGTGATCATCCCGCCGATCACCCCCGTACCGATCGCTTGCTGGCTCGCCGAACTGGCGCCGGTGGCAATCGCCAGGGGCACCACGCCGAGGATGAACGCCAGCGAGGTCATGATGATCGGCCGCAAGCGCAGCCGCGCGGCCTTCAAGGTCGCGTCGAGCAAGTCTTCGCCCTGCTCGTACAGGTCCTTGGCGAACTCGATGATCAGGATCGCGTTCTTCGCCGACAGGCCGATGATGGTGATCAGCCCGACCTTGAAGAACACATCGTTGGGCATGCCGCGCAAGGTCACGGCCAACACCGCGCCGAGCACGCCCAGCGGCACCACCAGCAGCACCGATGTCGGGATCGACCAGCTTTCATACAGGGCGGCCAGGCACAGGAACACAATCAGCAGCGACAGGCCCAGCAACAGCGGCGCCTGGGAGCCGGACAGGCGTTCCTGCAACGACAGGCCGGTCCATTCCTGGCCCAGGCCCGCCGGCAGTTGGTTGACCAGGCGCTGGATTTCTTCCATCGCCTCGCCCGTGCTGTGCCCCGGTGCCGCTTCTCCGGAAATGGCGATGGCCGGGTAGCCGTTGTAACGGGTCAACTGCGTCGGTCCCTGGGTCCACTTGGCTGCGACGAACGCCGACAGCGGCACCATCTCGCCGGCCTTGTTGCGCACGTTGATCTTCAACAGATCCGCGACCTGGCTGCGTTGGTCGCCTTCGGCCTGCACCACCACGCGCTGCATGCGGCCCTGGTTGGGGAAGTCATTGATGTAGGCCGAACCGATGGCCGACGACAGTACATTGCCCACATCGGCGAAGGACACGCCCAGCGCGTTGGCCTGCTTGCGGTCGACCTGCAGTTGCACTTGCGGCGCTTCGGCCAGGGCGCTTTCACGCACGTTGGCCAGGATCGGGCTTTTTCCCGCAGCGTCCAGCAGTTCGGTACGCGCCGCCATCAACGCCGCGTGGCCGACGCCGCCACGGTCCTGCAAGCGGAACTCGAAACCGCTGCTGGTGCCGAGGCCGTCCACCGGTGGAGGCAGGATCGCATAGGCAATCGCGTCTTTCAGTTCGGTGAACGCCATGTTGGCGCGGTCGGCAATCGCGGCGGCCGAATCGTCGCTGCTGCGTTGCGACCAATCCTTGAGCGTGGTGAACGCCAGCGCCGCGTTCTGCCCGGAGCCGGAGAAACTGAAGCCCATGATCATGGTGGTGTCACCAACCCCGGGCTCTTCGGCGTTGTGCGCTTCGATCTGTTCGGCCACCTGCACCGTGCGGTTCTTGCTCGCGCCCGGCGGCAACTGGATATCGATGATGGTGTAACCCTGGTCTTCCACCGGCAGGAACGAGGAGGGCAGGCGACTGAACATCAGCCCCAGGCCCACCAGCAGCACCAGGTAGATCAACAGGTAACGGCCGCTGCGCTTGAGGGCATACGCCACCCAGCCTTCGTAGCGGTCGGTGAGCCGTTCGAAACGCCGGTTGAACCAGCCGAAGAACCCGCCCTTGGCGTGGTGCTCATCCTTGGCGATCGGCTTGAGCAGGGTCGCGCAAAGTGCCGGGGTCAAGGTCAGGGCGAGGAACGCCGAGAACAGGATCGAGGTGGCCATCGACAGCGAAAACTGCTGGTAGATCACCCCCACCGAGCCTGGCATGAACGCCATCGGCAGAAACACCGCCACCAACACCAACGTAATGCCGATGATGGCCCCGGTGATCTGGCCCATGGCCTTGCGCGTGGCCTCTTTGGGCGACAGGCCCTCGCTGACCATGATCCGCTCGACGTTCTCCACCACCACGATCGCATCGTCCACCAGGATACCGATGGCCAGTACCATGCCGAACATGGTCAGCACGTTGATCGAGAACCCGAGCAACAGCATGGTGGCGAAGGTGCCCATCAACGCAATCGGCACCACCAGGGTCGGGATCAGCGTGTAGCGCACGTTCTGCAGGAACAGGAACATCACCGCGAACACCAGCGCCATCGCTTCGAGCAGGGTGTAGACCACCTTGGTGATCGAGACTTTGACGAACGGCGAGGTGTCATACGGGATCTTGTATTCGACATTGGCCGGGAAGTAGCGCGACAGCTCATCCATCTTCGCCCGCACCCGGTTCGCGGTGCTCAGCGCATTGGCGCCCGGCGACAGTTGCACACTGACGGCGGTGGACGGCTTGCCGTTCAGGCGTGTGGAAAACTGGTATTCCTGGCTGCCGACTTCCACCCGCGCCACATCGCCGATACGCACGGTGGAACCGTCGGGGTTGGCCTTGAGCACGATGTCGGCGAACTCGGCCGGCGTGGACAACTGGCCCTTGACCAGGATTGCCGCGGTGATTTCCTGGGTCTTGGTGCCCGGCAAGTCGCCGATGCTGCCGGCGGAAACCTGGGCGTTCTGCGCGCTGATCGCGGCATTCACGTCGGCCGGGGTCAGGTTGAAACCGATCAGCTTCTGCGGGTCGATCCACACCCGCATGGCCCGCTCGGCGCCATACAGCTGGGCCTTGCCCACCCCGTCGAGGCGCTTGAGTTCGTTCATCACGTTGCGCGCCAGGTAGTCGCTGAGCGCCACGTCATCGAGCTTGCCGTCGCTGGAGGTCAGGGTCACCAGCAGCAGGAAGCCGGCGGAGACTTTCTCCACCTGTAAACCCTGCTGGGTCACCGCCTGGGGCAAGCGCGATTCCACGGCCTTGAGGCGGTTCTGCACATCGACCTGGGCCATCTCCGGGTTGGTGCCCGGCTGGAAAGTCGCGGTGATGGTGGCCGAGCCGAGGCTGCTCTGGGATTCGAAATACAGCAGGTGATCGGCGCCATTGAGCTCTTGCTCGATCAGGCTGACCACGCTTTCATCCAGGGTCTGCGCCGAAGCGCCGGGATACACCGCGTGGATTTCCACTTTCGGCGGCGCGACGTTGGGGTACTGGGCCACCGGCAACTGCGGGATGGCGAGCGCGCCGGCCAGCAGGATAAACAGGGCGACCACCCAGGCGAAGATCGGGCGGTCAATAAAGAACTGCGGCATGGTCAAAGATCCTTATTGGCCGGAAGCCTGGGCGGGCGGTGGCGGGCTGTCATCCACTTGAACTTTTTCACCGGGACGCGCGTGTTGCACGCCCTCGACGACGATGCGGTCACCGGCCTTGAGCCCGGCGCTGACGACCCAGCGGTCATCGATCACCGCGCCCAATTCCACCGGTTGCAAACTCACGGTTTGTTCGGCGTCCAACAACAGCACCATCGGGATGCCGGCGCTGTCGCGGGTGATCGCGCGTTGCGGCACGCTGATGCCTTGGCGGTCGACCGCCTGTTCCAGGCGCACGCGCACGAAACTGCCGGGCAGCAGGTCGAGGTCCGGGTTGGGGAACTCGCTGCGCAGGATGATCTGCCCGGTGCCGGGGTCGACGCTGATCTCGGCGAAGAGCAATTTGCCCGGCAGCGGATACAGGCTGCCGTCGTCCTGGATCAGCGTGGCCTTGGCCTGGTCCTGGCCGACCTGTTTCAGGCTGCCGGCGCGGAAGGCGCGGCGCAGCTCGTTCAACTCACGGGTGGACTGGGTCAGGTCGGCGTGGATCGGGTCCAATTGCTGGATGATCGCCAGCGGCGTGGCCTCGTTCTGGCCGACCAGCGCGCCTTCGGTCACCAGCGCACGCCCGATGCGCCCGGAAATCGGCGCGGTGACGGTGGCGTAGCCCAGGTTCAGTTTGGCCCGTTCGACGGCGGCCTTGTTCGCGGCGACCTCGGCGTTGGTCTGGCGCAGGGCGGCGCGGGCGTTGTCGTAGTCCTGGCCGCTGATGGCGTTGCCTTCGACCAACTGGCTGTAGCGCTGTTCTTGCAGGCGCGCCTGGAACGCATTGGCCTCGGCCTTGCTCAGGTTGGCCTGAGCACTGTCCAGGTCGGCCTTGAACGGGGCTGGGTCGATGCGAAACAGCACGTCGCCCTGTTTCACGTCATGGCCTTCCTTGAACACCCGCTGCATCACCACCCCGGCGACCCGCGCGCGCACTTCGGCAATGCGCGGCGCGGCAATGCGCCCGCTCAGTTCACTGCTGATGGACAGGGGTTTGGCCTCGAGGGTTTCGATGCGGACTGTGGCCAGGGGCATTTCCGGTGCTTCGGCGGACGACTCGTCACACGCACTCAGGGCGAGTGTCAGGGCCAGCAAGCAAAACGGCGCAAACAGATTCTTCGACATGCTCTTATCCCAATATTGACTGGTGCATCCTAATGTCGCCGGCACTGCGCTGCTGTGAAGCTGTGTAGGTCGTCTGTGAAGAAATGTAAGGTGCAGCCCACGTTCGGCCGCGGACGTATATCCTTGCACAACCTTGCAAACACTGAAGATCAAATGTGGCAGGGCGCAAGTCCCCCCCCACATGGGATTTGTGTAAGACCCATAACTGCATTATTTGGAAACACCATGCCCAACATCCTCCTGGTCGAAGACGACGCCGCGCTCTCCGAGCTGATTGCCAGCTACCTGGAGCGCAATGGCTACCACGTCAGCGTGCTGAGCCGGGGCGACCATCGTTCGCGAACGCGCGCGGCTCAACCCGCCAGACCTGGTGATCCTCGACCTGATGCTGCCCGGCCTCGACGGCCTGCAGGTGTGCCGTTTGCTGCGCGCCGATTCGGCGGGCCTGCCGATCCTGATGCTGACCGCCCGCGATGACAGCCACGACCAGGTGCTGGGCCTGGAAATGGGCGCCGACGACTACGTCACCAAACCCTGCGAGCCCCGCGTGCTACTGGCCCGGGTCCGCACGCTGTTGCGCCGCAGCAGCTTGTCCGAACCGCAGGTGGCCAACGACCAGATCGTCATCGGCAACCTGTGCATCGACCTGTCGGAACGCACCGCGACCTGGCGCGAGCAGGCGGTGGAGTTGTCCAGCGGCGAATACAACCTGCTGGTGGTGCTGGCGCGGCATGCCGGTGAAGTGCTCAGCCGCGATCAGATCCTGCAACGCCTGCGCGGGATCGAGTTCAACGGCACCGACCGCTCGGTGGACGTGGCCATCTCCAAGCTGCGCCGCAAGTTCGACGACCACGCCGGGGAAGCGCGCAAGATCAAGACGGTGTGGGGCAAAGGCTATCTGTTCAGCCGATCCGAGTGGGAATGCTGAGTCATGTTTCGTGTGCTGCTGCGTCTCTATCTGATCACGATCGTCACCTACAGCGCGGCGATCTTCCTGATTCCCAAGCTGGTGATCCAGGTGTTCGAGCACCGCTACGTGGACTACAACGTCGAACAGTCCCGCGGCCTGCAGAAACTCATCGTCAAGCAATACCAGCGGGCGCCGGTGGAGCGCTGGTCCCAGGTCACCGAGCAACTGGGCCGTGACTTCGCGCCGCTCAAGGTCGAACTGCTGTTGCACCAGGACGCGCGCTACACCCCCGAAGAAGAGCAGCTGCTGGCCCAAGGCAAGCCGGTGATCCGACTGGGCGAGTGGGGGTGGATGGCCGAGGTCAGCTCACCGATCAACCCGCAGTTTGCGGTCAAGCTGACGATCCCGCCGGACTCGCTGGACATGAACCTGCTGTACTGGTCGATGAACGTACTGATCGGTGCCGCGCTGCTCGCCTGCCTACTGGTATGGCTGCGCCCGCACTGGCGCGACCTGGAGCGCCTGAAAAGCACTGCCACGCAGTTGGGCAAGGGGAATTTTGGCGAACGCACGCGCATTCCGCCAAGTTCCAATATCGGCAGCCTGGCGACGGTGTTCGACACCATGGCCGACGATATCGAACACCTGTTGAACCAGCAGCGTGACTTGCTCAACGCGGTCTCCCACGAACTGCGCACCCCCCTGACGCGCCTGGATTTCGGCCTGGCCCTGGCGTTGTCCGAAGACCTGCCCCAGGCCAGCCGCGAGCGCCTGCAAAGCCTGGTGGCGCATATCCGTGAGCTGGATGAGCTGGTGCTGGAGTTGCTCTCCTATAGCCGCCTACAAAACCCTGCGCAGCTGCCGGAGCGGGTCGAGGTGGTGCTCGACGAGTTTGTCGACAGCGTGCTGGGCAGCGTCGACGACGAACTGGAGCACCCCGAGATTGTGATCGACGTGGCGCTCGACTGCAGCGTCGAGCGCTTCAGCCTCGACCCGCGCCTGACCGCCCGCGCCCTGCAAAACCTGCTGCGCAATGCCACGCGCTACTGCGACAAACGCATCCAGGTGGGGGTCAAGGTATGTCCCACGGGCTGCGAAATCTGCGTGGACGATGATGGCATCGGTATTCCGCCGGACCAGCGCGAACGTATCTTCGAGCCGTTCTATCGCCTGGACCGCAGCCGCGACCGCTCCACGGGCGGGTTTGGCCTGGGCCTGGCGATCAGCCGGCGCGCCCTCGAAGCCCAGGGCGGCACCCTGACCGCGCAGGCTTCACCGCTCGGCGGTGCGCGGTTTCGTGTGTGGTTGCCGAGTGTGACGGATTAGAAAAACCGGGTGGGAAGGCGCACACTGTGTCCCCGCTTTACCCGAGGAGAGATTGGCAATGACCGGTGTTCACACGTCTGCGCAACAGGGTTTTTCGACCCAGGCCGTCACTTACGCCCAGGGCCGACCGAACTATCCGCGGCAACTCACGGGCTGGCTGGCTGACGTACTGCGCATCGACGCGCAGTCGACGGTGATCGACCTGGGTGCCGGCACCGGCAAGTTCACGCGCCTGCTGAACGCCCTGGCGCCGACGCTGATTGCCGTCGAACCCGTGCAGGCGATGGCTGCGCAATTGGCCAGGTTGTTGCCGGATGTGCGCTTGGTCAACGGCACCGCTGAATCCATCCCCCTGGCGTCCGCCTGCGCCGATGCGCTGGTCTGCGCCCAGTCCTTCCACTGGTTCTCCACCCAGGCTGCGTTGGCGGAAATTCACCGCGTGCTCAAGCCCGACGGGCGTCTGGGGCTGGTGTGGAATGTGCGGGATGAATCGGTGGACTGGGTGGCAGCGATCACCGCGATCATCACGCCTTACGAGGGCGATACGCCGCGCTTTCACAGCGGAAAATGGCGCGAGGCGTTCACCGGCGAGTATTTTTCCGCCCCCGAGATGACCTGTTTTCCCTACAACCACGTCGGCAGTCCGCAGGAAGTGATCATGGATCGCTTCCTCTCCGTCAGCTTTATCGCGGCACTGCCCGCCGCTGAAAAAGCCGAGGTCACCGCGCAATTACGCAACCTGATCGCCACTCACCCGGCGTTGAAAGGCCGCGATACCGTGGCCTTTCCCTATCAGACCCAGGCCTACGTTTGCCAACGACTGACGTAAAAGGCATAAAGTCAGATCATATTGATATAAGTGGTTATAAGAAAAATCGCTATCCTGCGGCCAGAATTTTACAAGGCCGCAGGTAGCTGTGATGGATGTGGGTAACGTTGGTTTCGTAGTTGCAGGCCTGATCGTTGGTTTTATCGTCGGCATGACCGGTGTCGGCGGGGGCTCCTTGATGACCCCGATCCTGCTGTGGTTCGGCATTAACCCGGCCACCGCCGTGGGCACCGACTTGTTGTACGCCGCCATCACCAAGTCCGGTGGGGTGCTGGTGCATGGCAAAAACAAGAATATCGACTGGACCATCACCGGCTGGCTCACCTTGGGCAGCGTGCCCGCGGTGCTGCTGACCCTGTGGTTCCTCGCCAGCCTGCACACCGACCCCAGCGCGATGAACGCGGTGATCAAACAGGCGCTCGGCGTGGTGTTGCTGCTGACCGCCCTGGCGATTCTGTTCAAGCATCGCCTGTTGGCCTTCGCCCAGCGCCATGCCGGCGACGATTACCACATGCACCCGCGCAACCTGAACGCGCTGACGGTGGTCACGGGGGCGGTCCTCGGCACCATGGTGGCACTGACCTCCATCGGCGCCGGAGCCCTCGGCACCGTGGCGCTGTTTATCCTTTACCCATTCCTCGCCACGCGGCGCCTGGTCGGCACCGAGATCGCCCACGCCGTACCCCTGACGCTGGTAGCGGGCCTGGGCCACGCCGGCATGGGCAATATGGATTGGCACCTGCTGGGCTTTTTGCTGATGGGGTCGCTGCCGGGTATCTACATCGGTAGCCACATGGCCGGTAAAGTCCCGGACGGCGTGCTGCGCCCGTGTCTGGCGATCATGTTGATGAGCATCGGTTATAAGCTGGCTTTCTAAGGTACGCGGTCGCGTATTGCCGCTGCTCACCGCCTCGATCAAGCCGGTGGCTTGAACAGCACCACCGCCGCGCGCAATTTGTTGTTGCCGAACCGGCACATGCGCTCGAACTCCGCGTGGCTGACCGGCAGGTGCTGGCAGTCCAGGGGCTGGCGGTGCTGGCTGTGGTCCACATCCGGGTCGTGCAAGTAGACGAAGTCGTCGTCGCAGTCGGTGACCATCACCCAGTGCGGCGACTTGGAGCGGGTCAGCCGATAGCTGCTGATCAGCACCAACGGCTGCCCGCCGTCGCGCAGTACCCTGGGCAGATCCAGCGCGCCGCCGAGCACTTGCTCGACCGTGCTGGTGGCCAACTCTTCCTCGAAGGCGTCATGCACTAAACGCATGACGTCCTTTTTATGTTGATCGCGCACGCCGTCGAGAAACAACGGCCCGCGTACATTCACCTGCATCCGCACACGAAAGCCCCGACGCCAGGCGGCCAGCGCCAGGCCTTGAGGGCTGCAACCGCCATGGCCGGCGGTCATGAACACGGTGGTCGCTTCACGCCAGATTTGCAGTTCTTCGCGGCGTGTGGCGACGCGCTCCGGCACCAACGCGCCCATGGCCATCAGCAGGCAGGCGGCGCCACAGGTGAAGTCGGTGGTTTGCGGGTAATACGGCACACGCTCCACGCGCGCGTCCTGGTGCTGGACGATGCGTTTTTCCAGGCGCAGGGCGGGAGCGTGGTCTTCGTAGTAATCGTTGATCAGCGCAAAGCGCCGGTAGCCGTTGCGTTCATACAGGGCGAGGGCGCCGGGGTTGTCGCTGCGCACTTCGAGGCGCAGGTACGCACAGTCGTGCTCCACCGCGCAGGCCTCGATGCGACTCAGCAACTGCTTGCCCAGGCCGAGGCCGCGCGCGTGTTCGGCGATGGCAATCGAGTACAGCCGCGCCAGGGACGTGCCGCGATGGAACAACACCAGCGCATACCCGAGCAATTGGCCGTCCTGTTCAGCCACCAGCAACTCGCCATGGGCGCGGCTGATCATCCAGTGAAAACTGCGCGGCGACAGTCGATCGGTGGTGAAACAGTGCTGTTCCAGTGCCACCAATGTCGGCACATCGCTGGGGGTTGCAACGCGAAAGAAAAGAGCCATATGACCGCCGTAAAAGTTGCGTAATGAAACGGGACTTCTCTAAAAGATCGTGCTTAATAGAAAAGGTCGAGTTCTCTAAAGCGGATCAAATATTATGTCGGCGGTACAAAGTCATTGGCGTGAAGTATCCGAGCAAACAGTCGCGGCGACAATAACTTCCAAAGGTTATTTTTCTGCTCCGCCCAGAGGCACGAGCCAAGTGGTGATCATTGTCGAACGCAAGGAAGACTGGGCCTCCTACTTCCCCAGCGAAGACATCGTCACGGCCCAGGAATATCTCGAACAAACCCGCGAAAGCGAGACCGGCAAGCGTGTGCAGGTGATCAACCTGTGTCGCGGCTACAAGTACCTGGGGCACGGTTACTACTGCTCACTGTTGGCCGAGGCTCGCGGGCACAAGGTGATTCCATCGGTGCGGACCATCAGTGAACTGACCAAGAAGTCACTGTACGGGCTGGCCCTGGACGACCTGGATAAAACCCTCGATAAAGCCTTGAGTCATCATCTTTACAGCAATACCGAAGGCTTTACGCTGACACTTTATTTTGGTCGAACCAATATAGAACCGTTGCAGGAGTTGGCCCGCCAACTGTTTGAAGCGTTCCCGTGTCCGATCTTGTTAGTTGAGTTCAAAAAGAATAACGGCTGGCATATCGAAGGGGTCAAGTCTGGCATCTTGCACAAGTTGCGCGATGACCAGGAAGACCAATTCGCCCACGCCCTCGACAACTTCAGCCGCAAGATCTGGCGTCAGCCGCGCTCACGCCGATTGGCCCGCTATGACCTGGCGATCCTGCATGATCCCCAGGAGCAATTGCCGCCGTCCAACGCCAGGGCCCTGGAAAATTTCATCAGGGTCGGCAAGGGTTTGGGTATCGATGTGGAGCTGATCGAGCGCAAGGACTACGCGCGCCTGGCCGAATACGACGCCTTGTTGATCCGCGAGACCACCAGCGTCGACAACCATACCTACCGTTTCGCCAAGAAAGCCGAAAGCGAAGGCCTGGTGGTGATGGACGACCCCGCGTCGATCCTGCGCTGTACCAACAAGGTCTACCTCACCGACCTGCTCAACAGCCATCAACTGGGCATGCCGGCCACCGAGATTCTCTACAAGGAACGACCGGAAGACTTCGAACGGGTCGGCGAACGCCTCGGCTTCCCCCTGGTGCTGAAAATCCCCGACGGCTGTTTCTCCCGCGGGGTGATCAAGGTCGAAAGCCAGGAAGCGTTGCTCAAGGCCACCGCCGAACTGTTCGAGCATTCGGTGCTGCTGTTGGCCCAGGAGTTTTTCTACACCGAGTACGACTGGCGCATTGGCGTACTCAACCGCAAGCCGATCTTTGCCTGCCAATACTTCATGTCCAAGGGCCATTGGCAGATCTACAACCACAAGGCCATCGGCGCGGACATCAACGGCGAATGCCGCACCCTGGCGGTCCACGAGGCGCCCAAGGCCGTGGTGGAGCTGGCGGTGAAGACCGCCAACCTGATCGGCGACGGCCTCTACGGCGTGGACCTCAAGCAATCGGGGGACAAAGTGGTGGTGATCGAGGTCAACGACAACCCCAACCTGGATGCCGGTATCGAAGATGCCTACTTGCAGGACGACTTGTATGGCCTGGTGCTGGAGGAATTCGTCCGACGCCTGGAGTTGAAGCGTCAGGGCCAGGTCTGGTGAGTCGCGATGATCCAGCGCTTTGAATTGATCAATGGAAAGTTGCGCAGCGGGGACAGTGACGAGGCCCCGATCATGTTGTTCAGCAACCCTGACCATGCCGAGCGCAACTGGCTGCTTGAGCACCACAAACTGGACGAGCATGCCCTGGCCTCGGCGCTCGACCCGGATGAAGTCTCACGCATCGAATTTCACCCCGACAATCTGTTTCTGATCTGGAAGCGCCCGGAGAACTACTCCGGCGGGGGCACCCTGGTGTTTGAGGTGTCGTCCTGCGGCCTGCTGTTTTCACCTGGCCGGCTGTTGGTGATCGCCACCGATGAAACCCCGCTGTCCGGGCTCGGCGCCCGCCGCCCATTGCACACACCGCTGGATGTGCTGCTCGACCTGCTGCTCAACAACATTCACCACTACCTCGGCCACCTCAAAGTGATCAAGCTGGTCGCGCGGGAGCTGCAGCAACAGTTCAACGCGTCCATGAGCAACCATCATCTGATGCAGATGTTCAACCTCAGCGAAAGCCTGATCTATTACATCAACGCGCTGCACAGCAATGGCGCCGTGCTGTCGCGGCTGCGCAACCACGGCGAGAAGGAGCATTTCAGCGCCGAGATTCTCGGCCTGATCGACGACCTGATCATCGAGAACCACCAGTGCTACAAACAGGCGGAGATTTATTCCAACGTGTTCTCCGGGCTGATCGACGCGCGCGGCAACCTGATGAACAACAGCATGAACAACCTGTTGCGCAAGCTGACGTTGATCAACGTGGTGTTTCTGCCGCTCAACCTGATCGCCAGCATTGGCGGCATGTCGGAGTTCAGCATGATGACGGCGGGTACGCCGTGGTGGGTGTCGTACCCGCTGTTTTTGTTGGCGATGAGCTTGGGCGCGGGGTTGATGGTGCTGGGGCTCAAGCGGATTGCAGGCGGCGCGAATGGGAGGTGACCCCCCCATCCCTGGGGGGACCGGCTCAGGACGTGGCTTGCAGGGTCAGCACCTCGAACCCGTCCGCCGTCACCGCCACGGTGTGTTCCCACTGGGCCGACAGGCTGTTGTCCTTGGTCACCACCGTCCAGCCGTCCTTCAGGCTGCGCACCTTGGCGCTGCCCTGGTTCAGCATTGGCTCGATGGTAAACACCATGCCTTCGCGCAGCTCCAGCCCGGTGCCGGGGCGGCCGAAGTGCAGGATCTGGGGGTCTTCATGCATCTGCCGGCCGATGCCGTGGCCGCAGTATTCGCGTACCACGCTGTAACCATTGGCCTGCGCATGGTGCTGGATCGCATGGCCGATGTCGCCCAGGCGGGCGCCGGGCTTGACCTGGCGGATACCGGCCCACATCGCCTCGAAGGTCATCTCCACCAGGCGGCGTGCCTTCGGCGAGACGGTACCGATCATGTACATCTTGCTGGAGTCGGCGATAAAGCCGCCTTTTTCCAGGGTGATGTCGATGTTGACGATGTCGCCGTCCTTGAGGACTTGCGTGGCGCTGGGCATGCCGTGGCACACCACTTCGTTGACCGAGGTGTTGATGGAGAAGGGGTAGTCGTATTGCCCGAGGCTCGCCGGGCGGGCTTTGAGCTCGTGGCGGATGAAGGCTTCGACGGCGCTGTCCAGCTCCAGGGTGGAGCGTCCGGCGGCGACAAAACCGTCGAGCATGCTGAACACCTGGGCCAGCAGGCGCCCGGATTCGCGCATCACGGCGAGTTGTGCGGCGGTTTTGATCATCAGCTGCGCCCCCGGATCAGGTCCGGCTTGTCCAGCAACAGCTTGTTGATCAGCTCGTTGTAGGGCAAATGCGGGTTGAGTTCGGCGAGCAGGCCGATCTTGATCCAGAACTCGGCCTGGGCGTTGATGGAACGGTCCATGGCCGCACTGGCCAGGCGTAGTTGTTCGTGCAGTTGGTCGGTGATCTTGACGATGCCCATGTGCTTCACTGTGTCAGATGAATATACGGATCGTATACGTTTCGTATGTCCATCGTAAAGCCCCGTCAGTGAAATGGCCCCTTGCCATTGACTTGACCGGCCACCGCCGGGTAATTTCGTGACATGACATTTCAAACCCTGCGTTGCCAGCCAATTATTATTACCGCCATTCCTCATTTGGCGGGATAGCGCTCGGCTGCACCCAAACCCGCCCTAGAGGCGGGTTTTGTTTTTCCGTCTCCAGGTGCCCTTACCCAAGCCAGGAGACTCCCATGAGCACTTGCCCCGTCCCATCTACCGCTGTCTCGGGACTGCTTGAGCACTACGTCAAAAAGATCCTCGCCGCGCCGGTCTACGATTTGGCCGTGCGAACCCCCTTGCAGGTCGCCCCGGCGCTGTCGCTGTTGCTCGACAACCAGGTGTTGCTCAAGCGCGAAGATCTGCAACCGACCTTTTCCTTCAAGATCCGTGGCGCCTACAACAAGCTGATGCAACTCAGCGCCGAGCAGAAGGCCTGCGGCGTGATCACCGCATCGGCCGGCAACCATGCGCAAGGCGTAGCGCTGGCGGCGCGGGAATTGGGGATCAAGGCCACGATCGTCATGCCGTGCAGCACGCCGGAGTTGAAGGTGCTGGGTGTGCGCTCGCGAGGGGCGCAAGCGGTGCTGCACGGTGAGAGCTTTCCGTTTGCCCTGGCCCATGCGTTGCAACTGGCCGAAGCCTGCGGTTGTACGTTTGTCTCGCCGTTCGACGATCCGGACGTGATCGCCGGCCAAGGCACGGTGGGCATGGAAATCCTGCGCCAGCAGCAGGGCGCGCTGGACGCGATCTTCGTGCCGGTGGGCGGTGGCGGCCTGATCGGCGGGATCGCCGCCTACGTCAAATACTTGCGGCCCGAGGTACGCATCGTCGGCGTCGAAGCCGAAGGCTCGAGTTGCCTGTTGGCAGCCTTGCGCGCCGGTGAACGCGTGGTGCTGCCCAGTGTGGACGGGTTTGCCGATGGCACGGCAGTGGCGCAGATCGGCGCCTATGGCTTTGAGATCTGCCGGGATTGGGTGGATGACGTCATCACGGTCAGCAACGATGAACTGTGCAGCGCCATCAAGCTGATCTACGACGATACGCGTTCCATCGTCGAGCCGTCCGGCGCCTTGGCTGTGGCGGGCATTCGCCGTTATGTGGGGCAACACCGCGTGCGCGGGCAGACGCTGGTGGCGGTCAACTCAGGGGCCAATATCAACTTTGATAGTTTGCGACATGTTGCTGAAAGAGCCGCAGCACACAGTGCCGGTTAACGCAAAGCCCAGGGTTAAACGTTTAATCGAAGCTGTTCGGCGATGATGTTCGTCGAGTGAATTTGAGTTGAACAAAGTTATACAAGACTGGGTACTGCTTATGAGGAAAGGTTACAACGAGAACGGATTTTGCCGAGTAGGCTTATTGATTGTAAACGTCTTCCAGGGTTGGCAGGACGTGGCGGGCGAGTGCCTGCAAGACTTATAACAATCGATTGGCAGTCTCAAGAAAGGAGAGGTTGACCATGCTTTCGGAATTAGAACTTCGCAGTATCATTGAAGGAAGTTTCCTGCCTAAACGGTGCGAATGCACCAAAGCTGAAGATGCCTCGTTGACGATCAAGGTCTATGACGATCGTGACCGTGACCGGGTGGATCTGGAAGTCAAAGGCATCAATGCTGACAAACTCGACAGCAGTCGAGCCATTTGCAACCTGATCACCGGGTTGCGCGAAGACCTCAAGCAATCGCAGGGGCCTGCACTGCAAAGAGCAGCAGGGCGCGGCCACTACTAGATAGCGAGCGTTGCTTTCACCGATCTGCGGGCCTGGTAAATACCAGGCCCGATGCTGTTGCTACCCGTCAATCCATGCTGAATGCCGCAGCCTGTGATCGTTTGTTCACCCCAACTGTTGCCGATAGGGCAGGTCCGGGCCCGTTTTGCCGCAGGTCATGGCGGCCGCACGGATCGCAAAGCCCAGCATCGCGTCGATCTGGGCGCGGGTCAGTTGCTGCAGGCCCTCTACCGAATCCAGTTGCTGCTCGGTCAGCCAGGCAATCAACGCCGCCTGGAAGGTGTCCCCGGCACCCACGGTATCGGCCATCACCACCTTCACCGCCGGTTGCGACCAGTGTCCGTGCTGGCGGCTGAACACGCTGGCGCCGTTACCGCCGCGAGTGAGGAAGACCAACTGGCAGCGGTGTTGCAACCAGCCCTCAAGCACGCTTTCCGGCGATTGGTCGGGGTAGAGCAGGTGCAGGTCTTCATCGCTGACCTTGATCAGGTCGGCGTACTTGACCAGTTCGGCCACGCGCTCGCGCCACAGCTGGATATCCGGTTGCGGGTTGAGCCGCACGTTGGGGTCGAGGCTGATCAAGCGCTTGCCGCTTTCGCGCTGGACCAGGGCCAGCAGGGTGTCGCCAATCGGTTGCACCACCAGGGAGAACGAACCTACATGCAGCCCGCGAACCTCATCGCCTAGGGTTGGCAGGTGTGCGCGCGTCAATTGGCGGTCGGCGCAGCCTTCGCCGCGAAAGCTGTATTGCGGGGAGCCATCGGCGCCCACGGCGACCATCGCCAGGGTGGTCGGCGCGGCGAATTCCACCAGGAACTGCGGGTTGACGCCTTCGTCCCTGAGCACCTGCAACAAGCGCTGCCCGAGGAAGTCGGTGGACACGCCGCCGAACAGCGCGGCCTCGATGCCGAGCCGGCGTAAACCGACGGCGACGTTGAACGGCGAACCACCGGCAATCGCCTTGTAATTGAGTTTGGAGGCTTGCCCGCTGGGATCGTCCTCGCTGAAAAAATCAAACAGCGCTTCACCGCACACCAGATACATAGTCGTTCGCTCTTAAAGGGTTGCCACGTGCTGTTGATAGCGCTCGTAGGCGTGTTGATAGGCGCTGACATTGTCGGCCACCGGCAGGGTCCGGCTGGCCGGGTCGACGCTCACGCATTTTTCGCACAGGCTGGCCAGGGACTCGCCGGACTGGCTCCACGCCGCCTGGATCGCCGCGCCCAGGGCCGCCGCTTCGCTTTGTTCGGTGCAGATCACTTCGGTGTGCATGATATCGGCAACCATCTGCCGCCACACCGGGCTTTTCGAGCCGCCGCCGATCAGGCGGATGCTCTGGCTGTGCAGGCCGGTCTGGCGCAACAGATCAAGGCCGTAACGCAAGCCGAAGGTGGTGCCCTCGACCACCGCGCGACACAGGTTGGCGCGGGTCAGGTTGGTCATGGTCAAGCCATGCAGGCTGCCGGTGGCGTGGGGCAGGGCGGGCACGCGTTCGCCATTGAGGAACGGCAGCATGCTCACGCCGTCGGCACCGATCGGCGCCTGCTCGACCAGGGCGTTGAAGGCGTCGAGGTCGAGGTCGAACAGTTCGCGAATCACCCCGGTCGCGTTGGTCAGGTTCATCGTGCAGATCAACGGCAACCAGCCGCCGCTGGAGGAACAGAAGGTCGCGACCGACGCCTGGGGGCTGACGTTGGGCTGGTCGGCGAAGGCATACACGGTGCCCGATGAACCCAGGCTCATGGTGATCACGCCGGGGGCGATGTTGCCGGTGCCGATGGCGCCCATCATGTTGTCGCCGCCGCCGCTGGACACGATGGCGTCGGGGTTGATGCCCAGGCGTTCGGCGATGGCCGGCAGGATCGTGCCGACGGCTTGGTCGGCTTCGATCAGCGTCGGCAAGGCTGCCTGCAGGCGGCCGCTGGGGTCGATGTGCTGGAGCAGCGCCACGTCCCAGGTACGGCTGCGCACGTTGAAGTAGCCGGTGCCCGAGGCATCGCCGTATTCCGCGACGGCGCGGCCGGTGAGCCAGTAGTTGAGGTAGTCGTGGGGCAGCAGGATATGCGCGATGCGCGCGAACACCTCGGGGTGCTGCTCGCGGGTCCACAGCAGTTTGGACACGGTGTAACCCGGCGCGATCGCGACGCCGAGACGCTCCAGCGAAGCGCTTTCGCCCCCCAGGTATTGCAACAGGCGCTCGTTTTCGGCGGCGGTTTCGGTGTCGCACCACAGCTTGGCCGGGCGCAGCACCTGGCCGCTGTCATCGAGCAACACCAGGCCGTGTTGCTGGCCGGACACGCCGATGCCGAGGATATCCTGGCCGTCCACGCCGGCCTGTTGCAGGGCGCGGTGGGTGGCTTCGGTAAAGGCGTCCAGCCACTCCTGGGTGTGCTGCTCGCGCCGGCCGTTGGCGCCGCTGATCAGTGTGTGTGCCGCGGCGCCCAGGCCCAGCACCTTGCCGCTGGAGGCGTCGAGGACGATGGCTTTGGTGCCTTGGGTGCCGCAGTCGATGCCGAGGAACAGGTTTTGCTGGGTCATGAGGGTTTGCTCAGCATTGTTGTTGGATTGTAAATGCGCTTCAAATGTGGGAGGGGGCTTGCCCCTGATGGCGGTGTTTCAGTGTAAATGTTCTTTACTGACCCACCGCTATCGGGGGCGAGCCCCCTCCCACAGGTTTAAGCCGGTTTCTTCAGGAGTTGCTGCAGTGTTTTTGTGACGCCGTTGTCGCGCAGGCTCGCATAGCACCGCTCGAACGCTGCCACAAACTCAGCCGACTTGGGAATAGCTGTGCCGAAAATCTCCTCCACGCCGAGCAGGCGCTGACTGATTCGCGCATCGTCACTCACCAGTCCCTGGCAAAACTCGGCGCGCGGGTCGGGGATTTTGTAGACCACGCCAGTCTCGTCGACACCCTTGAGGTACAACGCCCACGCGGCCACCACCAACGCTGCGCGCTCGGTCTCACGCCCATCGGCAATCAGGCGGTTGATCGTTGGCACGGTGAACTTGGGAAACTTCGACGAGCCATCGGAACACACGCGCTCCAACTGGTCGGCAATCGCCTGGTTGGAGAAGCGATCGACCAGGGTCTGCTTGTACTGCGTGAGGTCGATGCCCGGCACCGGCGCCAGGTTCGGCGTGACGTCCAGGTCCATGTAGGCGCGCATGTACGCGACGAACAACGGGTCATTCATGGTCTCGTGAACGAACCGATACCCCTTGAGAAACCCCAGGTAAGTCAGGGCCAGGTGACTGCCGTTGAGCAGGCCGATCTTCATTTCTTCATAGGGCGTCACGTCATCGGTGAACTGCACGCCGACCTTTTCCCAGGCCGGGCGGCCGTTGACGAAGCGGTCTTCCAGCACCCATTGCACAAACGGCTCGCACACCACCGGCCAGGCATCGTCGATGCCGTGCTCATCGTGCAATTGCAGGCGATGCGCGGTACTGGTCATCGGCGTGATGCGGTCGACCATGGCGTTGGGGAACGTCACGTTGGCCTGGATCCAGTCATGCAGTTCGGCGTCGTGCAGGGCGGCGAAGGCCAGCAGGGCCTTGCGCGTGACGGCGCCGTTGTGCGGCAGGTTATCGCAGGACATCACGGTAAATGCCGGCGTGCCGGCGGCGCGACGTTGGGTCAGTGCGGCGCAGATAAAGCCGAACACGGTTTTCGGCGCCTGCGGGTGTGCCAGGTCGTGCTGGATCTGCGGCAGGTGGGCCATGAACTCGCCGTTGCTGTCGTCGATGCAGTAGCCGCCTTCGGTGATGGTCAGCGAGACGATGCGGATGTGCGGGCTGGCCAGTTTGTCGATCAGCCCCTGGGCGCCGTCCTCGGCCAGCAGCATGTCGCTGATCGAGCCGATCACGCGCACTTCGGTGTCGTCGCTGTCGCCCAGTTCATACAGGGTGAACAGGTAGTCCTGGCCGGCCAGGTCGTCGCGGGCCTTGCGGTCCTCGCTGCGCAGGCCGATGCCGCAAATGCTCCAGTCCAGGCCCTCGCCGGTATTCATCAGCGCATCGGTGTAATACGCCTGGTGCGCGCGGTGGAAACCGCCGACGCCGATATGGGCGATGCCCTGGCGGGTATCGGCAATGGCGTAGGTCGGGATTTTCACTTCCGGCGCCAATTGGGTGAGGTTGTGTTTATTCAGTTTCATCATAACTCTCGCGAAATCAGGCGGCGGCGCGCAGTGGTCGGGTGACGGCCACGCCGTCGGTGTCGAACAGATGGCAGTGCGCCGGGTCCAGGTGCAGGTGCAGCGTCTCGCCATACTGGCTCGCCATGTCGCCGCGAATCCGCATGGTCAGCGGCTCGCCGTTGGCGGTGATGACGTGGCAGAAGGTGTCGCTGCCCAGGCGCTCGCCGACGTCGGCGGTGACGGTCAGGCCGGCCTGGCCCGGTGCGGCGATCTCCAGGTGTTCCGGGCGAATGCCCAGGGTCACCGCGCTGCCCACGCTCAAGGTGGCGCCGCTCAGCGGCAGGCTGATCAAGCTGCCGGCGTCCAGTTGCACGTCGCAGCCCTGGCCCTCGACCCGCGTGACCTTGCCCTTGAGGAAGCCCATTTTCGGCGTGCCGAGAAAGCCCGCGACAAACAGGTTGGCCGGCTGGTGATACAGCTCCAGTGGCGAGCCGACCTGCTCGATGCGGCCGCTGTTGAGCACCACCACTTTGTCGGCCAGGGTCATGGCTTCGACCTGGTCGTGGGTCACGTAGATCATGGTTGCTTGCAGCTCTTTATGCAGGCGCGCCAGTTCCAGGCGCATCTGCACGCGCAGCGCAGCGTCGAGGTTGGACAGCGGTTCGTCGAACAGGAAGATCTTCGGGTTGCGCACAATCGCCCGGCCGATCGCCACGCGCTGGCGTTGGCCGCCGGACAGCTGCTTGGGCTTGCGCTCCAGCAGTGGGCCCAGTTCGAGGATGCGCGCCGCTTCGCTGACTTTGCTCTCCACCAGCTTTTTGTCGACGCCGGCCAGGTCGAGGGCAAACGACATGTTCTTGCGCACGCTCATGTGCGGGTACAGCGCGTAGGTCTGGAACACCATCGCCAGGTCGCGCTTGGCCGGGGTGACTTCGGTGATGTCGCGGCCATCGAGCTCAATGGTGCCTTCGCTGACTTCTTCCAGGCCGGCGATCAGCCGCAGCAGCGTGGATTTACCGCAACCCGACGGGCCGACGAAGACCACGAACTCCTTGTCGTTCACTTCCAGGTCGATGCCCTTGATGATGGAAAAGCCTTCGAAGCCTTTTTGCAGATTCTTGATTTTCAGGTTGGCCATGGGATGGGCCTCCGCTTCTGAATTCGTTTTTGTTAGAGAGAAGTCGTTATTTCACGGCGCCGAAGGACAACCCGCGCACCAGCTGTTTCTGGCTGATCCAGCCAAAAATCAGGATCGGCGCGCAGGCCAGGGTCGACACGGCCGACAATTTGGCCCAGAACAAGCCTTCGGGACTGGAGTAGGAGGCGATCAGCGCGGTCAGCGGCGCGGCAGTCGACGAGGTCAGGTTCAGCGACCAGAACGCCTCGTTCCAGCACAGGATCAGCGACAGCAGCACCGTGGACGCCAGCCCGCCCTTGGCGATCGGCAGCAGCACGCGGACCATCTCCTGCCACAGGGTGGCGCCGTCCAGGCGGGCGGCTTCGAGGATGTCTTTGGGGATGTCCTTGAAGTAGGTGTAAACCATCCACACCACGATCGGCAGGTTGATCAGGGTGTAGATGATGATCAGCGCGATACGCGTATCCAGCAGGCCAAAGCTCTTGGCCAGCAGGTAGATCGGCATCAATACGCCCACCGGTGGCAGCATCTTGGTCGACAGCATCCACAGCAGGGTGCCCTTGGTGCGTTGGGTCTCGTAGAACGCCATGGAGTAGGCCGCCGGCACCGAGATCAGCAGGCACAAGGCGGTGGCGCTGAACGAAATCAGCACCGAGTTCCACGCGTAGCTGAAGTAATTGCTGCGTTCGTTGATGTGCAGGTAGTTCTCCAGCGTCGGCGTGAAGATGAACTGCGGCGGCGTGGCGAACGCGTCGATCTCGGTCTTGAAGCTGGTCAGCACCATCCAGAAGATCGGGAAGAAGATCAGGATCGCGATGGCCCAGGCCAGGGTGCCGAGCAGCAGGCTTTGCAGGCGGCGGGATTGTTGAAGCGTCATGGCGCGGCCCTCAAGGCTTGTCAGTCAGGTTTTTGCCGATCATCCGCACCAGGATGATCGCCGCGATGTTGGCGATGACCACGGCAATCAAGCCGCCGGCCGAGGCCATGCCCACATCGAACTGCACCAGCGCCTGGTTGTAGATCAGGTAGGCGAGGTTGGTCGAGGCGTAGCCGGGGCCGCCGTTGGTGGTGGTGAAGATTTCGGCGAATACCGAGAGCAGGAAGATCGTTTCGATCATCACCACCACGGCAATCGGGCGCGCCAGGTGCGGCAGGGTCAGGTGCCAGAAGATCGCGATGGCGCCGGCACCGTCCAGGCGTGCGGCTTCCTTTTGTTCCTGGTCGAGGGACTGCATGGCGGTCATCAGCAGCAGGATCGCGAAGGGCAGCCATTGCCACGAGACGATGATGATGATCGACAGCAGTGGGTAATGCGCCAGCCAATCCACCGGCTGCGCGCCGAACAGCTTCCACACGGCGGCGAGAATCCCCGACACCGGGTGGAAAATCAGGTTCTTCCAGATCAGCGCACCGACGGTGGGCATGATGAAGAACGGCGAGATCAACAACACCCGCACCAGGCCGCGGCCGAAGAACTCACTGGCCTCCAGCAGGGCGCTGATCAATACGCCGAACACCACGCTGATCAGCAGCACGCTGCCCACCAGCAACAGGGTATTGGTGGCGCCGGGCAGGAAGCCCGAATCGGTGATGAAGTAGGTGAAGTTCTCCAGCCCCACGAACTGGTTTTCGCCGGGGTAGAGCAGGTTGTAGCGGATCAGCGAAAAGTACAGGGTCATGCCCAGCGGCACGATCATCCACAGTAGCAGCAAGGCTACCGAGGGGCTGACGAGAAACCAGCCGGGGTTGGCCAGGCGGCTTTTGCGTGTTGTATTCATGGTGATCAAGACCGATTAGAGGCAGGTGCGCAAAACTCCTGTAGGAGCGAGCTTGCTCGCGAAGGTATTTCAGGCGCATGTCGGCGTCGGATGTACCTTTTTCGCGAGCAAGCTCGCTCCTACAGAATCGGGGGTTATTTGGGATAACCGGCCCGCTTCATTTCACGCTCGGTGGTGGTCTGCGCGGCGCTCAAGGCTTGATCCACGGTTTGCTGACCGGTCAGCGCACCCGAGAAGAACTTGCCGACCTGGGTACCGATCGCCTGGAACTCAGGAATGGTCACCAGTTGGATACCGATATACGGCACCGGCTTGAGCGTCGGCTGGGTCGGGTCGGCGACTTTCAGCGATTCCAGGGTGACCTTGGCGAACGGCGCGGCCTGCATGTACGCGTCGCTGTAGGTCGACTTGCGCGTCCCTGGTGGGACGTTGGCGATGCCGTCGGTCTTGGCAACCAGGGCGCCGTATTCCTTGGAAGTCGCCCAACTGGTGAACAGCTTGGCGGCGTCCTTGGCTTTGGAGCTGGTCGGGATCGCCAGGCTCCAGGAGTACAGCCACGAGGTGCCTTTGTCAGTCTTCTCGTGGGGCGCGAAGGTGAAGCCGACGTGGTCCGCCACCTTGCTTTGGGTCTTGTCGGTGACGAACGAGCCGGCCACGCTGGCGTCGACCCAGATCGCGCACTTGCCGCTGTTGAACAGGGCGAGGTTTTCGTTGAAACCGTTGCTCGAAGCGCCCGGCGGGCCGGATTTCTTCATGTTGTCGACGTAGAAGTTCAGCGCGTCCTTCCATTCGGGGCCATTGAATTCAGGCTGCCATTTTTCGTCGAACCAGCGCGCGCCATAGCCGTTGGCCAGGGTGGTGATCAGCGCCATGTTTTCACCCCAACCGGCTTTGCCGCGCAGGCACAGGCCGTATTGTTCTTTGGTTTTGTCGGTGAGCTTTGCCGCGTATTCGCCGATCTGCGTCCAGGTCGGGTGCTCGGGCATGCTCAGCCCGGCGTCCTTGAACAGGTCGGTGCGGTAATAGGTGATCGAACTTTCGGCATAGAACGGTAGGGCGTACAGCGAACCCTTGACGGACAAACCGTCACGCACAGAAGGGAACACATCGTCGAGGTCGTAGGACGCCGGTAGGTCCTTCATCGGTTCCAGCCAGCCCTTGGCGCCCCAGAGTGCGGCTTCGTACATGCCGATGGTCAACACGTCGAACTGCCCGCCCTGGGTGGCGATGTCGGTGGTCAGGCGTTGGCGCAGGACGTTTTCTTCGAGCACCACCCAATTCAACTTGATGTCCGGGTGCTCGGCCTCGAAGGTCTTCGAGAGCTTTTGCATGCGGATCATGTCGCTGTTGTTGACGGTGGCAATGGTCAGGGTTTGCGCGCCAAGGCTGACGGCGCTGAGGGTCATGCATGCCGTCATGCAAGAACAGGCAAGCAGTGTTTTTGCTGTGAACTTCATCGCGCACTCCTTTTCTGCGCCCAGGGGCTGCAGAAGGACAGTTATTGTTGTTGTGTCTTCCCACGCGGAGCCAGGAAGAGTGTGCGTTGATTACAGCCCTCAAATGGGGGGTGTGACAAATCCTTGGGCGCACTGGGACTGATACTTTTTTGTACTCGCTCACCAAAAGCCGAAACGATTAAGCCAGGTTCTGTTCGGTGAGCCGCTGCACCGCCAGGCGCCGGTAGTGGGAAGGCGTCATGCCTTTAAGTTGCTGGAAGCGGCGATTGAAGTTGGAAATGTTGTTGAACCCCGACTCGAAGCACACATCGGTGACGGCTTTGTCGCCATCGGCCAGCAGTTCGCAGGACTTGCTGATGCGCAGGCGATTGACGAATTCGATAAACGTGCGCCCGGTGGCCTGCTTGAACACCCGCGAGAAATACGTCGGTTTCATCCCCAGGTAATCGGCCACTTCCTCCAGTGACAACTCCCGTGCGTAATGCGCAAAGATGTAGTCCACCGCCCGGTTGGTGCGGTCGATGCTGTGTTCGTCGGCCAGTTGCGGCGTGGTCACGCCGGACAGCAGTTGGTAGTCCTCACACGCGCTCAACACGTCCAGCAGGATAAAGAAGTGCCCCAGGCGCGCCATGCCCTGGGCGTCCTCGATGCGTTGCATGAGCGTCATGGCCTGGGCGATGGTCTTCTTGCAGCGAAACTCGATGCCGGACTGCGCCCGCTCCAGTAGCGGCGCGAGGGTCTTGAGCTCAGTAAAAATGTGACTGCCGTTCTCAAGCAGCTCATCGGTGAAATTCACCAGCATGTCGCGCTTGGGCACCACTTCGTCTTCCTCGACCTGGCTGATCCAGTTGTGAGGCAGGTTGGGGCCGGTAAGGAACAGGCTTTCCGGGTAGAAGTTGCCGATGTAGTCGCCGATGAACACCTTGCCGGAACTGGCGACGATCAGGTGCAGCTCGTATTCCTTATGGAAATGCCAGCGCACCAACGGGCAAGGGAAACCGTGCTGGCGATAGATGATGGACAGACCGTTGTGATCGTCCATCAGCTCGTAGGAAGGGTCGGTGATTCGCGTTGCTCGGGTCATGCTGCCGTCGCTTTATTGTGGTTGTGCTTCGCAATAATGCCCCCTTGTGTGCTGTCGCTGCCAGCGGCAAGTTGGTTGGAGCATCCCTGAAGGCCGTTTTGGGTTATCGGCGACTTAATATATTTCACTGGCCTGTGCTATTAACAAAAGCGTTTACGAGCAGGCGTCGTGCTAATCGAGAGGGCATGGTCGCTAGGAGCAAAGAAGCGTTTTATCTGAAACAGAACACGAACAAGGAGTTGGTTATGATTCGTGATGCACTGCCCAAGGACGCGAAGAGCATTGCTGATGTTCATGTCAGTAGCTGGCAACACGCTTATGCGAATCTGATGCCGGCTGATTTTTTGGCCTCGCTGACTGCGACATTGCCAAAAAGGGAGGCTTATTGGGCTCAGGCAATCGAAAGCAAAGACTCTGACGTTTTAGTTTCAGAGGTGGATGGAAACGTTGTCGGTTGGATTTCAGTGGGCCGTTGCCGTGATGAAGACAAGCCCGCAGCGGAGTCGGGAGAGGTCATGGCTATCTATATTTTGGCAGCGTATTGGGGTAAAGGAATCGGTGCCAAATTGTGGGAGTCAGGTTTAAACCGTTTGTTTGATCAAGGTTATAAAAATATTACCTTATGGGTTTTATCTGCAAACGAAAGAGCTGTTCGCTTTTATCAGGGGCTCGGCGGAAGAGAAGAGCCTGGCAGCCGTCGCACGCTGGTCCGTGGTGGCGTGTCGCTGGATGAGGTGAGGTATGTTTGGGGACGTTAAGGTTTAGGGCTGCCCCGAGTGACGTGCCGCGCAGCGGCGGCACGTCGAAGTTACGATATTCACGCTCCCGATGCGCTAAAGGTTACGGTTTTTTGCCTCGATCCACTGCGACATGTATTGCGTACTTTTGTGGGCATGGTGGCGCAGCATGCCGCCGGTGAAATTATTTCGGCGGTGGGCGGCGAGGTCGTTGCGGCACTGTTCCAGGCATTCCACCAACGCGGGGCCGTGGATGTTTTGGTCATACCGGCGGGCCAGGAGTTGGCGCCCGTGCTCCTGGGCCTGGGTCCAGCGTTCGCGGTCTTGGTAAAGGCTCACGGCGGCATCGGCCAACGCCATGGCGCTGTGGGCGATTGCCCCCGGCCACGGTTGCTCGTCGCCCATGGCTTCGGCGCCGACCGGTGTGGTGATATTCGGCGTGCCGCAGAGCATGGCATCCACCAGCTTGCCCTTGATCCCCGCACCGAAGCGCAACGGCGCCAGGCAGATGCGCGCCGCTGTCATCACTTGCAGGGCATCCTCGGCCCAGTTCATCACATGAAACCCCTGGGCCGCGTTGTGCAGGGCCGTCGCCTTGGGCGGGGTGTAGGCACCGTAGATATGCAACTGGGCGCCTGGCAGTTGCTGGCGGATCAACGGCCACACACTGTTCTTCATCCAGAGCACGGCATCCCAGTTCGGCGCGTGACGGAAGTTGCCGATGCTGAGGAAGTGCGCGCGCTCGTCAAAGGGGGCGAATGCTTCGGTTGGCGGCTCGAGCATCAATGGGCACCAGTGGAGCAGGGCGGCGGGCACCTTGAAGTGCTCGGTGAGCAGGCGGATTTCCACGTCGGAGATCATCAGGCTGATGTCGCAGCGATAGATGGCCGCGATCTCGCGCTTGGCCAGGTCGGTGTCGGCCATGCGCTGGAACTCGTCTTCCAGGCCCGGTGCGAACAAGGCGCTGAAGTCATCGTTGCCCGGTTGCGCCTTGAGGTCGTCCTTGAGCCGCTGCTGGCGTGCGTCGCGCAGGCTTTGCAGGTCGGAGGTTTCCAGCACCCGCAACGCTGCGGGGCAGTGCTTCTCGACGCGCCAGCCGAACTGTTCTTCCATCATGAAGCGGTCGAACAGCACGATGTCCGGGGCCAGTTCGCGGATAAAGTCGTCGAAACTGCTGTTATTGAGTTCGATGGCGCACTCGGTGATACCGAGTGCCGGCAAGTCGGCTTTGTGCTCGCCGATGGTCGCCGGGCTGCTGAAGGTAATATCCCAACCTTGTGTAAGAAAAGTTTCGAGAATCTGCATCATATGCCCGCCGGCAGCCGAGGAGCGCGGTTCCGGCCAGACATAACCAATGACCAGGACTTTGGTGGCGGGCTGATTCATCAACAACAGATTCCTTGAGCGGGGACGAAAACCGCGCAATTAAACCACAACCGCCCGCGTGCCCGGCGAGACATGACAATTTGTGTCTGGCGGTAGGTCGCCACGGCACTTTGTGGTTAACTTCCGCCTCTCGAATTCGTTTAACCAAACCCAGCATAAGGATTCCGTTCATGGCTCAAGTCACCCTTCGTGGTAACCCCGTCCAAGTTGAAGGCGAACTGCCGCAAACCGGCTCCAAGGCGCCAGACTTCACCCTGACCGCCGGCGATCTGTCGGACGTGACCCTGGCCACCTTTGCCGGCAAGCGTAAAGTGTTGAACATCTTCCCAAGCGTCGACACCCCGACCTGTGCCACGTCGGTACGCACGTTCAACGCCCAGGCCGACAAAGTGGCCAACACCGTGGTGCTGTGCATCTCCTCCGACCTGCCGTTTGCCCAGAAGCGTTTTTGCGGCACCGAAGGCCTGGACAACGTGCAGAGCCTGTCGGACTTCCGCAACGCTGATTTCGCCGTTGACTACGGCGTTTCGATTGCTGACGGCCCGCTCCGGGCTCTGACCGCCCGTGCCGTCGTTGTGCTGGATGAAAACGACAATGTGCTGCACAGCGAACTGGTCCCTGAAATCGGCCAAGAGCCAAACTACGAAGCAGCCCTGGCTGTTTTGAAGTAACTGTTTCTGCGCATTACTGTCGTTATGCAGTAACACTGCGCGGTACATAATTGCGGCCTGGCCTAGTCCAGGCCGTTTTTATTTGCTGGTCAGATGTTTAGCGAAATAGCCGGTGGACTAAGCTCAAAAGTTAAAAGTTGTAAGCCCAAGGTAAATAGCCGGTAAAGGCGCTTTTCTTAACGCGCCCCAGTGCTTATCTTTCAGCCTCCCAAAGAAGAAGCCCTCGCGCCCAATGGTTGATCACTCCATGCAATCCTCCCCCCGCAACTCCCGTCGCTGGCTGTTCGGCCTGCTCGTGCTGCTGGTTATCGCCGGCCTGTGCTGGAAATTCTGGCCCACCGGCGCGCCCCATCCAGAAGCGCCAGCCGGCCGCACCGGTAAAACGGGCATGGCGCGCCCTGGTTTCGGCGGCTCCACCGGCCCGGTGCCGGTGCGCGTGGCGCCGGCGGTGCTGGGGGAGTTCCCGGTGTACTACAAGGCATTGGGGACGGTCACCGCGCTCAACACTATTAATGTACGCAGCCGGGTGGGCGGCGAGTTGGTGAAGATCGCCTTTGAAGAAGGGCAGATGGTCAAGGCCGGCGACCTGCTGGCGGAAATCGACCCGCGCAGTTACCAGAACGCCTTGCTCCAGGCCCAGGGCACGCTGATGCAGAACCAGGCCCAGTTGAAAAACGCCCAGGTCGATGTCGAGCGTTATCGCGGCTTGTATGCCCAGGACAGTATCGCCAAGCAAACCCTGGACACCGCCGAAGCGCTGGTCCTGCAATACCAGGGCACGGTCAAGACCAACCAGGGCGCGGTCGATGACGCCAAGCTCAACCTCGAATTCACCAAGATCCGCGCGCCGATCACCGGGCGCGTCGGCCTGCGTCAGCTCGACGTCGGTAACCTGGTGGCCGCCAACGACACCACGGCGCTGGCGGTGATCACTCAGACCCAGCCGATCAGCGTGGCCTTCACTCTGCCGGAGAACAGCCTGGAAACCGTGCTCGCCCGTTACCACGCCGGCAACAAGCTGCCGGTGGAAGCCTGGGACCGCGGCGACGCCAAGCGCCAAGCCACCGGCGTGCTGCAGAGCCTGGATAACCAGATCGACGTCACCACCGGCACCTTGAAGTTCAAGGCGCGCTTCGATAACAAAGACCAGGCGCTGTTCCCCAATCAGTTCGTCAACGTGCATCTGCTCGCCGACACCCTGCACAACGTCGTACTGGCACCGTCCGCCGCCATCCAGTTCGGCAACGCCGGCACCTTTGTCTACAAGCTCGACGGCGACAAGAAGGTCAAGGTCCAGCCCCTGGTGGTCGGCGATAGCGATGGCGACAACACCGTGATCAAGCAAGGCCTGGTCGCCGGCGATCGCGTGGTGCTGGAAGGCACCGACCGCCTGAAGGACGGCAGTGAAGTCGAAGTGGTCAACGACAGCAGCCAAGTCCCGACCACGCCGACCGAGCACCTGCAAGGCAAGCCCGCGGCCAAAGGGGAGACCGGCGCTGACGCCGGCAAGGCGCAAAAGGTCGGTTCATGAACCTGTCGCGGCTGTTTATCCTTCGCCCGGTCGCTACCACGCTGAGCATGCTGGCGATTGTCCTGGCAGGGATCATCTCGTACCGCTTGTTGCCGGTCTCGGCCTTGCCCCAGGTGGACTACCCGACCATCCGGGTGATGACCCTGTACCCCGGCGCCAGCCCGGATGTGATGACCAGCGCAGTCACCGCGCCCCTGGAGCGCCAGTTCGGGCAAATGCCCGGCTTGACCCAGATGGCCTCCACCAGCTCCGGCGGGGCCTCGGTGCTGACCCTGCGCTTCAACCTCGATATCAATATGGATGTCGCCGAGCAACAGGTGCAGGCCGCGATCAACGCCGCGACCAACCTGCTGCCCAAGGACTTGCCGGCGCCGCCGGTGTACAACAAGGTCAACCCGGCGGATACCCCGGTGCTGACCCTGGCGATTACCTCCAAGACCATGCTGCTGCCCAAGCTCAATGACCTGGTCGACACACGCATGGCGCAAAAGATCGCGCAGATCAGCGGCGTCGGCATGGTCAGCATTGCCGGTGGCCAGCGCCAGGCCGTGCGTATCAAGGTCAACCCCGAGGCCCTGGCGGCCAACGGCTTGAACCTGTCGGATGTACGCACGCTGATTACCGCGTCCAACGTCAACCAGCCCAAGGGCAACTTCGACGGGCCGACCCGCGTGTCGATGCTCGACGCCAACGACCAACTGGTGTCGCCGCAGCAATACGCCGAATTGATCCTGGCCTACAAAAATGGCGCGCCGCTGCGTCTGAAGGACGTCGCGCAGATCGTCGACGGCGCCGAAAACGAACGCCTCGCCGCCTGGGCCAACGAAAACCAGGCCGTGCTGCTGAATATCCAGCGCCAGCCCGGTGCCAACGTGATCGAGGTAGTCGACCGTATCAAGGCCCTGCTGCCGAGCATCACCGATAACCTGCCGGCCGGCCTGGATGTGACGGTGCTGACCGACCGTACCCAGACCATCCGCGCCTCGGTCACCGACGTGCAGCACGAATTGCTGATCGCGATTGCCCTGGTGGTGATGGTGACCTTCCTGTTCCTGCGCCGCGTCAGCGCGACGATCATCCCGTCCATCGCCGTGCCACTGTCACTGGTGGGTACCTTTGGCGTGATGTACCTGGCGGGTTTCTCGATCAACAACCTGACGCTGATGGCCCTGACCATCGCCACTGGCTTCGTGGTCGACGATGCGATCGTGATGCTGGAGAACATCTCGCGTTATATCGAGGAAGGTGAAACCCCGCTGGCCGCCGCGCTCAAGGGCGCCAAACAGATCGGCTTCACCCTGATTTCCCTGACCCTGTCGCTGATCGCCGTATTGATTCCGTTGCTGTTCATGGGCGATGTGGTCGGGCGGCTGTTCCGCGAGTTCGCCATCACCCTGGCGGTGGCGATCCTGATTTCCCTGGTGGTGTCCCTGACCCTGACGCCGATGATGTGCGCGCGCCTGCTCAAGCGTGAGCCCGAGGAAGCAGAACAGAGCCGTTTCTACAAGGCCAGCGGCGCCTGGATCGATTGGTTGATCGCGGCCTACGGGCGCAAGTTGCAGTGGGTGCTCAAGCACCAGCCGCTGACGTTGCTGGTGGCCATCGCCACCCTGGGCCTCACCGTGGTGCTGTACCTGGTGGTGCCCAAGGGCTTTTTCCCGGTGCAGGACACCGGGGTGATCCAGGGCATTTCCGAAGCGCCGCAGTCGATTTCCTTCGCGGCCATGAGCCAGCGCCAGCAGGAGTTGGCGAAGATCATCCTGGCCGACCCGGCGGTGGAAAGCCTGTCGTCCTACATCGGTGTGGATGGCGACAACGCCACCCTCAACAGCGGTCGCTTGCTGATCAACCTCAAGGCCCATGGGCAGCGGAACTTGAGCGCGGCCCAGGTGATCACCCGCCTGCAGCCGCAAATCGACAAACTGGTGGGCATCCGCCTGTACATGCAGCCGGTGCAGGATCTGACCATCGAAGACCGCGTCAGCCGCACCCAGTACCAGTTCAGCATGTCGTCACCCGATGCCGAACTGCTGGCGTTGTGGAGTGAAAAGCTGGTCCATGCCTTGAGCCAGTTGCCGCAGCTCACCGACGTCGCCAGCGACCTGCAGGACAAGGGCCTGCAGGTGTACCTGGTGATCGACCGCGATGCGGCCTCGCGCCTGGGCGTCAACGTGTCGACCATCACCGATGCGCTGTACGACGCCTTCGGTCAGCGGCAGATTTCCACCATCTACACCCAGGCCAGCCAATACCGCGTGGTGTTGCAGGCCCAGTCGGGCGAGACCCTGGGGCCGGATGCGCTGAACCAGATCCACGTCAAGACCACCGACGGTGGCCAGGTGCGGCTGTCGAGCCTGGCCCATGTGGAACAGCGCCAGGCGCAGTTGGCGATTGCGCATATCGGCCAGTTCCCGGCGGTGATGATGTCGTTCAACCTGGCCCCTGGCGTCGCACTGGGCAAGGGCGTGGAGTTGATCAACCAGACCCAGAAAGATATCGGCATGCCGGTCGGCGTGCAGACCCAGTTCCAGGGCGCGGCCCAGGCGTTCGAAGCCTCGCTGTCGAGCACCTTGCTGCTGATCCTGGCGGCGGTGGTCACCATGTACATCGTGCTCGGCGTGCTCTACGAGAGCTACATCCACCCGGTTACCATCCTCTCGACCCTGCCTTCGGCGGCGGTGGGGGCGTTGCTGGCGTTGCTGCTCAGCGGCAATGACCTGGGCATGATCGCGATCATCGGCATCATTTTGCTGATCGGTATCGTCAAGAAGAACGCGATCATGATGATCGACTTCGCCCTCGACGCCGAACGCAACCAGGGCCTTGACCCGCAGACCGCGATCTATCAGGCGGCGCTGTTGCGCTTCCGGCCGATCCTGATGACCACCCTGGCCGCGCTGTTCGGCGCGGTGCCATTGATGCTGGCCACCGGTTCCGGTGCGGAGCTGCGTCAACCCCTGGGCCTGGTGATGGTCGGCGGTTTGCTGGTGAGCCAGGTATTGACCCTGTTCACCACGCCGGTGATCTACCTGTACTTCGATCGCCTGGGGCGGCGCTGGCGCAAAGAGCCGCAACGCCTGGAGCCGGTTGAGTCATGAACCTGTCCGGACCTTTCATTCGCCGCCCGGTCGCGACCATGCTGTTGAGCCTGGCGATCATGTTGCTGGGCGGTGTCAGCTTCAATCTGCTGCCGGTGTCGCCGCTGCCGCAGATCGACTTCCCGGTGATCGTGGTGTCGGCCAGCCTGCCCGGCGCCAGCCCCGAGGTGATGGCGTCCACCGTGGCCACGCCGCTGGAGCGCTCGTTCGGCGCGATTGCCGGTATTACCACCATGAGCAGTTCGTCGAGCCAGGGTTCGACCCGGGTGATCCTGGCGTTCGATTCCGACCGTGATATCAACGGCGCGGCGCGGGAAGTGCAGGCGGCGATCAACGCTTCGCGCAACCTGCTGCCCAGCGGTATGCGCAGCATGCCGACCTACAAGAAGATCAACCCGTCGCAGGCGCCGATCATGGTGCTGTCGCTGACCTCGGACGTATTGCAGAAGGGCCAGCTGTACGACCTGGCGTCGACCATCCTGTCGCAAAGCCTGTCCCAGGTGCCGGGCGTGGGTGAAGTGCAGATCGGCGGCAGTTCCCTGCCGGCGGTGCGGATCGAACTCGAACCCAAGGCCCTCGACCAGTACGGCGTGGCCCTCGACGATGTGCGCAACACCATCGCCAACGCCAACCAGCGTCGGCCCAAGGGTTCCCTGGAAGACGCCGAGCGCAACTGGCAGATCCAGGCCAACGACCAGCTGGAAAAAGCCAAGGACTATGAACCGCTGCTGATCCGCTACCAGAACGGCGCGGCCCTGCGCCTGGGCGATGTGGCGAAGATCAGCGACGGTGTGGAAGACCGCTACAACAGCGGCTTCTTCAACAACGATTCGGCCGTGCTGCTGGTGATCAACCGCCAGTCCGGTGCCAACATCATCGAGACCGTCCGGCAGATCAAGGCGCAGTTGCCGGCATTGCAGGCGGTGCTGCCGTCCAGCGTCAAGCTGAGCCTGGCGATGGATCGCTCGCCGGTGATCACCGCTACCCTGCACGAGGCCGAGATGACCTTGCTGATTGCCGTTGGGCTGGTGATCCTGGTGGTCTACCTGTTCCTCGGTAACTTCCGAGCGTCGCTGATTCCAACCCTGGCGGTGCCGGTGTCGCTGGTCGGCACCTTCGCGGTGATGTATCTGTTCGGTTTCTCGCTGAACAACTTCTCGCTGATGGCGCTGATCCTCGCCACCGGCCTGGTGGTGGACGATGCCATCGTGGTGCTGGAGAACATTTCCCGGCATATCGACGAAGGCGTGCCGCCGATGAAGGCGGCGTACCTGGGCGCCAAGGAAGTCGGCTTTACCTTGCTGTCGATGAACGTGTCGCTGGTGGCGGTGTTCCTGTCCATCCTGTTCATGGGCGGGATCGTCACCAGCCTGTTCCGTGAGTTTTCCATCACCTTGTCGGCGGCGATCATCGTGTCGCTGGTGGTCTCGCTGACCCTCACGCCGATGCTCTGCGCGCGTTGGCTCAAGCCTCATATCAAAGGCCAACTGACCGGTTTGCAGCGTTGGAGCCAGAAGGTCAACGACCGCATGGTCTCGGCCTACGCCACCAGCCTGGACTGGGTGCTGCGCCATCGGCGCCTGACCTTGCTCAGCTTGCTGATCACGGTGGGGGTGAATATCGCGCTGTATGTGGTGGTGCCGAAAACCTTCATGCCCCAGCAGGACACCGGGCAATTGATCGGCTTTGTGCGCGGCGACGACGGGCTGTCGTTCAGCGTGATGCAGCCGAAGATGGAGATTTTCCGCAAGGCCGTGTTGCAAGACCCGGCGGTGCTCAGCGTGGCCGGTTTCATCGGCGGCAACAGCGGCACCAACAACGCGGTGATGCTGGTTCGACTCAAGCCCATCAGCGAACGCAAGGTCTCCGCCCAGGCGGTGATCGAGCGTCTGCGCAAGAACGTGCCCCTGGTGCCGGGCGGGCGGCTGTTCCTGATGGCTGACCAGGACCTGCAATTCGGTGGCGGGCGTGACCAGACCAGTGCGCAGTATTCCTACATCCTGCAAAGCGGTGATCTGTCTGCGCTGCGCCTGTGGTACCCGAAGGTCGTGGCCGCACTGCGTGCGTTACCCGAACTCACCGCCATCGACGCCCGCGAAGGCCGGGGCGCGGCCCAGGTGACGCTGGTCGTCGACCGCGACCAGGCCAAGCGCCTGGGTATCGACATGAACATGGTCACCGCGGTGCTGAACAACGCCTACAGCCAGCGGCAGATCTCCACGATCTATGACAGCCTCAACCAGTATCAGGTGGTGATGGAGGTCAACCCGAAATACGCCCAGGACCCGATCACCCTGAACCAGATGCAGGTGATCACCTCCACAGGCGCGCGGGTGCCGTTGTCGACCATTGCCCATTATGAGAACAGCCTGGCGGACGACCGGGTCAGCCACGAAGGCCAGTTCGCCTCGGAAAACATCGCCTTCGACATAGCCCCCGGCGTGACGGTGGAGCAGGGCACTGCGGCCATCGAGCGGGCGATTGCCAAGGTGGGCTTGCCGGAGGACGTCATCGCCAAGATGGCCGGCACCGCCGATGCCTTTGCGGCGACCCAGAAGGGCCAGCCGTTCATGATTCTCGGCGCGCTGGTGGCGGTGTACCTGGTGTTGGGTATTCTGTATGAAAGTTATATCCACCCGCTGACGATCCTCTCGACCTTGCCGTCGGCCGGCGTCGGAGCCTTGCTCTCCATCTACCTGCTGGGCGGCGAGTTCAGCCTGATCTCCTTGCTCGGCTTATTCCTGTTGATCGGGGTGGTGAAGAAAAACGCGATCCTGATGATCGACCTGGCGCTGCAACTGGAGCGCAATGATGGCCTGAGCCCGCTGGATTCGATTCGCAGCGCCTGCCTGTTGCGTCTGCGGCCGATCCTGATGACCACGCTGGCGGCGATTCTCGGTGCCTTGCCGTTGTTGCTCGGCAGGGCCGAAGGTGCGGAAATGCGCCAGCCCCTGGGCCTGACCATTATCGGCGGGCTGGTCTTCAGCCAGATCCTGACCCTTTACACCACCCCGGTGGTTTACCTTTATCTCGACCGCGCGCGCCATCGTTTCAACGCTTGGCGCGGCGTGCGTACCGATGCTGCCCTGGACACTGCGCTATGACCGATTCAATTTTCGCCACATTGGCCATGCCCCGTGGTTCCCGCGTCGCCAGCCTGGTGCTCTGCGGGGTGTTGCTCAGCGCTTGCGCCGTCGGCCCCGACTACACGCGCCCGGAGGTCATCGAGCCGGCGCAGTTCAAGCAAGCCCAGGGCTGGCGCCAGGCTACGCCGAGCGATGCGCTGGCCCGTGGCGCCTGGTGGGAGCTGTACGGCGACCGTCAGCTCAATGACCTCGTGGTCCGGCTGAACAACGCCAACCAGACCGTCGCCCAGGCCGAAGCGCGCTTCCGCCAGGCCCAGGCGCTGGTGCGCAGTTCCCGTGGGGCGTTTTACCCGACGGTGGACCTGAGCGTCGGGAAAACCCGCGCCAGCCAGGGCACCGGCAGCAGCAACGCCAGCCTCAGCAGTTCCAGCAGCGGCATCCGCGACACCCTCAACGCGCAGTTGGGCGTGAGCTGGGAAGCCGATGTCTGGGGCAAGTTGCGCCGGGGCCTGGAAGCCAAAGAGGCCAGCGCCGAAGCCAGCTCGGCGGACCTGGCCGCGATGCGCTTGAGCCAGCAGTCGGAGTTGGTGCAAAGCTACCTGCAACTGCGCGTCATGGATGAGCAAACCCGGTTGCTGCAAGCCACGCTGGACACCTACCAGCGCTCCCTGCAGATGACCGAAAACCAATACCGCGCCGGCGTCTCCGGCAAGGAAGCCGTGGCCCAGGCGCAAACCCAGCTCAAGTCCACCCAGGCCAGCCTGATCGACCTGATCTGGCAGCGTGCCCAGCTGGAAAACGCCATCGCCGTGTTGATCGGCGAGGCACCGGCCAACTTCAACCTGGCTGTGAGCAAGGACATTCCGGCCTTGCCGCAGATTCCGGTGAGCCTGCCGTCGCAATTGCTCGAACGGCGCCCGGACATCGCCTCGGCCGAACGCTCGGTGATCGCCGCCAACGCCAATATCGGCGTGGCCAAGGCCGCCTATTACCCGGACCTGAGCCTGAGCCTGGCTGGCGGTTATTCCAGCAGCACCTATTCAGACTGGATCAGCCTGCCGAACCGCTTCTGGTCGGTCGGGCCGAAACTGGCGATGACCCTGTTCGACGGCGGCCAGCGCTCGGCGGAAGTCGACCGCACCGTGGCCAGTTACGATGAAACCGTGGCCAAGTACCGCCAGACCGTGCTGGATGGTTTCCGTGAAGTGGAAAACTATATGGTCCAGCTCAAGGTGCTGGAAGACGAAGCCGTGGTCAGCAACGAAGCCCTGGAGGCCGCTCGCGAATCGCTGCGCCTGACCCAGAACCAATACAAAGCGGGGCTGATCGCTTACCTGGATGTGGTCACCGTGCAGGCAACGGCGCTGAGTAACGAACGCACCGTGCTGACCTTGCTGCAGACGCGATTGGTGGCCAGTGTGCAACTGATCGCCGCGTTGGGCGGTGGTTGGGATGGGCAGACTCAAGTGGCGGAAAAGGAGTGAAGTCCGGGCCTTTTTGAATGGGCAGATTGACCTCAAAATGCCGGTGCTGGTCCTATTATAATTAATCGCCTGTTCAATAATTATTCTCGCTACAATCCGCGGCTTTGCCACCCGGGGCGGGTGTTTACAACCCGTCGCTCTCGAGAAGTTCCATGCTCATCGGTAGTTATTCTCCCTCTCTGGTCGTGATCTCCCTGTTCGTCGCGGTGCTTGCTTCCTACACCGCGCTCGACCTCTCCGGTCGCATTGCCACGGCCAAGGGTCGCGCCATCTACTTGTGGATGCTGGGCGGGGCATTGGCCATGGGCGTGGGCGTGTGGTCCATGCACTTTATCGGCATGTTGGCGCTCAGGCTGCCGTTTGCCCTGGGTTTTGACCTGGACATTACCGCGTTGTCGCTGTTGATCGCGGTGTTGTCCTGCGGCTTTGCCTTGTGGCTGGTCAGCCAGCAGCGCCTGCCTATGTGGCAACTGGGGTTTGGCGCGCTGATCATGGGCGCCGGCATCAGCAGCATGCATTACACCGGCATGGCCGCGATGCGGATGCTGCCGGGCATCGATTACGACCCCGCGTTGTTTGGCGCCTCGTTGCTGATCGCGGTGGCGGCGTCTGGCGCGGCACTGTGGATCGCCTTCAATCTGCGGCGCAACACGCCTTATGTGCGTCTGGCGCGCGGTGGCGCCGCCGTGGTGATGGGCGTGGCCATCGTCGGCATGCACTACACCGGCATGGCGGCGGCGCGTTTTGCCGACGACAGTTTCTGCGGCGCCGCGCTGACCGGCTTGAGCGGCAAGGGCCTGGATAACCTGGTGTTGGTCACCAGCCTGGCCGTGCTGGTTATCGCGCTGCTCACGTCGTTGCTCGACGCGCGCCTGGAGGCGCGTACCGCGGTGCTGGCCGACTCGCTGACGTTGGCCAATCAGGAACTGACCCACCTGGCCCTGCACGACACCCTGACCGGCCTGCCCAATCGCACCCTGCTCGCCGACCGGATTCAGCAAGCCATGCAGGCGGTGAAAGAGCAGGGCGGTTGCCTGGCCCTGATGTTTATCGACCTGGACGGCTTCAAGCCGGTCAACGATGCCTTCGGCCATCACATGGGCGACCAGTTGTTGCGCGAAGTCAGCCAGCGCCTGCGTGAAGATCTGCGCAGCCAGGACACCCTGGCGCGCATCGGCGGAGATGAGTTTGTGCTGCTGGTGCAACTGACGCAGCCCAATGATGCCCTGGGCCTTGCCGAACGCCAGGTGGTGCTGATCAATCGCGCGTTCCAGGTGGCCGAACACGTGCTGAAAATTTCAGCCAGCGTGGGTATCGCGATGTTCCCGGGCAACGGCAGTACGCCCCAGGAACTGCTGATGAACGCCGACGCCGCGATGTACCACGCCAAGGGCATGGGCAAGAATGGCTACAGCTTCTTCGATGTGTCGATGAACTCTAACGCGCGCAAGCAACTGCAGTTGTTGCAGGACTTGCGCAACGCAGTCGAGCAGCAGCAGTTCCGCTTGTACTACCAGCCCAAGTTCGACGCCGTCAGCGGTGCCCCGATAGGCGCCGAAGCCTTGCTGCGCTGGGAGCATCCGCAAGAGGGCTTGTTGCTGCCGGCGGCCTTTATCGAGCTGGCGGAAAAGACCGGGCTGATCATTCCGATTGGCGAGTGGGTGCTCGACGAAGCCTGCCGTCAGATGCGCGTGTGGTACGCCCAGGGTTATGAAGACTGGCGAATCGCGGTGAACCTGTCGGCGTTGCAGTTTTGCCACGCCGGCCTGGTCAAGAGTGTCGCCGCCGCGTTGGATCGCCACCAGTTGCCGGCCAACAGCCTGACGCTGGAGATTACCGAAACCACCGCCATGAGCGATGCCGATGCGAGCATGACGGTGTTGCAGCAGCTGTCGGAAATGGGGGTCGATCTGTCCATCGATGACTTCGGCACCGGCTATTCCAGCCTGATGTACCTCAAGCGCCTGCCGGCCAACGAACTGAAGATCGACCGTGGCTTTGTGCGAGACTTGGAACACGACGGCGACGACGCCGCCATTGTCTCGGCCATCGTCGCCCTGGGCCAGGCTCTTGGGCTGCGGATTGTCGCCGAAGGGGTGGAAACCGATGTCCAGCAGAGCTTCCTCACCCGCCTGGGGTGCAACGCGTTGCAGGGCTATTTGCTCGGGCATCCGTTACCGGCGGATGGCTTCATGGCCGACATCCTGCGTGCACAAGCAGCGCTGGCGCCTGACAAGCAGCGTGCTTGACGGGTATTCTTGGGGCCAACTCTAAACATTTGGTTGATTCAGGAGAGCGTAGGCATGGACAAAGTCCTCATCATCACCGGGGGCGGTCGTGGGATTGGCGCCGCGACGGCATTGCTGGCGGCTCGCCAGGGCTATCGCATTTGCATCAACTTCCAGTCGGACGAAGAGGCCGCTCATCGCGTGCTCGACCAGGTCCGCGCGCTGGGTGCCCAGGCCATTGCGGTGCGCGCCGATGTGAGCATCGAGGATGAGGTGATCGCGCTGTTCCATCGTGTTGACAACGAGTTGGGGCGGGTGACGGCACTGGTCAACAATGCCGGCACTGTGGGGCATAAATCCCGTGTCGATGAAATGTCCGAGTTCCGCATTCTGAAGATCATGAAGACCAACGTGCTCGGCCCGATTCTGTGCGCCAAGCACGCGGTGCTGCGTATGTCGCCCCGGCATGGCGGGCAGGGCGGCAGCATCGTCAATGTGTCGTCGGTGGCGGCGCGCCTCGGTTCGCCGGGTGAATATGTCGACTACGCCGCCTCCAAGGGCGCGCTGGACAGCTTTACCATCGGGTTGGCGAAGGAAGTGGCGGGCGAGGGCATTCGTGTCAACGCGGTGCGCCCCGGCTATATCTACACCGACTTCCATGCCCTGAGCGGTGATCCGGACCGGGTCAGTAAGCTGGAGTCCGGGATTCCCATGGCCCGTGGCGGCCGGCCGGACGAGGTGGCGGAGGCGATTGTCTGGTTGTTGTCGGACAAGGCGTCCTATGCCACCGGGACGTTCGTTGACCTGGGCGGCGGTCGTTGAGGCCCTCGGCCTTCAGCTCGGCAGATGGCGCAGCACTTCATAGCCTTTAAAGGAAAACGCCTTGAGCCGGCTGGCTTCGGAGTTTTCCAGCGTGCTGTAGCCGTCGTTGAAGAAACCGTCGATACGCCCGTTGCGGGCATGGCTGCCATTCAAGGTGCGGTCGTCAAGGTTGTCGAGAAACTGCAGCACTTTTTCCAGGTTGTAAGCCGCGTCAGCACGCGCATCCGGGTCTGCGTTGGATGGGGTCCAGTCACCGACCTGCTGCTTAAGATCATCAGCGATCGCGTAACTGTCGCGGCCTTGCAGGAAGTGCGTCATGACCGGGCTCTGGTCGATGATCTGCTGTGCCGAGCGCAGGTCGCCGGCCGGTCGGTCCAGCGGAGCGTACATCCCGCGAACCTGCTTTTGTTCGACGGCACGCATGTAGTTGGGCGGGATGGGCAGGGGTGCAGGCCTTGGGGGGACAGAAACGCTCATAGGAAACCTCCGGTTCGAACCAGGAATAGTGAGTGTCCTGTGTGGTACGTGCGTCGATCTGGTTCCGCGTCAAAACGAGCGCACAATGCGTCCCAACGTCTCCATCGCTTTTTCCGATGCTTCCGACCACGGGCTGCCGTAGTTCAGGCGGATACAGTTCCTGAAACGCTGGGTCGCCGAAAAAATCGGCCCCGGCGCGATACTGATGCCCTGGGCCAAGGCCATCTGGAACAACTTCAATGAATCCGTCTGCTCCGGCAATTCCAGCCAGAGGAAATACCCGCCGGCCGGCTGGCTGACCCGCGTCTGCGCCGGAAAATACCGGGCGATGGCCGCAAGCATGGCGCTTTGCTGTTCTTCCAGGGCGTAGCGCAATTTGCGCAAGTGCCGGTCATAGCCGCCATGTTGCAGGTAGTCGGCAATCGCCGCCTGGGCGGGCATCGACGGGCACAACGAGGTCATCAGCTTCAAACGCTCGACCTTCTGCGCATAGCGCCCGGCCGCCACCCAGCCAATGCGATAACCCGGTGCGAGGCTCTTGGCGAAGGAGCCGCAGTGCATCACCAGGCCCTCGGTGTCGAAGGCCTTGGCGGGTTTCGGTGCCTGTTGTCCGTAGTACAACTCTGCGTAGACGTCGTCCTCGATCAACGGCACCTGATGGCGGCGCAGCAGCTCCACCAATTCCTGTTTCTTCGCTTCCGGCAGCGTGGCGCCCATGGGGTTCTGGAAACTGGTCATGGTCCAACAGGCTTTGATCGGGTAGCGCTCCAGGCTTTGCGCCAGGGCGTTGAGGTCGATGCCGTCACGCGGATGCACGGGGATTTCCACCGCTTTGAGTTTCAGGCGTTCGAGCACTTGCAGGCAGGCATAAAACGCCGGTGCTTCAATGGCCACCAGATCGCCCGGCTCGGTGACGGCCTGCAGGCACAGGTTCAGGGCTTCGAGGGCGCCGTTGGTGATCAGCAGCTCTTCCATCGGCAACATCAGGCCGCCGACCATATAACGCAGGGCAATCTGCCGGCGCAGTTGCGGGTTGCCCGGCGACATGTCGGTGACCACCAGGCGCGGGTCCATCTCACGGGCGGCGCTGGCCAGGGAGCGGGCCAGGCGGGGCAGCGGGAACAGCATCGGGCTGGGGAAGGCCGAGCCGAACGGCACGGTATTCGGGTCTTTGATGGACTCGAGTACCGAGAACACCAATTCGCTCACATCGACTTCGGTGGACTCATGCACGTGTTCACTCACCACCGGTTCGGAGAACGGGCTGGGCGCATGGGTGTTGACGAAGTAGCCGGAACGCGGTCGTGCCCGGATCAGGCCGCGGCGTTCCAGCAGGTAGTACGCCTGGAACACCGTGGACGGGCTGACGCCGTAGGTCTGGCTGGCATAGCGCACCGAAGGCACTCGCTGGCCAGGGCCGAGCACGCCGGAGCGGATCAGTTCTGCGATGTCGTCGGCGAATTTTTCGTAGCGTTTCATGGTAGCCAAATTAATCTTCTCAAGATGTACGCAGGGCGAAATGTGGCCGCCGGCTTAGCGGCTGCCACATTTGATCTCTTATGCCGGCCAACCCTCAGCGGTTCAACGGTGCCACGAAACGGCTGTCGGCAGCGCTGTAGACCCATGGTTCGTCGACGTCGGTGACCTTGAAGCGCAGGATCTGCGAACTGCTCGCCGGCTTGTCCGCCAGCAACGCCACCGACACCGGCACGTCGCTGATTTCCCCCGGGGCCAGGCTGATCTGGGTCTTGCCTTGCAGCTGGAAGCCTTCGCCATCCACCAGTTCCAGGCGGTAGTCCTGGGGTTGCTGGGTCTTGTTGATGACCTTGAGGCTGTAGATGTTTTCGATCAGGCCCTGGCTGTTTTCGCGGAACATACCGCGGTCCTTGGTCACGTCCAGCGACACCATCGGCCGTTGCACCAGTGCCACGACCAACGCCGCGATCATCACCAGCAGCACCGCACTGTAGCCGATCAGGCGTGGTCTGAGCAGGTGGGTCTTGCCGCCTTGCAGTTGATGTTCGCTGGTGTAGCTCACCAGGCCGCGGGCGTACCCCATTTTGTCCATGATCGAGTCGCAGGCATCGATGCACGCCGCGCAGCCGATGCATTCCATTTGCAGGCCGTCGCGGATATCGATGCCGGTGGGGCACACTTGCACGCACAATTGGCAATCGATGCAGTCGCCGAGGCCGACGTCCGCCGGTTTGGCTTCACGCTTGCGCGGGCCGCGGTGTTCGCCACGGGCCGCATCGTAGGAGATGGTCAGCGTGTCTTTGTCGAACATCACGCTCTGGAACCGCGCATACGGGCACATGTGCATGCATACCGCTTCGCGCAGCCAGCCGGCGTTGAGGTAAGTGGCGGCGGTGAAAAACACCACCCAGAACAGGCTCACGCCGCCCATCTGCCAGGTCAGCAGTTCGCTGGCCAGCGGGCGAATGGGTGTGAAGTAACCGACAAAGGTCAACCCGGTCAGCACGCTGATACTCAGCCACAGCGTATGTTTGGCCGAGCGCCGTGCCAGTTTGTTCAGGCTCCAGGGTGCCGCTTGCAGCTTGATACGCTGGTTGCGCTCGCCTTCGGTGACTTTTTCGCACCACATGAACAGCCAGGTGAACGAGCTTTGCGGGCAGGTGTAGCCGCACCACACCCGGCCGGCGAACACGGTGATCGCAAACAGGCCGAAGGCGCAGATGATCAACAGCGCCGACAGCAGGATGAAGTCCTGCGGCCAGAACGTGGCGCCGAATATGTGGAACTTGCTTTCGGCCAGGTCCCACAGTACGGCCTGGCGACCGCCCCAGTTCAGCCACACCGTGCCGAAAAACGCCAGGAACAGAAAGCCTGCACCGGCCACGCGCAAGGTGCGGTACAGGCCGGTGAAGCTACGGGTATGGATCTGGTTATCGCTGGATTTGGCCGTCACCTTCTTCGGGTGCGCAGGCTCGTGGATTTCCACGGTTCGGACGGGGATCATTTCGCTCATGGTCGTTTGCTCATCAGCCTCCATCAGGCCGGTGAACTATGCTCGTCGTGCTGTTTGCATAACAGACTCAGGTGTGGCGATAAAAAGCGGATCAGATGCGCTGCAAAGGCCCTGCTGCGACAATGTGCTGCACCCCGTGGCGCCTGGGGCGCAGCTCGATTCAGCGTGTGCTGATACAGATCAATCAAATCACCGAATCACTGTCGCTGGCCTTCAGGTGTTTGCGCCCATCCTGGGCGCCGGCGACGGTCAGCGCGTCGGCCTCGACCTCGGTGATGTAGATCCGGTCGTCGTTCAGCGCCACAAAAGACATGGATTTTTCGCTGTCGGTACTGACGGTGACCTGGGACGCCGGCAGGCTTTGTTCCTGGCCGTTGTCATCGACCGTGAAGTAGCAGATCTGGTTTTCGATACGTACAGGCATGGTGAACTCCTTGTCATCGTCTGGTGATGGTGAGGGGATAGCATTGGGCTGAGGGTTCCTCCACCCGCACGGGCGGGTCTTGCGGCGGTTCCTCCTCAGGCGGCGCGGCCGGTTCGGTGGGCGGCAGGGTCGGCTTGTCGATATTCGGATCGGGCGTTTGCGCGGGAATCGGGATATTCATCGGTGTGGCCTCCTTTGTGCTTTGCTCTATCGGTGGACAGCCGCCCGGGGGAATTGATTCCCCCCCGTCGATGGCGGCACATCCACCTGAACTTTTCACCCGGCCCCGGGCTCGGACCTTATGTGGTCCCGCTCAGGGAGAGCGGTGCCGTATCAGAATTCGGATCAAGCAAAGAGCGTCCACAGGGCGTAAGGGGAAGATGCTCGATGACTGCTGAAACACTGACTCCAGACGATTGTGTATTGCCGCTGTCCCAGGCGTTATTGCTGCCTCGCATAGCGATTGAAAGCACCATGCCGGTGATCGACGGCGGCGAATTTGCGGTCAAGGCCGTGGTGGGCCAACGCATCAATGTCACCAGTAAGGTGTTCGCCGACGGCCACGACACGCTTGCGGTGCTGATCCGCTGGCGCGCCTTGCACGATGAAAGCTGGCACAGCGAGGTCATGGCCGATATCGGCAACGACGGTTGGGAGGGCGCGTTTACCGTCACCGCCCAAGGGCCCCATGAATATTGCATCGAAGCCTGGATCGATACCTTTGCCAGCTTCTGCTACGAACTGCGCAAGAAACATGAGGCTGGCGTGCCGGTCAGCCTTGAGTTGCAGGAAGGCCGCAGCCTGGTGCTGCTGGCCGCCGAGCGCAGTGACAGTGAGCTGCGCGAGCGCCTGATGCGCTTGCACCACGAGCTCTCTGGCCTGCTGGAAACCGAGCAGGTTGCGCTGTTCCTGCACGAAGACAGTGCGTACCTGATGACCCGGGCTGATCACCGCGCCTATTTGAGCATCAGTCCCGCGTACCCGCTCGACGTGGAGCGCGAGCGTGCGCAGTTTGCCAGTTGGTATGAGCTGTTTCCGCGCTCTATCACCGATCATCCAGCGCGTCACGGTACGTTCCTCGACGTGCATTCGCGGCTGTCGATGATCCATGACATGGGGTTCGACGTGCTGTACTTCCCGCCGATCCACCCCATCGGCCGCAGCCACCGTAAAGGCAAAAACAATGCCTTGAGGGCCGAGCAGCACGATCCGGGCAGCCCCTACGCGATCGGCAGCGAGGAGGGCGGCCACGACGCGATTCATCCGCAACTGGGCAGCCGCGATGATTTTCGGCGCCTGGTCAAGGCCGCCGCCGACCATGGCCTGGAAGTCGCCCTGGACTTCGCCATTCAGTGCTCCCAGGACCACCCGTGGCTCAAGCAGCACCCGGGCTGGTTCAACTGGCGCCCGGACGGCACGATCAAATACGCGGAAAACCCGCCGAAAAAGTACCAGGACATCGTCAACGTCGATTTCTACGCCGCCGATGCGATCCCCAGCCTATGGACTGAACTGCGTGACATCGTGCTCGCTTGGGTCGAGGAGGGCGTGAAGACATTCCGCGTCGATAACCCTCACACCAAGCCGCTGCCATTCTGGCAATGGCTGATCAGCGATGTGCGGTCCAAGTACCCGGAGGTGATCTTCCTCGCCGAAGCATTCACCACCCCGGCGATGATGGCGCGCCTGGGCAAGGTCGGTTACTCCCAGAGCTACACCTATTTCACCTGGCGCAACACCAAGGCCGAGCTGAGCGAGTACCTGGCGCAATTGAACGAGTCGCCCTGGCGCGAGTGCTACCGGCCGAACTTCTTCGTCAACACCCCGGACATCAACCCCGCTTTCCTGCATGAGTCCGGGCGCCCGGGTTTCTTGATCCGCGCCGCGCTGGCGAGCATGGGCTCGGGGTTGTGGGGCATGTATTCCGGCTTCGAACTGTGCGAAGCCGCGCCGGTGCCGGGCAAGGAAGAGTACCAGGACTCGGAAAAATACGAGATCCGCCCGCGGGACTTCACCGCACCCGGCAACATCATCGCCGAGATCGCCCAACTCAACCGCATCCGCCGGCAAAACCCGGCATTGCACACGCATCTGGGGCTGACGCTCTACAACGCCTGGAACGAGAACATCCTGTACTTCGGCAAGCGCAGCGAAGACGGCAGCAATTTCATCCTGGTGGCGGTCAACCTCGACCCATTCAATGCCCAGGAAGCGCAATTCGAATTGCCGCTGTGGGAGCTGGGCCTGCCGGACGACGCCCACACCCAGGGCGAAGATTTGATGAACGGCCATCGCTGGACGTGGTACGGCAAGACCCAATGGATGCGGCTGGAGCCGCAGATGCCGTTCGGGATCTGGCGCATCACCACGTACTAAGGAGCGACATGTGGGCGGGGGCTAGCTCCCGAAAGCGCTATGCCAGCCAATGGATCAAGTGACTGTCCTGCCGCTATCGGGCGCAAGCCCCCGCGCATCGACCCGCTTCAGTCTGCAAGAATCCTCGAGTTTTCAGGAGTTTCCAATGGCGAAGAAACCCAAGGCTGCCACCTTTATCAAAGACCCGCTGTGGTACAAGGACGCGGTGATCTATCAGGTTCACGTCAAATCCTATTTCGACTCCAATAACGACGGCATCGGTGACTTTCCCGGGCTGATCGCCAAACTCGACTACATCGCCGACCTCGGTGTGAACACCATCTGGCTCCTGCCGTTCTACCCCTCGCCACGTCGCGACGACGGTTATGACATCGCCGAGTACCGCGGCGTGCACAGCGACTACGGGACCATGGCCGACGCCCGGCGCTTTATCGCCGAAGCCCACCAACGCGGGCTGCGGGTGATCACCGAACTGGTGATCAACCACACCTCCGACCAGCACCCGTGGTTTCAGCGCGCACGCAAGGCCAAGCCCGGTTCGGCGGCGCGGGACTTCTACGTGTGGTCCGACGACGATCAGAAGTACGACGGCACGCGCGTCATCTTCCTCGATACCGAGAAGTCCAACTGGACCTGGGACCCGGTGGCCGGCCAGTACTTCTGGCACCGTTTCTATTCGCACCAGCCCGACCTCAACTTCGACAATCCGCAAGTGATGAAAGCCGTGCTGTCGGTGATGCGCTTCTGGCTCGACATGGGCATCGACGGCCTGCGCCTGGACGCGATCCCGTACCTGATCGAGCGCGACGGCACCAACAACGAAAACCTGCCGGAGACCCACGACGTCCTCAAGCAGATCCGCGCCGAGATCGACGCTCATTACCCCGACCGCATGCTGCTGGCCGAAGCCAACCAGTGGCCGGAAGACACGCAGATGTACTTCGGTGACAAAAAGGGCGACGACGGCGATGAATGCCACATGGCCTTTCACTTCCCGCTGATGCCGCGCATGTACATGGCGTTGGCCCAGGAGGACCGTTTCCCGATCACCGACATCCTGCGCCAGACCCCGGAAATCCCGGCCAATTGCCAATGGGCGATCTTCCTGCGCAACCACGATGAACTGACCCTGGAAATGGTCACCGACAAAGAACGCGACTACCTGTGGAACTACTACGCCGCCGACCGTCGCGCGCGGATCAACCTGGGCATTCGCCGGCGCCTGGCGCCGCTGATGGAGCGTGACCGGCGTCGCGTCGAACTGCTCAACAGCCTGCTGTTGTCGATGCCGGGCACGCCGACCCTGTATTACGGCGATGAAATCGGCATGGGCGACAACATCTACCTGGGCGACCGCGACGGCGTGCGAACGCCGATGCAGTGGTCCATCGACCGCAACGGCGGCTTTTCCCGCGCCGACCCGGCCAGCCTGGTGCTGCCGCCGATCATGGACGCGCAATACGGCTATCAGTCGGTCAACGTCGAAACCCAGGCCCAGGACCCGCATTCGCTGCTGAACTGGACCCGCCGCATGCTCGCGGTGCGCAAGCAGTCCAAGGCTTTCGGCCGGGGCAGCTTGAAGATGCTCTCGCCGAGCAACCGGCGCATCCTCGCCTATACCCGCGAATTCACCGGGGACGACGGCCGCACCGAGATCATCCTGTGCGTGGCCAACGTCTCGCGCAGCGCCCAGGCGGCCGAGTTGGACCTCTCGGCCTTCGCTGGCATGGTGCCGGTGGAGATGCTCGGCGGTAATGCGTTCCCGCCCATCGGCCAGTTGAATTTCCTGCTGACCCTGGCGCCGTATGGCTTCTATTGGTTCGTGCTGGCGGCGGAAAACCAGATGCCCAGCTGGCATGTGGAACCGGTGCAAAGCATGCCGGACTTCACCACCCTGGTTCTGAAAAAACGCATGGAGGAGCTGCTCGACGCACCGTGTCGCGCCGTCCTGGAGCACACCTCGCTGCCGGCCTGGCTGCCCAAGCGCCGCTGGTTCGCTGGCAAGGACACGGCCATCGACAGCGTGCATATCGCCTACGGCGTGCGGTTCGGCGACCTGCAGCACCCGGTGCTGCTCAGCGAAATCGAGGTGAGCGCCGGGGGGCAGGTCAGCCGTTACCAGTTGCCGTTCGGCTTTCTCGGCGAAGACCAGTTCACCAGCGCCTTGCCGCAACAACTGGCCCTGGCCCGTGTGCGGCGCGTGCGTCAGGTGGGGTTGGTGACCGATGCGTTCAGCCTGGAACACTTTATCCGCGCGGTGATCCAGGCCTTGCAGGCCGGCACCGTGTTGAACAGCAGCGAGGGCGAGCTGCGCTTTGAAGCCACGCCGCAGCTGGCCAGGCTGCCGCTGACCGATGAGTCGCCCGTGCGCTACCTGGCCGCCGAGCAGTCCAACAGCTCGGTGGTGGTGGGCGAGAGCCTGGTGCTCAAGTTGATCCGCAAGGTCAGCGCCGGGGTCCATCCGGAGCTGGAGATGAGCGCCTACCTGACCGCAGCCGGTTACCCGAACATTTCGCCGTTGCTCGGTTCGATGATTCGGCGTGACGGCCAGGGCCAGGACAACCTGTTGATGATTGCCCAGGGCTACCTGAGCAACCAGGGCGACGCCTGGGGCTGGACCCAGAACAACCTGGAGCGCGCGATCCGCGACGAACAGGCCGAAGCGATGTCCGAACAGGAGCAGCATTACAACGCCTTGGGCGAGCTGGCCGACTTTGCCGCTTTACTCGGGCAGCGCCTGGGTGAGATGCACGGCGTGCTGGCGGCGCCGACGGCCAACCCAGACTTCCAAGCCGAAGTCACCACCGCCAAGGATGCCGAGGCCTGGGCCAAGGACATCGCGGCGCAGATCGAGCGCGCCCTGCAATTGCTCAAACTGCATCAAAACCAATTGAACCCGGCCGATCAGGCGCGGGTCAGTGAATTGTTGGAGCAGAAAAAAGCCATCGGCGCTCAGGTCCGGGCGTTGGCGCTGGCCACGTTGGGCGGCTTGCGCATTCGCGTCCACGGTGACTTGCACCTGGGCCAGGTGCTGGTAGTGAAAGGCGACGCTTACCTGATCGACTTTGAAGGGGAACCGGCGCGGCCGCTGCACGAACGGCGCGGCAAGCACAGCCCGTATAAAGACGTCAGCGGCGTGCTGCGTTCGTTTGATTACGCGGCGGCCATGGCCCTGAATGTGCAAGGTGTGGACCACTCACCCGCAGCGGACGCGGCGCGCCAGCGTGTGACCGAGCGCTACCTGATTGAGGCGCGCCTGGCATTTATCAAGGCTTATCACGCGGCGACGGCTACACTGGCGCATGACTGGCAGGATGCCAAAGGCCAGGACGCAGCGCTGACCTTGTTCAGCCTGGAAAAGGCCGCGTATGAAGTGGCTTATGAAGCGGAAAACCGCCCGACCTGGCTGCCGGTGCCCTTGCAGGGTTTGCACGGTTTGCTCAGCGGGCTCATACCTGGATCGAAATCTGTACGCGGTGGGGAGACGTCATGAGTTTTACGAATAAAGAACCGCTGCAGCCGAAACTGACAGCAATGCCGGCGTCCAACGACGTCGAAGCGCTGGTGCGCGCCGAACACCATGATCCGTTCTCGATTCTCGGGCCCCATGATGACGAGCAGGGCGGCCAGTTTGTCCGTGCGTTCCTGCCCGAGGCCTTGAGTGTCCAGCTGCTGAGTCGCGACACTGGCGAGCCGATCGGCAGCCTCGACGCGACCCAGGTGCCGGGTCTGTTTATCGGGCATTTCAGCAGTCGCCAGGCCTACCTGTTGAAGATCCAATGGGCCGGTGGCGAACAGATCACCGAAGACCCTTACAGTTTCCAGCAACTGCTGCTGGGGGAAATGGACCTGTACCTGTTTGCCGAAGGCAATCACCGTGACCTCAGCAGTTGCCTGGGCGCCCAGTTGACCACGGTCGATGGCGTGCAGGGCGTGCGGTTTGCCGTGTGGGCACCGAACGCCCGGCGCGTGTCGGTGGTCGGTGACTTCAATATCTGGGACGGCCGCCGCCACCCGATGCGCCTGCGCCATCCGGCCGGTGTGTGGGAGATCTTTATCCCACGCTTGCAAGCGGGCGCGGCCTACAAATACGAGATTCTCGGGGCCCACGGCATTTTGCCGCTCAAGGCCGACCCGATGGCCCTGGCCACCCAGATGCCACCCGACACGGCATCGAAAGTCGCGTCGCCGTTGCTGGTCGACTGGCAGGATCACGCGTGGATGCAGGCGCGTGCGCAAAAGCAGAAGCCCACGGCGCCGCTGTCGATTTATGAGTTGCACCTGGGCTCCTGGCAGTGCGAACTGGACGAGGCCGGAGAGGTTTCGCGCCAGTACGGCTGGGGTGAACTGGCCGAGCGGCTGATTCCGTATGTGCAACAGCTGGGCTTTACCCATATCGAGCTGATGCCGATCATGGAACACCCGTTCGGCGGTTCCTGGGGCTATCAAGCGTTGTCCCAGTTCGCGCCGACTGCGCGCTTCGGTTCGCCGCAGGCATTCGCCGAGTTCGTCAATGCCTGTCACCAGGCCGACATCGGCGTGATCCTCGACTGGGTGCCGGCGCATTTTCCCACCGATGCCCACGGCCTCGCGCAATTCGATGGCACGGCGCTGTACGAATACGCCAACCCGCTGGAAGGCTTCCACCAGGATTGGGACACACTGATCTACAACCTGGGTCGCACCGAAGTACATGGCTTTATGCTGGCCTCGGCGCTGCATTGGCTCAAACACTTCCACGTCGATGGCCTGCGCGTCGATGCCGTGGCCTCGATGCTGTATCGCGACTATTCGCGCAAGGCCGGCGAATGGGTGCCCAACCGCCATGGCGGCCGCGAGAACCTCGAAGCCATCGACTTCCTGCGGCACTTGAACGACGTGGTCGCCCTCGAAGCCCCCGGCGCGCTGGTGATCGCCGAAGAATCCACGGCCTGGCCGGGCGTCAGCCAGCCAACCCAACAGGGCGGCCTGGGCTTCAACTACAAGTGGAACATGGGCTGGATGAACGATTCCCTGCATTACATCCAGCAAGACCCGGTGTACCGCGCCCACCATCACAATGAACTGAGTTTTGGCCTGGTGTATGCCTGGTCCGAGCGTTTCATCCTGCCGATCTCCCACGATGAAGTGGTCCACGGCAAGCACTCGCTGATCGACAAGATGCCCGGCGACCGCTGGCAGAAATTCGCCAACCTGCGCGCCTACCTGAGTTTCATGTGGACGCACCCGGGCAAGAAGCTGCTGTTCATGGGCTGCGAGTTCGGCCAATGGCGCGAGTGGAACCACGACCAGCAACTGGACTGGTACCTGCTGCAATACCCCGAACACCGTGGGGTGCAGAAGCTGGTGAGTGACTTGAATCGCCTGTACCGCGAGGAACCGGCCCTGTATGAACAGGACGACGCGCCCCAGGGCTTCCAGTGGCTGATCGGCGACGATGCGATCAACAGCGTCTACGCCTGGCTGCGCTGGAGCAAGGACGGCAGGCCGGTACTGGTGGTGGCCAACTTCACCCCGGTGCCCCGTGAAGCCTACAAGGTCGGCGTGCCGTTCGCCGGGCGTTGGAGCGAGGTGATCAACAGCGATGCGGACACGTATGCCGGTTCGAATTATGGCAATGGCGGAGGGGTCTTCACCGAGGATGAACCGCATCATGGTCAACCGGTATCGCTGTCGTTGAATCTGCCGCCATTGGGCGTGCTGATTTTGCGTCCGCAAGACAGTTAACGGCGCTAAGGTGCTGGCGTCTATTGTCCGCGCTAGTGGCAGGGTGCCACAATGGCACCTTTGTCGCGGCAGTTGAATCAGGCGGTTTTCATGAATGGCCTTGGGCATGAGCAAGACCAGGATTGCGTTATTGAGGGGCAGGTGCGAACCGACCGTTTGCATCAGCTGTTTCGTCAGTCATTTGCCGCCATTTTCGGCAGTTATTTCGCGGCGGCGATGCTTTGCTGGCTGTGTTGGGACCGTTTTGACCACCAGGTCATGCAGGTATGGCTGGCGGTGCTGGCGGCGTCATCGCTGCTGCGGGTGAAAATGTTCCTCGAGTGGTTTCGCAGCCCCCACAGCGAGCGCACGCCGGAACGCTGGGAGCGCCGTTACTGGCTCACCTTGATACTGTCCGCGAGCATCTGGGGCGCCGGTGCCTTTGCGGTAATGCCCAGCGACGACCGGATGTCCCAAGTACTGGTGATGTTGTTTACCGTGGGCATGTCCGTCAGCGCTGTCTCGTGCTATTCGGCCTATCGCTACATGACCATGGTGTCCATGGGCCTGGTGTTGCTGCCGTGTACGCTGTGGCTGCTGTTTCAGCCGTCATCGATGCAGGTCGGCGTGGCGATTGCGGTGCTGGTGTTTTCCTCGTTTGTGGTCAGTGCCACGCGCAAGTTGTCCGGCGCCCTGGAAAAAGCCTTCCGCCTGACCAGGCAGATGGAACGCGCCCACACTATTTCCGCGCGCGCCGCACAGACCGATGAACTCACCGGGCTGATGAACCGTCGCGCGTTTTTTGAACATGCACAATTGCTGTACGCGCAGTGCCGTCTCAACCGGCAGCCGCTGTGCGCGTTGATGATCGACATGGACCACTTCAAGCAAATCAACGATACCTACGGCCACCAGGCCGGCGACCAGGTATTGCGGCAGATCGGCGGAGTGATCACCGCGTCGTTTCGCCAGGCCGATGTGTACGGTCGCCTGGGGGGCGAGGAGTTTGCGGTGTTGCTGCCCAATACCTCGCTGGAAACCGCCCGGGGTATCGCTGAGCAGTTGATCAAGGCCATCTCCTGCATGGCTTCCGAACCTGTGCAGGGCATGACCGCCAGTCTCGGCGTGGCGTCGACCTGCACCTTGGATGGCGACCTGCACGCGTTGATGAACACCGCCGACAAGGCGCTGTACCGCGCCAAGGCCCTCGGCCGTAATCAAGTGGTCGTGGCGGAGTAGGGCTCAGTCCTTGAACATGGCCTTGGCCAGCACCCGCGCCACCTGGTCGGCGGAGTAGGGCTTGGCGAGGAACTCGAACCCTTCGTAGCCGCTTTCCGCGAGTTCTTCGCTGTAGCCGGAGGTGAGCACCACCGGCAGGTCGGCGCGACGTTGGCGCAGGAGCTTGGCCATCGCCACGCCGGTCATGCCCGGCATCACCACGTCGGAGAAAATCGCGTCGAAAGCCGCGGCATCCGGACCGGCCAGCGCCAGCGCCTGTTCGGCATCGGTCGCCCAAGTGGTCTGGTAACCGAGGTCCTGGAGGATCTGGTTGGCGAAACGGCCTACGTCCAGGTTGTCTTCCACGATCAGGATATTGCGCAGGCTCGTGTCGTGGGGCGGTGCCGGGTCACTAGGGGAGGGCTCGTGGCGGGCGTCCTCCGGCTCGACCTCGGGCAGGTACAGGGTAAACACCGTGCCCTGGCCAAGACGGCTGGCCACGTCGACATTGCCACCGGACTGCTTGGCGAAGCCGAACACCTGTGACAACCCCAGGCCCGTGCCTTTGCCCACGGCCTTGGTGGTAAAGAACGGCTCGAAAATGCGCTCGAACGTTTCCCCCGGAATGCCGCTGCCGGTGTCGGCCAGGGCCACCGTGACAAACGGCTGGCAGGCTTGGGCATCGCCCCGGATGCGCGGCATCGCGTCCACCGTGCCCACGCGCAGGGTCAGGGTGCCCTGGCCGTCCATGGCATCGCGGGCGTTGAGTGCGATATTGATCAGCGCGGTTTCGAACTGGCTCGAGTCGACCCGGACATGGCACGGCCGCTCGGGCAATTGAACCTGCACATGAATACGCGCACCGGTGACACTCTCGAGCATCTCGCCAATGTCCTTGACCCGCTGCGCTACATCGAAGACTTCCGGGTTCAGCGGTTGGCGGCGCGCGAACGCAAGCAACTGGCTGGTCAACTTGCTGGCGCGCTCGACGGTGTCCGACACTGCGCGCATGTAGCGTTGGCGCCGTTCTTCGGGCAGCCCGGGCTGACGCAAAAAGTCCACCGACGAACGAATGATGGTCAGCAGGTTGTTGAAGTCATGGGCCACGCCGCCGGTCAATTGGCCGATGGCTTCGAGTTTCTGCGATTGACGCAACGCCGCTTCGGCCTGGGCCAGCGCAGCGGTGCGTTCTTCCACACGCTGCTCGAGGGTGGCGTTCAATTCGGTAAAGGCCGCCAACCCTTCGCGCACGGCGGCATCGGCGCGCACCCGTTCGATGTGCGCCCAGGACCGCTCGGTGACTTCGGCCAACAGCGCCAGGTCATACGGCGACCAGGTCCGCTCTGCTGTGCTGTGAACCGCCATCAAGGCCGTAAGGCGACCGTGTTTGATCAGTGGTATGCAGATCGTGGCGGTGATGCCCAGGGCCTGGAACGCCGCGGCTTCCTGTGCGGGCAGTTCGAGCCGGTTATTGCCGATCACCAGCGGCTCACCGGCCCGCAGGCACTTGACCGCGGTTTGCCCGAAGGCCTGCAGGCGGTAGTGGCCGACGATGCTGGGCGAGCCGGGAGCCGTGCAGTTGTCACGGATGGTGAAGCCGTCTTCATCGGCGTCCATATCGGCGTAGGCGCAGATGGACACTTGCAGGTGCTGCGCCAGCAGGTGCGTGGTGGCGGTCATGATGGCTTCGGCATCGGTGGCATTGGCGACCGTGCTGCCGATGGTATCCAGCACCGCAAGGCGGCGCGAAAGGAACACCGTGGCGGTGGTTTCGGTCACGGTGTCGAGCATGCCGACGACGTGGCCCCGCGGGTCGCGGATCGGGCTATAGCAGAACGTGAAGTACGCTTGTTCCGGCGCCGCGCCGCGTTCGATCACCAGCGGGAAGTTTTCGATATAGGTCGCATGGCCCTGGAAAGCCGCATCGGCGATGGGGCTGATGTCGTCCCAGACCTCGCTCCAGATCTCGCTGAACGGACGCCCCAGGGCATAGGGTTTATTGCCCAGTATCGGAATGAATGCGTCGTTATAGAGGGTCGTCAATTGAGGCCCCCACACGATGGCTTGGGGGAAACTTGAAGCAAAGCACAGCGCCACGGTGGTCTTGAGCACATCCGGCCAGTGTTCCAGCGGACCCAGGGGCGTACTGGCCCAGTCGTGCTGGCGTACCCGCTCGGCCATGTCGCTGCTGCTTTGCAGCCAATTCATCATCGGGTGAACACCTTGTTTGCCACGGTCTGTTTGGATGCCTGATGCGTCAGGCCAATAAGCAACAGACAGAAATGATTGCTGCCGGTTCAGCGCAATTATCCATGAGATGGCACTTTGATGCTTCACCCGCTGGGATAGATCTCATCGCGGGTGTTCACTTACTGTTGTGTTCCGAACACCGCTGTCCAATAAATGCCTGCATCGCTCTTCGGGTCCATGGCGTAGGCGGCGCCCAATTCACGGAATTGCGGGTTCATCAGGTTGGCGCAATGGCCGGGGCTGGCGAGCCAGCCGTCCACCACTTTGCGCGGGGTGTCGAGGCCGGCCGCGATGTTTTCGCCGATGTTCTTCGCGCTGTACCCGGCCAGCTCGGCACGGTCGCCCGGGGTGCGGCCATCGTGGTCCAGATGGTCGAAGAAATTGCCGTTGGCCATGTTGCGTGTGTGGCTGTTGGCGGCACTGGCCAAGGTGTCGTTCCACGACAGTGGCGTGGTCGCGGTGAACGCCTGGGGACCGCATTGGCGCGGTTGTGTGCGGGCGGCGTTGATCAGGTTCAGCAATTGCCTGCCTTCGGTCTGCCAATCGCCCAGGCCGCTGGACAGCAGCGGGCGGGCGAGCACGATGCGCCAGTCCTGGCCGCTGTTGCTCACGCCGATGTCGACGAATTGCGGGTCCAGCACCACGCGGCAGAAACTCTCGCGCACGGCTTTCATGGCCGCCTGGGCATCCTTGGGCCCGGACAGGCTGATTGCCTGCACGTTGACCATCGGGTACGCCGCGCGGGCCAGGGCCTGCTGCAAGTCGCCGACATTACTGGCCGGCAGCACCAGGCGCGTATCGCTGGCCAGCGGTGGCAGTTCCTGGGAACCTTGGTCGCCGCAGCGTTGCACCTGGCTGCGGTAAGCGTTGATCTGTTGCACCAACTGACTTTCTTCATTCGCCATCGCGCTGGCGCAGAACACCAGGCTGGCGGCCAGCGTCGTCAGACCCATCATCAATGACAGCACGCGCATGGACGTTACCCTTGAACTTGAAAGTGCCCATGATGCGCGATGTAGGGGCGTCCATGCACCCGTTGGTCCGAACTTTTTTCCTCGGGTTTTGAATGCCGGATGTTCACGGCCCTGGTCATACAAGGCAAACGCCACCACCCGCCGCGCCGGCATGGCGAGGCTGATCAACCCGTCATGAGCGAGGATATTCGGCTCACGCCAACTGACGCGCGGGCTGCCGCCGCCATGCCATGGCGCTGGCGAGCAGGATCAAAGCGAATGCCGCGGTAAAGGTTGCGTGCAGACCGTCAGCCACGGATTGCGGCGTGGCGTGGGTGACATCGGGAGTGGTCCAGGCAAACATCGCGCCCAATGCCGACGCACCGAAAATCAGCCCCAGGTTGCGTGACAGGTTCAGCAGGCCTGAGATCGTGCCTCGGCGTGCCGCATCGGCTTCGCTCATCACCGCAGTGTTGTTGGCGGCCTGGAACAGGCTGTAGCCCGCCGTCAGCGTAATCAATGAGGCAAGATAAGTGACCAGCCCGGACGCCAGGCACAGCGACAGGGCGCCACTGCCGCAGACAGCCAGCCCCACGAGTGTCATGACGTGGCTGCCAAAGCGTTCGCTCAGACGACCGGCCGGAATGCCGGTGAGCGCCGCGACACCAGGGCCGACGGCCATTGCCAGGCCCATCCCGGCCGGATCGAGCCCAAGCCCTCGGGACAAGTAGAACGGCCCGACGACAAAGGTGGCCATGATCACCGCCGACACCAACGCACTCATCACCAGGCCGGCGCGCAACGAGGTCGACTGCAATAAGCGCCAAACGCCACCGCCGCCGACCAGTGGCGCGGGTGGCTGATCCACCGGCAAGTAGCGCCAGGCGAGGGCGGCCGCGAGCAAGCCCAGCGGCATCCCCACCAGAAACAGCGCGCGCCACCCCCACACACTGAGCAACAGGCCGCCCACGCCGGGGCCCATGGCGGTACCGACGGCTGACATCGTGCCGAGCAAGCCCATGACACGCGCAATGCGTGCTTGGGGGACGGTGTCGCCGACCATCGCTAACGTCATCGCCATCATGATCGCCGCGCCCAAACCTTGCAGGCTGCGCGCCGCAATCAGCCACCGCAGGCCAGGCGCGACACCGCATAACCCGCCGGCCAAGGCGAACAGCAGCAAGCCAGCGATCAACAGCCGCCGTCGCCCCAGCCGATCGCCCAGGCGCCCGGCACTGACGATGACTGCCGTGATCGCGAGCAGGTAGGTGAGCACCACCCATTGCGTCGCGTGAAAGGATGCATTGAAGGCCTGCGCGAGGCTGGGCAGGCCGACATTGGCGATGCTGGTGCCAAGGGCGGCCAGCAACATGGACAGGCACAGGCTGACAAGACCGCCACGGGAAGAGGTATGCATGGAAGATTCCTTGAATGAACGTAACTGTCGCAAATCTACGGCGTGACCTAACATGGCGGAAGACGCATGAGTTGCACTAAATACCTGCATATGACGCCTGCCATGGAGCGCTGATGCCCGATCTCAATTTGCTGATCACCCTGGATGTATTGCTCGCCGAAGGCAGTGTCGCCCGTGCGGCCAAGCGCCTGCGGTTGAGCCCTTCGGCCATGAGCCGGGCGTTGGCGCGCTTGCGTGCGACCACCGGCGACCCGTTGCTGGTCCGCGCTGGCCGTGGCCTGGTGCCGACGCCCCGGGCGTTGGCACTGCGCGAACAGGTCAGCCAACTGGTGCAGGGCGCCCAGGCGGTGTTGCGCCCGGCACAGGCGCTGGAGATGGCCCACGTGGTCCGCACCTTCACCCTGCGAACCAGCGAGGAGTTTGTCGAAGGCTTCGGTTCGGCGTTGCTCGCCCGTCTCGCCGAGGACGCGCCCGGCGTGCGCCTGCGCTTCGTCAGCAAGACCAACAAGGACACTGCGCAACTGCGCGAAGGCAGCGTCGACCTGGACATCGGCGTGGTCGACCCCACGGCCAGCCCTGAAGTGCTGACCCAGGCGCTGTTTCGCGATCGCCTGATCGGCGTGGTGCGCAGCGGCCATCCCCTGAGCCAAGGCGAGATCAGCGCTGCACGGTTTGCCGAGGGCCGACACCTCTACGTATCGCGGCGCGGCCAGGACCGCGGCCAGATCGACGACGTCCTCGAAGCCCAGGGCCTGACGCGGCAGATCGGCAGCATCGTCGCCAGTTTTTCCAGCGCCATCGCCCTGGCACGCAACACCGACCTGATTGCCTCGGTGCCCGAGCGCTATACCCCAGACCGGCGCGACCTGTTCTGTTTTGCGCTGCCGGTGGCGTTACCCGCGTTTACCGTGGCAATGCTCTGGCACCCACGGTTGGACGCCGATCTGGCCCATCGTTGGTTGCGCGGGTGTTTGCGTGAGGTGTGCGGACGATGACAGTGCGGCCCGTCCCCGGGGCGATGTGCATGCGAGCCGCCAGGCATGCAGATCATGGCGGGTATGCCTATCGATCCCGAACCTGCTGCAACAGGTACAATCCCATCTGCCTTGACGCGAAACTCCAGGAATTTGCATGTTCAGCCTTACCCGCTACACCACGCCGTGCCCCGAACCGATCAACAGCCAGATCCTGCAGATGGTGGTCGACAACCTCACCGACATCAGCAGCGTCGCGCTGCCGCCGAGTAACCTGCTCTACAACATTTACCAATATGCCATCGGCTTTGAGGTGCATTTGTACCTGCAGGCGCTGGACGGGTCGAAGGGGATCGCGGTCGAACTGATCGTCGCGACGTCTGCGCAAGACCCGGAAAAAGTCATTGGGTTTTTGCTGTACTTGCCGGTCAAGGACGACCCAGAAGCCTGCGGTGTGGCGTTCATGGCCGTACAGGCAGGCAGCCGGCGCCAGGGCGTGGCGCGGGGCATGATGCAAGAGGTGCTGGCACGTTACCCTCACGCCGAACTGGCCTGCGCCGTGGACAAAGTGCCGGCCTTCGCGGCGATGGGCTTTCAGGTGCGCGGCGCGCGCGGCACGCAGGTGCTGATGAACACCCGCGCCTACGCCACCGATGGCTTGATGGGCGTGCTGGATGTGGCCGCTATCTATAGCTCATTGGAAGTGCGGCAGATTCATACCTACCTGCTGCAAAAACATGGCAAGCGCGCCATGGTGGATGCCGAGAAGCAACGCGACCGGCACCTGGATCAACTGGCGCACAAGGTCCGCTTGTTTGTGCAGGGGCGAGGCTGAAAAACGCCTCTCAACGGGCGCTGTGCGCCCCGCGATTGACCATTGCCAGAATGGTCGCCAGCAACTCCTGTTGCGCCTCTTCACGGCTGAGCTCACCGCTGGCCGCCGCATGAGACAAGGCCTCCGCCGCCCCGAGCATGGCCCGCAGCCCCGCCTGGGACACGCTGCCGCCCGGCGCGAAGGGGGCCATGACGTCGCGGCACTTATCGAGAAAGAGTGCTTCGTACTTGCGCTTGAGGCTTTCCAACTCCGGTGAGCTGCTCAGCGCGGCGATCACCCCCGGAATTTCCCGGCCCTGCAACAACACGCAGTCGACATAGGATGAGGCGATCACCCACGCGCGATCTTCCAGGGTCGGGCTGCTGGCTTCGAGGGCGTCGGCAAGCACCTGATTCTGGCGCCCATCGAAATCCTCATACAACGCCGCCAGCAACCCCGCGCGGGTAACGAAATGGTCATAGACCACCGGCTTGGTCACGCCCGCTCGTTCCGCCAGGTGGCCTAGGGTCAGGGCTTCGGTGCCTTCTTCACGCACCAGTTGCCAGGCCACGTCCAACAATTGGCGCAGACGATCTTCACGCGACAGGCGACGACGCGGGGCAGGGGATTCACTGCTTGACATGCTTATATACCAAAAGTAACTTACCAAAGGTAACTTAAGCCCAGCATAAACCCAATGGGAGTCACTGTCATGCACGCACTGATCGTTGCAGCTCATCACGACCCGCAATCCCTCACCCACAGCCTCGCCGCGCAAGTCGCCGCCGGGCTGAGCGCGTCTGGCCATACGTTCGAAATCGCCGACCTTGCCGCCGAAGGCTTCGACCCGCGCTACAACGCTGCCGACCAGCGCGTACATCGCACCCGCGCCGAACCGCCGGCTGACGTCGTCGCCGAACAAGCCCGCATCGACCGCGCCGACGCCCTGGTCTTGGTGTTCCCCATTTACTGGTGGTCGCTGCCAGGCCTGCTCAAGGGGTGGATCGACCGCGTGTTCGTCAACGGCTGGGCGATCGACTACGGCCCCGACACTCCGGTGGTGAAGAAACTGCGGCACTTGCAGGTTCACCTGCTGGCCCTCGGTGCTGCCGATCAAAGCGCGTTTGAGCGCCATGGTTATGCCAAGGCCATGCACACGCAGATCGATTACGGGATCTTCGATTACTGTGGCGCGCAGGTGCTGACGTCAGCGTTGCTGCTGGAGTCGGAAAGCGGCCAGGTGCAGGTGCATCTGGATCACGCCAAGGCAGTGGGCCAGGGTCTGTTCGAAACCGAGACGGTCGCCGGATGATTTCGTTGCGAGCAGGGAACCAGAAACCGTTGGACAACCAATCAAGGCGTTCACAATCACTGGAGATTTGATAATGACTTCAATTTCTGCTGCATCTGGATCCGCACTGATTGCTCCTCCCATTGACACATCCCAGGAAAAACCCACACAAGATCAAGTGAGACAAGAGCAGGAAAACAATGCGAACCAAGACAGTCCGTATCCAAATCTATCGAATGGCGACCTGCAAAACTTGACCTTTGATCAACACAATACGCTCGATAAATATCCCAATATGAACTTTCAGCAAGTGGTGGATGCACATGGGAAAGAGTTTCCAAATATATCGCCTAGAGAAGTTCAAGATTTGAACTCCGAGCAAGTGGACAGGCTTATCAAGTATCCCACTATGTCTTACCAAGACGTGCTTAATGGGCATGGCGTGAAAGGCGGCGATAATTTCATCTGGTAACTACGTTAGTTGCGGCACGCCTCAGGCCTGGAGCAGCAGCTTGGTGGCGATGCACTGAAAGGACCGACTAGAGTCCAAGCAGGTCATGTGCATCCAGCAGCCGGTAGGCAATCTCCGGTCGTTTCTCCAGGCCTCGGCGAATCGCCGCCGGGATCGATTGCCGGGTCTTGCGGCACAGCCCGGGCAGTTCGTCGATGACGATCTGAATCCCGCGCATGCTCTTGACCTCGGTGTGCCCCGGCGCGATCTGCACGCGGATACCCAATAGCGCGTACATGCGCTGCTGCATGTGTTCGAGGTCTTGCAGGCTTTGCAGGTCTTCCAGGCGTTCGATCAGACGTTTTTCTTCCTGGCGCGTCAGGTTGAGGATGCGCAGGTCGGCGCCTGGGGTTTGCAGCAGCTGTTCGCGGTCACAGACACAGGCGCCGGGCGGGCAGGGTTGGCGAATGTTCATGATCAAGCCCTCCCCATCTCGACGTCGCGGACTCAGTAGCGCAGGGCGACACCCAGGCTGCCCAGTGCCTTCCAGTAGTCAGGATAGGTCTTGGCCACGCAGTCCGGGTCCTGAATACGAATACCCGAGACCTTCAGCCCGGCCAGGGCGAAACACATGGCGATGCGGTGATCGGCGTGGGTGTCGATCAGTGCAGTGCAGGCCGTGCCTGCCAGTGCCGGATCGCTGGCCACCAGCAGGTCATCGCCTTCGATGCGGGCCAGGCCTGGGCGGATCTGGTTGAGGCCGTCGTGCAGCGCCTGCACGCGATCACATTCCTTGACCCGCAGGTTGGCCAGTTCGGTGAAGCGCACCGGGCTGTTGTTGAACGCGGCCAGTACGGCAAGCGTCGGGATCGCGTCCTGCATTTGCGAACCCACCACTGTGGCCTGCATGTTCGGGAACTGCGCGATCAGCGCCTGGGCCTTGGCGTCCGGCTGGGTGAAGTCGTGTGCGGCGACACCGATATCGATGTGCCCGCCGGTCAGCACTTCAGCCGCCCACAGATAGGTGGCGGCGGAGGCGTCCGGTTCGATCAGGTAGTCATGGGCGGTGTAGCCGCTGGGAGCGACGCGCCAGGTGGTGTCGTCGACCACCTCGACCTGCGCGCCGAATGCACGCATGCAGTCGAGGGTCAGGTCCACATAGCCGCGGGCGCCGATGTCCTTGCCGGTCAGCGCCACTTCAATCGGCGCTGCGCCGCAGGCCGCGAGCATCAGCAAGGCCGATACGTATTGGCTGGACAGACCGCCGTCGATCTCAAAGCGCTTGGCCTGGACCTTGCCCACGCCATGCACGGTAACCGGCGGGCAACCGGTTGGGCTGTCGACCTGGATGCCGTTCTGGCCGAGGGTGGCGAGCAGCGGGCCGATCGGGCGTTTGCGCATGTAGTCGTCGCCGTCCAGCACCACGGTGCCTTGCACGGTGGCGACGGCGGCGGTGAGAAAACGCATCGCGGTGCCGGCATTGCCGAGGAACAGCGGCTGCGCAGGCAATTGCAGCTGGCCTTGGCCCGTGACCACGAAGGTGGTGTCGTCCGGCTCGTCGATGATCACGCCCATCTGGCGCAGGGCCACCGACATGTGCCGGGTGTCATCGCTCTTCAACGCGCCGCTGAGGCGGCTGGTGCCCTTGGCCAGGGCGGCGAGCAACAGCGCGCGGTTGGTAATGGATTTGGAGCCGGGGGGCGCGACCTTGCCATTGAGGGGGAAAGTGGGCGGTGTAACGGTCACGGTTTTCTGCGAACTCAAGGTACAAGGCTCCTGATTCAAGGCAAGGTGGCACGGAGTGGCCGACGGGCGGACCCGAATAATCGGGCATAGACGTCACGCTTGTCGAGGCTTAGCGCTGGGCGAGCGAGTAATCATGCAGCGCCCGCGCCGCCGGTTCGATCTCGCTGACGCGCTGCTGATGCGCCTGTACATCGAGGTCCGCCGGCAGTTCGAAGTTGTCCTGTTCGGCGCACCAGGAGATTTTCTCCAGCAGTGCGGCCTGTTCGGCGGGCAGTTCAGGCCAGTTGCCGATAGCGGCGCCACGGATATAGCCAAAGCACCATTCTTCGGCGAGGGTCAGGGTCTGGCCCTGATGCTCCGTGTCGTCGAAGCGCGCCCGGAAACCTTTGGCGTCGGTGGCCAGTTGGGCGGCGCGGGCGTTCATGTGGCGAACGCACAGTTCGAGGAACTGCTTGGCTTCTTCGGCACTTTCCCACTGCGGGTTCTGCCCGCCCCAGATCGCCGGGAACCACTCGGCGATATCCACCGGTGCCGGGCTGGACACCAGTGCGCAGAAGTAACCATCGAGTTCGGCGAGGTTCAGCACCGAGTGGTCGTCACCGTACTTGAGCAGGGTTTCTTCGATCAGGTCGAAATCGGCGGGGGCCAGAGGTTGGGTGAGCATGGGGCGTATCCTTTAAACGTCGAGCGCCGCTGCGGCAGCGGCTTAAAGCGCGAAGGATGGCGCCTGAGGCGGTTTTTATCCAGCCTTTTCCAAGGCCGACGGCCCGTCCCGGATGAATTTTAGCAGTCCCGTTTTTGGCTGATGCGCCGTGGCTCACCCTTGTTATAGTTCGGCTCTTATTACTCGCCAGTCAGGGATCACTGCCATGTCCGAATACCAAGCCTTCGTCGTCGAGCTCATTGGCAGCGTTGCCCATGTGCAGATCAACCGCCCGGAAAAGATCAACGCCATGAACGCGGCGTTCTGGACCGAGATCATCGATATCTTCCGCTGGGTCGACGACACCGACGCCGTGCGCGCCGTGGTGCTCAGCGGTGCCGGCAAACATTTTTCGTCCGGCATCGACCTGATGATGCTGGCCTCGGTGGCCAATGATTTTGGCAAGGACGTGGGCCGTAATGCACGCCTGTTGCGGCGCAAAATCCTCGAACTGCAAGCCTCGTTCAACGCCGTCGACACCTGCCGCAAGCCGGTGCTGGCCGCGATCCAGGGCTACTGCATCGGTGGCGCCATCGACCTGATCAGCGCCTGCGACATGCGTTACGCCGCCGAGGACGCGCAGTTTTCCATCAAGGAAATCGACATCGGCATGGCGGCCGACGTCGGCACCCTGCAGCGCCTGCCGCGCATCATCGGTGATGGCATGCTGCGCGAGCTGGCCTACACCGGTCGCCAGTTCGGCGCCGAGGAAGCGCGCAGCATCGGCCTGGTCAATCGCGTGTATCCCGATCAGGAAAGCCTGTTGGCCGGCGTACTGGACATCGCCCGGGAAATCGCCGCCAAATCGCCGATTGCCGTGACCGGCACCAAGGCCATGATCAGCTACATGCGTGACCATACAGTCAATGACGGTCTGGAATACGTTGCCACCTGGAACGCGGCTATGTTGCAATCCAACGACTTGCGCGTGGCCATCGCGGCCCATATGAGCAAGCAGAAACCCGAATTCGTGGATTGACTGATATGACCCCAGGCTGGATTACCACCACACTGCTGGACAACCAAACCCCCGGCGGCTGGGCCGTCGCGCGCAGCCGCGAGGGTTTTTTACACGACACCAATGGCGCGCTGTTCCCGCGGGAATGGCTCAAGCGCCAGGACCTGGCGGTGTTCGCCGAACACGGTATCGGCCATCTTGACGGCGAGCCGGTGTACCTGCTCGAACTCAATGCCGCCAGCGACGTGCCTGGATGCAGTTGGCAAGGCCTGCGCGGCTTCATGCTGCAAGGCGATCACCGGCTGTACAAAGTGCTGGCCTATGCCGCGCAGATCGGCACCTGGGCGCGGGAACACCGTTTTTGTGGCAGTTGCGGCCAGGCCATGGTCCAGGTGCCTCGGGAGCGGGCGATGTTCTGCGAAGCTTGTGACCTGCGCAGCTACCCGCGCATCTCGCCGAGCATGATTGTGCTGGTGACCCGTGGCGACGAGATCCTGCTGGCGCGGTCGCCGCGCTTTGTCCCCGGGGTCTACAGCACGCTGGCTGGGTTTGCCGAGCCGGGTGAGTCGGCCGAAGACTGCCTGATCCGCGAAGTTCACGAAGAAGTGCAGCTGGAAGTCCGCAATATCCAGTACGTGGGCAGCCAGTGCTGGCCGTTTCCCCATTCGATGATGCTGGGCTTCCATGCCGAGTACGCCGGTGGCGATATCGTGCCCCAGGCCGATGAGATCGAGGACGCGCAGTGGTTCAACATCCACGATTTGCCGCCGTTGCCGGCGTCACGCTCGATTGCGCGTTACCTGATCGACCTCTACGTGGCCCGCCGCTTAGGCCACGCTGAACCAGTGCTGCCAGGCTAGGCGCACCGTCAGGCCGAGGACCACGGTGATAAACACCGGGCGAATGAATTTGGCGCCGCCGCTGATTGCGCTGCGTGCGCCAAAGAACGCGCCCACCATCACCGACACGCCCATGGCCAGCCCGACGATCCAGTCCACCGAACCGTTGATGATAAACACCGACAGCGCCGCCGCGTTGCTGACGAAGTTCATGCTGCGCGCCACGCCGCTGGCTTTGACCAGGTCGATGGGGTGCAGCAGCATCGTGCTCACCGTCCAGAACGCGCCGGTGCCGGGGCCGGCCACGCCGTCGTAGAAGCCCAGGCCGAAGCCTTGGGTGGCCTGCCATTTCTTCTTGATCGGTGCGTCGCCCTCCAGCGGCGCCTTGGGCGTGCCGCCGAACAACAGGTACAGGCCACAACCGAAGACGATCACCGGGAGCATCTTGTTCAGGGTTTCGGCGGGCAGGTAGTGGGCGACGATGGCGCCGGCAAGGGCGCCGATAAACGTACCGACGATGGCATGTACCCACTGGCGCGGGTGAAACAGCTTGCGTCGGTAAAAGGTGAAACTGGCGGTGGCCGAGCCGAAGGTGGAGCTGAGTTTGTTGGTGCCCAGTACCAAATGGGGCGGCATGCCGGCGGTGAGCAGGGCCGGGGTGGTGAGCAAGCCGCCACCGCCGGCGATGGCGTCGATGAAGCCGGCGATGAACGCAACGACGGCCAGGATGGCGAGGGTAGTGAGGTCTACGCTGAGTTCGAAGGGCATGGGCAGGGCTTATGGTTGGCAGGGCGCTATGCGAAAGGCGGCCATCTTACCTGCCCGATGTACGCAAATCCAAATGTGGGAGGGCGCAAGCCTCCTCCCACATTCAAACGGTGCCGGCCTGGCTATTTGTGGGTGCCCAGCCACTCCAGCGCGGTGCGCCAGATGCAGATCCCGAGGAAGTACGCCGACATCAGCGACCACAACCCAAACGTCCACGGGTTGGTGTTCGGGTAATCCACCACCATCAAGAAGCTGCACAGCAACCAGAGCGTGGTCACCGCGATGTTGATCGGCATGAACCGCTTGACCCGGAACGGGTGCAGGAACTTCATCGGCGTCACGGTCAGCAGCGCCAGGCCAATCACCGTGAGCAACGTCACCCACGCGTCGGGCTGGATGATATACACGCAGAGGGCCACCACGTTCCAGGCGGCGGGGAAGCCGACGAAGTAGTTGTCCTTGCTTTTCATGTTCACGTTGCAGAAGCAGAACAGCGACGACACCAGGATCACCGACACCGTGAACAGGTGGGTAAAGTCCGGCAGGTCGATATAGCGGTAGATAAACAGTGCCGGGATAAACACATAGGTCAGGTAATCGATCACCAGGTCCAGCACCGAGCCGTCAAAGCTGGGCAGTACCGTGCTGACATTCACGCGGCGGGCCAGGGAACCGTCGACGCCATCGACCACCAGTGCCAGGCCCAGCCACAGCAGGCACGCCTTGGGTGAGTTCTCCAGCAAGGCCAGCGTGGCCAGGAAGGCCAACACCACTCCGGTGGCAGTGAAGCCGTGGGCGCCCCAGGCTTTCAGTCTGGCTACATGCAGGGTCGATATCACGGGCGGTTCTCCAAAGGGTGAAACGGGGCAGCCGACGCTGTGGCAGCGTCGAGTCTGGCCAGGGGATGCAGGTATCGACCGGGAAGGGGAGGATAAGGTTCACCACCCCGGTGATTGCTTAGCGTAGCAAGCGTCGGACGTTTCGGCATCAGCCTTGGCGGAACACCAAGGCTTTCAAGCCGCTTTGCCGATCGATATCCGGGAATTCCGGCGGGTTTTCCAGCCGCTCGACAAAGCGCAGGCCCGGTGCTTCGCGGGTCACGCCGTCGATCAGGAAGTCCTCGCCGAACGCCGGGTCATTCATGCACGCCAGCACCGTGCCTTGTGGCGTGAGCAAATCCGGCAGGCGGCGCAGCACGCGCTGGTAATCCTTGGTCAGCAGGAAACTGCCTTTCTGGAAGGACGGCGGGTCGATGATCACCAGATCATAGGGGCCGCTGTGGATGACCTTGGCCCAGGACTTGAACAAGTCGTGGCCAAGAAAGGTAACGCGGCTCAGGTCATGCCCATTCAGGCGATGGTTGTCGCGACCCCGGCTCAGGGCGCCGCGGGCCATGTCCAGGTTCACCACATGCTCGGCACCGCCCTCGATGGCCGCCACGGAAAACCCGCAGGTGTAGGCGAACAGGTTGAGTACCCGCAGCCCCTTGGCCTGTTCGCGCACCCAGTTGCGGCCGTAGCGCATGTCGAGAAACAGCCCGCTGTTCTGTTTTTTACCGAGGTCGATCAGGTAGCGCAGGCCGCCTTCGGTAATCGTCAGCTCATCGATCGCATCGCCCACCAGCCATTCGGTGGTGCTTTGCGGCAGGTAGCGGTGCTGCAGGGCTACCGTGTGGGCGCCGGACTGCGCCCATTCGAACTGAACCAGCAGCTGTTTCAGCGCGACCAGGTGCGCCGCCTCCGGCTCCTTGAACAGCGCGACCAGCACCACGCCCTGCAGCCAGTCCACGGTCAGTTGCTCCAGGCCCGGCCAGCAACGGCCGCGCCCGTGGAACAGGCGCCGGGTTTCGGTCGGTGGCGTGGCCAGGGCGGTCAGCAGGTGGGCGTGCAGTGTGGCGAGGGCGTCGGGGTTCATCGTTGAGCGTCGTTCGTTGAGCGGGCGGCATTTTAAACACAATGGCGAGGTTTCGGGGGGTTAGAGCACAACGTGCTGGGAAACGTCTGATTGGCAGCGATTCATGCTCAAAATATGCTTTGGCACGCCTGACATCAGGCAAAAAATCCTCAGTCATCGACATAAACTGGAAAAAAAGCCTGGAGGTGCCCATGAACGGTTTTGCGAGCGCAGTGAATCACACCACAACGGATCAGCTCGCCGGTGATCAAATCGAACAGGACGAGTGGCGCGACGCCCTGGCCTCGCTGGTGGCCAACGCCGGCCCCGCGCGGGCGCGGCAGATCCTCGACGTGCTGGCCCGTGAAGGCGGCGCCCCGCACATCGACTGGAAACCCCGTCACGGCACCCCGTATATCAATAGCATCAGCGTCGAGCAGCAGCCGGCGTTTCCCGGCGACCTGGCCACCGAAGAACGCCTGGCCTCGCTGGTGCGCTGGAACGCCCTGGCCATGGTGGTGCGCGCCAACCAGGCGTATGGCGAACTCGGCGGTCATATCGCCAGCTACGCCAGCGCGGCGGATTTGTTCGAAGTGGGCTTCAATCACTTTTTCCGTGCCCGCCACGAGGGCTTTGGCGGCGACCTGGTGTTCTACCAGCCGCATTCCGCGCCGGGCATTTATGCGCGGGCGTTCCTGGAGGGGCGCCTGAGCGAGCAGGACCTGGCGCACTACCGGCAGGAAATCGGCGGGGCCAAGGTCGGCGCGCGCGGTTTGTCGAGTTACCCGCACCCGTGGTTGATGCCGGACTTCTGGCAATTTCCCACCGGCTCCATGGGCATCGGCCCGATCAGCTCGATTTTCCAGGCGCGCTTTATGCGCTACCTGCAGCACCGCGGCTTGCAGGACACCACCGAGCGCCACGTCTGGGGCGTATTCGGCGACGGCGAAATGGACGAGCCGGAAAGCATGTCGGCCCTGACCCTGGCCGCTCGCGAAGGCCTGGACAACCTGACCTGGGTGGTCAACTGCAACCTGCAACGCCTCGACGGCCCGGTGCGTGGCAATGGGCGGATCATCGATGAACTGGAGGCGTTGTTCGGCGGCGCCGGCTGGAACGTGATCAAGCTGGTGTGGGGCTCGGACTGGGACGCCTTGCTCGCCAAGGACAGCGACGGCGCCCTGGTCAATACGCTGTCGCAGACCGTGGACGGGCAGTTCCAGACCTTCGCCGCCAAGGACGGCGCCTACAACCGCGAGCACTTCTTCGGCCAGAGCGCGTCCCTGGCCAGGCTGGTCGAGGGCATGAGCGATGAACAGATCGACCGCCTCAAGCGCGGCGGCCACGACATGGTCAAGATCCACGCCGCCTACCACGCGGCGCGGCGGGTCAAGGGCAAGCCCACGGTGATCCTGGCCCAGACCAAAAAAGGCTTTGGCATGGGCGAAGCCGGGCAGGGCAAGATGACCACCCACCAGCAGAAGAAACTCGATCGCGAGGCGCTGATCGCCTTCCGCGATCGTTTCCAGTTGCCGCTGACGGATGAGCAGACCGAGTCGTTGAGTTTCTTCAAACCGGCCGCTGACAGCCTGGAGTTGCGCTATCTGCATCAACGGCGCAACGCCCTGGGCGGCTACGTGCCCAGTCGTTGCCAGGCCGCCGCGCCGGTCAGTGTGCCGCCTCTGGCCGGTTACGCCGGCTTCGCCACGGCTGCCGCGGGTAAGGAGATGTCCACCACCATGGCCTTCGTGCGTATGCTCACCAACCTGCTCAAGGACAAGCACCTGGGGCCACGCATCGTGCCGATCGTCGCCGACGAGGCGCGTACCTTCGGCATGGCCAACCTGTTCAAGCAGATCGGCATCTACTCCAGCGTCGGCCAACGCTACGAGCCGGAAGATATCGGCTCGATCCTCAGCTACCGCGAAGCTACCGACGGGCAGATCCTCGAAGAGGGCATCAGCGAAGCCAGCGCCATCAGCTCCTGGGTCGCGGCGGCCACCAGCTATTCGGTGCATGGCCTGCGCATGTTGCCGTTCTACATCTATTACTCGATGTTCGGCTTTCAGCGCGTGGGCGACCTGATCTGGGCCGCCGCCGACCAGCGCGCCCGTGGCTTCCTGCTGGGCGCCACTGCCGGCCGCACCACCCTCGGCGGCGAGGGCCTGCAGCATCAGGACGGCAGCAGCCACCTGAGCGCCGCCAGCGTCCCCAACTGCCGTGCCTACGACCCGGCGTTTGCCGGGGAGTTCGCGGTGATCCTCGACCATGGCATGCGCCAGATGCTGGAGCATGATGTCGACGAGTTCTACTACGTGACCCTGATGAACGAAAACTACCCGCAGCCGAGCCTGCCCGAGGGGGTGGAAGCGGCGATCATCAAAGGTATGTACTGCTTGCAGGGCGCGCCTGACGCCCAGGTGCGCCTGCTCGGTTCGGGTACGCTGGTGCGTGAAGCCCAGGCGGCTGCGCAGCTATTGGCGGACGATTGGCAGGTGGCGAGTGAGGTCTACAGCGTGACCAGCTTCAGCGAACTGGCACGGCAGGCGCGGGAGGTGGAGCGTTGGAATCGCTTGCATCCGCAGGCGATCCAGCGCGTCAGTCATGTGAATGATTGCTTGCCCAAGGGCGCCCCGGTGGTTGCGGTGTCGGACTACGTGCGGGCGGTGCCGCAGATGATTGCTTCGTACCTGGATTCCCCCTACACCGTACTCGGCACCGACGGTTTCGGGCGCAGTGATACACGGGCGGCGTTGCGGGATTTTTTTGAGGTCGATCGCCATCACCTCGTGCTGGCCGCGCTGACGGCATTGGCGGAGCAGGGCAGTCTGGATCGGCAGGTATGCCAGCAGGCGATTGAACGCTATGGCCTCCAGGCGGAGCGTGCAGCGTCCTGGACCTAAATGTGGGAGGGGGCTTGCCCCCGATTGCGCCGGGTCAGTGACATATAAGCTGACTGACACACTGCTATCGGGAGCAAGCCCCCTCCCACATTTAGAGCGTGGCGATCAGGGCTGGCCCAAAGGCCTCTTTCAAGAACACGGGGGCGATATACCGCTGGTAATGCGCCTCGGACAGCAGGAAAAACTCGCGATCAATTCCATCGCGCAAATCCGCCAGGCTGTGCTCGCGAAATTCCGGCAGCAACACCAGGCCATATGCGTCCAGCCTGGTAATCACCCGCGCACCCCGGGCAATCAACTGGTAGGCCCAGCAGTACGGCGACTGGTGCGGCATAAAGCGAATCTTGCGGCTTTCCAGTTGCTGGCGCAGGCGCTGTGGGTCGAACACGTCCAGCTTGGAGGCCATCACCTGCACCAGCAGTTGCTCAAGGCGCAGCCACACCGCCTGTTTTTCCTCGGCGTTGTAGCCATTCCACTGGATGACTTCATGGTGATAACGCTTGCACCCGCGGCAGACCAGATCACCGTAAACGGTGGAGCACAGGCCGACGCAGGGGGTCTTGATGGTTTGATTGGGCATAAAAAAACATCGACAGGTGAAACAACACGGCCCCTGAAGGGGCCGTTTTTTTCAATCAATCCCAGCTCAACGCACCGCCAGTCTGGTACTCGATCACACGGGTCTCAAAGAAATTCTTCTCTTTCTTCAAGTCCATGATCTCGCTCATCCATGGGAACGGGTTAGTCGTCCC